>NZ_BOMW01000028.1 GCF_016862395.1 Actinoplanes siamensis | reverse complement strand
TGCCGTTGGTCGCTGCCGGGCTCATGCCGGCCGGTGCTCGGTGCCTGGCGCTCGATACACCTCTGGGCCCGGCCGGGAGTGTGTCAGGTGCGGTCGCCGGTGATGTAGTCGGCGAGGGTGGTTCGTTCCGTCTCCAGCTCGTCGATCCGGTTCTTGACGACGTCGCCGATGCTCACCACACCGGACAGCCGCCCGTCGACCACGACCGGCACGTGCCGGAAGCGGCGTTCGGTCATCAGCCGTTCGACGTCCTCCAGGTGGGCCTCCGGGGAGACCGTTCGCACCTGGCTGGTGTGGATGGCGCTCACCGGTTCCGCGAGGACGGCCGGCCCGCGTTCGGCGAGTGTGCGGACCACGTCCCGTTCGCTGACGATCCCCTCCACCGTGACGCCGTCCCGCGACACCACCACGGCGCCGATCCGGTGGTGCGCGAGCTGCCTGATCAGCCCCTCCACAGGTGTGTCCGGCGGGACCGTCACCACACTCGCGCCCTTGACTCGAAGAATGTCCCTGATTCGCATCGCCCCTCCTGTGCCGCTCGACCCCCGTACTCCTCTCCGCATCCCCCTGCCTTCTATGCCGAAAACCGGCCCCGCAAGTCAAGGGCCGGGGATTTGGGCCCGCCACTTGAAACGTTCGAGCCGCCGGCTGCGGGCGCTCCGACCTGCGACAGCGGCTCATCAGGCAATTCCGGCGGAGAAAGGCGGCGGGCGTGCAGATGGTGGCGCGCCGCACGCTGTCCGGGATCACCTGCCCGATCATCGCCCCCGAGGCCCAGATCGAGATCAAGCGGATGTACCCGGTCTGGAATCCGGCCCTCCCGCGCCGGCCCAGGGACGCCACCGACATCGGCCGGCTGGGAGCCCGCCTCCGCCGCTGACCGAAGCCGCCCGACCCGCTGGCTACGTCGCGGACCGGGCGGGCTCGGCGCCGGCCGTGGACCTGGGAGTCCGGGCGCCAGGAATGCGGCCGGGTGGTCAGCGGCTGCCGAAGACGGGGCGGGTGAGCAGAGGACGACTGAAGGCCGCACGGCCGGAGCCGGCGCGGCCGGAGGTGGAGCGGCTGAAGGACGGGCGCCCGGCGGAGCGGACCGGCTGTGTGTTGCGTTTGCGGAGGAGGAACAGCGCGGCCGCCGCCGCGCCGGCCAGGGTCAGCAGGGTGGCGCCGGCGGGTTTGCGGTGGCTGGCGACCGCCTGCACCGGGCGGGAAGTGCGGACCTTGGACACCGCCTGGGCCGGGCGGGAAGTGCGGACCTTGGACACCGCCTGGCGGAGCCGGGACCGGTCGTCCTGGCCGAGCCCGGACGGGTCGTCCTCGTGGAGCCGGCCCGGGTCGTCGGTGAGGGCCTGCTCAGATGCGTTATTGGTCATCGCTGTCTCTCCCATCCGAAGCCGATCGGATTCGCAACCGACAAGTTCGCTGTGTGACCGAACCTAACCGGAGCGTGATGGGAATGTTGTCTCCAAAGCGACAGAACGGACCGATCCGGCACTTTCCGGCCACTCGGTGGGGGTACGCTTCGGCTCGCCAGCGGCGAAGACGTCACGCACCCGAGCGGCTTGCGGAGCACGTATCCGATGTGGCAGAGGTCATCGGCGGCTCCTGCCTCCCGTTCGAGCCAGCGGCGCGACGTCAGCAGGCGGCCCCGGCAAGAATGCGCCCAGCGCTCGTGCGGCCGACGCGAGCAGCAGGGTCCCGGCGGTCTCCCCGAGCAGCGTGAGCAGCACCCCGGACAGCGACATCCCGGGCGTGATCACGGCCCGCAGCACCAGGGCGGCGACGGCGCTCAGCGCCGCCGCCGCGGCGATCCGGGCCAGGCGGGCGCGTCCCGGGCGGAACCGGTCGCCGTGCCGCAGCCACCAGCCCGGCGCCCAGCGTTCCACCAGCACCGCGAAGAGCACCGCGGGCGCCGTGACCGCGACCGCGGCGCCGAGCCCGGACAGCGTCCCGCCGCCGGTCGCGACGGTGGCCGCGGCGGTCAGCGTGGCCAGCGCGATCACGTCGAAGCGGCGCAGGCCCCAGCGGCCCTGCGCGAGCATCCACACCGCGGCGACCGGCAGCGGCAGGAACGGGAAGGCGAGCAACTGGACCACCGCGAACGCGGCGATCCGGGCGACGTAACGGGCGACGGTCATGGCTCGACCATCGTCCGCGCCTCACCGGTCATGAGGCGCCCACCCGGTCCGGTCAGCCGACTCCGGCCTCGCGCGGGGCGGCCGCACACGGTCCGTGGAGCGCTCCGCCGCGCCCGCCGGTCCCGGCGGGGGATCAGGAGGGGATCAGCACTGCGCCTTGCCGAGGCGCCAGTAACCCATGAAGGCCACCGCGCGCCGGTCCACGCCGCACACCCCGACCAGATGCCGGCGCAGAGTCTTGATCACCGCGGCCTCCCCGGCCAGCCAGGCGTAGAACCCGTGGGTGGGCTCGGTCCGGTCCGGCACCTCCCAGAGCAGGTCCTCGTCGACATCCACGTCCTCGAGCTCCGCGCAGGTCACCCCGGCGGCGTCGCCCAGCAGGTGGGCGGCGGCTGCCTGGACCGCGGGGATCAGCTTGCTGCCGTGGTCCGCGCCGTCGCGCGGGACCCAGGTCACCCGGACGCCTGCCGGAACGTCGAGGAGCAACTGGTCGGCGCTCTCCGGCACTTCCAGCAGGACCTCGCCCCGGGCGTCGGCGGGGAGCCGGGACAGGATCGAGGCGATCGCGGGCACGGCGGTCTCGTCGCCGACCAGCAGCATGCGGTTGGTGTCCACCGGCGGGTGGAAGTCGACGCCGCCCGAGTTGCCGGCGAAGTCCGCGTTCGGCCCGAGCAGGCAGGCGACGGAGCCGGGAACGGCCGTGACGGCCCAACGGGAGGCCGGGCCGCAGACGCCGTGCAGAACCATGTCGACGTCCAGCTCGCGCAGGTGGGCGCGGACGTTGCGGACCGTGTACGTCCGGATCGGGTTCTGCCGCTCGGCGGGCAGGGCGCGCCACCGCGTGTACCAGTCCTCGCCCGTGGGCAGGTGGTCGAGACCGCCCTCGGCCAGCGGGGTGATCAGCTTGATCCGCTGGTCGAAGCCGTTGTCGGCGAACTTGTCGAGATCGTCGCCGGTGAACGTGACGCGCACGAAGTTCGGGCTGAGCCGGGTGATCCGGGCCACCGAGACCGGGAAGAACCGGAACGGCGCCGCCTCGGTCGACGGAACAACGGTCAGGGTCACAACGCCTCCCACATTTGGATTAGGTAACCCTAACCTAAGACTTCTCGCTCTCCGCAACCCGATCGCACCCGGGAATTCCCTGCGGGCAAGGGCCGGCCGGACGATCTCATGGGTCCCACGACCAAGGAGCCCGCGATGCCGCAGACCTCTTCCACCGCCCTGTCGTTCAGCGACGCGGAGGCCGGTCTGTCCTGGCCGGTGGGGGACTGGGCGGCGGCGCTGGAGCCGCCGACCGTGCTGATCGCGGACGACGACGAGAACATCCGGGACCTGATCGGTACGCGGCTGCGGGCGGCCGGCTACCGGACGCTGGAGGCGGCGGACGGGCGGACCGCGATGGCTCTCGCCGTGGGCGAGCGGCCGGCGCTGGTGCTGCTCGACGTGTGCATGCCAGGGCTGGACGGGCTCGGCTTCTGCTACGAACTGCACTCGTCGCCGCAGACCGCGCACCTCCCGGTGATCTTCATCAGCGGGCGGGCCGAGCCGGCCGACCTGGATCTGGCCCGAGTGGTCGGCGCCGAGGACTACCTGGTCAAGCCGCTCGATCCCGCCGAGCTGCTGCGGCGGGTGCAGCGCCTGCTGGGGCACTGAGACCCCGGCCCGCGATCACGCGGGAGCGGCCTCACGCGCGGGACCGGACGAGGACGTCGCGCAGCTCCCCGGCAACCGGGTCAGCTCGCTCATCGACGCGTCCGCCTGGCCGACTGCATCGGATCCTCGACAGGGTCGGGCCCACTCCAGAAACCGCTCACGTCTTTTTGGCGGTATTGCGCAAGTCGTCCGCGGTGTTCCGGGCCGGTAGGCTGCGGGGATGGCCGACGAGGACGTGGTCCGGGAACTGCTCGCCGTGGTGCCCGCCGGCTGCACCTGGCTGCTCCCGGTCACCGGCGAGGACGGCCGGGTCACCGACTTCCGGGTGGCCGCCACCAGCGACCGGATCCTGGACGTCTACGGCCGCGGGGCGCAGCGCGTCGACGGCCGGCTGAGGGAGCTGTACCCGTCGGTGGTGGACGGCCCGCTCTGGCAGCTCTACCTGGAGGTGCTGCGCACCGGGAGATCCGCCACCATGGACGATTTCCGGTACGGGGAGTCCCGTCCCGGCGTCGTCGCCGAGTCCCGCTTCGAGATCAGCGTGCACCCCGTGCTGGGCGGCCTGCTCGTCTGGTGGACCCGGGTCGACGAGCACCGCCGCCGGATGGAGAACACCGAGCTGCTCGGCAGCCTCGGCTGGGCGGAGTACGACCTGGCCACCGGCCGGTCCGAGTGGTCGCCGGGGATGTACCGGATCTTCGAGCGCGACCCCACCGAGGGACCGCTGTCCCGGGCCGACCAGGCCGCCGCGATCCCGCCCGAGGACCGCGGCATCGCCGAGGCGGCCTGGCAGACGCTGGAGGTCGGCGCGCCCTCGGACGTGACGGTCCGCTTCCGGATCGGCGGCCGGCTCAAGCACCTGCGCATCCTGTCCGACCTGGCGCACGACGCGACCGGGCGGCCGGTGAAGATCTACGCCGTGGTGCAGGACGTGACCGCCCGGGTGGCCACCCGCACCGAGATCGAGCGGCTCAGCGACCAGGTCCGACTGGGCGAGCTGACCGCGCTGGCCGAGCACCGCCTGGCCCGGCAGTTGCAGCGGATGATCCAGCCGGTGCCGGAGGGCGCGTTCGAGCTGGACGGCCTGGAGGCGATGGTCAGCTACCTGCCGGCGGAGAGCGCGTTGCAGGTGGGCGGGGACTGGTACCACGCGCAGACGCTGCCGGACGGGCGCGTCGTGCTAGCGGTCGGGGACGTCGCCGGGCACGGCATGGAGGCCGCCAGCGGGATGGCCCATCTGCGGTTCGCCCTGGTGGCGTGGCTGTCGGCGGGGATCCGCGATCCCGGGTTGTTGCTGCGCCACCTCAACCGGCTCTGCGCCGAGCTGGGCATCACCGCGACGGCGGTGGTCGGCGTCTACGATCCGGCGACGCGGCTGCTGCCCTGGGCGCGGGCCGGCCACATGGCGCCGATGCTGGGCCGGCAGGGGCGCGGTGTGGACCTGGAGCGCCCGCCGGGGCTGCTGCTGGGCGCGGAGAGCGAGGCGGACTTCCCGGTGGTCGACGTCCGGCTGTGCCCGGGCGATCTGGTGTTGTTCTACACCGACGGCCTGGTCGAGCACCGCGGTGACGTGGCGCGGCGGTCGGCCGAGGTGCGGGACCAGCTGAGCGCCGTGTCGGCGGCGCCCGGCGCGGATCCGCTGCCGCGCATCCACCGGCTGCTGCACGCGCCGAGCCCGGACGACGACACCTGCACACTCACCGTCCGCGTCCGGCATTGATCGTCCGGCGCCAGCCGAAGCCGGCCGGTGGAAGGCCCGGTGCGATCGGCGGGCATTCTTGCCTTGCCGGGGATGCGGTGGGAAAGGGGCGTTGCGCTGTCGGGGGCGCGGCTGTCGTGCGTACCCCCGGGGGGTTTTCAGAGGTCCAGGCAGATGCGGACCATGGTGCCGCCGGGGACCGCTGTGGTGTAGACCTCGTCGCAGATCCGTTCGACGATGGCCAGGCCCCGGCCCCGGATCGCCTCGGCCGACGGCATCGCCCGGCCGAACGGGCGTGCGCCTCCGCCGTCCACGACGTCACAGACCAGCCGGCCGTTCTCGGCCCAGACCCGGATGTGACCGCCGCCGCCGGTGTGCTGCAGTGTGTTGGTGGTGAGCTCGCTGACCGCCAGGGTGAGCAGCTCGATCCGGGCGGGCGGCAGGCCCAGGGCGAGGGCCCGCTCGGCGACGAACGTGCGGACCGTGCGCAGATCGTCGGGCTCGGTGTAGCCCATCCCGTCGGCGTCGCTGTTCTGCTGCTGGTCAGGCATGGCGGCGCTCTTCGGCCGGAGCTTTCAGCAGGGTGTCCAGCCCGGTCAGTTCGAGCACGGCGGCGGCCGCGCCGGCGGCTTTCGTCACGTAGATCCGGCCGCCCTGGCCGCGTGCCGCGTGATGGGCCGTGACCAGGGCGTGCACACCTGTGGAGTCGAGGAAGCCGACCTCGGCCAGGTCGACGAAGACCGCCTTCGACCGGCTGACCGCGTCGAGCAGCACCGCGGTGAGCCGGTCCCGGGCGGTGAGGTCGCAGTCGCCGGCCAGGAACACCGTGACACGGCCCGGCTCGGCGGCTGTCCTCGCCTCGAAGCTCGCCATCGACCGCCGTACCTTTCCCTGCCTCCGGGGAAGTCTGCCCGGCCCATCATGACATCCGCAGGCCGTGAGCGCGCCTCCGGAAGCTGTCCGCGGCCGGAAAGGGCGCTCCGGGGCGGGGGAGGGCACGCGCCGGCGGGGACGCGCCCGGCGCGTGCTGCCCGTGCCGGTCAGGGCCGGGCCAGGGCCTCGCAGCAGGTGTCGATCAGCAGGCGGGTGACCACGTACGGGTCGACGTTGGCGTTCGGCCGGCGGTCCTCGATGTAGCCCTTGCCGTCCTTCTCCACCTGCCACGGGATGCGCACCGACGCGCCACGGTCGGACACGCCGTAGCTGTACTCGGTCCACGGGGCGGTCTCGTGCAGGCCGGTCAGGCGCTGCTCGATGCCGGCGCCGTAGCCGTCCACGTGCTCCTGGCGCCTCTTGCCGAGCGCCTCCGCGGCCGTGATGATCGCGTCGTAGTTGTCGCGCATCGCGTTCGTGGAGAAGTTGGTGTGCGCGCCGGCGCCGTTCCAGTCGCCCTTGACCGGCTTCGGGTCCAGGGTGGCGGCGATGCCGTGGTCCTCGGCGATGCGGTAGAGCAGCCAGCGGGCCACCCACAGCTCGTCGGCCACCTGCGGAGCCGCCACCGGGCCGATCTGGAACTCCCACTGACCCGGCATGACCTCGGCGTTGATGCCGGACAGGTGCAGGCCGGCGGCCAGGCAGGCGTCCATGTGCTCCTCGACGATGTCGCGGCCGAAGACCTCGTCCGCGCCGACGCCGCAGTAGTAACCGCCCTGCGGGGCCGGGAAGCCGCCGCCGGCCGGGAAGCCGAGCGGCCGGCCGTCCTTGAAGAACGTGTACTCCTGCTCGATGCCGAAGATCGCCTCCTGGTCGGCGTACTTCGTGGCGCTCGCGACGCAGGCGGCCCGGGTGTTCGTCGGGTGCGGGGTGCCGTCGATCAGCTCGACCTCGCAGAGCACGAGGATGTTGTCGCCGCCGCGGATCGGGTCCGGACAGGTGAAGACCGGGCGCAGCACGCAGTCGGACTTGTCGCCCGGCGCCTGGTTGGTGCTGGAGCCGTCGAATCCCCACATGGGCGGCTCGGCGCCGTCGGCCAGGATCTTGGTCTTGGACCGGAGCTTCGCAGTGGGCTGGGTCCCGTCGACCCACATGTACTCGGCCTTGACAGCCATTCACTTCTCCTCAGACGGATACGGCGCCGGATGGCATTGCCGGACGACCCTGGCGCGGCGGGAGGAGGTTAACGGCCGAAGATCAAATCCATGTTTCCGATCCCGGCCGGCGGACGAGTGATCCGCGCCACCCGCGGTGATCAGCGCGATCGGTCTGACCGATGTGCGCCGTGGCGGCGGGCGGTGCGCGCTCGCTGTACCGGTATGTCGGGGAAGTGCCGAAGGTCCTGTCCACATCGAAGCGAGAGGACCATAATGTGACGGGCCCCACACTCTTGCCCGGGGCGGGCCCAGCAACGACGATCGAGGGAAGCAGCGCGGGAGGAGGCGGCGCCGTGGACAACCAGAGGATCGTGGTGGGGTACGACGGCTCGGCGGATGCGCGCAAGGCAGCCCGGTGGGCCCTGGACGAGGCCGAGCGGAGCGACATGCCGGTCGAGCTGGTTTATGCGTACGAATGGCCCAGTTACGTCCCGGCGGCCGCGATGATGCCGGCCGCGGCGGTCTATCCCGATCTGGACACCGATCTGGCCGTCGCCGACATGCTCGGCCGGGCCGTGGACACCGCGATGAGCACTCACCCCGGCGTCCGGGTGTGGGCCCGGGTCGAGCACTCCACCGCGGCGGTCGCACTGATCCAGCGCGCCGCGGACGCCTCCCTGGTGGTGCTCGGCGGACGCCGGCCCACCGGAGTGCGCGCCTGGCTCGGCTCGACCAGCGGGTCGGTCAGCGCGCACGCCCGCTGCCCGGTGGTGGTGGTCCGCGGCGAGCCACGGGTCACCGACCCGGTGGTGGCCGGGGTCGACGGGTCGGAGGCCGCGGGTCAGGTGCTGGGTTTCGCGTGCGAGCAGGCGGCGGTCCGTGGGGTGCCGGTGCGGGCGGTGCACGGGTGGTCCCCGCCGGACGGGCGTGACCTGCTCTGCGACGCGAACCTGCGCGCGGTGGCCGAGGAGCGCGGCCGGCTGGAGGCGATGGTCGGCTGCTGGCGGCGCAGGTTCCCGTCGGTCCCGGTCAGCGCCGAGGTGGTGGTCGGCTCGCCGGGCGAGGTGCTGGCCCAGGCCGCGGCCGGGGCCCAACTGGTGGTCGCGGGCGCCGGGGCCCGCCGGGCGCTGCGCGCGATGCTGCGCCCGTCGGTCGGCCGTCATCTGCTGCACCGGGCCCGCTGCTCGGTGGCGCTGGTGACGCGCACGCGCACCGCGATCCGCTTCTGACCGGCCCGGCCCGTGGCGGCGCCGGGTCAGATCAGATCCGGTCGGCGTCGAGATCGTCCAGGACGCGCTCGAGGAACTTCCGGGTCCCGGCCGGCGGCTCGGCCTCGATGAACAGGCGGCCGATGGCCGCGGCGTAGTGGTCCACCTCCTCGCGCTTGTCCAGGTAGAGCGCGCTGGTCAGGTGCTCGATGTACACCACGTCCGGCAGTTCCTCGTGCGGGAAGCGCAGGATGCTGAAGGCGCCGCCGGCCGCGGCGTGGCCGCCGGAGTTGAACGGGACCACCTGGAGCCGGACGTTCGGGGACTCGCACGTCTCGATCAGCGCGAGGATCTGCTCGCGCAGCACCGGCCGGCCGCCGATCGGGCGGCGCAGCGCCGCCTCGTCCAGGACCGCCCACAGGCGTGGGGCGTCCGGGCGCTGCAGCACCTTCTGCCGTTCCATGCGCAGGCGGGCGCGGCGCTCGATCTCGTCCGTGGTGGCGTTGCCGTGGCCGAGACGGATCACCGCACGGGCGTACGCGTCGGTCTGCAGCAGGCCCGGGACGAACTGCACCTCGTACGTCCGGATCAGCGAGGCCGCCTGCTCCAGGTCCAGGTAGTTCTGGAACCAGGTGTTCAGCACGTCGCCGTATGCCTGCCACCAGCTGGGCGCGTTCGCCTCGCGGGTCAGCGCCAGCATCCGGTCCAGCTCGGCCCGATCCTCGACGCCGTACAGCTTGAGCAGGTCGACGACGTCGCGTTCCTTGAAACCGACCCGGCCCAGCTCCATCCGGCTGATCTTCGACTCGGAGGCCCGGATCACGTACCCCGCCTGCTCGCGGGTCAGCCCGCTGGCCCGGCGCAGCGCACGCAGGTGCGCGCCGACCTGGAGCCGGCGCACGGTCGAGCCGCTTATGTCGTTGTCGTCCGCCAAGGAAACCTCCCGGCAAGGAGCCTAGATAACCGAGTGGGCAGGAGCCTAGGAGGCACCCCGGCGGATGTCCACGCCGGACTGATCTCTCCCGCCGGCCGCGGCCGGACCCGGCGGGCCTCGTCACCCGGGGCGGCCCGGCGGCGCAGAGGACGACGACTCCGGCGGCACGTCGGGTGCCCAGGCGGGGAACGCGGGACAGCACCGTTCGCGGCCGCGCCGTGGTAAGGCAGGATGGAGTCCACAGTCGCGGGAGGGGACGGGCATGCCACTGTTGCGCCGGGTCATCGGATCGGTGTTGCGCCGGGTGCGTCAGCGTCAGGGGCGCACGCTGAAGGAGGTAGCGGCCGACGCCGGCGTGTCCCTGCCGTACCTCTCGGAGGTCGAACGCGGCACCAAGGAGGCGTCGTCGGAGATCCTCGCGGCGATCTGCCGGGCGCTCGGGCTGCCCATGACCGACCTGCTGGACCTGGTCCGCGACGAGATGCTGCGCCAGCCGGCGGTGCGCCAGCCGATGGTCCGCCAGCAGGTGCGCCCGGCCGGCCGTTACGAGGTCGCGGCCTCGCGGACCCGGCGCGGCCCGGTCTGCTCGGTCGGCGGTGGCCGGCGCCCGGCGCGCCGATCCGCCGGCGGACGTCCGCGGACCGGGCTGGCCCGGATGTCCGCCCGCCTGCTGGTGACCTGCTGACCGGACCGGCGGGGCGGCGTCAGGCGAGCACGGTCAGCGTCGTCCCCGCCGGGATCTCGTCGAGCAGCTTCTGCTGCGCGTCCCTCGGCATGCGCAGGCACCCGTTCGACACGGCGTGCCCGAACGCGCCCTTGTTGTACCAGGCGTGGATGCCGGTGTGCGCGATTTGGAACGCCTCCGCCATCTTCTCCGGCTCCTCCGGGACCGACCCCAGCACCAGCGCGTCCATGTTGAGGTAGATGTCGCCGCGCATGCGGGTCGTGCCCATCACGTACGTCCGGCCGGTCGGCGTCGGCGTCGACTTCGAGCCGGTCGCCACCGTCCACCGCCGCTGCTCCCGGCCGTCGCGCAGCCAGACCAGCGAGTGCTCGGAGAGGTCGGCGATCAGGTGGTCGTGCAGCGCCTCGATCTCCCAGCCGCCGGGCGGCACCCAGCCGATCCGCCGGTTGACCGAGGGCACCAGCACGGCCACCCAGCCGCTCTGCTCCCCGACGATCGGCACCACGGTGCGCAGCCCGCTGATCGACGGCGGCAGGTAGGCGCGCGGCTTGCCGCCCGGCGCGTCGTAGAGCGCCACCTTCCGCGCCGGGTGCAGGCCCCGGGTGGGCGCGACCGTGGACCTGGCGTCCGGGTCGGCGGGCAGGCCGCTCGGCCCGTCCGTGTACTTGATCACGGGGAGGCCGGCCGGCGGTTTAGCGGCGGCCAGCGGCCGCGGTGACGAACTGGGTGACGGCGCGGGCGCCGGGGCGGACGGCGTCACCCACTCCCCGGCGGTCACGTCCGCGTCACGGTTGTGGGCGAGACCGATCGCCGCGCCGGCGGAGAGCACCACGGCGGTGGCCGCGGCCGTCAGGTACACACGGGTCCGGGGGCTGGACATCGGCTCAGCCTAACCATCGCCGGCCGAATATGAAGGATCTTGTAAACAACGAGTGGTTCACATCTCCGGGATAGGGTGCAGGCATGCTGCGCAAGCTGGGTTTCCTCACCATCGGCCTGTTCGACGAGGCCGATCCGCGACGGGGCCACGAGTCGACTCTCGAGATCATCGAGCTGGGCGAGCGCCTCGGCTTCGACAGCGCCTGGCTGCGCCACCGGCACCTGCAGTTCGGCATCTCCTCGCCGGTCGCCGTGCTGGCCGCCGCGTCCCAGCGCACCAGCCGCATCGAGCTGGGCACCGCGGTCACCCCGCTGGGCTGGGAGAACCCGCTGCGCCTGGCCGAGGACTTGGCCACGGTGGACCTGTTGACCGGCGGTCGGCTCAACCCGGGCATCAGCGTCGGCCCGCCGATGAACTTCGACCGCGTCAAGGACGCGCTCTATCCCGGCACGGCCGATGCGGAGGACTTTGGCTACGCCCGGGTCGAGAGACTGCTGGCGTGTGTTCGGGGTGAGCCGGTCACCGACGTCGAGGGCACCGTCGGCTTCGAGCGGTTCTCCACGCGCGTCCAGCCGCACTCGCCGGGCCTGGCGTCGCGCCTGTGGTACGGCGGCGGTTCCCTGCGCTCGGCCCGGTGGGCCGGCGAGCACGGGATGAACTTCCTGACCAGCAGCGTCGTCAAGGCCGAGGAGTCGGAGGACTTCGCGGAGATCCAGCTCTCGCACATCCGGGCGTTCCGCGCCGCCCACCCGGACGGCGACCGGGCCCGCGTCTCGCAGGGTCTGGTCGTGATCCCCACCGACTCCGCGTCCCCGGCGCAGCGCGAGAAGTACCGGGCGTACGCGGAGGCGCGTACCCCGCGTACCAGGTCTCCGCAGGGACCGGCCCGGATGATGTTCGCGCCGGACATCGTCGGCACCGTCGCCCAGATCGCGGACGAGCTGGCGGCGCACGCGGCGTTCCGGGAGATCGACGAGGTGGCGTTCGCGCTGCCGTTCACCTTCGAGCACGAGGACTACGTCCAGATCCTCACCGACATGGCCGAGCGCCTCGGTCCGGCCCTCGGCTGGAAGCCCGCCGCCGCGTAGCCGCTGGACGCCACCCCCGCCGTGGGCGCCGGTGGCCGCGCGTGTCACGGTCCCGGCTGGTGGTCCCGGGTGTCCCGGGGCCGTCGAGACACCTCTGTGCGCCGGCTGGTCCTTATCGCATCCAGGCCCGGGTGCCGAACGACGCGCAGGATCTCGAGGCCACCGCCGCGGCCTCGTCGAGGGCTGCCGCGAAGGTCCCGTCGGTCAACGGCCAGCGGCCGGCGACCGCCACGGCCAGCGCGCCGTGCAGCACGTCGCCGGCGCCCAGGGTGTCGACCACTGTGGGCTGCGGGACCGGCTGTTCGCGGAAACCCTCGCCGGTCCAGCGCAGGATCGGCTCGGCACCCCGGCTGATGGCGATCCAGCGAACCCCGGAAGCTGCGAGAGTTTCCGCGACAACCCGAGCGGAAGCCGGACCGGCGCCGGGGACGGAAGCGGCGCCGGGAGCACGAGTGGCACCCGGGCCGGGACCGGCGTCGCGCGCGGGAGTGGAGTCGGGAGTGGCGTTCGGCGGGCGGAGGTCGGCGGAGCAGACCACCACGTCGGCCAGCGGCAACAGCGACGGAGTGACCGCCTTCCAACTGCCGGCGTCGAGCAGCGTGGGGATCCCGAGGCGGCGCGCCGACCGGAGCACCGCGACCGCCAGCTCCGGATAGTGCCCGTCGACGAGCACCGCGGCCGCGCCGGCCAGCCATCGGGCCGGATCCGGAACGGACAGCGCCCGGGCGGCCCCGTTCGTGGAGACCACCGCCCGATTGCCGCCGCTGGCCACGATGCTGGAGACCGGTGGCGCCCCCGGATCGCCGGCCGCCAGGTCCACCAGCCGCACCCCGGCCGCCGAGAGATCGGCGCGGATGCCGGCGGCGAGCGGATGGCGCCCCACAGCGGTCACCAGGACCGCGGGCGTCCCCAGGTGAGCGGCGGTCACCGCCGCGTTGGTGGCCGGCCCGCCGGCGGCCACTGTCTGATCAACAGCGGTCACCTTCTCGTTGTCACCCGGATAGCGGGACACCCGTTGCAGGATGTCCAGCGTGCACAGCCCGGCGCAGAGGATCATGCGGCCAGCCGGGCGGCGAGTCCGTCGACGAACGTGACGAGCGCGAACTCGAAGCTGTCCCGGTCCACCTCGTCGGCGTGCTCGCGCAGCCGGTGCGCGTCGCCGAGCGCCGGGTACCGGTCCAGGTAGACCTGCACGTCGTCGGCGAAGCCGCGCGAGAACGACCCCATCGCCGCGCCCAGGACCAGGTATTTCGTCGAGGCTCCGATCATCGTGGCGTCCCGGGCGGGCCAGCCCGCGGCGACCAGGCCGCCGTGCACGGCGTCGGCGCGGCGCAGTGACGCGTCGCGCCGGCCGGGGCCGCGGGCCAGGAACGGCACGATGTTCGGATGCTCGGCGAGCGCCGCACGGTACGACCGGGCCCAGCCGAGCAGGCCCTCGCGCCACCCACGGGCGAACGCGCTCACGTCCACCTTCTCCATGATCTCGCCGGCCACGTCGTCGAGCAGCTGCTCCTTGGTGGGGAAGTGGAAGTACAGCGCGGGGGCGCTCACCTTCAGCGCTGTCGCGAGTTTCCGCATGCTGAGGCCGTCGAGCCCGTCCCGGTCGATGATCTCCAGTGCCGCCGACCGGATGCCGTCCCTACTGAGCAGCGGAGTCGTCGGCCGCGGCATGCGTTCCTCTCCCATGCGTTGTGGTGGCTAACACTGTTAAGTTAACATGGCCCGGGAAACCTGACAGCGTTCAATTTAGGAGCCCGCCGTGGATCTCGCCCTCTCGGAGGAACAGCAGCACCTGCGTGACCTCGCCCGGGACTGGGTCGAGCGCGAGGTGGTGCCGCACGCCGCTGAGTGGGACCGGGCCGAGCAGGTCGACACGAAGATCGTCGGGAAGCTCGCGGAACTGGGCTTTCTCGGTCTCGGGATCGCGGAGGAGTTCGGCGGCTCGGGCGGCGACTTCCTGGACTACGCGCTGGTCATGGAGGAGCTGGGCCGGGGCGACACGTCGGTGCGCGGCATCGTCTCGGTGACCCTCGGCCTGGTCGCCAAGACCGTTCAGGCCCACGGCAGCGACGAGCAGAAGCGCCGCTGGCTGCCCGCGCTCTGCTCGGGCGAGACGCTGGGCTGCTTCGCGCTCACCGAGCCCGGCACCGGCTCGGACGCCGGCAACCTGGCCACCCGGGCGGTCCGCGACGGTGACGACTGGCTGATCAGCGGGGAGAAGATCTTCATCACCAACGGGACCTGGGCCGGGGTGGCGCTGCTCTTCGCCCGTACCGGAGATTCCGGCCCCAAGGGTGTTTCGGCTTTTCTCGTGCCCACCGACCGGGAGGGCTTCGGCCGCCGCGAGATCAAGGGGAAGCTGGGTCTGCGCGGGCAGGCCACCGCCGCGCTGACGCTCGACGAGGTGCGCGTGGGGCGCGACGAGATGCTGGGGCCCGAGGGCGCCGGCTTCACGATCGCGATGCGCGCGCTGGACAAGGGGCGGATCGCTGTCGCCTCGGGCAGCGTCGGCCTGGCGCGGGCGTGCCTGGAGGCCGCCGTGGGGTACGCCGGGGAGCGCACCCAGTTCGGCAAGCCGATCGCGGCGTACCAGCTGGTCCAGGAGATGATCGCGGACATCGCGGTGGAGACCGACGCGGCGCGCCTGCTGGTCTGGCGCGCCGCCGACCTGGTCGACCGCGGGCAGCCGTTCGGCACCGCCGCCTCGATGGCCAAGCTGTTCGCCAGCGAGACCGCGGTCAAGGCGGCCAACCAGGCGATCCAGGTCTTCGGCGGGTACGGCTACGTCGACGAGTTCCCGGTCGGCAAGTACATGCGCGACGCCCGCGTCCAGACCCTGTACGAGGGCACCAGCCAGATCCAGAAACTGCTCATCGGCCGTGCGCTGACCGGGATCAGCGCCTTCTAGAACAAGGGAGTTCCCGCATGAGCCGGGTTGTCATCGTCACCGGAGCCGCCCGCGGCATCGGCGCAGCCACCGCGTTGCAGTTCGCGTCCGAGGGCGCCTCGGTCGCGGTACTCGACCTCGACGAGGGTGACTGCGCCGGCGTGGTCGGCCGGATCCGGGCCGCCGGCGGCACCGCGATCGCGCTGGGCTGCGACGTCGCCGACGAGGCCCAGGTGGACGCCGCGATCGACAAGGTCGCGGCCGAGCTGGGCGGCGTCGACGTGCTGGTCAACAACGCGGGGGTGACCCGCGACAACCTGCTGCACAAGATGCCCGCGTCGGACTGGGACATGGTGATGAACGTGCACCTGCGCGGCGCGTTCCTGTGCAGCCGGGCGGCGCAGCGGCACATGGTGCCCCGCCGGTCCGGCAAGATCGTGAACACGTCGAGCGTCTCCGCCCTGGGCAATCGCGGTCAGGCCAACTACGCCGCGGCCAAGGCCGGCATCCAGGGCCTCACCCGGACGCTGGCGATGGAACTGGGACCGTTCGGGATCAACGTCAACGCGGTGGCCCCCGGCTTCGTCGTCACCGAGATGACCGACGCGACGGCCGCTCGGATCGGCGTCTCCGCTGCCGATATGCAGGCCAAGGCGGCCGAGATCACCCCGCTGCGGCGGGTCGGCCAGCCCGAGGACATCGCCAAGGTCGTCGCGTTCCTGGCCAGCGACGCCGCATCGTTCGTCACCGGCCAGACCCTGTACGTCGACGGTGGACGCCGTCTCTGAGAAAGGTCGCCATGCGCCGCACTGTTTTCAACGAGGACCACGAGGCCTTCCGCCAGACCCTGCGGGAGTTCCTGCAGGCCGAGGTGGTTCCGCACTACGACCAGTGGCTGCACGACGGCGAGGTGCCGCGCGAGTTCTACAAGAAGTTGGCCGAGCTCGGCCTGTTCGGCATCGAGGTGCCGGAGGAGTACGGCGGCGCCGGCATCGACTCGTTCAAGTTCGCGGCCGTGCAGTACGAGGAGACCGCCCGCGCCGGTGTGTCGTTCGGCGGCTCCGGCGTGCACGTGGCGCTCTGCCTGCCGTACCTGCTGAAGCTGGCGACGCCGGAGCAGAAGCAGCGCTGGCTGCCGTCGTTCGTCAGCGGCGACATGATGTTCGCGATCGCGATGACCGAGCCCGGCACCGGCTCCGACCTGGCCGGCATGAGCACCACGGCCAAGCTCACCGAGGACGGCCGGCACTACGTCCTCAACGGCGCGAAGACGTTCATCACCGGCGGCGTCCTGGCCGACCGGGTGATCGTCTGCGCCCGCACGTCCCCGCCTAGGCCGGATGACCGCCGGTTCGGCATCTCGCTGCTCGTGGTCGACACCAAGCTGCCCGGCTACTCGGTCGGCCGCAAGCTCGACAAGCTCGGCCTCAAGACGTCGGACACCGCCGAACTGGCCTTCCAGGACGTGCTGGTGCCGGTCGAGGACCTGCTCGGCGAGGCGAACAAGGGCTTCTCGTACCTGGGTCAGAACCTTCCGCAGGAGCGGCTGGGCATCGCGTTCGGCGCCTACGCGCAGGCGGCGGCCGCTGTCGAGTTCGCCAAGAAGTACACCCAGGAGCGCAAGGTCTTCGGCCAGACCGTCGCGTCGTTCCAGAACACCAAGTTCGAGCTGGCCGCGTGCCAGGCCGAGGTGGACGCGGCACAGGCGGTGGCGGATCGCGCGCTGGAGGCGCTGGACGCCGGCGAGCTGACCGCGGCGGAGGCGGCGTCGGCGAAGCTGTTCTGCACCGAGGTGGCGCACCGGGTCATCGACCGCTGCCTGCAGTTGCACGGTGGCTACGGCTTCATCAACGAGTACCCGATCGCCCGCCTCTACGCGGACAACCGCGTGAACCGCATCTACGGCGGCACGTCCGAGGTGATGAAAATGATCATCGCGAAGGACATGGGCCTGTAGGCCCCGGCTGGTCGCCCGGGGGCGTCTCACGGTTCGTGAGGCGCCCCCGGGCGCAGCCGCGCCGCCGGCGACCGCGGGCCCGGCTGTGGCGGGGCGGGCGTCAGCCGGCCGCGGGCGTGGCGGCGGCGCCGGGGACGTAGTCCTCCAAGCGGGCCGGCGTGAGGCCGGCCTTGTGGATGGCGTTGAGCACGACCAGGAAGTCGTCGACGAAGGCCGGCCGGAAGTGCATCAGGATGATGTCCCCCGGGGCGACCACCTTCTGCGGCGGCTGGAAGCGGAACTTGCCCTTGTCGGCGCTCTCCATCCAGGTGAACGACGCCAGCATGCCGCAGTCGTGGACGGCCCGCAGCGTGGTGGCGTTGAAGTTGCCGCCGGGCGGGCGGAACAGCGTGGGACGACGGCCGTAGTACGACGCGAGACGGTCGGCGCCGCCGCAGATCTGGCGTTTCTGGGCGTCGTAGCCCAGGCCGGTCAGGATCGGGTGGCTGATCGTGTGGTTCTCGATCGTCGCGCCGGCCGACTGCAGCGCGGTGAAGTACTTCGGGTCCCCTTTCACCGCGTCGACCTCGAGGAACAGCGTGACCGGCACGTTCGCGGCGCGCAGCAGCTGGAGCGCCCTCGGGTCCTTCTCCCAGCCGTCGTCGATGGTGACGAAGGCGACCTTGTCGGTGGTCGGGATGCGGGTGAAGTTCGCCGCCCTGCCGTCCTCGGGCAGCGTCACCTGCGTGGTCACCGGCGGTGGCGGCGGGAACACCGGCACGCGGCGGCGCAGCGCCGAGGGCAGGGCCATGCGCGCGTCCGACTCGGCGGCCGGCGGCGTGGAGAGCGACTCGGTGACCGGTGTGGACGCACCGGCGCCGGGCGGTGCGGAGGCGCCGGGCGGCGCACCGGCGGTGCTCGGGGTCGCGGTGTCGCCGCACCCGGCGACGACGGCGAGCGACAGTGCCGCGGCGGCCACCCGGAGCAGGTTCATGCCGGGGTGACGGTGCCGGGAGCGGGGGCGTTGACCGGGGCGGGCAAGTCTACGGTTCGTCATTAGGGTGCTCAGTATGGCGTTGTTGCACAAGTCGGTTCTGACACCGACCAAATTGGAGCTTCTGAGCACGTGGCTGCCCGGCCGGAGCTGGTTTCCGGGGCGGTCCGCGCCCGCTGTGGACCGGGTCGGCGCGGCCCGGTTCGACGACCCGGACGGCGTGGTGGGCATCGAGATCCTGCTGGTCCGGGTGGGCGGCGGGCCGGTGCTGCACGTGCCGCTGACGTACCGCGGCGCGCCGCTGGACGGCGCCGAGCGGTTCCTCGCCGGGACGATGCACCACAGCGTGCTCGGGCAGCGGTGGGTCTACGACGCGTGCGGGGATCCGGTGTTCGCGCGGGTGCTCGGCGACGCGATCCGCGACGGGGCGCAGCAGGCGGTGGAGGAGCTGCACGAGGATGGCCGGGTGGTCGTCCGGGAACCGAATCTCCTGTTGCGCGGCAGCGGCTCCGCGGCGCCGGCAGCCGGCGAGATCGTCGAGGTGGTCGACGGAGAGGTGACCCGCGTCGTCACGGCCACCGGCAGCGGTCTGGAGATCTTCCGTACGCCGGGGCCCGCACCGGCCGGGCAGGACGCGATCCTGACCGCCGACTGGGCGGGCGCCGCGAGCCCGGTGCTCCTCGCCCGCCTGACCGCGTAGGCCCCGGGGTCCCCGGCGGCGGGACGGGGAGCATGGTGGCCAACGGGTGAATCGACCATGGTCACGGGAAGGTCACGAACCTTATCCACTGTAGTGACTTCCATCCGGTTCGATCGCAGACTCCCGGAGAAGCGCCCGGACACCCCTGGCGGGCGCACACCCTCCGGAGGACCCGCACGTGACACAACCATCCCGCTGGGGCCGACGAACGTTCACCTCGGTCCTGGCGATCGGCCTGGCGGCCGGCGTGACGACGGTGAGCGGCTCGCTGCCGGCCGCGGCCGCCCCGGCGCCGGTGAGGCAGGACGGCGCGCCGGCGACCGAGAGCGTCGACCCCAAGGACTCGCCCGCCGACTCGCTCGGCGCGCACGACGCGGGCCTGCTAGCCGAGGCCCGCGCCGAGCGCCGGCCGGCCGTCACCCTCATCATCGCCACCGACCAGGGCCGGTCGGCGGACGTCGCGGCCCGGCTCGAGGCGCTCGGCGGCACCGTCGCCCGGCGCTTCGACGAGGTCGGCTACGTGCTGGCCACGGTGCCCACCGGCAAGGTGCTCACCGCGGCCGGGCTGCCCGGCGTCGCGGCCGTCGACCTGGACGAGACCGTCAAGCTCCCCGAGCCCGACCTGGCCTCCGGCGCCAAGGGTGGCACGCGGGCGCCAGTGGCGGCCGGGCCGGGCGCGAACACCCCGGCCGACAACCCGTTCCTGCCGGCCGGCGAGACCGGCTCGGTGGAGTTCAAGCGCAAGCACCCGGCGTACGACGGGCGCGGCGTGACCATCGGCATCATGGACAGCGGCGTCGACCTGGCCCACCCGGCCCTGCAGCGGACCACCACCGGCGCGCGCAAGATCGTCGACTGGGTGACCGCCACCGACCCCGTGGTGGAGGGCGACGGCACCTGGCGCGCGATGCTCACCGAGGTGGCCGGCCCGGCGTTCACGTACGCCGGCTCGACCTGGAAGGCGCCGGCCGGGACCTGGCGGATCAACCGCTTCAGCGAGGCCATCACCACCAACTCGGAGCCGGCCGGCGACGTCAACCGGGACGGCGACACCACGGACGTCTGGGGTGTCCTCTACGACCCGGTCAGCCACGACATCCGGGTCGACGTGAACCAGAACAACGACTTCACCGACGACGCCGTGATGCGGCCGTACCGGGAGAAGTTCGACGTCGGCTACTTCGGCACCGACAACCCGGCCACCGAGATCGCCGAGCGGATGCCGTTCGTGGTGGAGTACCGCGAGGACGTCGACCTGGCCCCGGCCGGCCTGCCCGGCGTGGCCGACTTCGTCAACATCGGCATCCCGGAGGGCCTGCACGCCACCCACGTGGCGGGCATCGCCGCGGGCAACGACCTGCTCGGCAACCGCGACCTCGACGGCCAGGCGCCCGGCTCGACGATCGTCTCCGCGCGGGCCTGCTCGTGGGGCGGCGGCTGCACCGCGGCCGCGCTCACCACCGGCATGGTCGACCTGGTCGTGAACCGGCACGTCGACGTGGTGAACCTGTCGATCGGCGGCCTGCCCGCGCTGAACGACGGCAGCAGCGCCCAGGCGCAGCTCTACCAGAGCCTGATCACCGGGTACGGGGTGCAGCTGTTCGTCTCGGCCGGCAACTCCGGGCCGGGCCTGAACACCGTCGGCGACCCGTCGGTCGCCACCGACGCGGTGAGCGTCGCGGCGAGCGTGTCGAAACAGACCTGGCTGGCCAACTACGGCTCGGTGACCCGCAAGGACCTGCAGCTGTTCCCGTTCTCCTCGCGTGGCCCGCGGGAGGACGGCGGCTTCAAGCCGAACATCACGGCGCCCGGCTCGGCCATCTCCGCGTCGCCGACCTGGGAGGCGGTCGCCGGGATCGACACGGTCGGCTACCGGCTGCCGGCCGGCTACTCGATGCAGAACGGCACGTCGATGGCCGCGCCGCAGGCCACCGGCGCCGCCGCGCTGCTGCTTTCGGCCGCCGCGCAGAACCGGCGCACGGTCACCCCGGCCCAGCTGCGCCGGGCGATCTACTCGACCGCCGACCCGATCCCCGGCGAGCAGGTGCACGAGCAGGGTTACGGCGTCGTCGACGTGCCCGCCTCATGGAACCTGCTCACCCGGATCACCGAGGTGCGCGGGTACACCTCGTCGGCGCCGGTCTGCACCCCGCTCGCGCAGTACCTGGCCACGCCCGGCGTCGGCGCCGGCATCCACAACCGGTGCGCGGCCGCGGACGGCGGCTTCGAGGCCGGCCGGACCAAGGTGGTGACGCTGTCGCTGACCCGCACCAGCGGCCCGAACCGGACCGTCCTGCACCGGCTCTCGTTCGCCGGTGACCGTGCGGCGTTCTCGACGGTCCCGCTGGTCGGACTGCCGCTGAACAAGACCGTCAAGGTCCCGGTCCGGGTGACCGCCGGCCGCGGCGTGACCAGCGCGCTGCTCGAGGTGGACGACCCGCTGACCCCGGCGATCGACTTCGAGGTGCTGAACACCGTGGTCACCGGCGTGGAGACGAAGAGCCCGTCGTACGCGACGACGTTCTCCGGCGCCGTCGACCGCAACTCCACCACGTCGTTCTTCGTCACCGTCCCGCCGGACGCCACCTCGCTGCAGGTGGACCTGGGCGGTCTGGCGGCCGGCTCGCAGACCCGGTGGATCGCGATCAACCCGTACGGCGTGCCGGTCGAGCCGACCTCCAGCCCGTACTGCTACACCGGCTACTCCGACCCGGCGGCCTGCAAGCCGGAGGAGCGGTCGTACGACAACCCGGTCCCGGGCGTCTGGGAGCTCGAGGTCGAGTCCCGGCGCACCTCGCCGCTGCTGAGCAACCCGTTCGCGCTGACCGCCAAGGTGCAGGGCGTGACGGTCTCGCCGGAGACGGTGACGCTGCCCGGCGTCCGGGTGGGTGCCGCCACCCCGGCGAGCTGGACGGTCGCCAACCGGTTCGGCCCGATCACGATCATCCCGCAGGGCGGTCCGCTGGGCAGCTCGTCGACCCAGCGCCCGACCATCGAGCAGGGTGGCGTGCAGGACTACACGGTCGACGTCCCGGCCGGCGCGTCCCGGCTGAACGTGGCCATCGGCGGCACCGCCGACCCGGCCGCCGACCTGGACCTGTTCGTCTACGACGCGAACGGCGTCGAGGTGGGCCGGTCCGCGGACGGCGACTCGCAGGAGGCGGTCACGCTGCTCTCGCCGGCCGCCGGGAGGTACAAGGTGGAGATCCAGGGGTACTCGGTGCCCGCCGGCTCGACCGCGTACGACTACCAGGACGCGTACTACAGCCCGGCGCTGGGCGGCGTGTCGGCGCCGGGCACGCCGATCGCGCTGGCGGTCGGGGCGTCCGCGACGGTCACCGGCGCGGTGACCGTCTCCGCGGTCCCGCCGGCCGGGCGGCACCTCTCCGGTGAGGTGTCGTTCGTGACCGGCGAGGGCGCGGTCGTCGGCCGCGGGTCGGTCCGGATCGGTTCCGTCACGCCGTGACGCTACGGCCGAGGGGGCACTTTGCGGAGGGCCTCCTCGGCCTTGCGGGCGGCGATCAGAATCGGATCCCAGACCGGGGCGTACGGCGGCGCGTAGCCGAGATCCAGACCGGTCATGTCACTGACGGTCATCCGATTCCACACCGCCACGGCGAACGCGTCGATCCGCTTCGCCGCCTCGGTCCGGCCCACGATCTGCGCGCCGAGCAACACTCCGCTGTCCCGCTCGGCGATCACCTTGACCGTCATCGGCACCGCGCCGGGGAAGTAGCCGGCCCGGTTCGTCGACTCCACCACGGCGCTCACCGTCGCGAAGCCCGCCTGTTCCGCCTCCCGTGAGCTCAGCCCGGTGCGGGCGACCTCCAGGTCGCAGAGTTTGGTCACGGCGGTCCCGATGATCCCGGGGAACGTCGCGTACCCGCCGCCGATGTTGATCCCGGCGACCCGGCCCTGCTTGTTGGCGTGCGTGCCGAGCGGCACGTGCACCGGGCGGTTGCTGATCCGGTGGTGCACCTCGGTGCAGTCGCCGGCCGCCCAGACCCGGCCCACCACGCGTTGCCGCTGGTCGGTGCGGAGCCCGCCGGTCGTCCCGACGGGCAGGCCGGCGGCTTGGGCCAGGGCGGTGTTGGGGCGTACGCCCAATCCGACGACCACGACGCCGGCCGCGACCGGACCGCTGTCCGTGGCCACCGCCGTGATCCGGCCGTTCGCCGTCTCCAGGCCCTCGACCGTGACGCCGGTGCGCAGGTCGATGCCGAGTTGCCGGATCGAGTCCGCGACCAGCGCGCCCATGTCCGGGTCGACGGTGCCCATCGGCTGCCCGGCCTTCTCCACCAGGGTGACCCGCAGGCCGCGGTTGATCAGCGCCTCGGCCATCTCGACGCCGATGTAGCCGGCCCCGATCACCACGGCGGACTCCGGCTTCTCGGTGTCCAGCCACGCGCGCAGCGCCGCGCCGTCCTCGAGCGTCTGCACGCCGAAGACGCCTTCCTCCGGCACCTGCGCCCAGGGCGGCCGGACGGGTGTCGCGCCGGTCGCGTAGACCAACTCGTCGAAATGCTCGGTCCGGGACACGCCGCCGTCGAGGTCACGCACGGTGACGCGCTGCGCGGCGAGATCGATCCCGGTCACCTCGTGCCGGGTCCGTACCTCGATCCCGGCCTTGCGGAACTCCGCGGGCGCTCGGGCGACCAGCGCGTCCGGGCCGTCCACCACCCCGCCGATCCAGTACGGGATGCCGCACGCCGAATAGGATACGAACCGGCCCATCTCGAACGCCAGGATCTCCAGCGCGTCCGGGCCGCGCTTGCGCCGGGCCTGCGCGGCCGCCGACATCCCAGCCGCGTCCCCACCGATCACGATCAGTCGCACTCGCCCATTGTGCCCGGTTACGCGCTCCGGTTTCCGGCAGATTTCGGCAAGGCTGTTGCCTCCGGCATCGGCCGGAATCTATGGTGACCGCACCTTGTCGAAGCGCTTCGATTCCGCCACCGAGGGAGACCGGCATGCGCACCGGACGCGGACCGGCGATGCTGGCCGCCGCACCGCTCACCGTCCCGTTGATCGCCACGCCGGCACACGCCGCGCCGGCGTGGCCGTTCCGCGATCCCCGCCTGCCGCTGCGGACCCGCGTCGACGACCTGGTCGGCCGCCTTCCGCGACGCCGCGCTGCGGGGTGCGAAGACCGTGACGGTACGGGCCGCCGGCGCCGGGCCGGTGCGGGTGCGGCCGGGGTCGCCGACCGGCCGGGTGATCGGCGCGGCCGGTGTGTCGGACACCGGCGGCGTCTACGCGGACAACGCGGTGAGCGCGCCGCTGGCGGCCGCGACCGGGCGCCGGGACGTCTACCTGGTGTTCGATCCCGGTCTGCGCTGGCGTCGTTCGGTTTCCGGTGAGACTCGCGGCGGGGGGCCTTCTGGGAGCGGGCTCCCCGCCGCGACCCTTCTCGCGGCTGCCCGCCGCGACCCGCGGTATGCGGTTGGTGAGCAGCAGGTAGTTAGGATCGGCGAGGGGAGCGGTCGTGGGCCGGGGCCGGGGTACATGGGGAGGCGCAGTGCCGACGATCAACGACGTCGCCCGGGCGGCCGGTGTGTCGCCCAGCACGGTGTCGTACGTGTTGAGCGGGCGCCGGCCGATCTCCGCCGAGACCCGGGCCCGGGTCCAGGCCGCCATCGCCGAGCTGGGTTTCCACCCGCACGCCGGGGCGCGGGCGCTGGCCAGCAGCAAGACCAACGTGCTGGCGCTGGTGGCGCCGCTGCGCGTGGACGTGAACGTGCCGGTCATCATGCAGTTCGCGACGGCTGTGGTGACGGCCGCGCGGTCGTTCAACCACGACGTGCTGCTGCTGACCAAGGACGAGGGCACCGCCGGCCTGGAGCGGGTGGCGCACAGCACCATGGTCGACGCGCTGATCCTGATGGACATCGAGCGGGACGACGTGCGGCTGCCCGCGATCCGTACGCTCAAGCAGCCGTCCGTCCTGATCGGACTACCCGCCGACCACGCCGGCATCGCCTGCGTCGACCTGGACTTCGAGGCCGCTGCCGCGCTCGCGCTGCGGCACCTGGCCGGCCACGGTCACCGGCGGATCGGGCTGATCGGCGCGTCGCCGGCCGTCTACCGGCGCCAGACGACGTACGCTGACCGGTTCCTGGCAGGCTTCCTGCGGGCCTCCCACGAGCTGGAGCTGCGGACGACCACCCACCCCTGCGAGCCCGGCGCGGACGGGGTGCGGGCCGCCCTGGCCGACCTGGACACCGCATTGCCCGGTCTGACCGCTCTGGTCGTGCACAACGAGGAAGCGCTGAGGCCGTTGCTGGACCTGCTGCACGCCGCCGGGCGGCGGGTGCCGGAGGACGTCTCGATCGTCGCCGTCTGCCCGCGGGACGTGGCGACCGCGATGCCGGTCGATCTGACCTCCATCGACATCCCGGCGCACGACGTCGGGACCATCGCGGTGGAGACCGCGATGAGGTTGCTGGACAACCGCCGTGTCGACTTCACCCGGCTGCTGGAGCCCCGGCTGGTCGAGCGGGACAGCTGCCGCGAAATCTCGCCGTCACACCGTTGACATCTGCATCGATGGTTCCTTAGCGTCTGCGCAAGGCAGTTGTCGAAGCGCTTCGACAAAATCAGCGCATCGTCGAAGCGCTTCGAGAGTTCCCTCCTCCTGTTGCGCCGCACTCCTCGACCAGTCCCCTGGGAGGACACGACATGGCTCTTTCACGACGTGGGCTGTTGGCCGGCGCCCTCGCGACGACCACTTCGATCGCGCTCGCCGCCTGCGGCGACGGCTCCTCCTCCGCGGACGAGGGTGCGGACGCCAAGACCCTCACCCTCTGGCACTACGAGGGCCCGACCAGCGCTATGGGCGTCGCCTGGAACAAGGCGATCGAGATCTTCAAGCGGAAGCACCCGGGCGTCGAGGTGAAGTTCGAGGAGAAGAGCTTCGAGCAGATCCAGCAGAACGCTCAGATGATCCTGAACTCGGACAGCGCGCCCGACATCATGGAGTACAACAAGGGCAACGCGACCGCCGGCCTGCTCTCCAAGCAAGGCCTGCTCACCGACCTGTCGGACCAGTTCGGCAAGTACGGCTGGGACAAGTTGCTCAGCGGCAGCCTGCAGACCACCGCGAAGTACGACGACGACGGCATCATGGGCAGCGGCAGGTTCTTCGGCGTGCCCAACTACGGCGAATACGTCATGGTCTATTACAACAAGGCGCTGTTCGACAAGTACGAGATCGCCGTGCCGACCACGTTCGACCAGTTCACCGCCGCGATGGACACGTTCGTCAAGAACAAGGTCACCCCGCTCGCGGTCGGCGGCGCCGAGTACCCGGCTCAGCAGATCTTCTACGAGCTCGCGCTCGCCAAGGCCGACCGGGCCTTCGTCGACGACTACCAGCTGTACAAGAACAAGGTCGACTTCAACGGCCCGGTGATCAGCTACGGCGCGCAGGCGTTCGCCGACTGGGTGTCGAAGGGCTACCTCGGCAAGGACTCGGCCGGCATCAAGGCCGAGGACATGGGCGTCTCCTGGGAGCAGGGCAAGTTCCCGATCCTGATCTCCGGCTCCTGGTGGTACGGCCGGTTCGTCAACGAGGTGAAGAACTTCGAGTGGGGCACCTTCCTGTTCCCCGGCAACACGCTGCACCCCGGCTCCAGCGGCAACCTGTGGGTGGTCCCGCAGAAGAGCAGGGCCAAGAGCCTGGCGTACGACTTCATCGACATCACCATGTCGCCCGAGGTGCAGAACCTGCTCGGCAACAGCGGTGGCGTGCCGGTCGCGGCGGACCCCGCGGCGATCACCGACGCCAAGAACAAGGAGCTGATCGAGAACTTCACCAAGCTCACCTCGTCCGACGGCCTCGCCTTCTATCCGGACTGGCCGGCCCCGGGCTACTACGACGTGCTGGTGGCCGGCGTGCAGGGCCTGATCAACGGTTCCAAGACGCCGCAGGCGTTCCGTGACGAGATCGCCAAGCCGTACCAGGAGAATCTCGCCGACCTCGGCAAGTGACCGGCGCTGTGACAACCGGGGCGGGCGTCGCCCGCCCCGCTGGAAAGGACCGGGCGCATGGCCGGCAGCACCAAGAACCGCGGGTACGCGGTCTACCTCGTCCCCGGGCTGGTCGCCTCCACCGCGGTGATCGTCGTCCCGCTGGTGATGACGGTCTACATCAGCTTCACCAAGTGGACCGGGATCGGCAGCCCCAGGTGGGTGGGCCTCGACAACTACACCCGGCTGTTCGGGGACGCCAATTTCTGGGCGTCGTTCGGGCACATCGTCCTGCTGATCGTCGCGATGGCGGTGATCCCCACCTTCCTCGGCCTAGTCCTGGCCGCGGTCCTGTTCGACTACGTCGCCAAGCGGTTCGGCGACCGCTGGGCGTCGGTGCTGCGCTCCGGCTACTACCTGCCACAGGTCCTGCCGGTCGCGGTCACCGGCATCATCTGGGGCTGGATCCTGCACCCCGGCTACGGCGCGCTCGACAGGATCCTGGAGTCGGCCGGGCTCGGCTCGCTGGCCCGCAACTGGCTGGGCGACCCGAAGTACGCGCTGTTCAGCGTGATGGCGGTGATGATCTGGTTCCAGCTCGGCTACCCGATCGTGATCTTCATGTCCGGGCTGCAGCGCATCGACCCGCAGCTGTACGAGGCGGCCGACCTGGACGGCGCCACCTGGTGGCAGCGGTTCCGGAAGATCACCATCGCGATGATCCGGCCCGAGCTGTACGTGGTGCTGGTGACCACCACCATCGCGACCCTCAAGATCTTCGGGCAGATCTTCGTGCTCACCCGCGGCGGGCCGAGCAACGCGACGCTGGTGCCGTCGTACTTCGCCTACCAGAACTTCTTCGAGAAGGCCCAGGTCGGGTACGGCTCGGCGATCTCCACAGTCCTCACCGTCCTGATCATCATCCTCGCGACCGTCTTCCTGCGCCTGCAGAACCGTGCCGAGCGGAGCTGAAATGACAGTCACCCCCTCCCGGGCGTCCTTCCGTGCACGGCACCCCACCCGGTTCCTGATCCTGGCCCTACTGCTGGTCCTGCTCCTGCTGGTGGTCGCGCCGTTGCTGGTGGTCGCGATCAACGCGGTGAAGAGCCCGGCCGACTACGCGGCGCACGGCCCGCTGGCGCTGCCCGGCCACCTCCACTGGAAGGGCGTCGTCGACTTCTGGAACCGGGTCGACTTCGGCCTCAAGCTCTGGAACAGCTTCATCACCAGCCTCGTCGTCGCGGTTCTGGGCGTGGTCCTGTCGGTGTGCAACGCGTACGCGCTGGGCGTCGGCCGGGTGAAGGGCCGGATCTGGTTCCTGGTCTTCTTCCTGATCGCCAACCTGCTGCCGCAGGAGGCGCTGGTCTACCCGCTGTACCACCTGTCGAAGCAGCTCGGCCTTTACGACAGCCTGTTCTCGATCATCATCATCTTCACTGTCGTCCAGAGCGCCTTCGGCACGTACCTGCTCACCTCGGTCTACACCGAGTTCCCCAAGGAGCTGCTGGAGGCCGCCTCGATCGACGGCGCCGGCAGATGGCGGGCGCTGTGGCGGGTGGTGGTCCCGGTCAGTCGGCCGACCCTCGCGGTCCTGTTCACGTTCTTCTTCATCTGGACGTGGAACGAGTTCTTCCTGCCGCTGATCTTCCTGATCTCCAACGACAACCAGACCGTCCCGGTGGCGCTCGGCGTGCTGCAGGGCGACCGGTTGATGGACGCCACGACCACCAGCGCGTCCGCGCTGATCGGCATCGTCCCGGCGATGGTCTTCTTCCTCCTCTTCCAGCGGACCCTCACGCGCGGCGTCGCCGCCGGCGCCATCAAGTGATCTTTAGAAAAGGACACCCATGAAGTTCACCGACGGCTATTGGCGCAAGCGCGACGGCCTCACCGTGGTGCACCCGGCGCACTACCTGGACAGCAGCGCCGGACCGGAATCGCTGACCGTCTACGCCGCCACCAAGCGGATCCGGGACCGCGGCGACACCCTGGACGCGCCGCTGATCACGGTTACCCTCAGCGCCCCGATGGACGACGTCGTCCGGGTCACCATCGAACACTTCCAGGGCGGCGCCCCGACCGGCCCGGACTTCGCCATCGCCACCGGGCCGGCGCAGATCGCCGTCACGGACACCTCGTTCACCTCCGGCGCGCTGACCGCCTCGGTGCGCACCGGCGACAACTGGGGACTGGACTTCGTCGCCGACGGCAGACGGCTCACCGGCAGCGGCTGGAAGGGTATGGGCGTCGTCTCCGGCGGCGCCGGCGACTTCGTGCACGAGCAGTTGGACCTCGGGGTGGGCGAGGTGGTCTACGGCCTCGGCGAGCGCTTCGGTCCGCTGATCAAGAACGGCCAGAGCATCGACATCTGGAACGAGGACGGCGGCACCAGCAGCGAGCAGGCCTACAAGAACGTCCCGTTCTACTTCACCAACGCCGGGTACGGCGTCCTGGTCGACCACCCCGGCAAGGTGTCCTTCGAGGTGGCCTCCGAGATGGTC
Organism: Actinoplanes siamensis; assembly: GCF_016862395.1. Classification (GTDB taxonomy): domain Bacteria; phylum Actinomycetota; class Actinomycetes; order Mycobacteriales; family Micromonosporaceae; genus Actinoplanes; species Actinoplanes siamensis. The sequence continues at coordinate 138,765 of NZ_BOMW01000028.1, read as the reverse complement.
ACCCGTACCCAGTTCAGCGTGGCCGGCCAGGCCCTGTCGTACCTGGTGCTCCACGGACCCACCCCGGCCGACGTGCTGCGCAGGTACACCGCGCTGACCGGCCGGCCGGCGCTGCCCCCGGCCTGGTCCTTCGGCTTGTGGCTGACCACGTCGTTCACCACCTCCTACGACGAGGAGACGGTGAACAAGTTCGTCGACGGGATGGCCGACCGGGACCTGCCGCTGTCGGTGTTCCACTTCGACACGTTCTGGATGCGCGAGTTCAACTGGTGCGACTTCGCGTGGGACACCCGCACCTTCCCGGACCCGGCCGGCATGCTCGAGCGACTCGCCGGCAAGGGGCTCAAGGTCTGCCTGTGGATCAACCCGTACATCGCGCAGCGCTCGCCGCTGTTCGCCGAGGGCAAGGCCAACGGGTACCTGGTCCGGACCGCCTCCGGCGACGTCTGGCAGTGGGACCGCTGGCAGGCCGGGATGGGCCTGGTCGACTTCACCAACCCGGACGCCCGCGCCTGGTACGCCGGCAAGCTGCGCGCGCTTGTCGACATGGGCGTCGACGCGTTCAAGTCGGACTTCGGCGAACGCATCCCGGTCGACGGCATCGTCTGGCACGACGGGTCCGACCCGGAGCGCATGCACAACTACTACACGCAGCTCTACAACCGGGTCGTCTTCGACGTGCTGCGCGACGCCAGGGGCGAGGGGGAGGCGGTGCTGTTCGCCCGCTCGGCCACGGTCGGCGGGCAGCAGTTCCCGGTGCACTGGGGCGGCGACAACACCGGCACCTTCACGTCGATGGCGGAGAGCCTGCGCGGCGGCCTGTCGCTGATGTCGTCGGGCTTCGGCTTCTGGAGCCACGACATCGGCGGCTTCGAGGGGCTGCCCGACCCGGCGGTCTTCAAACGCTGGGTGGCGTTCGGGCTGCTCTCCTCGCACAGCCGGCTGCACGGCTCGAAGTCGTACCGGGTGCCGTGGAACTTCGACGAGGAGGCGGTGGACGTGCTCCGCTTCTTCACGCACCTCAAGTACCGCCTGATGCCGTACGTGTTCGGCGCCGCCCGGGAAGCCCACCTGACCGGCGTGCCGGTGATGCGGCCGATGGTGGTCGGCTTCCCGGACGACCCTGCGGTGACCTATCTGGACCGGCAGTACCTGCTGGGCGGCGACCTGCTGGTGGCGCCGGTGTTCAGCGAGTCCGGCGAGGTGTCCTACTACGTCCCGGCCGGCCGCTGGACGCACTACCTGACCGGCGAGGTCGTCCAGGGCCCCGGCTGGGTCCGTGAGACGCACGGCTTCGACACCGTCCCGCTGCTGGTCCGTCCGGGCGCGGCGATCCCGGTCGGAGCCCGCCAGGACCGCCCGGACTACGACTACCGCGACGGCGTCACCCTGCGCCTCTTCGAGCCGGCCGCCGGCCGCACCGCCGTGGTCGTCCCGGGCCCGTCCGGCGCCGACACGGTCTTCAGCGTCGTCCGCGAGGGCGCCGAGCTCCGCGTCGGCCGCAGCGGCGAGCCTCTCCCGTGGCGCGTGCAGCTCGGCGGCGACATCACCGAGCTGGCCGCGGAGCAGGACAGCTGCACCCTCACCCTGGACCAGCAGCGCCGCTGACCGGCTGCGGCTCAGGCGGGTTCCGGGGCCGGAGCTCACGGGGCGACGATCAGCGCCGGCCGCCGGTCATCCCGCTCGGCCTCGGCACAAGCGTGCCGCGACGCCTGATCGCCGGACAGGTCGCGGACCGGGCCACGCCGCCCATCATGGCCGGTGCCGGCGGCGTTGTCGGTAGCCCCGGGGGACAGCTTGACCGGTCATGCGGGGTGAGCCACCATGGCGAAGTTACCAGTCGGTAACTTCGCTGAAGGAGGCGTCCAATGCCCACTCTCGACCGCCACGACGACGTGTTCGTGCTGAACCTCGGCGACACCGAGAACCGCTTCCATCCGGACTGGCTCGACGCCGTCGGCCGGGCGCTCGACCAGGTGGAGCAGGCGGACGGGCCGAAGGCCCTGGTCACGACCGCGACCGGGAAGTTCTTCTCGAACGGGCTCGACCTCGACTGGCTGGGCGCCAACGGGGACAGGCTTCCCGGGTACGCCGCGACCGTACAGAATCTGCTCGCCCGGTTCCTGGCTCTTGCGGTGCCGACCGTGGCGGCCCTGCCTGGGCACACCTTCGCGGCGGGGGCGATGCTGGCGCTGGCGCACGACTTCCGGGTGATGCGGGCCGACCGCGGCTTCTGGTGCCTGCCCGAGGTGAACATCGGCATCCCGTTCACGCCCGGGATGTCCGCGCTGATCCAGAGCCGCCTCACTCCGCAGGTCGCGCACGAGGCGATGACCACCGGACGCCGGTACGGCGGCGCCGAGGCGCTCCGGGCGGGGATCGTCGACCACGCGGTAGCCGAGGACGCCGTCGACGCCACGGCCACCAGGATCGCCGCGACGCTGGCGCCCAACGCGGGCCAGACCCTGGGGACGATCAAGAGTCGGATGTATGCGCCGGTCCTCGCCGCTCTGCGAGGGAAGTAGGCGAAACGACCCGGCATGGCGCCGTTTCCCGCGGGTAACGTCCCGATCGGAGGGGCCGAAGGACCCTGCCGCCAGGAGGTTCCGGCGGAGAAGAGTGCTCGACGACGAAGCCTTCAGGGGGAAGGAAAGATCGTGACCGCTGTGCTCGACCACGAGGACCTGGTGCGTAAGCTCGCCCAACCCGACGAGACCGAGGTCGCGGGCCTCGACGCGTGGTGGCGCGCGAACAACTACCTGACCGTCGGACAGATCTATCTGCAGGCCAACCCGCTGCTGCGGGAGCCGCTGCGCCCGGAGCACATCAAGCCGCGGCTGCTCGGGCACTGGGGGACCAGCCCCGGCCTGTCGTTCATCTACGCCCACGTGTCACGGCTCATCAAGACCACCGGCCAGCAGGCGATCTACCTGGCCGGGCCGGGGCACGGCGGCCCGGCGCTGGTGGCCGCCGGCTACCTGGAGGGCACCTACTCGGAGATCTACCCGGGGGTGACCCAGGACGAGGACGGCATGCTGCGGTTGTTCCGGCAGTTCTCCAGCCCGGGCGGCATCCCCAGCCACGTCTCGGTGACCACGCCCGGCTCCATCCACGAGGGTGGCGAGCTGGGTTACGTGCTGGTCCACGCGTTCGGCTCGGTGATGGACAACCCGGACCTGCTGAGCATCGCGGTGGTCGGCGACGGCGAGGCGGAGACCGCGCCGCTGGAGGGCTCCTGGAAGGGCGTCTCCTTCATCAACCCGGAGCGCGACGGCGCGGTGCTGCCGATCCTGCACCTCAACGGCGCCAAGATCGCCGGCCCGACCGTGCTCGCCCGCAAAGATCCGGCCGAGGTGCGCAAGCTTCTGGAGGGCCACGGATACGAGATCATCGAGGTCTCCGGCGACGACCTGCCCGGCATGCACCACCGGTTCGCGCAGGCGCTCGCCGAGGCGTGGGGCAAGATCCGGGCGATCCAGACCGCGGCGCGTGCCGGGGACTGGGACGGTTCCCGGCCGCACTGGCCGCTGATCATCCTCCGTACGCCCAAGGGCTGGACCGGTCCGGAGAAGGTCGACGGCGTGACCGTGGGCGGCACCTGGCGGGCCCACCAGGTCCCGCTCTCCGGGGTCAAGGACAACCCCGACCACCTGCGGCTGCTCGAGGAGTGGCTGCGGTCCTACCGGCCGGAGGAGCTGTTCGACGCGACCGGCGCCCCGTCCGGCCCGGTCCGCGACCTGGCGCCGGAGGGCGACCTGCGGATGAGCGCCAGCCCGCACGCCAACGGCGGCCGGCTGACCAGGGATCTCGACCTGCCGGACTTCCGCGGCTACGCGGTCGCGGTGGAGAGGCCGGCAGCGGGCCGTGCCGAGTCGACCCGCAAGCTGGGCGAGATGATGCGTGACATCTACGCGCGCAACACCGACCGGTTCCGGCTGTTCTGCCCGGACGAGACGAACTCGAACCGGCTCGGCGCCGTCTTCGAGGTCTCCGACCGCGGCTTCATGGAGACGGTCACCCCGGACGACGTGAAGATCAGCCGCTCCGGCCGGGTGATGGAGGTGCTCTCCGAGCACAACTGCCACGGCTGGCTGGAGGGCTACACGCTGACCGGGCGGCACGGCATGTTCGCCACCTACGAGGCGTTCGCCATGGTCAGCGCGTCGCAGACGATCCAGCACGGCAAGTGGCTGCAGGAGGCCTCGCACCTGCCCTGGCGGGCCAAGGTGCCGAGCCTGAACATCCTGCTCACCTCGACGGCCTGGCGCAACGACCACAACGGGTTCTCGCACCAGGGGCCCGGCCTGATCCAGAACGTGCTGACCCAGCGCGGCGACGTGGCGCGGGTGTACCTTCCGCCGGACGCGAACACGCTGCTCTCGGTGGCCGATCACTGTTTCCGGTCCCGGTCGTACATCAATCTGATCGTCATCGACAAGCAGCCGCAGCTGCAGTGGCTCGACATGGAGCAGGCGATCGAGCACTGCGCCAAGGGCGCGGGCGTCTGGGAATGGGCCGGCACCGACGACGGCAACAGCGACCCGGACATCGTCCTGGCCTGTGCCGGCGACGTGGTGACGATGGAGACGGTGGCCGCGGCGCGGATCCTGATGGAGAAGCTGCCACGGCTGAAGGTACGGGTGGTGAACGTCGTCGACCTGATGACGCTGCCGCGGCCCAAGGACCATCCGCACGGCATGAGCGAGACGATGTTCCGCGAGCTGTTCACCGACCACGTGGACGTGGTGTTCTCCTTCCACGGCTACCCGGGCGCCATCCACCAACTGGTGCACGGCCGGCCGGACGCCGACCGGTTCCGCGTCCGCGGCTTCATCGAGCAGGGCACCACCACCACGCCGTTCGACATGACCGTGCGGAACAAGGCGTCGCGCTACCACCTGGTGATGGACGCGATCAACAACTCCCACCGGCTGCCGGGCGGGGCGAGCGAGCTCAAGGCCTGGTGCCAGGCCCAGCTGCGCAAGCACGAGGCGTACGTCGTGGAGCACCTGGAGGACATGCCCGAGGTGCGTGACTGGTCGCTCGGCGACTGGGCCCAGCACTGATCAGTGACGGTCGCAGTGTCTCTCCGCCTAACAAAGTAGGGGCGGAGAGCCACTTCACCCTTTCTTTCGACGACGGATGGCGCGAAGGTGAATGGCATACGCCTACTCGACGTGGAGGAAGGGACTTCCGGATGGCAGATACGCACAGCCGCTGGCCGACGACCAGGCAGGGCTCGACCAGGCATCCCGTGCCCACGCTGCAGTATCTGCTGCGAGCCCGTGGCCACACGGTCACCGTGGACGGCGTCTTCGGCGCCCAGACCGGCGACGCGGTCCCCGCCTACCAGCGCACCCGCGGACTCCCCGACAACGGCGTCGTCTGCGGCGACACCTGGCAGGCGCTGATCGTGGCGGTGGGGCCGGGCGCGTCGGGCAGCGCGGTGCGCGGGGTTCAGCACGAGTTCCGGCAGCGCGCCGGGACGCCGTCCGACCCGGACGGGATCTTCGGGCCGGCCACCGAGTCGGCGGTGCGCGCCTTCCAGTCCGGCGCCGGGCTGACCGTGGACGGCGTGGTCGGGCCGGAGACCTGGCAGGCGCTGGTCACCGGCGTCGCCGGGGAACTGCGGCAGGCCGCCTGATTGGTGTCCTGAGTCGAAATTGACTCAGCACACCAGCGCCGCTACGGCGGGCGCTCGTTGTTCCCGCGCCATGCTCATCCCGCCGAACGCTGGCCGGCGGGATGAGCACGGCGGGCTCCTGGCGTCCGGTACGGCGACGGCGAACAGGAACGGATCCGTGCCACGGCCGACCGGGGCGACGCGGCGCCCTGTGGACGAGGCTGCGATAGCCTGAGCCGATCCTCACACTCGTATCCTCGGGAGCCGCAGCAGTGACGACAGACGTGACGCCCGAACTGGCCGAGGCGATCCAGCGTGGCTACGAGCAGCGCGACCGGTCGAACATGGCGCCCACGATCGCCTACTTCCAGGCGCTGCTCGCGGAGCACCCCGACCACCCCGTCCTCGTGTACGAGGTCGGCGGCGCCTACGACACCGCGGGCCAGGAGGAGACCGCCCGCGGCTACTACGAGCGGGCGCTCGCCCTCGGCCTCGACGGCGACGTCCTGCGCCGGTGTCTGTGCCAGTACGCCAGTACCCTGCGATGGCTGGGCAAGCTGGACGAGTCGCTGGCGGTGCTCGACCGGGCCCGCGGGGAGTTTCCCGACTCCGACTCCGTACGCGTCTTCCGGGCCCTCACCCTCAACGACGCGCGGCGGACGGACGAGGCGGTGGCCGAGTTGCTCACCGTCGTCACCGGGCACGCGGAGGTCACCGACCTCGGCCGGTGGGCGGCCGGGCTGCGCGGTCTCGCCCAATGGCTCGCCGACGGCCGCCCCGAGTAGGAATCCAAACGCCTGGGGGAGCTGCGACCCGTCGCGGACGTCAGGCGCCGGCCGCCGCCGGGTTGAAGCCGAACGGCAGCTCCAGGCGGTGGCCGCGCATCAGCTCGCGGTCGGACAGCAACGCGGCCGTATCGCCGTCGGCGGCGATACGGCCACCGTCCAGGATGACCGAACGCGGGCACAGCTCCAGCGCGTACGGCAGGTCGTGGGTCACCATCAGCAGCGTCACCGGCAGCGACTCGAGGATCTCGGCCAGCTCGCGCCGGCTCGCCGGGTCCAGGTTGGACGACGGCTCGTCGAGGACCAGGATTTCCGGGCGCATCGCCAGCACGGTCGCCACCGCGACCCGCCGGCGCTGGCCGAACGACAGGTGGTGCGGGACCTGGTCGCGGTGCTCGGTCATGCCGACCGCGGCCAGTGCCTCGTCCACCCGGGCGGTCAGCTCGGCGCCGCGCACGCCCAGGTTGGCCGGGCCGAACGCGACGTCCTCGGCGACCGTGGGCATGAACAGCTGGTCGTCGGGGTCCTGGAAGACGATGCCGACCCGGCGGCGGATCTCCGCGATGGCGGCCCGGTCGCCGGGCGTGACCGGCAGCCCGGAGACCTCCACCCGGCCACCGCCGCCGTGCAGGATGCCGTTGAGGTGCAGCACCAGGGTGGTCTTGCCGGCGCCGTTCGGGCCGAGCAGGGCGACCCGCTCGCCCGGGGCGAGGGTCAGGTCGACGCCGCGCAGCGCGGGCCGGCCGTCGGGGTAGGCGTATCGCAGCCCGGTGACCTGGAGAGCGGGAGTCGTCACGCCGATCATGCTAGGACCGCGATGCCGAGCGAGATCAACGGCAGGGTGGCGGCGAGCGCCCACTCGCGGGTCGCCGGTTTCCGCGACTCGGCGTGCGGCAGGCGTCCGGTGTACCCGCGGGACACCATCGCCAGGTAGACCCGCTCGCCCCGTTCGTACGACCGCAGGAACAGCGACCCCACGCCCACCGCGAACGCCTTCACCTGCCAGAGGAACCGCGGGTCGTAGCCGCGGGACAGCCGGGCGATGCGCATCCGGCGCGCGTCGTCGGCGAGCACGTCGATGTAGCGCAGCATGAACGTGGCGATCTGGGTGAACACCGCGGGGACCCGCAGCCGGTCCAGCCCGAGGATCAGGTCGCGCATCGTGGTCGTCGCGGCGAGCAGCAGCGACGCCAGCACGCCGAGCGTCCCCTTGGCGAGGATGTTCCACGCGCCGTGCAGGCCCTCGACCGACAGGGACAGGCCGAGCCAGTCGATGCGCTCGCCGTGCCCGAAGACCGGCAGAGCCACCGCGAGCAGCACGAACGGCAGCTCGATGGTGGCCCGTTTGAGCAGCCAGAGCGCCGGGACCCGGGCCACCGCCGCGACACCGGCCAGCAGGACGAGATAGCCGGCGAACGCGGGGAACTCGGCGGGTGGGGTGACCACCACCACGATCGTGAACAGCAGCACCGCCACGATCTTCACCTCCGGGGCCAGCCGGTGCACCCGGCCGCCCCGGTCGAGGTAGAGCGCGTGGGTGTGCCCCGCCCCCACCTCAGGCGGCCTTCCGCTCGCGGCGGCGGACCAGCCAGAGGCCGCCCGCGCCGATGCCGAAAGTGATCAGCACGCCGGCCGCCCCGGCGAGGCCTGTGGAGACCGCCTCGTTGTGGACGCCCCGGATGCCGTAGTCGGCGAGCGGGCTGTCCTTCATCTGGTGGTCCCGCTCCCGCTGGGCCATGCAGGTGCCGCCGGTGATCTCCCCGTCGGCGCCGAACGTGCACCCCTCGCGGGCGGTCGCGTCCAGGCCGTCCGGGCTGCCGGAGGCGAAGTTGCTGACCACCCCGGCCAGCAGCAGGGCGACCAGCAGGCCGCCGGCCAGGAACCAGCCGAGCTTCCTGGTCATGCCGCGACCTCTTCCAGGACGACCGGCTTGCGGAACTTGCGGAGTGCGTAGACCAGGTCGGGACGGACCCGGGCGACGGTCGCCACGGTGGTCGCGGCGATCAGGCCCTCACCGATGCCGATCAGCACGTGCACGCCCGCCATGGTGCCGGAGATCCACGGGAGCGAGAGGTCGGTGGTGCCGCCCAGCGCGTACTCCAGGACGAAACCCTGCGAGGCCACCACGACGGAGACCACCGAGGCGGCGAACGCGGTGACGCCGAGGCCGCCCGGATTCTTCGGCAGCACCCGCAGCAGACCGGCGACCAGCAGGTAGCCGGCGGCGGTGCCGAGCAGCGCCATGTTCGTGATGTTCAGCCCGATCGCGGTCAGGCCGCCGTCGGCGAAGAGCAGGCACTGGACGATCAGGACGGTGGAGACGCAGAGCGCGCCGACCCACGGACCGACCAGGATCACCGCGAGCGTGCCGCCCAGCAGGTGGCCGGAGACGCCCGGCAGCACCTGGAAGTTGAGCATCTGGACGGCGAAGATGAACGCCGAGACCAGGCCGGCCATCGGGGCCAGCCGGTCGTCCAGGTCGGCTCGCGCCCGCCGCACGCAGACGGCGAGCACGGCGACGGCGAACACCACGAAGATCGCCGACACCGGGCCGTTCACGATCCCGTTCGCGATGTGCATCGCTTGCGCATCCATGGCGCCCTCCCCAACGCGGGGCCGGATTCCCCGCGGGATCAGCTTATAAGCCACGGCTAGCTGTTGCACATCCTTGGCAACTAGAACGCGCGATGAACGTGATCACTATCAACAATCACGATCGTATGGTGGTGACGGGTGTCTCGCGCGGTGCGGGAGACCCGGCGCCACCGGTCGGGACCGGGTGGCGCGGTGCGGACGCAGCCGGGGCCGTGTCGCGCGGGGGGTCAGCCCAGGGTTTCCTCGACGGGGCGGCGGGGGGAGCGGCGGCCCGGGTGGCCGTAGCCGATCCGGAGGGCGATCTGCGGGAAGCCGGTCCGGCCCAGCGAGCGCCGCAACTGGTCACGGGCGGCCGGCACCTCGATCGGCTGGGAGATCATCGAGCAGGCCAGCCCCGCGTCCGTCACGGTGAGCAGGACCCGCTGCAGCGCCTGACCGGCCTGCAACTGGTCGAGCCGCCGGTCACCGGCCGTGCCCAGGATGCCGACCAGCGGCTCCGGCTCGTAGTCCCGGCCCGGCGCGCGGCGCCGCTCGGTGAACGCCCGCTGCGGGATCAGGTCGTGGCTCTCGCCGACCGCCGCCCCGGCGAACGCCGGCATCCCGTCCGTGGCCGACTCGGTGCCGGTCCAGCTGATCAGCTCGGCCTGGTACCGCCCGTCACGCCGCAGCACCCGGTCGGCGCTGTGCGCGATCTCCGAGAACCCGGTCAGCGCGGTCATCCCGACCAGCAGGTCCAGCCAGGCGTGCTCGGCGCGGGCCGCCTCGATCAGCCGGACCCGGGCGCCGGCCGGCACGGGGTCGGGCCAGAACGGCTGCCGGTTGCTGTGCCGGCGCTCGATCGCGGCGTACAGGTCCCGTTCCGCGTACGTCGGAGGCCTCTTCTTTCCCGGCGTCAGCCGGGCGGCCAGGCCGGACTCGGCCGGGTCCGGAAGCAGCAGCACGTCCGCCGGGGTGCCGCCCCAGGCCAGCGCCAGCCGCGCGTTGAAGGTGGCGGCCCCGAGGGCCAGGCGCATCGCCCAGCCGCTCTGGTCGGCGACGGTGAGCCGGCGGGTGGGGTCCGCCGTCACCTCGATGGCCCCGTCCCGCAGCCGGAAGGCCCAGGGTTGGGTGTTGTGCATCGAAGGCGCCTGGATGCCGGCTGCCGCCGCACGTCGCAGGTCTGACTCGTCGTAGCCGTTCACGCAGTCCACGGTGCCTCGTGGCGGCGCCCGCGGGCAGGGCCGAAAGTCCCGGTCAACCGGTCAGTGGCACCCGCCAGGCGAGCAGCGTGCCGCCGTCCGGGGCGGGCCCGATCTCGAACGCCCCGCCCAGGTCGGCGGCCCGCTCGCCCATGTTCACCACCCCGCCACGGGCCAGCGCCGGATCGATGCCCACGCCGTCGTCGCGTACCCGCAGGAGAAGCTCGCCGTCGGCGACCCGGACCGAGACGCGGGCGCTGCACGCCCGGGCATGCCGCGCGACGTTGGCGAGCGCCTCCCGCAGCACGGCCATCAGCTCCGGTACGACATCGTCGGGCACCGCGCTGTCCACCGGTCCGGCCGTCTCCAGGTCGGGCGGGAACCCGAGCGCCGCCGCGGCCGCCGCCACCGTCTCGCGCAGCTCGGCGCGCAGCGACGGCCCGACCGGGGCGCGCAGCTCGAAGATCGACCGGCGGATGTCCCGGATCGTCGCGTCCAGGTCGTCCACCGCGTCGTTGATCCGTTTCGCCACCTCGGGCCGCGTGCCCGGGACCATCGCGCCCTGCAGGCGCATGCCGGTCGCGAAGAGCCGCTGGATCACCACGTCGTGCAGGTCTCGCGCGATCCGCTCGCGGTCCTCCAGCACCGCCAGCAGCTCCCGCTCCTCCTGGGCCCGCGCGCGTTCCAGGGCGAGCGCGGCCTGACCGGCGAACGTGGAGAGCAGCACCGCGTCGTCGGCGCCGAGCGCGGCCTGGGCGGGGGACTGCGAGACGATCAGCACGCCCTTCTCCACGCCGGTCAGCGGCGCGGCCAGGGCCGGCCCGGACGGCACCGGGCCGGGCCACTCGGCTGCGGCGCGCAGGTCGTCCAGCAGCCGGTGCCGCTGCGCCCCGAAGTCGCGCACCACCGGGCTGTCCGCCGGCAGCACCTTCCCGGCCAGCCCGGCGTGCTCCGGATCGACCACCTCGATCCGGTACCGCGCGTTCTCCTCCTCGTGCAACAGCACCAGGACCAGATCGGCGCCGGCCACCTCGCGGGCGCGGCGGGCGATCAGCCGCAGCGCCTCGGTGCGGTGCACGGTGCCCAGCAGCACGCCGGTGATCTCTGCGGCGGCGGCCAGCCAGCGCTCGCGCCGCTGGGCCAGCTCGTAGAGGCGGGCGTTGTCGATCGCCACCCCGGCCGCGACGGCCAGCGCCACCACGATCTCCTCGTCGTCCTCGCCGAACTCGGTGGCGCCCTGCTTCTCGGCCAGGTACAGATTGCCGAAGACATGGTCGCGGGTGCGCACCGGGACGCCCAGGAAGCTGTGCATCGGCGGGTGGTGGGCCGGAAAACCGTACGAGTCGGGGTGCCGACGGATGTCCGGCAGCCGGACCGGGCGCGGATCGGTGATCAGCAGTCCCAGCACGCCCCGGCCGTGCGGCAGGTCGCCGATCCGCGTGTGCGTCTCCGGATCGATGCCGTGCGTGATGAAGTCGGACAGGCTGCGGTTGTCGGAGGCCAGCACGCCGAGCGCGCCGTACTTCGCGCCGGCCAGCGCGCACGCCGCCTCGACGATCCGCTGCAACGTGCTGCGCAGGTCCAGATCGGTGCCGATGCCGACGACGGCGTCCAGCAGGGAGCGCAGGCGCTCACGGCTGGCCACCACGTCGCCGACCCGGTCCAGCATCTCCTGCAGCAACTCGTCCAGCCGGACCCGGGACAACGGGCCCAGGCCCAGCGACGGCGTCGATCCTTCGCCCACGGCCACGAGGCTAGCGCGTCGCCTTCCGTCCGGCCCGGGACCTATGGCCCTGTGTGCCCGGGCCGGGCGGGGACTAAAAAGGAGACATGATCCGAGTCTTTCTCCTCGACGACCACGAGGTCGTTCGTCGTGGCCTGGTCGACCTGCTGCAGGCGGGCGGCGACATCGAGGTGGTGGGTGAGTCAGGCTCCGCGCGCGAGGCGGCGGCCCGCATCCCGGCGCTGCGGCCGGACGTCGCCGTGCTGGACGCGCGGCTGCCCGACGGCAACGGCATCGACGTGTGCCGCGACGTGCGGGCGGTGGACTCGACGATCAAGGGGCTGATCCTCACCTCGTACGAGGATGACGAGGCGCTCTTCGCCGCCATCATGGCCGGTGCGTCGGGCTACGTCCTGAAGCAGATCCGCGGCACCGACCTGGTCGACGCGGTGCGCCGGGTGGCCGCCGGACAGTCCCTGCTGGACCCGGCGGTCACCCAGCGCGTCCTGGAGCGCATCCGCAACGGCGTCGAGCAGCCCCGCGAGCTGGCCGGCCTGACCGATCAGGAGCGGCGCATCCTGGAGTTCGTGGCCGAGGGCCTGACCAACCGGGAGATCGCCGGCCGCATGTTCCTGGCCGAGAAGACGGTGAAGAACTACGTGTCCAGCCTGCTCGCGAAGCTGGGCCTGGAGCGGCGCACCCAGGCCGCGGTGCTGGCCACCAGACTGCTGGGGCACAACTGATCAGCCGGCCGTGGCGCGGGGGAGGCGGACCGTGGCCACCGTACCGCCGGCCTCGCCGCTGGTGAGGGTGATCGAGCCCCGGTGTAGCTCCACGATGGCGCGGCTCAGGGCCAGGCCGAGCCCGGCGCCGGGGATGTCGCTGTGGCGGGCGTTCGTGGCCCGGTAGAGGCGGGCGAACAGGCGGTTCCGCTCGCCGTCCGGGACGCCCATGCCGGCGTCGGTGACGGTGAGGACGGCGGCGTCCTGGTCGGCGGTGAGGGTGACGGTGACGGTGGAGCCGGCCGGGCTGTACTTGACCGCGTTGCCGATCAGATTTTCCGCGACCTGGCGTAGACGGGCGTGGTCGCCGGTGATCTGCAGGTGGTCCGGCAGGTCGGTGCGGATCCGCGGGCCCGGCTCGCCGGTCTCGCCGGTCACCGTGGCGATCGCGGTCTGCAGCACCGCGGAGAGGTCGACGGTGCCGAGGGTGAGGCCGGCGTGGCCGGACTCCAGGGCGGAGAGGTCCAGCAGGCGCTCGACCAGCGAGCGCAGCCGGGCGTTGTTGCGCTCGATCACCGCGAGCAGGTCGCGGACCTCGCCGATGGTGGTGTCGTCGTCGGATTCCACGATCAGATCGGTGTACGTGGCGATCGACGTCAGCGGTGTGCGCAGCTCGTGCCCGACCAGTGCGATGTACTCGCCGATGCTGGCCGCCAGCTGGTTGGCCAGCTCGTCCGAGCGGCGCCGCTCCAGGTACGCCCCGAGCAGCCCGGCGATGCCGGTGAGCAGCACCGCCAGGGCCGGCTCCGGGTCCTGCCGGTCCGGGCTGAAGAAGGTGAGCACGCCGACCACCTGCTCGGCGCTGAGCACCGGCACCGCCCCGGCGCCCCGGTACCTGGTCGCCGCCGCCACCTGGGGCAGCATCGGCGAGTCCGGCGCCTGGATGTCGGGCACCCAGATCAGCTCGGCGCGCTCCCAGCAGAGGCCGGCCAGCCCCTGCCCGCGCCGCAGTGTCGTCGGCACCGGGGTCTCCTCGGCGTCCGGCGCGGCGTGCAGGGCCTCCAACCGCAGCCGCTCGGTCACCTCGTCGACCAGCCAGAGGCGCAGATACGGCCAGTCCAGGCAGGTGGACAGGGTGCGCAGCACGGCCTTGCCGGCGTGCCGCATGTCCGGGGCGTGCACCAGTTCCCGGAGCACCTCGGCCTTGCACTTCTCGTACTGGATCTGCTGGCGTTCCCCGGTCACGTCGTGCACCGCGGCCACCGCCCCGAGCACCGTCCCGCCCGGGTCCCGCACCGGCCGGGCGTTGACAGTCAACCAGCGCAGCCGGTGTTCGCGGTCGCAGGCCCGCAGCGCGGCGTGGTGCACCCGTTCGCCGCGCAGCGCCCGGTCCAGCGGCAGTTCGTCCGGCTGCAGCGGGGTGCCGTCGTGGCGGCGCAGGTGGTACCGCTCCGGCCATTCGCGGATCGGCACGGTGGCGCACTCGTCGCCGAAGAAGTCACGGACCGCGCGGTTCACGAAGATCGGCCGGCCCTGGCGGTCGCAGGCCACCGCTCCGGTGTCCAGGCTGTGCATCAGCTCGGCGAGGAACGGGTCGTCCGGCGGCAGCGGCAGGCAGCGCCGCAGGGTCTCGGTGAGCTCGCGGACACGGAACGGCTTGGGTACGACAGCGGCCGCGCCCGCCCCGGTGAGCAGGCTGTCGCCGGGCGGCAGATACCCGGTGATCAGCACGACCGGGACGTCCGAGGTGGCCGGCTCGGCCCGCAGTGCCCGGCACATCCGTATCCCGTCCAGGTGCGGCATGTCGACGTCCGCGACGATCAGGTCGAACCGGGCGGCGAGGGCGGCGGCGAGTCCGGCCCGGCCGTCGTCGGCGACCGTCGGCACGTGGCCGAGGCGGCGGACGATCTCCACGAGCACCGCCTGATGTTCCGGGTTGTCCTCGACGACCAGCACCGCTGCCATGGCCGTACTCTAGAGCGACAAAATTCTCTAAAAGGTAAAAGAACACTATCGGTCCGCTCATGTTTCACCACCGGCGTGACCGGGGTACTGTGCCGCCGCATATCGGCGACTCCTGAGGTTTGTGCATGAGCGCTCTGACCGCCCACCTCGACGTTCCCCTCCATCACGGCGCGCCGGGCGCTGCCCGCCGTGCGGTGGTGGCCGTGCTCGGGGGTTGGGGCTTCCGTGACCCGGACTGGCTGGACGCGGCCGCCGTGGTGGTCAGCGAGCTGGTCACCAACGCGGTGCGGCACGGCGGTGGCTGCGTGGCGCTGCGCGTCGAGGCGCACGGCGCGCGGGTGGTGGTCTCGGTGGCCGACGGCTCCTCGGTGGTGCCCCGGCGGCGCGACCCGGACGACGTGGGCGGCCGGGGCCTCGCGCTGATCGAGGCGCTCGCCGTGGACTGGACGGTGCACAACCACGAGGGTGGCAAGCAGGTGCGGGTGACGCTGCAGCCGTGCCCCGGTGGCGTGGCGGCGGAGTCCGGTTCGGCTCGCGGAGGTGCCGCGTGAGGATCCTCCGGTACGACGGGCCCGGCGTGGTCCGGCTGGCCTTCCACGGCGAGCTGGATCTGGCCACCACGGACCTGGTCGACACGTACGTGTCCGCCGCCCTGGCCGGGGAGGACGTGCGCCGGCTGGTGCTGGACGTGGCCGGCCTGACGTTCTGCGACTCGGCAGGCATCGACGCGCTGCTCGCCGCCCGGGCCGGCGCGGCCTCGCGGGACGTGGCGTTCCAGGTGGTGGGCGCCCGCGGGATAGTGCGCCGGTCGATGGCCGCCACCGGCGTTCTCGCGCTGCTCACCGCGGCCTGAGGCCGCGCGCCGATCGGCCGCCGCCCCCGCCCGCGGCACGAGGTCAGGGGGTCACTGTCATCCGCACGGTGGTGCCCTTCCCGCTTCCCTCGGAGAAGACGGCGAGCTCGCCGTCGTGCGCCTTCATGATCCGCTGGGCGATGCTGAGTCCCAGGCCGACCCCGGGCACCGCCTGTTCCCGGGCGAACCGGCCGCGGTAGAAGCGCTCGATCACGTGCGGCAGCTCGTCGGCCGGGATGCCGGCGCCGTGGTCGACCACGTCGATGCCTGTCTCGCCGACCCGGATCCGGACCGCCGAGCCGCCCGGGCTGAACAGCACCGCGTTGCGGATCAGCTGCTCCGCGGCCTGGCTGAGCCGGGTGAAGTCGCCGGGTACCGGGAACGGCCCGGCGCCCTGCGGGATCTCCAGCCGTAACGCCACCCCGCGCTGCTCGGCCTGGGCGCGGCACGCGGCGGTCGCCGTCTCGGCGACGTCGACCAGGTCGGTCTGCGCGCGCAGCAGCGGCAGCGGGGCGACCGCCGGGCGGGTGCCGGCGAGCAGGTGATCGACCATCCGGACCAGGCGCTCGCCGTTGCGCTGGATCGGTTCGATCATCCTGCGGTACGGCGCCAGCTCCTCGTTGTCGACCAGCAGCTCCAGGTAGCCCTGGATGGTGGTGACCGGCGTGCGCAGCTCGTGCGACACGGTGGCGACGAAGTCCTCCTCGCGGCTGATCGCCCGGGACAACTCGTCGCCCACCTCGGCCAGCAACATCCGGTTCCGGATCGCCGAGAGGTGCCCGGCGGCCTGCCCGGCCATCGCGCGCAGCATGTCCAGCTGCCGGTCGCCGACGTCGCGGGGGCGGTGGTCGAGCACGCACACGGTGCCCAGCACGAAGCCGTCCTCGTCGGCCAGCGGGACGCCGGCGTAGAACCGGATGTTCGGCGCGCCGACCACGTGCTCCCAGGTCGAGTAGAACGGGTGGGCCAGCGTGTCACGGACGATCAACGGGACCCGGCGGTCCACCACCAGGCTGCAGAACGAGGTCTCCAGCGGCCCGCCCCGGCTCGAAATCCCGGTGCTGCCGACGAACCACTGCCGGTCGGCTCCGATCAGCGTCACCGCGGACATCGGCGTCTCGAACACCGAGCTGGCCAGGCGGGCCAGCTCGTCCAGGACGACGGGACGGGGCGCGTCGAGCAGCTGGTAGCTCTGCACCGCGGAAACGCGGGCCTGGTCACCGACTGCGCTCATCTGCATCCGTTCCTCCTGCGGGTGGTTCACGTGAGGGAAGGATCGACCACCTGGTCACACGGATGAGAACTTCCGTGATCCTGATTGTCCAGTGACCGATGGGGCGTTTCCCATTACGTGGAGTGCGGCGACATGCGCCTGCGCCGGTCACCGCTGTCCGCTCAGGGGAGGCGTTGCCCAGCGAACTCCTCGGCCAGTGTCGACACCGCCTCGACCGCTCCGGCGGCCTCGGCCCGGATCCGTCCGGCCGTGCCCGCCGGGTCGGCGATCGCGCCGGCCCGCGCCTGGTCCTCCAGCGCGGAGCAGAGCCCGGCCAGGCCGGTGGCGCCGATGTTGGCCGCCGACCCCTTGAGCGCGTGCGCCTGGTCCCGGAGCACGCCGAGGTCCTTGCCCGGGAACCCGTCCAGCATCTGGTCCACCGCTCCCGGGGTGCGCGCCACGAATCCCCGCAGCATCCGCAGGACCAGCGCCAGCTCGTCCGGAGTCGGATCCGGTTCGATGATCACCGCGATCCGCGCCCGGACCGCGGCCAGCCGCTCGTCCTCCATGCGCTCATCCTGCCAACCGGTGCACCCTTCTTTCCGGTCTTCCGGTTCTGTGGATCAGAAGCGGTCAGGCGCCCCGGGCTGCCTCGTGCCGCCCGCGCGCTCGACGCTCACCGCCGAGGCTTACCCGGATGCCTTGGACGCCTCGACCGGGTCGGGCGGCAGCCCCGCGCCGCAGCGACCCGGCCTGCCGGTGGCGGACCGAACCTGGCCGGGGCGCACCGCGAAGGCGTCCGGACGCGCATCGAGGGGCTGGGCACGGGCGGCCGGGCCCTCGCGCATCGCTGAGGTCGGGTGGTTAGGGCGGATTAGGGCGGGTACGTCGAAACCCGGAAAGCTGTACAGGACGGAGGGGACGATGGCGCACACCGACGCACGAAGCGAGCAGACGTCTACCGCGGAACTGGTCAGCCGGCTCAGTGAGCAGGTCACGACACTGGTCCGGGACGAGCTGACGCTCGCCCGGATGGAGATGATGGAGAAGGGCAAGAAGGCCGGGAAGGGCGCCGGGCTGCTGGGTGCTTCCGGCCTGCTGGCGATGTACGGCCTGGGCGCGCTCCTCGTCACCGCCGGGGCGGCGCTGGCGCTGGTCCTGCCGGTGTGGGCGGCCACGCTGATCGTGACGGCAGTGGTGTTCGCCGTCGCCGGCGTGGCCGCGCTGATCGGACGCGGGCAGGTGAAGCAGGCCGTTCCGCCGGCGCCGCAGGAGGCCATGGCCAGCGGCCGGCAGGACGTGGACACGTTCATGTCGGCGGCCCGCTCGGGGAGGAATCCATGAGCGACGACGCCACCAGCGGCGACCGGCCGGCCACCGGGCGGAGTCCGCGCGACCACGGCGCCCGGGCCGGCCGGCCGGTGCCCGGTCCGGGCACCGCGGGCAAGGCGCCGGCCCCCGCCCCGCCGCCGAAGCGCCCCGGCACACCGCAAGCCACCGGCTCGGCGCCGGGAGCGGGCTCCGCCCCCGCGTCCGGCGTCCCGGAGCCGAAGGCCGGCAAAGCCGCGACCGGGACGGGCTCCGACCCGGCGGGCAAAGCCCCGGCCGGCGCCCGCGACACAGCGCCGGGCGGCGCCAAGGCGGCGAAGCACCCCGCCGGCTCGCCGGGGAAGGCCGCCCCCGGTCCGTCACAGGCCCCCAGACCCACCCCGCCGAAGCCCGGCCCGCCTCGGACGCCTGCCACTGCCGGCGCGAGGCCGGCCACCCCCAAGCCGGCGCCCCCGAAGCACGCCGCGACGCCAGGAGCAGCGACGCCGCCGACCACGGGCAGCGAGCCCGGGCCGCCGGAGCACGCCGCGGCGGAGGTCACGCCCAGCACACCGGCCGTGCCGCCGGCGGCGGCGTCCGATCCCCTGGCGGGCGCCTCGTCGGCTCCCGGTGGGAAGGGCGGCCCGCTGCGGGACGCGCCGGGCGCCGGGAGCGCCGAAGCCACTCCGGAGCCCGCGACGGCTCAGCCGATGAAGTCCGAGATGTCGAAGGGAAACGGATCCATGGCTGTTCAGTCGGAGCGCAAGGACGACGACAAGAACGACACGCCCCCTCGCGGGAGCGAGGAGTTGCGAGCGGAGATCGAGCAGACCCGCGCCGAGATGGGCGACACCGTGGAGGCCCTGGTCGCCAAGGTGGACATCCCGTCCCGCGTGAAGAACTCGGCCGCGGACAAGGCCGCCCTGCTGAAGGAGGCCGCCGCGGACAAGGCCACGCATCTCAAGGAGGCCGCCGCGGACAAGGCCACGCACCTCAAGGAGACCGCCGCGGACAAGGCCGCCCAGATCAAGGACAAGGCGGCTGAGGTCAAGGACAAGGCCACCCAGGACAAGGAGACCGAGCCGGCGGCGGGAGCAGGCACGACGCACACCCCTGGCCACATCGCCGAGGCCACCGCGCAGACCGGCACCAGGATGGCCTCCTCCGCGGCGGACGCCGCGGAACGCGCCACCACGGCGATCGGTTCGGCGCGGCGCCGGGTCGCCGCCAACCCCCGGGAGTACGCGCTCCTCGGAGCCGCCCTCGCCACGGCCGCCGCCGGCGTCGCCCTGATCCGCCGCTCCCGCTGACGACAGCGCGCGACCGCCGGCGAAGCGGAGTCGACCGCCCGGCGGCGGGAAGCGCGCGGACACCGGCGAAGAACCGCGCGGACGAGCGGCCGGGCGCCCGACCGGAACGGGTACCCGGCCGCATCCCACCCGGGTCAGGCGGAACGGACCAGGCCGAGCAGCGCCGCATGCACCGACGAGTCCGCCGCCACGAGCAATCCGGAGCCCGACTCCCACGGCTCCCCGTCCACCCCGCTGACCACGCAGCCGGCCGCCTCGCACACGGCGATCCCGGCGGCGAAGTGCACGCTGCCCCGCACGTCCCCGTACGTCAGATAGGCAGCCCGCCGCCCGTCGGCCACCCACACCAGCGCCAGCGTCGTCGACAGCACCCGCGGCCGGAACCGGTCACGGAACCCGGGCGCCGCGATCACCAGGGCGGGCTCCACCTCGAACGGCGGGTCCAGGTTGATGTCCACCAGCCCGGACGCGCCGGACGGCGCCAGCGGAGCGGTGCTGCCGTCCGGCCGGCGCACCCGCGCGACAGACCCGTCGGTCCAGTACGTCTCCCCGCTGAACGGGTCGGCCACCGCGGCCGCCCGCACCCGCTCCCCGTCACGCAGCGCCACGTTCACCGCGACCAGCGGCGTGCGCACCGCGTAGTTCAGCGTCCCGCACAGCGGGTCGACCAGCCACCGCCGCCGGGCCTGCGCCGGCCCGGTGGCCCCGTGCTCCTCCCCGGTGATCGCGTCATCCGGGCAGGCCGCCCGGAGCACGTCCCGGATGGCCTGCTCAGCGGCGAGATCCGCGGCCGTCGCGAAGTCGCCGCCGCCCTTGTCCACCCGGTCGAGGGCGGTGCCGTACCGCCCCCGGATGACGTCGGCGGCGGCCAGCGACGCCGCGACTGCGGTCTCGTGATCCATGCCGGGCAGGTTACGCAGGGCGTGCGAGGATGGTCCGGCGCCGACCTCCGCCCGGCGCAGGACGGCAGGCGCGCGATGAACTCCCCGGCAGATCCGGCACGTTCCGCGGCCGACGTTGCGGGGAGCGCCGGGGCGGGTATATCGAACGACATGCCTGACGCGCCGCCCCTGCTCGCCGGTCGCTATCGCCTGGGTGAGGAACTCGGCCGTGGCGGCATGGGCCAGGTCTGGCGGGCGCACGACGAGACCCTGCAACGCGAGGTCGCTGTCAAACAGATAGATCTCCCGGAGGAGATCGCCCAGGGCGACGCGGCCGTGCGGCGGACCCTGCGGGAGGCGCGGGCCGCGGCCCGCCTGAGCCACCCCAACGTCGTTCAGGTGTACGACGTCCTGTCGCTCGACGACCACACCTGGATCGTCATGGAGTACGTGCCGAGCCGCTCCCTGCGCCAGGTCACCGCCGAGGACGGCCCGCTCGACGCGTACCGGGTGGCCCGGATCGGCCTGGATCTGCTCGCCGCGTTGCAGGCCGCGCACCGGGCCGGCGTGCACCACCGCGACGTGAAGCCGGCGAACGTGCTGCTCGCCGACGACGGCCGGGTGCTGCTCACCGACTTCGGCATCGCCGCGCTCGACGACGACAGCCTGACCAGCAAGTCCGACGTGCTGCTCGGCTCGCCGCTCTACATGGCGCCGGAGCGGGCCCGGTTCGGCACCGGCGGCCCGCCGGCCGACCTGTGGGGGCTGGGCGCCACCCTGTTCGCCGCGGTCGAGGGCCATTCCCCGTTCCAGCGTTCGTCGACGATGGCGACCCTGGCGGCGCTCGCCACCGAGGAGCCGGAGCAGCCGGCGCACGCCGGTCCGCTCGCCCCGGTCCTCGAGGGGCTGCTGCGCAAGGACCCGGAGCAGCGGATCGAGGCGGAGGAGGCGGAGCGCCTGCTGCGGGAGGCCGTGGCCACGCTGGAGGCCGAGCCGGTGGCCCGGGCGGCCGCCGCCATTCCGGCCCCGCGCGTCCCGGTCGACGACGACATCCCGCCGGCTGCCCCGGCCGTACCGGCGCAGAAGAGCCCGAAGCGCAAGCTGGTCGCCCTGGCCGCCGCGGTGGTGGTGGTGCTCGCCGGCCTGGCGGTGTTCCTGGTGAACCGCCCGTCGTCGCGGACGACCACGGGCGGCAGCGGTGTGGCCTCTCCGCCGGCCGTGCCCCCGGCGACGACCGTGACCAGCGCGAAGCCGTCGGCCGCCGCCTCGTCCTCCCCGCCGGCGTCGCCGCCGGCGTCCGCCTCGCCGAGCCGCAGCGCCGCGAATGCCCGGCCGCCGCTGCCCGCCGGGTGGATCGACTACTCGGACAAGACCGGATTCCGGGTGTACGTGCCGGACGGCTGGACCACGTCGAAGGAAGGCTCGATGCGGTACTGGCGGGACGGGAAGGGGCACGTCCTGGGCATCGACCAGACCGACCAGCCGCGATCGAACCCGGTCGCCGACTGGCGCTCGCAGCGGGACGCCCGGCTGCGCGGCGGCGACTTCCCGGACTACCGCGAGATCAAGCTCGAGTCCGTGGACTACTTCGTGAAGGCGGCCGACTGGGAGTTCACCTACCGCAGGAACGGCACCCAGCACATCAACAACCGCGGCGTCGTCACGTCGGCGCACCAGGCCTACGGTTTCTGGTTCCAGACCCCGGAGTCGGACTGGTCCAGGTACCGCAGGGAGGTGCTTGACGTGGTCTTCGCCAGCTTCGTCCCGGTCAGGGACTGATCGGTAGTCGAGCAGTCGGTCCGTGCCGATCGAGAAGCGGAAACGGTTCGTCGGAGGTCGGTGTCCCGCCGTCCTCGGCGACGGTGTGCTCGGCGCAGGCGTTTTCCCGGACGGTGGCCATCATTTCGTTGCGGGCCCGGCGGTGATCCGACGTGCGTGCGGGCGCCGGGGCCCGCCCGGAACGCCGTGCCCGCACCCACGTCTTCCGCCCCCGCCCCGCCCGGGAGGACTCCGGCCAGGTGCCGCTGGGCGGTGTGGTGATCTCCGACGCGATCCCGCGCGCTCGGCGAGGACGTGATCGGTCGCGGTCGCGGTCTCGCCGAGCTCGCCGAAAAGCAGCCCCGTGGGTGGCGAAGTCGGTGGACCGGGCGTGTTGCGGGCAATCGAGCTGATCCGGGACCCGGACCGGACCCCGCTGGTGCCGTTCGACGCGGCGGGCGCGGCGGCCGGCCCGATGGCGGAGGCGGCGGCGTGCAAGGAGCGACGGCTCTGCCGTTCCCGCATGTCAACCGCTTACCCGTGGTGCCGCCGTGCGCCACGAGCGCCGAGGAGATCCGCGTGGGCTTGGCGCCCATCGATGCGGCGCTCGCCGTGGCGGATCGTTGTTGCTCCTCCTGAAACGGGATTACGTTGTCCCCTGGTCACCGGGGATTTGGATTCCGTTTCATGCTTGGAAATTACTTCGGATTCCCTTGTCACGCCTGTACCCGGTGTGACAAGGTCACCCCACTTCGGGTGATCAGACCCACACGATCGGAAGGCACCTCCTCCTTGAGCACCGAATTTCTCGTGCTGCGCAACTTCGTCGGCTGGTCGTTCGCGGACACCGAGGTGGGGCGGACGTCGCCGGTCGTCGACGCCGGGGAGACCTACGCGCACGCGCCGGCGCGCGCCGAGGTGGTGGCCGGCTACCACCACACGGGATGGGGCAAGGACCTTTCCCTGCACGGCTTCGAGGAGTACACCCGGATCAAACACGTGATGAGCTGTCCCGGCTGATCCGCTGCCCGACCGAATTTCACCACCCCCGCCCCGAGGTGACCACGATGACCACGTCTCCCCCGCATCACGCCGTGACGGCTCGGTCCGCCGGCGGTGAGCGGACCGGCCACCCGGCGATCCAGTTCGCCGGGGTGCGCAAGCAATACCTGTCGCACGGCGAGGCGGTCCCGGCCGTCAAGAGCCTCGACCTGTCCATCGCTCAGGGGGAGTTCTTCTCGCTGCTCGGTCCGTCCGGCTGCGGCAAGACCACCACGATGCGGATGATCGCCGGCTTCGAGGCGCCGACCACCGGCCGGGTGTTCCTGGACGGCAAGGACGTGACCGGCGTCGCGGCCAACAAGCGCGACGTGAACATGGTGTTCCAGTCGTACGCGCTGTTCCCGCACCTCAACGTGTTGCAGAACGTCTCGTTCGGGCTGGAGCGCAAGAAGGTCGGCAAGGCCGAGATCAGGCGGCGGGTCGGCGAGATCCTGGAGATCGTCTCGCTCACCGGCATGGAGAAGCGGCACCCCAGGGAGATGTCCGGCGGCCAGCAGCAGCGCGTCGCGCTGGCCCGGGCGCTGGTCAACCACCCGCGGGCGCTGCTGCTCGACGAGCCGCTCGGCGCGCTCGACCTCAAGCTGCGCCAGCAGATGCAGATCGAGCTCAAGCGGATCCAGCGCGAGGTCGGGATCACCTTCGTCTACGTCACCCACGACCAGGGCGAGGCGCTGACCATGTCGGACCGGATCGCGGTGATGAACGCCGGCCTGATCGAACAGCTCGGCACGCCCCGGGAGATCTACGAGAAGCCGGCGACCCGGTTCGTGGCCGGCTTCATCGGCACCTCCAACATCGTCGACGGACGGGTCAGCCGGGTGGAGAACGGATGGGCCGTGCTGGACGTCGGGCCGGGGGAGCGGATCGTGGCGCCGGTGCCCGGCTCGGTGCGGGCCGGGCAGGGCATCGAGGTGTCGGTGCGGCCCGAGAAGATCGGCCTGCACCGCACGGCGCCCCTGCAGGCCGCCGGCAGCGTCCTCGCCGGGACCGTCACCGAGGTCGTCTACCACGGGACATCGACAAACTACACAGTGGCGACGTCCGCTGGATCTGATTTCGTGGTGTTCGATCAGAACGCGCACGATGCCGAGGACGTCGCCTCGCGCGGCGAGCGCGTCTTCCTCACCTGGGCCCCGCAGCACTCGTACCCGATCGGAGTCTGATGTTCCCGACCAACAAGCCGGACCCCGCCCTCCTCCGCGGCCTGACGTCGCGGCGGCTCGGCCGCCGTGACGCCCTGCGCCTCGGCGGGGTGTCGGCTCTTGGTGCCTTCCTCGCGGCCTGCGGCGTGCAGGGCAAGGGCTCGCCGGAGGCCAGCGTCGCTCCCGACGCGGTGCAGAAGTTCTGGGGCGGCAAGGTCAAGAACGGCAAGGTCGACTTCGCCAACTGGCCGCTCTACATGGACCCGAAGAAGCCCGAGCTCGCGAAGTTCACCGCGAGGACCGGCATCACGGTCAACTACCAGGAGGTCATCCAGGAGATGGGCCCCTGGTTCGCCAAGGTGCAGCCCCAGCTCTCGGCCGGTCAGTCGATCGGCTTCGACCTCATGGTGATCACCAACTCGCTCCAGTTCGGGCAGTTCCGCTCCGGCGGCTTCCTGGCCCCGCTGGACCACTCCAAGCTGCCGAACTACGCCGCGAACGCCGCCAAGTCGTACGCCAACGAGGCGTTCGACCCGGGCAACGTCTTCAGCATCCCGTGGGCGTCCGGCATCACCGGCATCGCGTACGACATCAAGAAGACCGGCCGGGAGATCACCTCGCTGGCCGACCTGTGGGACCCGAAGTTCAAGGGCAAGGTCGGCATGTTCTCCGACACCCAGGAGCTGGCCAACTTCGGCCTGCTCGCGGCGGGCCTCAAGCCGGGCGACTCGGAGGAGGGCGACTGGAAGAAGGCCGCGGCCAAGCTCAAGGAGCAGAAGGACGCGGGCATGGTCCGCAACTACTACGACCAGAGCTACGTCGACGCGCTGGGCAAGGGCGAGGTCTGGCTGACCCAGGCGTGGTCCGGCGACGTCTTCCAGAAGAACGTGTCGGACGGTACGGACTTCCGGTTCGTGATCCCGTCGGAGGGCGGCACGATCTGGACCGACAACATGACGATCCCGGTCACCGCTACCAACCCGGTCGACGCGATCATGCTGATGGACTTCTTCTACGAGGTGGAGAACGCGGCGGCGCTGGCCGAGTACATCAACTACGTCTGCCCGGTGCCGGCCGCGCAGGCGCAGATCAAGAAGGACGCGGCGGCCGCGAGCGGCGACGACAGGGCCACGCTGACCGAGGTCGCGGACAGCCCGCTGGTGTTCCCGGGCGAGTCCGACTACGCCAAGCTGCACTACTACGTGGACTTCAACACCGCGGAGGAGCAGCAGAACTTCCAGCGCATCTTCGAACCGATCACACTGAGCTGAGCCGATGAACCGGGTGAAACGTACACTCGCGCCCTACCTGCTGGTGCTGCCCGGCGGGTTGTGGCTGCTGCTGTTCTTCGTGGTGCCGATGGTCACCATGTTCTCGCTCTCCCTGCAGCAGGGCGACATCATCAACGGATACCGGTTCACCGGTCACTGGCAGAACTACCTCGACGCCATCACCGACTACCGCGTCCAGTTGATCCGCTCGCTGGTGTACGGGCTCATCACGACGGTGGCGCTGATCGTGATGAGCTTCCCGGTCGCGTACTGGATCGCCTTCTACGGCGGCCGGCGCAAGCCGACCTACCTGTTCCTCGTCCTGCTGCCGTTCTTCGTGTCGTTCGTGCTGCGGACGATCTCGTGGCGGCAGATCCTCACCGACGACGGGATGCTGCTGCACCCGCTGAAGGAGGCCGGGCTGCTCTCGCCCGGCTTCCACATCCTGGGTACGCCGTACGCGGTGATCTTCGGTCTGATCTACAACTTCCTGCCGTTCATGGTGCTGCCGATCTACGTGGCCCTGGAGCGCATCGACCCGCGCGTGGTGGAGGCGGCCCGGGACCTGTACGCGGCGCCGATGACGGTCTTCCGGCGGGTGGTGTTCCCGCTCGCGCTGCCCGGCGTCTTCGCCGGTGTGCTGATGACGTTCGTCCCGGCCAGCTCCGACTACGTCAACTCCGGGGTGCTGGGCAGCTCGTCGACCACCATGATCGGCCAGGTCGTGCAGGCGCAGGCGCTGGCCAACTCCAACTACCCGATGGCCTCGGCGCTGTCCTTCTTCCTGATGGCAGTGCTGCTGACCGGCGTCTTCGCGTACGCGCGGGTGCTCGGCACCGAGGACGTCATGAATGCGGCGGCGCGATGACCACGACGATGCCGGCTCCGGCCACGAGGGCGCGCCGGTTCCGCCTCACCGGTGAGCGGGCGCTGTTCACGTACACCTGGTTGGTCATCGCCTGGCTGGTGGCGCCGATCCTGATCATGATCGCCTTCGGGTTCAACAACCCGAAGGGCCGCTACAACCAGACCTGGCAGGGCTTCACGGTCAAGTGGTACGCCAAGCTCTTCGAGATCGGCGACCTCACCTCGGCCCTGGTCATCTCGCTGGTGATCGCGGTGATCAGCTCGCTGCTGGCCGGGGCGCTGGGCACCGGCATCGGATACGCGCTGGGCCGCTACCGGTTCCGCGGCGCGGAGGGCGTCAACCTCATCATGTTCGCCACCATGTCCTCGCCCGAGCTGATCATGGGCATCTCGCTGCTCACGCTCTTCGTCTCGGCCGGGGTCGGCCTGGGCGCGGTCACCATCACCATCGCGCACGTGATGTTCTCCATCTCGTTCGTCTCCACAGTGGTCCGGGCCCGGGTGATCACCCTGGACCGGTCGATCGAGGAGGCCGCCGCCGACCTCGGGGCGGGCCCGTGGACGACGTTCTGGAAGGTCACCTTCCCGATCATCCTGCCGGCCGTGTTCTCCGGCGTGATGCTCGCCTTCGCGCTGTCGATCGACGACTTCGTGGTCACCAACTTCACCGCGGGCACCACCGTGACGTTCCCGCTGTGGATCTGGGGTGCCACCCGGGTCGGCCTGCCGCCGCAGGTCAACGTGATGGGCACGCTGATCTTCGCGGCCGGCGTGCTGATCGCGGTGATCACCAACCTGCGGTCCCGGTCGAAGGCGCGCCGGGGCTGACGCCCGCCGCCGGCGCCGGTCACGAATGCCGTGGCCGGCGCCTTCCGCGACGTGAGGTTTTTCCGCTAACAACACGGAAATGGTTGTCTCGGGACTTGTGCGCGACGGATTCCGTGGGCAGGATCAGGGGCAACAACAGGACTAGTGGCCAGTGGAGACCCCGTGACCGACCGACAGCCCGACGATGTGGAAACCCTCTCCGCGACCGCCCGTGACCACCTGTGGATGCACTTCACCCGCCTCTCGTCGTACCAGGACGCGCCGGTCCCGGTGATCACCCGCGGTGACGGCTGCTACGTGTGGGACTCCACCGGCCGCCGCTACCTGGACGGGCTCTCCGCCCTGTTCGTGGTGCAGACCGGGCACGGCCGGCAGGAACTCGCCGAGGCCGCCGCCAAGCAGGCCGGTGAGCTGGCGTACTTCCCGATCTGGTCGTACGCGCACCCCAAGGCCATCGAGCTGGCCGGCCGCCTGGCCGAGATGGCCCCCGGCGACCTGAACCGGGTCTTCTTCACCACCGGCGGCTCCGAGGCCGTCGAGTCGGCGTGGAAGCTGGCCCGGTCGTACTTCAAGAAGGTCGGCAAGCCGCTGAAGACCAAGGTGATCTCACGCGCCGTGGCCTACCACGGCAGCTCGATGGGCGCCCTGTCGATCACCGGCATCCCGCCGTTCAAGCAGGACTTCGAGCCGCTGGTCCCGAGCACCGTGCGGGTACCGAACACGAACTACTACCGCCGCCCCGACGAGAACATGACGCCGGAACAGTTCGGCGTCTGGGCCGCCGACCGCATCGCCGAGATGATCGAGTTCGAGGGCCCGGACACCGTCGCCGCGGTCTACCTGGAGCCGGTGCAGAACGCCGGCGGCTGCTTCCCGCCGCCGCCCGGATACTTCCAACGGGTCCGCGAGATCTGCGACCGGTACGACGTGCTGCTCGTCTCCGACGAGGTGATCTGCGCGTTCGGCCGGCTCGGCGAGTTCTTCGGCGCCGACAGGTACGGCTACCAGCCCGACATCATCACCGTCGCCAAGGGGCTGACCTCGGGGTACGTCCCGCTCGGCGCGATGATCGCGTCGGAGCGCCTGGCCCAGCCTTTCCTCACCGGCGCCAACTGGTTCGCGCACGGCATCACCTACGGCGGCCACCCGGTCGGCGCCGCGGTCGCCCTGGCCAACCTGGACATCATGCAGCGGGAGAACCTCAACCAGCACGTCCGGGACAACAGCCCGCTCTTCCGGTCGTACCTGGAGAAGCTGCTCGACCTGCCGATCGTCGGCGACGTCCGCGGCGACGGCTACTTCTTCGGCATCGAGATGGTCAAGGACAAGGCGACGAAGGAGACCTTCACCGCCGACGAGTCGGAGCGGCTGCTGCGCGGCTTCCTCTCCAGCGCCCTGTTCGAGGCCGGCCTCTACTGCCGGGCCGACGACCGGGGCGACCCGGTGATCCAGCTGGCGCCGCCGCTGACCGCGACGGAAACCCAGTTCGCGGAGATCGAGCAGATCCTGCGGGGCGTGCTGACGGAGGCCTGGAACCGCCTGTGACCCGCTGACGCGCCGGCCCGCCGCCCTCCCCGGACGGCGGGCCCACCCCACCCCCCGGACGGCGGGCCCACCCCACCCCCCGGCCACCCACCTCACCGACCTGCTGCCGCGTCGCGCTCTTGGCGCACCGCCAACCTGCCGCACCGCGTCCCCGCTTCATCGCGCCCGCCTGCCGCCCGCCCGCCGCGCGCCGGAGCTTCGCTGCGTTCCGCGTTCGCCCGGTGCGGCAGCGCTCCGCCCCGCCTCGCGCAGCGGCGTTCCGCCCACCCCGCGCCTCACCGCGCCCCGCCCTGTCGCTCCCCGCTGGGCTCCATCGGCGTAACGGAAGCCGCCGTAGCCACCATGAGCGCCGGCCGGGCAAGCGCGGCTGGCGCTCATGGCGGTCAAGCGTCATCGGTGGCGACGATGAGTGCGGAGCTCGGTGGGTGTCGGTGGCGAAGACTGCTCGGCGCCGGCGATCTCGCTCGGCGGCCGGAAGCGCGGGCTTTGTCGCGCGGCGTACCGCCGAATCAGTGTTTGTCCAGGTGAGCGCCGACTGCCGCAAGGGCCTCGGCGGCCAGGCGCACGGGCCGGCCGGTCGTCGCGGCGGTGTGCACGGCCCGGATCGCGTAGGCCACCAGGTCCGGCTGTTCGGTCGGGATCCGGTGGCCGGAATGCTCCGCGACGATCAGCGGCGAGCCGGTCTCCCGGGCCAGGATGCGCTGGCTGGCCAGCCACAGCTCCTCGGCCCCGGACGGCGCGGGGTTCGCGCCGTCCCACCGGCCCGGCGTCCGGGTCAGCACCAGCGTCGGCACTGTGGGTGTCGCGGCGTAGAGCACCTCCACCTCCCCGCTCACCACGTCGATCTCGGTGGCGTCCGGATCGCCGTCGGCGCCGTCCTGCGCCGACTCCAGGCCGGGCACCACGTGGAACTGCGGGATCGAGCCGTCCACGTGTACCAGGCCGGCCACCCGGTGCGGGTGCCGGTCGGCGTAGACCCGGGCGATCAGGCTGCCGATCGAGTGCGCCGCGACCACCGCCGCGCCGGTGACGCCCCGGGCGTCGAGCTCCGCGGCCAGTTCGTCGGCGAACGCGCTGTACGGCAGCGGGGGATTGGGCGCCGGGCGGTGCGGCGTGCGGCCGATCCCGGGCCGGTCGTAGGTTACGGTGGTCAGGTCCTCGAGGATGTCGAGCACGGGCTGCCAGGTGCGCCCCGGCTCGCCGAGCGCGGCGATGAACACTACGGGTACTCGATGTGTCACCTGTTCGAGGGTATCGACGGTTGACTACTTCTGCCCGGTTCCGATCATGCCCCGTACGGATAAAGGGTCTTATGGGTCTTGTCGCCGTCGATCGTTGCCCGTCCGGCGCCGGCCATGCCGTGCGGGGCCCGGCAGCCGGCGCATCCACCTGGGTAATCGTTGCAAAAACTCCCGGTCCGCCCGGGACGAGCGCATGCTTACAGAATGGCCACTTTGTTGATCGCCGAGGACGACGAGGACATCGCCGCCGTCCTGGCGAGGGTGTGCAAGCGGGCCGGCCTGACCGTGCTGCATGCGCCGGACGGGCAGGCCGCGCTGGAGATGATCGTCGAGAAACATCCGGACGCGCTGCTGACCGATCTCGGCATGCCCCGGATGGACGGCTGGGAGCTGATCCGGCGGGTGCGCGAGCATCCGGAGGTGGCGGATCTGCCGGTGGCGATCCTGACCGGCCAGCTCACCCCGGGCGACCCGCGCGCGGCGGCGGCCGAGGTGTGCGCCGTGCTGCTCAAGCCCTGCCCGAACGACCAGCTGCTGGCGACCATCCAGGAACTGCTCGACAACGGTCCGCATCAGCACGGCCAGCGCTGCGCTGTATAGAAAGGCACCGGGTCGACCTGGCCGGGCTGGACGGCGGGCACATCAACCCCGGAGAAGCCGCCGGGCCGACCATTCCAACGATCGCCCCAGCCCGGTGTGCCGGCTGGTCCTGGTGGTGGTCACGGGCCCGGTTCAGCGGCGCTGGCCCCCGGCCGGGTCCCGCCGGTGGCGCGGTGAGTGGTCCGCGTCCCCGTGTGGGCCGCGGTGCGGAGGCGTGTGTGTGGGCGGACGGGTCAGCGGTCGAGGGCGTCGAGCAGGGCCGTGCCGTGCAGGCCGCCGTTGATGCCGAGCCAGCGCGCCGGCTCCGGCTCCCAGCGGCGCGAGCGGTGCCCGACCCAGGGCAGCCCGGTCAGCGCGGACTCCCGGCCCAGGATCAGGTCGGTCAGGGTGCGCCCGGCCAGGTTCGTGGCGGCGACCCCGTCGCCGACGTAGCCGCCCGCCCAGGCCACCCCGTCGCGCAATCCCACGCCCGGCATCCAGTCGCGCGGGATGCCCAGCGGCCCACCCCACCGGTACGCGACCGGCACGTCGATGCCGAACAGCTCGCGCACGGTGTGCCGGAGCCTGCCGAAGACCGCCGGCACCCGGTCGAACTCCGGGCGCACCCGGGACCCGAAGTGGTACGGCGCGCCCCGCCCGCCGAACGCCAGCCGGTCGTCAGCGGTCCGCTGCCCGTAGATGACCATGCGGCGGTCGTCGGTGAACGTCTCCCGGCGCCGCAGCCCGATCCGCTCCCACACCGCCGCCGGCAGCGGCTCGGTCGCGATCATCAGCGAGTAGACGGGGGCCAGTTCGCGGCGGTGCCCGGCCAGCGAGGCGGTCCAGCCCTCCAGCGCCCGCAGCACCGTCCCGGCGCGCACCGTGCCATGGTCGGTGACCACCGCGCCGCGGCGCAGCCCGAGCACCCGGGTGCCCTCGTGGATCGTCACGCCGAGCCGCTGCACCTCGGCGGCCAGCCCGCGGACCAGCTTGCCCGGGTGCAGCGCCGCGCAGTGCTCGCTGTAGACGCCGCCCAGCACGCCTTCGGCGTTGCAGATGGCCCGGGCCGCCGCGGCGTCCAGCAGCCCGGTGGCTGATGCCCGGCGCAATTGCCCAGGTGTACGCAGGAGCGAGAGCATCCCGCCCTTCGCGTAGTCACAGTCGATGCCGGTCCGGGCGATCTCGTCCACCGAGTCCTCGAGCGCCGCGTGCATCGCCCGGGCGGCAGCGGCCCCGTACCGTCGGGCCAGTTTCTCCTCGGAGACCGGGAACAGGCCGGACGCCCAGCCCCCGTTGCGCCCGGACGCGCCGAACCCGCAGTGCTCCGCCTCCAACACCGTGACGCGCACCGACGGATCGGCTTTGGCCAGGTAGTACGCGGTCCAGAGGCCGGTGAAGCCGCCCCCGGCGATGGCCACGTCGGCGTCCCGGTCGACGGGCAGCGGTGGCCGTCGCTCGACCGGGCCGAGCGACTCCAGCCAGAAGCTCATCTATCGGGTTCCCCAGGCGTAGGTCTGTTTGGCGAGCTTGAGGTACATGAACGTGTCGACGGCGCAGACGCCCTCGATCGCCCGGACCTTGTCGTTGAGCAGGTCGAGCAGGTGCGCGTCGTCGGTGCAGACCAGCTCGACCAGCAGGTCGTACCGCCCGGCGCAGATCACCACGTAGTCGACCTCGGGGATCGCCGCCAGCTTGTCGGCGATCTCCCGGAGGTCCCCGTTCACCCGCAGGCCCACCATCGCCTGCCGGGCGAAGCCGAGCGTGAGCGGGTCGGTGACCGCGACGATCTGCATCAGGCCGTTGTCCAGCAGCCGCTGCACGCGCTGGCGCACAGCGGCCTCGGACAGCCCGATCGTCTTGGCCAGCGTGGCGTACGACATCCGCCCGTCGCGCTGCAGGTGATCGATGATCTGCTTGTTGATCTCGTCGAGGCCCGTGTCGCTCACGGCGCGATTCTTCCCTGGGAGCACACGCTTGAGCTAGTTCCGGAGAGCTTCGCGCAGAATGTCCAGCCCGCGGTGGAGGTCCGCGTCGGGAATCACCAAAGGTGGCAGGAAACGGAGCACGTTGCCGTAGGTTCCGCAGGTCAGCGTGAGCAGGCCGGCGTCGTGACAGGCCTTGGACACGGCTGCCGTGCGCAGCGGGTCGGGCTCGTTGCCACCGGGCGTCACGAGCTCGATCGCGATCATCGCGCCCCGGCCGCGTACCTCCGCAATCCCTTGATCTTGATCGTTGATCGCGACCAGGGCGGGGACCAGGATCGACTCGATGCGCCGCGCGGCCGAGGCCAGGTCCAGCTCGCGCATGGTCTCGACGGCTGCCAGCGCGGCGGCACAGGCCACCGGGTTGCCGCCGTAGGTGCCGCCCAGGCCGCCCGCGTGCACGGCGTCCATCAGCTCGGCGCGGCCCACGACGCCCGCGATCGGCAGGCCGCCGCCCATCCCCTTGGCCGTGGTGATCAGGTCCGGCGTGAGGTTCTCGTGCTCCGACGCGAACCACTGCCCGGTCCGGCAGAAACCGGTCTGGATCTCGTCGGCGATGAAGACCGCGCCGGCCTCGGCCGCCCAGGCGGCGAGCGCCGGCAGGAAACCCGGCGCCGGTACGACGAAGCCGCCCTCACCCTGGATCGGCTCGATCAGCACGGCCGCCACGTTGCCGGCGCCGACCTGCTTCTCGATCACGTCGATCGCCCGGCGGGCCGCTTCGGCGCCGTCCAGCCCGCCGTCGCGCAGCGGGTACGACATCGGCGCGCGGTAGACCTCCGGCGCGAACGGGCCGAACCGGTGCTTGTACGGCATGTTCTTCGCGGTCAGCGCCATGGTCAGGTTGGTCCGGCCGTGGTACGCGTGGTCGAACACCACGACCGCCTGCCGGCCGGTGGCGTGCCGCGCGATCTTGACGGCGTTCTCCACCGCCTCGGCGCCGGAGTTGAACAGCGCGGCCCGCTTCTCGTACGAGCCCGGGGTCAACTCGATCAGCTGCTCGCAGACCGCCACGTAGGACTCGTACGGCGCGACCATGAAGCAGGTGTGGGTGAACCGCTCGACCTGCGCGCGGACCGCCTCGACCACCTTCGGCGCGGCGTTGCCGACGTTGGTGACCGCGATGCCGGACGCGAAGTCGATCCACTCCCGGCCGTCGACGTCGGTGAGCGTGCCGCCGCCGGCCTGCGCGACGTACGACGAGATGGTCGAGCCGACCCCGCGCGCGACCGCGGCGAGGCGGCGTTTGTGCAGGTCAGCCGAATGTGACACGGCTCAGGCCCCTACGTTGTGCATGACGTGCTTGATCCGGGTGTAGTCCTCCAGGCCGTACACCGAGAGGTCCTTGCCGTGCCCGGAGTGCTTGAAGCCGCCGTGCGGCATCTCGGCGACCAGCGGGATGTGGCAGTTCACCCAGACGCAGCCGAAGTCGAGCCGTTGCGTCATCCGCATGGCACGGCCGTGGTCCCTGGTCCAGACGCTGGAGGCGAGGGCGTAGTCGACGCCGTTGGCCAGGCGGACCGCCTCGTCCTCGTCGGTGAACCGCTGCACCGTGATGACCGGTCCGAACACCTCGTTCTGGATGATCTCGTCCTGCTGGCGGAGTCCGGCCACGACGGTCGGTGAGAAGAAGAAGCCGCGGTCGCCGACCCGGGCGCCACCCGCCTCGATCGTGGCGTGGTCGGGCAGGCGGTCGATGAAGCCGGTCACCCGGGCCAGCTGGCCCGCGTTGTTGACCGGGCCGTAGAGCACGTCCTCGTCGTCCGGCTGCCCGGTCCTGGTGTTTCTGGCCTGCTCGGCGAGGGCGGCCACGAAGTCGGCGTAGATCGCCGGGGCGACCAGCACCCGGGTGGCGGCGGTGCAGTCCTGGCCGGCGTTGAAGTAGCCGCCGACCGCGATGTCGGCGGCGGCCGCGGCGACGTCGGCGTCCTCGAAGACCACGACCGGGGCCTTGCCGCCCAGCTCCAGGTGGGTGCGCTTGAGATCGGCCGCGGCGCTGCCGGCCACCTCCATGCCGGCGCGCACCGAGCCGGTGATCGACACCATCTGCGGCGTCCGGTGCTCGACCAGCGCGCGGCCGGTGTCCCGGTCGCCGAGGACCACGTTGAACACGCCGGCCGGGAAGAACTCGGCGGCGATCTCGGCCAGCAGGACCGACGTGACAGGTGTGGTGTCGGACGGCTTGAGCACCACGGTGTTGCCCGCGGCCAGCGCCGGCGCGATCTTCCAGACCGCCATCATCAGCGGGTAGTTCCACGGGGTGACCTGCGCGCAGACGCCGACCGGCTCGCGGCGCACGTAGCTCTCGAAACCGTTCAGGTACTGCCCGGCGGAGCGGCCTTCGAGCAGGCGGGCCGCGCCGGCGAAGAACCGGAGCTGGTCGACGGCGGGCGGCAGCTCCTCGCTGGCGGTCAGGCCGAGCGGCTTGCCGGTGTTTCGCGACTCGGCGGCGACCAGCTCGCCGGCCCGCGCCTCGACCGCGTCGGCGAACTTCAGCAGCGCCCGCTGCCGGTCGGCCGGGGTGGTGTCGCGCCAGCCCTCGAACGCGGTGGCGGCCGCCGACATGGCGCGGTCGACGTCCTCGGGGCCGGAGACCGGGGCGGAGGCGAAGACCTCGCCGGTGGCCGGGTCGACGAGGTCGGAATACCGTCCCCCGGCCGGCGCGACCGCGGCGCCGCCGATGAAATTGTGCAGGGTCTGCTTGGCGGTCATCCGGCCTCCAGGTAAGGGGATCAGCGAATGCTGCCCCATCTTTTCCGCTGATTCCGTGGCGAACAAGGGGGCACAGGCATTTTTCCGTGTTCGGCGAGGTGTGCGTTCCGGCCGCGTCGTGGCCGGTTGCCGTCCCCACCGTCGCACGGACGCGGCCCGGGTTTCCGGCGTTCGTCCGGCCGTCCTCCGCCCGCCACGACGACGAGCTGCCGGGCGGGCGCGTCCAGCAGCTCGTCGTCGATGGACCGGGGACCGGGCCCCGGCGGGTCAGCCCTGGATCGGCCGGACCTGCGCGGGGGTGGTGAGCCGGCGGTCCGCGCCGGCCGGGCGGGCCGGTCCGGTCAGCCGGACGGTGGCCTGCAGCGGCAGGTCCCCGGCCGAGGTGCCGGCGAGCACCCGCAGCTCGCCCGGCTCCACCACGCGGCGCAGGTCCCGGCCGGCGAACGCGGCCCGGTCGGTGTGTACCCGGAACGTCACCTCGGCGGCGGCGCCGGCGGCCAGCTCGACGCGCTGGAAACCGGTCAGCTGCCGGACCGGGCGGGTGACCTGGGCGACCGGGTCGCAGAGGTAGAGCTGCACCACCTCGGCGCCGTCGCGCTCGCCGGTGTTGCGCACCCGCACGGTAGCGGTGAACTCGCCGTCGGTGGGCGCGGTCTCCGTGTCCAGCCGCAGGTCGTCCACCTCGAACGTGGTGTACGACCGGCCGTGGCCGAACGGGTAGAGCGGCGTCGGGTCCAGGTTGCTGACCCCGCTGTGCGTGGCGCCCAGGATCGGCTGCAGGTAGGTGCCCGGCTGCCCGCCCGGGTGCCGGGGGATCTGCACCGGCAGCTTGCCGGTGGGCTGGACCCGGCCGCTGAGCACACCGGCGATCGCGGCGCCGCCGGCCTGACCGGGCATGAAGGCCTGCACCAGCCCTTCCACCCGGCCCTCCAGGTCGCCGAGCGCGTACGGCCGGCCGGAGACCACGACCACGACCAGCGGCGTGCCGGTGGCCAGCAGCTCCTCGATCAGCTCCGGCTGCACGCCCGGCAGCCGCAGGTCCTCGGCGTCGCAGCCCTCGCCGGAGGTGCCCTTGCCGAACAGACCGGCCAGGTCGCCGACGAACACCACCGCCAGGTCGGCGCCGCGGGCCGCTTCGACCGCCTCGGCGAAACCGGACCGGTCGTCACCGCTGACCTCGCAGCCCTTGGCGTGGACGATGTCGCCGGCCGGGAACTCGGCGCGCAGGCCGTCCAGCGCGGTCGGGATCTCCAGCCCGAGACCGAGCTGCGGATAGCGGGGCAGCACGTGGTTGGGGAACGCGTAGCAGCCGAGGAAGGTGCGGGCGTCGTCGGCGCACGGGCCGATCGCGGCGATCCGCAACGGCTCGGTGACCGGCAGCGCGCTGCCCTGCTCCAGCAGCACGATCGAGCGCTCCGCCAGGTCGGTCGCGATCTGCTGGTTCTCCGGCGCGTTCAGGTCGGTGTGCCCGGCGGCGCTCACCGAGGCCTCCGGCGTCCAGCCCGGGTCGAGCAGGCCCAGCTCGGCCTTCTGGGTGAGCAGGCGGCGGGCGGCCCGGTCGACGTGCTCCTCCGGCACCTCGCCGCGGCGGACCCGCTCGACCAGGCCGGCGCCGTACCCGATGGTGTCCGGCAGCTCCACGTCGATGCCGGCGGCCAGGGCCTGCGCGCCGGCGTCGGTGTTGTCCTCGGCGACGCCGTGCATCAGCGCCAGGAACGGGATCGCCCAGTAGTCCGAGACGACCGTGCCGGTGAAGCCCCACTCGTCCCGCAGCACCTCGGTGAGCAGCCAGGAGTCGGCGCCGGCCGGCACACCGTCGACATCGGAGTAGGAGTTCATCACCGAGCGGGCGCCGCCGAGCCGGACCGCTGTCTCGAACGGCGGCAGGATCAGGTCGATCAGCTCACGGCGGCCCATCGGCACCGGGCCGTGGTTGCGCGCGCCGCGCGAGGCGGAGTACCCCGCGAAGTGCTTGAGGGTGGCGATCACCCCGCCGTTCTGCAGGCCGCGGACGTACGCCGAACCGACCATCGACACCAGGTACGGATCCTCGCCGATGGTCTCCTCGACGCGTCCCCACCGGTAGTCGCGGACCACGTCGAGCACCGGGGACAGGCCCTGGTGCACGCCGAGCGCGGCCATGTCCCGGCCGATCGCGGTGGCCATCCGCTCGATCAGCTCCGGGTCGAACGTGGCGCCCCAGGCGATCGCGGCCGGGTAGACGGTCGCGCCGAGCGCCGTGAAACCGGTCAGGCACTCCTCGTGGACCAGCGCCGGGACACCGAGCCGGGAGGACATCACCACGCGCTGCTGGCGGATGAGCTCGGCGGCGCCCTCGGCCGGGGTGAGCGGGACGCTGCCGTACACCCGGGTGAGATGGCCGAGGCCGTGCCGTGCCGCGTCCTCGAGCGGGACCGTCCCGCCGGCCGCGAAGACGTCCTGCATGGGGGCCACGTTGTGCTGCTCGTCCGGGTCGTAGCCCTCCTCGTGCCCGGCGTCGCCCATGTCGTTGCCGACCCAGCGGCTGCCCAGCTGCGCGACCTTCTCCTCGAGGGTCATCTCGGCGAGCAGCGCCTCGACGCGGTCGGCGACGGGCAGCGCCGGGTCGCGCCACGGCTGGGTCACCTGTTCTGTGGTCAACGTTTCCTCCGAGGGGTTCCCGAAACTTTCGGGTGCCTTGAGATGCGCGCCGGCGCACCGGGAAGGGTCGCCGACGGTGCCTACTCTCGCGCTCCAGGCACGGTTACGGCAAGGGCCTTGACACCCGTCACAGCGAAACCCTACGTTAACGAAACCTCGCGTTAATTTGCGGCTGTCACTCGAAAGTTCCGGAACTCGGTGACCGCCGTCGCCATCGAATATCACCCGCCGCGGCCTGCCGTGGCTAGCTTCGAGTACGGAGAAAAGCGTGAAGCGCAGGAATTTTCTGAGTCTCTCCGCGGGTGCGGCCGCGGCCACCGGTCTCGCCGCCTGCGGCAACTCGGGCCCGGCGGACACCTCCGGCGGCGGCTCCGGCGGTGCTGACGCCGCCAGCTACTGGTTCCTCAGCGGCCCGCCCGGCGAGCCGATCCGGCAGGGCGCGGTGGACCGGTTCAACAAGGCCGGCTCCGGCAACCAGGTGAAGGTCACCACCTTCCAGAACGACACGTACAAGGACAAGCTGAAGACCGCGCTCGGCGCCGGCCAAGCCCCGACCATCATCTGGGGTTGGGGCGGCGGCGGTCTCAAGAGCTACGTCCAGAACGGACAGGTCGACGACCTGACCGACTGGTTCGCACAGAACGCCGCGGTCAAGGACCGGCTGTTCAAGTCGTCCTTCGGCCCGGCCACGGTCGACGGCAAGATCTACGCGATGCCGGCCGAGACCGTGCAGCCGATCATCATGCTGTACAACAAGGAAGTCTTCGAGAAGTGCGGCGTGCAGAACCCGCCGCAGACCTGGTCCGAGCTGATGAGCATCCTGCCCAAGTTCAACGACAAGGGCGTCGCGCCCTTCTCGCTGGCCGGGCAGTCGCGGTGGACCAACATGATGTGGCTGGAGTTCCTCTTCGACCGGATCGGCGGCCCCGAGGTGTTCAACAACGCCTACGACGGCCAGAAGGACGCCTGGAGCAACCCGGCCGCCATCGAGGGCCTCACCAAGATCCAGGAGCTGATCAACGCCAAGGGCTTCGTCAAGGGCTTCTCCTCGGTCACCGCCGACTCGAACGCCGACCAGGCGCTGCTCTACCGCGGCAAGGCCGCGATGGAACTGCACGGCAGCTGGTCGTACGGCATCATCAAGGCCGACGGCGGCAACTTCATCAAGGACGGCAAGCTCGGCTACTTCAACTTCCCGGCCGTCGACGGCGGCAAGGGCGACCCGAGCAACACCGTCGGCAACGCCGGCCAGTACCTGTCGATCTACTCGAAGGCCTCCGAGAAGCAGAAGGAGACCGCGAAGAAGTTCTTCGCCAGCCTGCTCGACGACACCGAGCAGCAGGGCTGGATCGAGTCCGGCGGCGTGCCGATCGTCCAGGGCTCGAACGCCAAGCTGGCGTCCTCGCCGGACAAGGACTTCCTCAACTTCATCTACGACGTGTCGAGCAAGGCCGGCAACTTCGCCCAGTCCTGGGACCAGGCGCTGAGCCCGACCGCTGCCGAGACGCTGCTGGACAACATCTCCAAGCTGTTCCAGCTGCAGATCAGCCCGCAGCAGTTCGCCACCAACATGAACGCGGTCATCGGCAAATGACGATTGCACCGCCCGCAGTGCGGTCCGCTCCGCCCGCCGCGTCCAGCGGCGCGCGGAGCGGCTCCGTCTCCTGGATGGCGTGGCCGGCACTGGTCGCGTTCACGATCTTCGGGATCATCCCGCTCTTCGGTGTGCTGGTGCTGAGCTTCTCGTCGTGGAGCGGCCTCACCCAGGACATCCCGTTCACCGGGCTGGACAGCTGGAAGAGCGTGCTGTCCGACCCGGGGCTGCCGCACGCGCTCTGGATCACCTTCCTGATCATGGCGTTGTCCTGGTTGGCGCAGACCCCGCTCTCGATCCTGATCGGGGTCTTCATCGCGGCGCACAAGCGCTACCGCGGCGTGCTCGCGGTCCTGTTCTTCATCCCGCTGCTGCTCAGCCAGGCGGCCATCGCGATCACCTACAAGATGCTGCTGGACCCGAACTTCGGGCTCGGCGCCGGTCTCGGCTGGGGCTTCCTCCAGCAGGACTGGCTCGGCGAGAGCAAGCTCGCCGTCGGCGTGGTGATCTTCGTGGTGTCCTGGCAGTGGATCCCGTTCCACTCGCTGATCTACCAAGGTGGCGTCCGGCAGATCCCGACCTCGATGTACGAGGCCGCGGAGATCGACGGCGCGGGCCGGGTCCGCAAGTTCTTCAGCATCACGCTGCCGCAGCTGAAGTACACGATCATCACATCGTCGACGCTGATGGTGGTCGGCTCGCTGACCTTCTTCGACCTGATCTGGGTGCTCACCGCCGGCGGTCCCGGCGACGCCACCCGGGCCCTCGCGGTCGACATGTACCAGCGCGGTTTCCGGTCCGCCCTGATGGGCCCGGCCAGTGTCATCGCGGTGATCCTGGTCCTGCTCGGACTGGGCCTGGCCCTGCTGGTGCGCCGGCTCGGCGGCCGGGACGCGGCCGAAAGCCAGCTGGAGGGAATCTGAGATGGCCACCGTGCTCGACAACCGGCAGACCGGGCGGGCGGCTCACGCGGCGCCCCCGGCCACCGGCCGGCGTCCCAAGTTCCTGCAGTACAACTGGCTCGGCGGCCTGGCCGGCTGGATCTGGCTGGTGGTGGTGCTGGTCCCGATCTACTGGATCGTGATCACCAGCTTCAAGCTGCAGGCCGACTACTTCTCCACCAACCCGCTCGTCCCGCCCGCGAAGCCCACCCTGGAGAACTACCGGTTCGTCCTGGAGAACCACTTCGTCCGGTACTTCTTCAACAGTGTGATCGTCACGGTCGGCGCGGTCGCCCCGGCGATCCTGGTGTCGTTCATGGCGGCGTACGCGATCGTGCGGGGCAGCGCGGTGAGCCGCTTCCTGCGTACCGTCAACGCGGTCTTCCTGATGGGGTTGGCGATCCCGCTGCAGGCGGTGATCATTCCGGTTTACCTGATCATCATCAAGCTGCAGATGTACGACACGCTGGGCGCGATCATCCTGCCCTCGATCGCGTTCGCCATTCCGCTGTCGGTGCTCGTGCTGTCCAACTTCATCCGGGACATCCCGAAGGAGCTCTTCGAGTCGATGCGGATGGA
Organism: Actinoplanes siamensis; assembly: GCF_016862395.1. Classification (GTDB taxonomy): domain Bacteria; phylum Actinomycetota; class Actinomycetes; order Mycobacteriales; family Micromonosporaceae; genus Actinoplanes; species Actinoplanes siamensis. The sequence goes on along the minus strand of NZ_BOMW01000028.1, from coordinate 97,868 downwards.
CGGGGCGACCGAGTGGGGCACGCTGTGGCGGCTGGCGCTGCCGCTGACCCGGCCGGCGCTGGTCACCGTCACGATCTACCAGGGCCTGCAGGTGTGGAACGGCTTCCTGCTGCCGCTGATCCTGACGCAGAGCCCGGAGCGGCGGGTGCTGCCGCTGGCGCTGACCGCGTTCCAGGGTCAGTACAACATCAACATCCCGGCGGTGCTGGCTTCTGTCGTCCTGACGACGCTGCCGATCCTGACGCTGTACGTGCTCGGGCGGCGGCAGATGCTCAGCGGTCTGACGGCCGGTTTCGGCAAGTAGGCGACGTCGCGCTGTCCAGTGCGGTGACCCCCGGGGGTCACCGCACTGGCGCGTCGCGCCCTTGCCCGTCGCGCTCTTGCCCGTGCCGCACTGGCGCGTCACCGCCTCGCGTGTCGCCCATTCCGCGTGCCGCGCGCCTCGCGTGTTGCTCGGGCCGCGCCTCCCCGGCTCTGCTCGTCACCGGCCTGCTGTTTCCTCGCTGCCTTGCTGCGGGAGGTGCCCCTCTTGCCGCGATCCCGGGGGAGTGGGCTGCCGTTGCGCCGAGATCGCGGTGAGCCGCCGGCGGCGCCGGTGGCGGAGCCGGGCGGATGTCAGCCGGCCGTCTCGGCGAGTGACTTCGTGCTTTCCCGCACGATCAGCTTGGTGACCAGCTCCACCCGCGGGGTCTCGATGGTCTCGCCGCGCGACAGGCGCAGGATCGTCCGCGCGGCGAGCGCGCCCATCTCGGCCAGCGGCTGGCGGATCGTGGTCAACGGCGGCGAGGACCAGCACGCGTCCGGCAGGTCGTCGAAGCCGATCACGCTCAGGTCGTCGGGCACCCGCAGGCCACGGCGGCGGGCCGCCTCGTAGACCCCGAGCGCCATCTGGTCGCTGGACGCGAAGATCGCGGTCGGCCGGTCGGGCTGGTCGAGCAGCCGGCTGCCGGCCAGGAAACCCGACTCGTTGCGGAAGTCGCCCTGCTCCAGCAGGCACGGGTCGACCGGAACACCTGCCGCCTCCATCGCCGCGCGGAACCCGTCGAGCCGCGCGCGGCTGCACAGCAGATCCTTCGGCCCGGCGATGAACCCGATGCGCCGATGTCCGAGACTGATCAGGTGGTCGGTGGCCGTGCGCCCGCCCGACCAGTTGGTCGCCCCGATCGTCGGCACGTCGGTCGCCGCCCCGCCGGCCGGGTCGATGATCACCACCGGCACGCGGAGCCGGTGCAGCTCGCTGTGCACCGGCTCGGCCACGTCGGAGGTCACGAAGACCACCCCGTCCGAGGCGCGGGCCCGCAGGTTCTGCAGCCACTGGCGGGTGGCTGTGGTGCGCCGGTGCACCTGGGACACCACGGTCCCGACGCCTGCCGCGTGGGTCACGTCCTCCACACCGCGCACCAGCTCCAAGGCCCACGGGCTGTCCAGGTCGTTGAAGACCAGGTCGATCAGCCGGGCTCGTCCCGAGTGCCGAGAGTTGCGAGGCCGGTAGTCGTGCTCGCGGAGCAGCCGCTCGATGAGCTCCCGGGTCTGCGGGGACACGTCCGAGCGCCCGTTGAGCACGCGGGAGACGGTAGGCACGGAGACACCGGCGGCGTCCGCGATGGCGGCGATGGTGACCCGCTGCTTGCCGACTGCCATGGGGACGCGCTCCTTACCGCCGGGGCGCAATGTCTGCAACTTCCGGGCCCGGCACCGAAATCATGCCATGGCTACCCACGAGTTCAATACGCTGGAAAGTGACCGATTTCTGTTAACCGGTTAAGCGCGGGCTGCGGTTTTGCCGTGGGAGCGCTTCCGGTGCCGTTGCCGAAAGTTACGGAGAGGGCTCCCGTTTCGCCGCCGAGGAGAAAGAGCACGCAGGTCAGCGACGGGTCGTGGGTTGCAGCGCTGCAGAGAGGCACGTACGGAAGCGGCCATGGCCGTTCACTGAACCAGAGGTGACGCACCTCATGATCACCGAGCCGGTGTCATCCCCGGTGTGGCCCCGCCCCTGGACACCCGAGCCCGCCCACCCCGCCACTGACTCCCGGCCGAAGAGCCCAGCCGGCCCACAAGGGGTGGCCGGAGACACCCACCGGCGCCAGCCGGAAGCGCGCGGCCGGCAGCTGGGGGTGCCTGACGGTGTCGCCAGGCACACGCCGATGCCGGCGGGAGGGTGCGGCGGGGCGCTGGCGGTGTGTCGTGAGGGTGCGCGGCTCGGCGGTGATCAGTGGATAGGTTGGGGGGATGAGCATCAAGTTCGGGCTTTTCGTGCCGCAGGGCTGGCGGATGGACCTGGTCGAGATCGACGACCCGGTGGAGCAGTACGAGGCGATGACCGCCGTGGCCAAGCTGGCCGACGCCGGGCCGTGGGACTCGGTGTGGGTGTACGACCACTTCCACACCGTGCCGGAGCCGACGATCAACACCACGTTCGAGGCGTGGACGGTGAGCTCGACGCTCGCGCGGGACACCAGCCGGGTCAAGATCGGTCAGATGGTGGGCTGCAACGGGTACCGGCACCCGGCGCTGTTCGCCAAGATCGCGTCGACTGTGGACGTGGCCAGCCACGGGCGGCTGCTGGCCGGGCTCGGCGCCGGGTGGTACGAGCACGAGTGGAAGGCGTACGGCTACGAGTGGGCCGACGTGCCGGAACGGATGCGCGCGTTCCGCGAGGCCGTGGAGATCGTGCACCGGATGTGGACCGAGGAGAGGCCGGTCTTCCAGGGGCGGCACTACCGGATCGACGGGCCGATCAACGAGCCGAAGGGCGCCGGCGGCCGCAAGCCGGACCTGTGGCTCGGCGGCGGTGGCGAGAAGGTGACGCTGAAGCTGGTCGCGAAGTACGCGGACGGCTGCAACGTGGGCGGCGGCGACCCCGAGCTGATCCGGCAGAAGCTGGCCGTGCTGCGCAAGCACTGCGACGAGCAGGGGACCGACTACGGCCGGATCGTCAAGTCGACGGGGCTGTCCCTGGAGCCGGGGGAGAGCAGCGCGCAGATCCGGGAGAAGCTGGAGAAGATCGCGGCCGCCGGGGCGGACTACGTGATCATCTACATTCCGCGGGTGGCGTACGAGCACGAGCCGCTGCTGGCGTTCGCCGAAGAGGTCATCCCGCAGTTCTCCTGACGCTTTCTTTCCGCGGGGGACACGGGCGGGAGGTCAGGTGTCGTCGCGGGCGGCCCGGCGCGCCGTCAGGCAACGATGGGCGAGGTCCGTTCCGCGCTACGTGGCTCACCGGCCAGGGAGCCGGATTCGCGTGGACAACCCGCCCGGCTTCAGCCGGCGAGGCCCGTGGCGGCGCCGGGCTTCCGGTGGCGTGTCCGGTGACCTCGACCATTGCCCGGCCTCAGCCGGCGAGGTGGCCCGTCGCCCGTAGCAGTGCCCGGCTGAATCGGTTGAGGTCGGCGCCGGGGAGCTGCGCCGGGCTGAACCAGCCCAGCTCGCTGATCTCCTCCTGGTCGGGGACGGGTCTCCCACCGGCGACACCTGCCTGGTAGACGGCGGTGACGTAGGCGACCCGGTCGCCGTTGGGATAGGTCACCTCGTAGTCGGCGCCACCGAGCACATCCAGCAGCCGGGGCGAGCCGATCCGGAGGCCGGTCTCCTCCTGGATCTCCCGCACGGCAGCCCGCGCCGGCGATTCGCCGATGTCGACGGCGCCGCCCGGGACCGCCCACCCGTCCCGGTGGCCCGCATGCCGCACCAACAGGAGCCGTGCCTGCTCGTCGACGACGATGACCGACACCGACGGCAGCAGGACCAGCTCGTGGCCGATCATCGCCCGCAGTCGTGCCAGGTGCGCGGAGATACCCACCAAAGACACAGTAGCCTGCCGGCGTCCGACCAGGACACGCGATTTCGCGGCCGGCGGCGAGGCTGCGCGTGCCGCCCGGCTGCTGTGCGGCACGCCGACCGGTGGGCAGCCGTCAGGCGGCCGCGGCCTCGGCGGCGGCCAGGATCTCGCGGGCGCCCTGGCGCATCAGGGATACCGCGACCGCCGTGCCGAGCAGGACCGGGTCGCGCTCCCACTCGTGCGCGTCGGCGACCGTCTTGCCGTCCGGGGAGATCACCCGGGCTCGCAGGCCGATCCGGCCGTCCGGCTCGGTGCGTGCCAGCGCGGCGATCGGGGAGTGGCAGGAGCCCTGCAGGATGTGCAGCATGGTGCGCTCGGCGGTGGTCTCCGCCCAGGCCCGGGTGTCGCCGAGGCTCGCCGCCAGGTCGCGGACCGCGTTGTCGTCCTCGCGGCACTGCAACACCAGCGTGCCGGCGCCGACCGCCGGGACCATCGTGTCGACGTCCAGCGGATGGGTGATCCGGCCGGGTTCGCCGATGCGGTCCAGGCCGGAGACGGCCAGCAGCAGCGCGTCGTACTCCCCGGCGTCGAGTTTCGCCAGCCGGCGGTTGGCGTTGCCGCGGATCGGCCGGATCACCAGGTGCGGCCAGTGCAGGGCGATCTGCGCGATCCGGCGCACCGCGGAGGTGCCGACCACCGTCCCGGCCGGGGCCTGGCCGATCGCGACGCCACCCGGGTGGATCCAGGCGTCCCGGACGTCGTCGCGGGGCAGGTAGGCGGCCATCACCGTGCCGGCCGGCGCGGGCCGGTCGCCGGGCACGTCCTTGACACAGTGCACGACCAGGTCCACCTCACCGGCCAGCAGCGCGGCGTCGACCTCCTTGGTGAACGCGCCCTTGCCGCCGAGCTGCGACAGGTCACCCTGCCACCGGTCGCCGCTGGTGGTCATCGACCGCACCTCGGCCCGCACGTCCGGGTGCCGGGCGGCCAGCATGTTCCGGACACGGTCGACCTGGGCGAGCGCCATCGGACTGTTGCGGGTGCCGATGCGCACCGTACGCGGTTCGGGCATGAAGGCCAGCGTACGCCGCGGCCCACCGCCCCTTCCGCCAAGCCCGTCGCGGCCGCGCCGAGCCTGCCGGGGCCGGGCCCGGCGCTCTCGAGGCCCAGCCCGGCGGACCCGGCGCCCCCGAGGTCGGCCCGCCGAGCCGACTCGACCTGTCAGTAGCGGAACCGGCTCACCAGCGAGGTCAACTCGGCCGACATCCGGGCCAGCTCGGCGGTGGTCTGCTGGGAACGCTCCACCCCTTCGCTCGTCGAGCGCGCCGCCTCGGCCACCCCGGTGATGTTCTGCGCGATGTCGCCGGTCCCCGCGGCGGCCTCGCTGACGCTGCGGTTCATCTCGGCCGTGGTCGCGGTCTGCTCCTCCACAGCGGACGCGATGGTGGTCTGGAAGTCGCTGATCCGCGCGATCACCCGGGTGATCTCCTCGATGGCGCCGACCGCGCCGGCGGTGTCCGCCTGGATCGCCTCGACCCGCTTGGAGATGTCCTCGGTGGCCCGCGCGGTCTCCTGGGCGAGGTCCTTCACCTCGCTGGCGACCACCGCGAAGCCCTTGCCCGCCTCGCCGGCACGCGCCGCCTCGATCGTCGCGTTCAGGGCCAGCAGGTTGGTCTGCTCGGCGATCGAGGTGATCGTCCTGATCACGTCGCCGATCTCGCTGGACGACTCGCCGAGCTGGTTCATCGTGGCCGAGGTGCGCGACGCCAGGCCCACGGCGGACGTGGCGACCTGGGCCGCCTCGGACGCGTTCTGCGAGATCTCCCGGATCGACGCGCCCATCTCCTCGCTGCCTGCGGAGACGGTGTCCACGCTGCGGGAGATCTGTTCGGCGGCGGCCGACACGGTCTGCGCCTGGCTGGTGGTGCGCTCGGCGGACCCGGCGATCTCGGTGGCCACCTCGTTGACCTCACCGGCGGCGCCGGCCAGCGACGTGGCCGACTGGTCGATGGTGGCGATCGTGTCGCGCAGGTTCACCAGCGCGCTGTCCAGCGCACGGCCCGCCTGCCCGGTCTCGTCGTTGCTGGTCAGGCCGGTGTGGTGGGTCAGGTCGCCGGTGGCCAGGGCGGCACACACCTGCTTGACCCGGGTGAGCGCGCCGACGACGCCGCGGATCACCAGGCCGCCGATGAGGATGGCGAGCAGGCCGCCGACCACCTGGACCGTGATGATCATGTTGCGGCTGGTGCGGTAGGTGGATTCGGCGTCGGCGGCGGCCGCCTCGGCGTCCTTCGTCTCGGCCTGCCCCAGCTCCGCGAAGCCGGCGTTGACCTTGTCGATGATCGGGGACGTCTGGGTGTCGCGCACCTGGACGTACGCCGTGACGCGCTTGGCCAGGGCGTTGGGGATCTGGGTGCTCTCCACGACGTTCCGGTACGTGTTCCAATTGGACTCCAGGGCCGCGATGGTGTCCGGATCGCCGGCCGGCTCGGCCGCGCGGTATCGGTCCAGCGCGGTGTCGAAGCCGGTGAAGTCGTCCCGGACGCGCTGCTCGTACTTGGCGTCGTCGGCGGCCGACTGCGAGATCAGCAGGTTCACCAGGTTGTTGCGGGTGCTCACGGAGAGGGTCTCCAGCTCGGCCAGCGCCGACTCGCTGGCCAGGTTCGACCGGTAGAGCTCCTGCGCGGAGTTGGCCGACCGGCTCAGGGCGCGGGTGGCCAGGACGCCGGCGATCACCGACACCAGGACGCCGACCGCGACGACCGCGCTGATCTTGTAGCCCACGCCGAGGTCGGCGAAGAAGGCGCGCCGCGGGGGCGGCTCGGTCAGGGTCGTCGCGCTCATCAGGATCCCCCGGGCAACCAGGCGGCTGGTGTCAACTTCCAGGATTACGGTACGAAGCCGCCGCCCGGCCCGGCGGCTTTCCGGCCGCCCGCCGCGGCAACATCCGTCCGCCGGTTCCCGCTGTTCCCGGCAGTCTCCGGCGTCCCACGGGACCGTGCGGTCCGTTCACTAGGCTGGTCCCATGCGGCTCGGCAACTGGACCGGCGACGGCACCGGCGTGACGGTGATCCTCCCGCCGCCCGGCACGGTGGGCTCCGGCGAGGTGCGCGGCGGCGCCCCGGCCACCCGCGAGTTCGACCTGCTGCATCCCACCCGCCTGGTCGACCGGGTGGACGCCGTGGTGCTCTCCGGCGGCTCGGCGTTCGGCCTGGCCGCCGTGGACGGTGTGATGCAGGTGCTGCGCGAGCGTGGCCTGGGCTTCCCCACGGCGCTGGGCCCGGTCCCGATCGTGGTCGGCATGTCGATCTTCGACGGGTCGGTGGCGGGCATCCCGCCGTCCGCCGGGTCCGGCCGGGCGGCCGCGCTGGCGGCGCTGGACGGCGAGGAGTTCCGCACCGGGTCCGCCGGGGCCGGCGCCGGCGCCCGGACCGGCCGCTGGCGCGGCCGCTCCGACCCGGGCGGCCTGGGCCGCGCCGACGGCCGGGTCGGACCGGCCCTGGTCACCGCCCTGGCCGTGGTGAACGCGTGGGGCGACGTCCTCGGCGAGCAGGGCCGGCCGCTGTTCGGCGGCGGCCCGGTGGAACGGCCGGTCGCCGGGTTCGGCCGGGAGAACACCACGATCGCCGTGGTCCTCACCGACGCGCGGCTCACCAAGACCGACTGCCACCTGCTCGCCCAGAGCGGCCACACCGGTTTCGCCCGCGCCCTGCACCCGGCGCACTCGCGCCACGACGGGGACGCCGTGGTCGCCCTGGCCACCGGCGAGGTGACCGAGGAGGTGGACCTCGACCTGCTGCGCGCGGCGACCACCGAGGTGATGGCCCGGGCGATCCGCGCCGCGGTTTCCTGACCTGCTATCACTGGGGGGTGCTCGTCGACTTCACCGCACCCGTGTCCGCGTCCCCCGCCGAGGTCGAGGCCGCGGCGGTCGCCGCCGAGGAGGGCGGCTACGACGGTTTCGGCGCGGCGGAGACCAGACACGACGTCTTCACCACGCTGACCCTGGCGGCGCGGGCCACCCGGCGGATCTCGCTGCAGTCCGGGATCGCGGTGGCCTTCGCGCGCAATCCGATGACCGTGGCGGTGCTCGCCAACGACCTGCGGCTGATCTCCGAGGGGCGGTTCCGGCTCGGCCTCGGCTCACAGGTCAAGCCGCACATCGAGCGCCGTTTCTCGATGCCGTGGAGCCGGCCGGCGGCGCGGATGGAGGAGTTCGTCGCGGCGCTGCGGGCGATCTGGCACGCCTGGGCCACCGGCGAGCGGCTGTTGTTCCGCGGCGAGTTCTACAAGCACACGCTGATGAGCGAGTTCTTCGACCCGGGCCCGAACCCGCACGGCAACCCGCCGGTGGAGCTGGCCGCGGTGGGGGAGCGGATGACGGCTGCCGCCGGCCGGGTCGCCGACGGGCTTCTCGTGCACCCGCTCACCAGCGTCGCGTACCTCGGGGAAAGGATCGTCCCGGCGCTGCGCGACGCGCGCGGCGGCTCGCTGGACGGCTTCACCCTCAGCCTGTCCGCGATGGTGGTGCTCGGCACGGACGAGGCGCGGCGCGCCGAGGCCGAACAGGCGGTGCGCCGGCAGATCGCGTTCTACGCGTCGACGCCGGCCTACCGCCCGGTTCTCGACATGCACGGCTGGGGCGAGCTGGCCGACCGGCTGAACCTGCTGTCCCGGCGACAGGACTGGGCCGCCATGGGCGCGGAGATCACCGACGAGGTGCTGGACACGTTCGCGGTGTCCGGCGACCCGGTTACCGTCGCCGATCGCTTGACGGCCCGATTCGGTACGACGATCGACCGCATCTCGCTGTACACGCCGTACGAGGCGGACCGCCACCAACTGGCGGCGGTCCGCGGCGCGTTGCGTGGGTGATCAGCCGATCCGGATGCTCTCCACCCGGTCCGGGTAGAAGGCGACGTGGTCCTTGATCTCCGCGACCGCGTCGTAGGGGTCCGCGTACTCCCAGATCGCGTCGACGGCGCGCTGCCCGTCGACGTTGATCGTGTAGTAGCCGGCCTCACCCTTGTACGGGCAGTAGGTCTGCGTGCCGGTGCGCTCCAGCAGCGACCGGTCGACGTCGGCGAGCGGCACGTACTGCACCGCCGGATACGTCGCCTCGCGCAGGCTCAGCGCGTTCTGTGTGTCCGCCACCACCTTGCCGGCGACCGTCACCACCACCCGTTCGCCGGTCGGCGTGACGGTGATGGGGTGGTCGGGTCCAGGCTGCTTGCGGGGCCTGTCACTCATCGATCTTCCCTCCTGGGTAGGACGACCGTTCCCAAACTACTACGGCGGTCGGAGCGGGTGGATCAGGCTTTCAGTGCCTCGGCTACCGCGGTGGCGAGCGGGGTGGTCGGGCGGCCGATCAGGTCGCGCAGGTCGGGGCCCGGGTTGTCGAGGGCGCCGTTCTCGCGGATCTGGACGTCGGTGTCGGCGAGGATCTCGGCGAAGCCCTGCGGGACGCCCGCGCCGGCCAGGATCTCGACCAGCTTCTCGGCCGGGACGTCGGTGTAGGAGATCTCGGCGCCCAGTTGCCGGCCCACCTCGGCGGCCAGCTCGGCCATCGTGAACGGCTGGTCGCCGCCCAGCTCGTACACCGTCTTCGGCGCCGCTGCGGTCAGCACCGCGGCCGCCGCCTCGGCGTAGTCCAGCCGCGTCGCGCCGGCGATCCGGCCCTCGCCCGCGCTGCCCAGGAACGACCCGGTCGCCTTCACCGTGGGGATCTGCGCGGTGTAATTCTCGATGTACCAGCCGTTGCGCAGGAACGAGTGGGCCAGCCCGGACGCCGCCAGGTGCTCCTCGGTGGCCTTGTGGTCGGCGGCCAGCGCGACAGGTGTGGTGTCGGCCCGCAGGATGCTGGTGTACGCCACGAAGCCGACGCCCGCCGCCTTGGCCGCGTCGATCGCCGCGACGTGCTGGGTGAGCCGACTGCCCGGCGAGCTGGTGGAGACCAGCAGCAGCCTGTCGACGCCGGCGAACGCGGACGCCAGGGTCTCCGGCCGGTCGAAGTCGGCCTCGCGCGCCTGCACCCCGTGGGCGAGCAGGCCGGCCGCCTTCTCCGGGCTGCGCACCGCGGCGACGATCGAGCCGGGCTCGACACCCCGGTCGAGCAGGGCCTGCACGACGAGGCGGCCGAGGTGTCCGGTGGCGCCGGTGACAGCGATGGTGGTCATGGCGAACTCCTTGAGGTTCGACGTCGAGTGCTGCATCCGAGAATGCACTAACTATTAGAAAGTACCAACCAGGAGTGTGCGTCGTCACTCGGGGAAGTGCTGCGGAGCTGGGTATTCTCACTGTCATGAGTGATCCCGCCGACGACCTGATCCCCAGCGTCTTCGCCCGGGACTGCGCCTCCCGGGGTGTTCTGACAAATGTCACCGGCAAGTGGGGCGGTCTGGCCCTGGCCGCGCTGCACGACGGCAGCTACCGCTTCAACGCGCTGCGCCGCCGGGTCGACGGCGTCAGCGAGAAGATGCTGGCCCAGACCCTGCAGGCGCTGGAGCGCGACGGCCTGGTCCGGCGCGAGGTGCAGGCCACCATCCCGCCCCGGGTGGAGTACAGCCTGACCCCGCTCGGCGCACGTGCCGCCGCCAAGCTGAAGGAGCTGATCGATCTGCTGGAGGGCGAGATCGGCCAGGTCCGGGCGGCTCGGGCGGAATACGACCGGGACCATGCCGCCGGGGTGCGGTAGGTTCCACGGCGTGAGCGCGTCGATCCGGCCAGATGTCCCGCCGTCCGGCACCGGTTGCGTGGAGTGCCTCGAGTCCCACGGGTGGTGGGTCCACCTGCGCCGGTGCGCGCAGTGCGGGCACATCGGCTGCTGCGACACCTCGCCGGCGCGGCACGCCACCGCGCACTTCCGGGCCACCGGCCACCCGGTGATCCAGTCGTTCGAGCCGGGCGAGGACTGGTTCTGGAACTACGACACGAACGAGGTCCTGGACGGGCCGGAGCTGGCCCCGGCGCGCAGCCGCCCGGAGGACCAGCCGACGCCGGGCCCGGCGGGGGCCGTCCCGGCGGACTGGCGCTCGAAGATCCACCGGTAGCGATCAGAGCATAGCGCCCGCAACCGGAAGGAAACCGAGCAAAACCGCGCGAAGGCCGTGGTTCTCCCTCAGTTGGCCTGCCGCGCTGTCGACAGTGTGTGCAGTCGGACAATCTTGGGGGGAAGATGCTCGGTCTGGAGAACATCGGCACAGCCAGACGGCTGGGCATCATCGTGGCCACCGGCTCGCTGGCCCTGGGCGGCATGGGCGCGATCACGATGGTCGGCCAGGAGCGGTTGGCGCGGCAGGGCCTGAAGGTCAACCAGCTCCAGTGCGGCCTGGCGGCGTTGAACCACCTGAACAACCGGCAGAGCGAGCTGAAGGTCGACGGCTACCGGGCGGGGCTCGGCGACGACGTCACCCAGGACATCGCCGACGACGTGCAGTCCTCGGCCGACGCGACGGCCGCCATCCGCAACTGCGGCCTGCCGTCCGCCATCGTCGAGAAGCTCGACGAATACCAGGGTGATTTCGACGACTTCAACACCTTCATCACGGACTTCGTCGCGGCCGGCGTCAAGGATCCCTCCTCGGTGCGCGGCCGGACCAGCGAGATCGGTGAGAAGAACGCCAAGACCGACGGGGATCTCGACGCGCTCACCGAGGAAGTGACCAAGCTGGTAGAGGCCGAGCAGGCCGCGATGGGAAGCACTGTCACGTCGACCCGGTGGACCGCGATCGTCGTGGCGCTGATCGGGTTCGCCTTGCTGATCGGCATGGCGGTCCCGCTGGTCAGGTCGATCCTCGGCCCGATCCGTAAGATCGGCAAGGTCATCGACGCGCTGGACAAGGGCGACCTCACCGAGCGCAGCGGCATCACCAGCCGCGACGAGTTGGGCGCCATGGCCCAGGGCCTGGACCGCACGCTGGACAAGCTGCGCGGGTCGATGAACACCATCGCCAAGGACTCCGACGCCCTGGCCACCGCATCCACCGAGCTCGCCGCCGTCTCGGGCGAGATCGCCGCAGCGGTGGACAACACCGACCGGCAGAGCTCGTCCGCCGCGACCGAGGCCGACGAGATCTCCCGCAACGTGCAGACCGTCGCGGCCGGCTCCGAGGAGATGGGCCTGTCGATCCGGGAGATCTCCCGCAACGCCGCCGAGGCCGCCCAGGTTGCCTCGGTCGCGGTCGCCGAGGCGGCCCGCGCCACCGAGAGCATCCGCCGGCTCGGTGACTCGTCCGCCGAGATCGGGAACGTGATCAAGCTGATCACCAGCATCGCCGAGCAGACCAACCTGCTCGCCCTGAACGCCACCATCGAGGCCGCCCGGGCCGGCGACGCCGGCAAGGGCTTCGCCGTGGTCGCCAGCGAGGTCAAGGACCTGGCCCAGGAGACCGCCCGCGCCACCGAGGACATCGGCGCCCGGGTCAACGCCATCCAGCAGGACACCGGCGGCGCGGTTGAGGTGATCAACCGGATCTCCGAGGTGATCGCCCAGATCAACGACTTCCAGACCACCATCGCCTCGGCGGTCGAGGAGCAGACCGCCACCACCGGCGAGATGAGCCGCAGCATCGCCGAGGTGGCGGCCGGCTCGAACCGGATCGCCGCGAACATCAACGACGTCTCGGCCGCCAGCGGCGTCACCGTCAGCGGCGTCAACCAAACCCGTGAGGCCAGTGAGGAGGTCTCCCGGACCGCGGAGGAACTCCGGGCGCTCGTCGGCGCGTTCAGGTTCTGACCCGGTAACCCGGACGAGGAGCAGGAAGGCCGGTCACGCCCGCGACCGGCCTTCCTCATGTCTTCGCCCGGCCTGCCGATGGAGGCTTGTGCGCACCGACATCGTCGAGCCGGAGCGGGCGTCGCCTGAGGCCGACGTCGCGATGTATCGGGAGAAAGTCGTGATGTATCGGGAGAAACACGCCGGGCAGGCCGCATGATTCACCATCTGACGTTCCGGGCCGAGGGCGTGCCGTTCCGCCGCCGCGACCGTTGATCCTTGATGTTCTGACCGAAGGTGAACACGCGGCCCGAGGCCGTGGTCAGACGCCGTCCAGTCGGGCCGGTCCGGCAAACGGTCCGGCTGGGCGGCCCCTTTCCCAGGGATCACGGATCAGGACCAGAGTTCCAGGATCTCCGGTACGGTGGCGGCCCGGCACGCTTGCGGCACCGCTGCCGGCGTACGGCTGAACCGTGGCGCCGGAGCCGGCTGCGGCACCCCGTCCACCTCGACGAACGCGTCGCGCGCCCGGTTGTGCGGATGCGCCGGCGCCTCGGCCGGCGTCAGCACCGGGCTCACGCAGGCGTCCAGCCCGGCGAAGACCCCGGCCCACTCGTCCCGGGTCCGGGCGGCGAACCGCTCGGTGAAGACCCGCCGCAGCTCCGGCCACCCGCGGCTGTCGAACTGCGTCGGCAGCCCCGGGTCGCCGGTAAGGCCCAGACCCGCCAGCAACGCGGCGTAGAACTGCGGCTCCAGCGCGCCGACCGCCACGTAGCCGCCGTCCGCCGTCCGGTACGTGTCATAGAACGGCGCTCCGCCGTCGAGCAGGTTCTCCCCGCGCCCGCCGCGCCACAGCCCGGAACCGATCATCCCGTGCAGGAATGTGGTGAGCAGCGCCGACCCGTCCACCATCGCCGCGTCGACCACCTGCCCGCGGCCCGAGCGCTCCCGCTCCAGCAGGGCGGCGAGCACCCCGACGGCGAGCAGCATCCCGCCCCCGGCGAAGTCCGCGAGCAGGTTGATCGGGGCGTGCGGCCGCTCGCCGGACCGGCCCAGCGGCTCCAGCGCGCCGGCTATCGCCAGATAGTCGATGTCGTGTCCGGCCGCCGCGGCGAGCGGGCCGTCCTGCCCCCAGCCGGTGATCCGCCCGTACACCAGCCGGGGGTTGATCGTGAGGCAGGTCTGCGGGCCGAAGCCCAGGCGCTCGGCGACGCCCGGCCGGTAGCCCTCCACCAGCACGTCGGCCTTCTCGACCAGGGACAGCAGACCGGCCAGTCCGTCCTGCGACTTGAGGTCGAGGGTGACCGCGCGGCGGCCGCGCTGCAGCGGCCCGGCCGGCGGAACGAGCGGTCCCGTCCCGCCCGGCCGGTCCACCAGCACCACGTCGGCGCCGAGGTCGGCCAGCACCATGCAGCCGAACGGACCGGGCGCCAGCCCGGCCAGCTCCACCACCCGGGTGCCGCTCAGCGCGGTCATGCCGGCGCGAACCTGTCCCCGTATCGTGCCGCCAGCTCGGCAGCCCGGCCCTTGAAGTCCGGGTGCTGCTCGGCGTACCGCAGCACCCCGCCGGTCCAGGCCGGGAAGCCGATGCCGAGGATCGAGCCGATGTTGCCGTCGGCGTCGGTGCGCAGCACCCCCTCGGCCCGGCAGCGCAGCGCGTCCAGGGCCTCGCTGAACAGCAGCCGGTCCTGCAGGTCGGCGAAGGGCACGGCGCGGCCCTCGTCGGTGGCGAAGCCGGCGAGCGCGTCCCAGAGCGGTCCGCGCCGGCCGTCCTGGTACGTGTAGAAGCCCTTCCCGCACGATCGCCCGGCCCGTCCGTGGTTCTCCAGCATGTCCCGGACCAGCTCGTGCGCCCGGTCGTGCCCCACGGCCACCCCGGCCGCCCGGTACGCCAGGTGGATCTTGCGCATCAGCGTCAGCGTGACCTCGTCGGCCAGCGCCAGCGGACCGGTCGGATACCCGGCCTGCAGCGCGGCCTGCTCGACCGACGCGGCCGGCACCCCCTCGGCGACCATGCCGATCGCCTCGTTGACGAACTGGCCGATCACCCGGCTGGTGAAGAAGCCGCGCCCGTCGCCGACCACGATCGGCGTCTTGCCGATCCGGCGGCCCAGGTCGAAGGCGCGGGCGATCGCCGCGTCGCCGGTCCGCGCGCCGGCCACGATCTCCAGCAGCGGCATCTTCCCGACCGGGGAGAAGAAGTGCATGCCGATGAAGTCGGCCGGCCGGGAGACGCCCTCGGCCAGGCCGGTGATCGGCAGCGTGGAGGTGTTCGAGGCGAGCAGCGCGCCGGGCGCGAGGACCGGCTCGACCTCGGCGAACACCCGGCGTTTGAGCTCCGGGTCCTCGAAGACCGCCTCGATCACCACGTCGCAGCCGCGCAGGTCCTCGACGTCGGCGGTCGGGGTGATCCGGGCCAGCACGGCCGGGTCGCCCTCGGCCACCGCGCGGGCCGCCGCCTCCGCGGAGACGTCCTTGACCACCACGTCCAGGCCGGCGCGGGCGCACGCGTACGCGATCCCGGCGCCCATCATCCCGGCCCCCAGCACCGCGACCCGGGTGGCCGCCGGGACCTCGGTGTCCGGCCGTGCCGCCCCGCCGTTGACCGCCCGCATGTCGAAGAAGAACGCGCCGATCATGTTCTTCGCGACCCGCCCGGTGAGCAGCGTGATCAGCCGCCGGGTCTCGATCGTGAACGCGGTCTCCAGGTCCACCTGGGCGCCCTCGACAGCGGTCGCCAGGATCGCCTCGGGCGCCGGCATCCGGTTGCCCTTGAGCTGCTTGCGCAGCGTGGCCGGGAAGGCGGGCAGCTGGTTGGCCAGCTTCGGGGTGGCCGGGGTGCCGCCGGGGATCCGGTAACCGGGGCGGTCCCAGGGCTGGGCGGCGTCCGGGTTCGCCGCGATCCACTCCTTCGCGCGCGCGATCAGCTCGTCGGGCGTGGCGACCACCTCGTCGATCATCCCGGCGTCCCGGGCCGCGGCCGGCGTGAGCCGCTTGCCGGTGAGCAGCCAGACGGTGAGCGCCGGGGCCAGGCCGAGCATCCGGACGGTCCGGGCGACCCCGCCCGCGCCGGGCAGCAGGCCCAGCGTGACCTCGGGGAACCCGACCCGGGTGCCCGGCGCGTCCAGGGCGATCCGGTGGTGGCAGGCGAGCGCGATCTCGAACCCGCCGCCGAGGGCCGCGCCGTTGATCGCGGCGACCACCGGGCGGCCGTAGGTCTCCAGCCGCCGCAGGTCCCGCTTGATCGTGCCGAGCAGCTCGAACAGCGCAGGCGCGTCCTCCGGGCGGGCCCGGCTCATCGACGGCAGGTCGCCGCCGGCGAAGAACGTGCTCTTCGCGCTGGTCACGATCACGCCGGTGACCTGCTCCCGCTCGGCCTCCAGCCGGTCCAGCGCGGCGGTCATCGCCGCCACGTACGCGGCGTTCATCGTGTTGGCCGATTGGTCGGGGTCATTCATCGTCAGCGTGACGACGCCGTTGTCCACGGAATAGTCGATCATGCGGAGAACTCCTGAACGCGCTCGATGACCGTGGCGACGCCCATGCCGCCGCCGATGCAGAGGGTCACGACGGCCCGACGCAGGTCACGCCGCTCCAGTTCGTCGAGCACTGTCCCGACCAGCATCGCCCCGGTCGCGCCGAGCGGATGGCCGAGGGCGATCGCGCCGCCGTTGACGTTCACCTGCTCCGGGTCGAGGTCGAGATCGCGGATGTACTTGAGCACCACCGCGGCGAACGCCTCGTTGATCTCGAAAAGGTCGATGTCGGTCTTGTCCAGGCCGGCCACCTCGAGCGCCTTCAGGGTGGCCGGGGTGGGGCCGGTGAGCATCAGCGTGGGGTCGGCGCCGCTCACCGCCGCGCCGACGATCCTGGCGCGGGGTGTCAGGCCATGATCCCGGCCGATCCGTTCCGACCCGATCAGCACCAGCGACGCGCCGTCCACGATCCCGGACGAGTTGCCGGCGTGGTGGACGTGGTCGATCGCCTCCAGCCAGTGGTACTTCTGCAGCGCGACCGCGTCGAACCCGGCCTGCTCGCCGATCGCCGCGAAGGACGGCCTCAGCTTCGCCAGCCCGGCCCGGGTGGTGTCCGGCCGCGGATGCTCGTCGGCGGTCAGCACGTCCAGGCCGTTCGGGTCGCGCACCGGCACGATCGAGCGGCTGAACGCGCCCCCGGCGATCGCCTTGGCGGCCCGTTCCTGCGACCGCAGGGCGTATCCGTCGACGTCGTCGCGGCCGAACCCCTCGATGGTGGCGATCAGGTCGGCGCTGATCCCCTGCGGCACGAAGCTGGTCGCCAGGGCGGTCTCCGGGTCCAGGAACCAGGCGCCGCCGTCCGAGCCCATCGGGTTGCGCGACATCGACTCCACCCCGCCGGCCAGGATCAGGTGCTCCCAGCCGCCGCGGATCCGGGCCGCGGCCTGGTTCACCGCTTCCAGCCCGGAGGCGCAGAACCGGTTGAGCTGCACGCCACCGGTGGTGTCCGGCAGCCCGGCGACCAGCGCCGCGGACCGGGCCAGGTCGCCGCCCTGCTCGCCGATCGGCGTGACGATGCCCAGGACGACATCCTCGATCACTTTCGGATCAAGACCGGGATTCCTTTCCCGTACGGCGTCGATCAGTCCCGTGACCAGGGTGATCGGCTTGGTCCCGTGCAGGGCGCCGGTCTGTTTGCCCCGGCCGCGCGGGGTCCGGACCGCGTCGTACACGTAGGCCTCAGAGGGCACGGGCGATCAGCTCCTTCATGATCTCGTTGGTGCCGCCGTAGATCTTCTGCACCCGGGCGTCGGCGTACATCCGGGCGATCGGGTACTCGGTGGTGTAGCCGTATCCGCCGAAGATCTGCAGACAGCGGTCCACCACCTCGCACTGTCCCTCGGTGAGGAACAGTTTGGCCACCGCGGCGGCGGCCACGTCCAGTTCACCGCGGGCGTGCCGGGCGATGCAGTCGTCCAGGAAGACCCGCGACACCCGGGTCCGGGTCGCGCATTCGGCCAGCACCATGCGGGTGTTCTGGTGGCCGATGAGCGGTTTCCCGAAGGCCGTCCGCTGCTTGGCGTACGACGTGGCCAGCTCGACGGCCCGCTGCATCGCCGCCACCGCGCCCACCCCGATCACCAGCCGCTCCTGCGGGAGCTGCCGCATCAGCTGGTAGAAGCCGGTGTTCTCGGCGTCCGGCCCGCCCAGGAGGTTCGCGGCCGGCACCCGGAACTCGTCGAAGAACAGCTCCGCGGTGTCGTTCGCGTGCAGCCCGATCTTCTCCAGGTTGCGTCCCCGCCGGAAGCCGGGCGCGTCCTCGTCGAGTTCGCAGACGAGCAGCGAGATGCCGTGCGCCCCGGCGGACTGATCGGTCTTGACCGCCAGGACCAACAAGTCCGCCAGATACCCGTTGGTGATGAAGGTCTTGGACCCGCTCACCAGGTAGTCCTCACCGGTCCGGACCGCACGGGTCCGGATCGCCTGGACGTCGGATCCGCCGTCCGGCTCGGTCATCGCGATGGCGCCGACCATCTCGCCGGAGCAGAGCCGGGGCAGCCACCGCCGCTTCTGCTCCTCGGTGCCGTACGCGACCAGATAGCCGGTCACGATGCCGCTGTGCACGGCCAGGCCGAGGCTGCCCTCGCCGGCCTGTTGCTGCTCGTGCAGCAGCACCGCCTCGTGGGTGAAGTCGCCGCCCCCGCCGCCGTACTGCTCCGGCACGGACAGGCCGAGCAGGCCCAGCTCGCCGGCCCTGCGGTAGTGCTCGCGATCGGGATGGCCCTGTCGCTCCAGGCGGACGGTGTGCGGCACCACCTCGTTGCGGAAGAAGTCCCGCGCCAGTTCGGCCAGATCGTCGTGTTCCGGCTTGCGCCACGGCTCGGCGTAACCATCCAGTCCAGGCGTCCGCATCGATACACCTTCGATCACTGTTGGCGCTCTGTCAACAAGTGCCGGATGAATGACTTGTTTTGATCTGAGGCCGCGATGCACCCATTCACGTTCACCCCATCGTGACCGGCGATGAATCGATCTGCCGTATGGTCACCTGCGTGTCCACAGGAGCAACGCCTGGCCCGCCCGCCGGCGCGGTGCGCCCGCCGGTGATCCGGCGGCGCCGGCTGGAACCGGACGCCCGGCGCGAACAGATCCTGTCGGTGGCGGTGCGCCTGTTCGGCGAGCGGCCGTACGCGGACGTGTCCACCACCGACGTGGCCCGCGGCGCCGGTGTGGCCCGGGGGCTGGTCAACCACTACTTCGGAACGAAGAAGGAGCTCTACCTGGAGGTCGTGCGGGTGATGCTGACCGTCCCCGGGGTGGCCCTGGAACGCCTGCCCGGCGGCGGTGTGCCGGAGCGGGTCGACGCGATCGTGACGTGGTTCCTGGACGTCGTCTCCCGGCACAGCACCTCGTGGCTGGCCGCGATCAGCGCCGGCGGGATGGCCGGTGACGCCGACGTCGACCAGGTCATCGCGGAGGCGGTGGACGTGGCGGCGGACAGCATCCTGGCCGCGGTCGGTTTGGGGGACCGGCCGGCCGGCGAGGGGCTGCGCGGGATGGCGCGGGCCTACGTGGGGATGGCGACGTACACGGCGCGGGAGTGGTTGCAGCGGGGCGCGCTCACCCGGGAACAGGTGCACACGTTGCTGGCGGCGACGTTGCTGACCATGGTGGAGAAGGTCTTCCCGCGAGCCGCTTGAGCTACTCCGCCTGCCTGCCGCCGCCCGGCGCTCCCGTGTCCGCCGCGGCCCCGGCCCGTCCGCTCATCCGGCGGATCGCCCGGGCGCCCACCACCGCGGTGATCGCCGCCAGCGCGCCGAGGAACAGTCGGTCCGGCCCGGTCCCCGCGTTCGCCACCAGTCCGAACAGTGTGTGACCGACCATCGCGCCGATGGCCGCGGCCAGCAGGTGGGCCGGGGACCAGTCGCGGGCTCGGGTCCAGCGGCGCAGCGCGATCGCCGTGAGGACGGCGATCCCGGCCGCGGCGGCCATCGGGGCGAACGCCCACCCGCCGTGCGTGAAGAACGACTGTTCCGCACCGGCGAACGGGAACAACAGCGCGAGGAAGGCGAACGCGGCGGCAGCCGTCCAGGCGGCGACAACGGTGGGTGTGGTGGACCGGGCGTCGGGGCGGCCGCCGGGCCGCAGTCGTACCCGGACAGCGGTAATCCCGGCCGCCAGCGCCACCGCGACGACCACGACGGCCGGGACCACCGGCACGCGGTACCCCGGATCCTCGCTCGGCACCACCGTCACCCGCAGCAGCAGCGCGCCCAGCAGGGCGGCCGCGCCGGCGCCGATCAGGCCGCCCCGGCGCAGGTAGGGCCGCTGCCCGTGCCCCGCGAAGAGCGACTCGACCAGCACGATCGGGATCGTGATGCTGAAGACCGGGTGGTACACCAGGTTCAGCTCGGTGTAGGCGCTGTTCACGCCGAGCAGCCGCGGCGCCCAGTCCGCGGCGCCGTAGAGATGCGGGCTGGTCAGGCTCTGCAGCACCAGGCCCTCCTCGATCAGGCCGTAGGCCAGGCCCATCAGCAACAGGCTCGGGAAACCGCCGCCGAAGCGCCGGACCACCTCGCGGATCAGCAGCGCGCCGGCCCCGTAGATCGGCACCAGGATCGGGAACACCCACAGCTCCGTCAGCGACAGGTTGCCCAGGGTGAGCTCCGCGACGACCGGGGCCAGCAGGATCAGCGCCCACGCCGCCCGACGGTCGCGCGGCCGGGGATCGGCGGGGACGTGCGCGTCGAAGGCGGACCGCACGGTCCGCCGGTTCACGGTGATCACCAGCGCGGCCAGCAGGAGGAGCTGGACGACCTCGGCGGCGCGCAGCCACACCGGATATTCCGCGCTGATCAGCAGCCAGGCGACGCCGGCCAGGCCGAGGGCGGAGACGACCCGGACGCGGCGCAGGGCGCGCGGGTCGCCGGCCAGCAGTTGCCGGGCGAAGCGGACGTGGAGCAGGGCGACGCCGAGGATCGGCAGCGGCCGCGTCCACAGCGTCCGGGAGAGCGCGGCCGGATCGGCGCCGGGATGGTGCTGCCGCTGGTAGGCGAGGATCGGATCGTGCAGTACGAGGGTGCTCAGCGCCAGCAGCACGCTGACGGCGAGGGTGGTGATCAGCAGCGTGACGACGGCTTTCCTGGTCATGTCCCGACGTTAGGAATTCCGGTCGCGCGGGTCCTCCGGCGCGGGGATGGTCTTCGATCTACGACTTCAGGACGAGCGCGGCCAGACGACGCCGAGGTCGTACGCCAGGACGACGGCCTGCACCCGGTCGCGGACGTCGAGTTTCCGCAGGATCGCGGAGACGTGGGTCTTCACCGTGGCCTCGGTGACCGTCATCCGGCCGGCGATCTCGGCGTTCGAGGCCCCGCGGGCCAGCAACTCCAGGACCTCACGCTCCCGGGCGGTCAACCGGTCCAGGCGGGCGTCCGCGTCCGGCGGGGTCAGGTCGGCGGCGACGAAGCGGTCCAGCAGCCGGCGGGTCGCGCTCGGGGCGAGCAGGGCCTCGCCGCGCGCCACCACCCGGATCGCCTCGGCCAGGTCGGCCGGGCGCACGTCCTTGAGCAGGAAGCCGCTCGCCCCGGCGCGCAGCGCGGCGTAGAGGGACTCGTCCAGGTCATAGGTGGTCAGCATGATCACGCGAGGCGCGTCCGGGACCGTGGTGAGCTGGGCGGTCGCGGTCAGGCCGTCCATGCCGGGCATCCGGACATCCATCAGCACCACGTCGGGACGGGTCTGTGCCGCGATCCGTACCGCCTGCTCCCCGTCCCCGGCCTCGCCGACCACCTCGAGATCGTCCCGGGCCTCGATGATCATCCGGAACCCGGCCCGCACCAGCGCCTGGTCATCCACGATCAACACCCGGACGGTCACGCCGCCGCCCACGGCAGGTGGGCCCGCACGGCGAAGCCCCCGCCGGGACCCGGGCCGGCGGTGAGAGTGCCGCCGAGCAGGGCCGCGCGCTCCCGCATGCCGCGGATGCCGTTGCCCGGACCGTGTCCCGGCTGCTGACCCGCGCCGTCGTCGCGCACCTCGACCTCCACCGCCGCCGGACCGATCCGGATCAGCACCTCGGCCCTGCCCGCGCCGGAATGCCGCAGCGTGTTGGTCAGGGCCTCCTGCACGATCCGGTAGGCGCAGAGCTGCACCCCGGCGGGCGGCTCGCCGTCACCCTCCCGGCGCAGCGTCACCCGCAGCCCGGCCCCGGCCATGGTGCCGGCCAGCCGCCCGAGATCGGCCAGCGTCGGCTGCGGCGGCGCGTCGTGCCGGCCCTCGTCGACCGTACGCAGGAAGGTCCGCAACTCGGCAAGCGCCTCGCGCCCGGCCGTCTCCGTCCGCCGGATCGCCGCCCGGGCCCGCGCCGGATCGAGGTCGAAGACGTCGTCGGCGGCCGCCGCCTGCACCACCATCACGGACACCGTGTGCGCCAGGACGTCGTGCAGCTCCCGCGCGATCCGGCCGCGCTCCTCCAGCACCGCCTGCCGCCGCTCGGCCTCCCGCCGGGCGCCGCGGGCCCGCCCGAGCGCGCCCCAGCTCCAGGCCAGCAGCGACGCGGCCAGCCACCCGCCGGCCAGCGGCCACCGGCCCTGCGCGACAGCCGGTCCACCCACGGCGACGACCGTTGCGCCCAGCGCCCAGAGGCTCTCGGCGGCCGGTCTCGCCCAGGCGTAGGTGCACAGCACCACGAAGGCCAGCCCCGGCCCGAGCCCCGGCACCAGCAGTTGCAGCGCGGCCCCGGCCACCAGGACCCCCGCCGTGACCACCTGTGGCGCCCGGTCCAGCCACCAGAGCGCGGCCACCTGGCCGGCGGCGAGCGCGACGGCGGCGATCCGCCCGGCGAGGGGCGGCAGGCCGGTGACGCCGAGCCAGAACGCTGGGGCGACGAGAACCGCCCCCAGCAGGAGCAGCGCCCGCCGCCACCGCGGCGCCAGCCGAGCCTCGTAGCCGTCCCCCACTCCCGCACCCTACTGCCCGTCCACAGTGCCCGCCCGCACCCGGCCACCCCACCGCCCGACCCTGACGACCAGCCGCGAGCTTCCGGCTGGTCGCCAGGGGCGGCTCAAGAGGTCCGGGACACCTTCTGGGGACAGGCCGGGGGTTCCGGCCGGCGGTGAGCGGTGTCTGCGGTGGGGAGCCGGCATCCGGGGGTCGCGGCCGCCGGCAGTGCTTCGCCTAGCCTCCTAGGATGCCGTACACGATGTGCCCGGGGTGGTTGGAGAGGCTCGTGGGCTGATCCTTGCTTCGGGTGGGAGCGCCGGGTGCGGCAGAGGGAGGTGCCGGAGCTTTCGGGGGGTGAAGACGGGTGGACAAACCGACCATCCCGGCGCACCGTCACCTCATGGCTGACTACCGGCAGACCTACCAGCGCAGCATCACCGACCCGGAAACGTTCTGGCGCGAGGCCGCCGCCGGCGTCGACTGGCACGTCCCGCCCACCCGGATCCTGGACGACAGCGAGGCCCCGATCTTCCGCTGGTTCCCCGGCGCGGAGCTGAACACCTGCCACAACGCCGTGGACCGGCACGTGGCGGCGGGCCGCGGCGACCAGCCGGCGCTGATCCACGACAGCCCGGTGACCGGTGTGATCCGGTCGTACACCTATCGGGATCTTCGCGACGAGGTCGCGCTGTTCGCCGGAGCGCTCCGCGGGCTGGGGGTGGCCCGCGGGGACCGCGTGGTGATCTACATGGCGATGGTGCCGGAGACAGTGATCGCGATGCTGGCCTGCGCCCGTCTGGGCGCCGTGCACTCGGTGGTCTTCGGCGGCTTCGGCGCCCGCGAGCTGGCTGCCCGCATCGACGACGCTCAACCGAAAGTGATCGTTGCGACGTCGTGTGGGATCGAGGGCCGGCGGGTGGTCGCGTACCAGCCGATGCTGGACGCCGCACTGGCCGCTGCCGCACACGTCCCGGACCGCCGGGTGATCCTGCAACGGCCGGAGCTGCCCGCCGAGCCGCTCGGCGAGCGCGACCTGACCTGGGCCGAAGCGGTCGCCGGCGCGGAGCCGGCGGAGTGTGTGCCGGTCCTGGCCACGGACCCGCTGTACATCCTTCACACCTCCGGCACGACCGGGAGACCCAAGGGGGTGGTGCGGGACAACGGCGGGCACGCGGTCGCACTGCGCTGGTCGATGGAGAACATCTTCGATGTCCGGCCGGGCGAGGTGTTCTGGGCCGCGTCGGACGTCGGCTGGGTGGTCGGCCACTCGTACATCGTCTATGCGCCCCTGCTCGCGGGCGCCACCACGGTGCTCTACGAGGGCAAGCCGGTCGGCACGCCGGACGCCGCGGCGTTCTGGCGGGTGGCCGCGCGCCATCGCGTGGTGAGCCTGTTCACCGCGCCGACCGCGGTGCGCGCGATCCGCAAGGAGGACCCGGAGGGTAAACACCTGCCCGGGTACGACCTGAGCGCCCTGCGCCTGCTGTTCCTGGCCGGCGAGCGGCTGGATCCGCAGACCTACCGGTGGGCGGGTGAGCTGCTCGGCGTTCCGGTGATCGACAACTGGTGGCAGACCGAGACGGGGTGGCCGATCGCGGCGAGCCCGCGTGGCCTGCAGGAGCTGCCGACCAGGCCGGGCTCGCCCTCGGTGCCGATGCCCGGGTACCGGGTGCGCGTGGTCGACGAGTCCGGAAATGATCTCCCGCCGGGGGAGGAGGGGGCGATCGTGATCGGCCTGCCGCTGCCGCCGGGGTGCCTGCCCACGCTGTGGCAGGACGACGAGCGGTACGTCCGGTCGTACCTCTCCGCGTATCAGGGCAACTACCTGACCGGTGACGGCGGGCGCTTCGACGAGGACGGCTACCTGTACGTGCTGGGCCGCACCGACGACGTGATCAACGTGGCCGGGCACCGGCTGTCGACGGGCGCCATGGAGGAGGTGCTGGCCGCGCATCCGGCGGTCGCCGAGTGCGCGGTGATCGGCGTGCACGACGCGGTGAAGGGCCAGGCGCCGCGGGCGTTCGTGGTGCTCACCGCCGGTGCGGACGGCGCCGGGCTGGAGGCGGAACTGATCGCGCGGGTCCGTGAGCAGATCGGCCCGGTGGCCGCGTTGCGCCGGGTGGACGTGGTCGCCGCGCTGCCGAAGACGCGGTCCGGGAAGATCCTGCGGGGCAGGATGCGCGGGATGGCCGACGGCGCGGAGACTCCGGTGCCGTCGACCATCGAGGACCCGGCGGTGCTCGAGGCCTTGCGGCCGCTGCTGGGGTGAGCGGCGCGTGCGGCACCGGTCGAGGGCTGTGCCATACCCGGTCAGTGGTTGGTGCCGCCGGGGCCCATCGCGGTCAGGAACTTGTCGCGGAAGGCGTTCATCGGCCAGACCGGGGCGCCGGCCGCCGGTTTGATGCCGTCGGTCCAGCCCCAGCCGGCGATGCGCCCGATGACCGCCGGGTCCTTGGCGACGATCGTGATCGGCACGTCGTGGCTGGCGTTGTCGCCGGTGACGACGGGGGACGGCTGGTGGTCGCCCAGGAAGATCATCACCAGGTTGTCGTTGCCGTACTTCGCGATCCAGTCGACGAGCGTGGTGACCGTGTACTGGATCGACTTGCCGTACTGGCCGCGGACCTTGGAGGATGCGGTCCAGATGTCGGCCTTCGCGGGCTGCTTGGCGACGATCGCGTGGTAGACCGAGCCGTCACCGACCTGATCCCAGTCGATGAACTCGGGCAGGGGCGCCCACGGCGTGTGGCTGGACACCAGCGGCATCTCCACGAAGAGCGGTCCGCGCCCGGCCTTGGTGTATTCGACCTCGCCGAACTTCTTCAGCGTGTACTGGTCGGGCATCGGCGCCCAGCTGAACTTCGGGCCGTTGTAGCCGAGGTTGCGGCTGTCCCAGACCCGGTCGAAGCCGTAGAAGTTGCCTTCCGGCCAGGCGCGGGTGGCGCCCGGCATGACGCTGACGGTGTCCCAGCCGGCCGAGCGGAACAGGCTGGGCAGGGTGAGCCGGTTGCTGGCGGTGAGGTTGCGGTACCGCCCCTGGTTGTTGATCCACAGGCCGGACATGGTGGTGGAGTGCGCGAGCCAGCTGCCGCCGCCGAAGGTGGGTGAGGTGAGCCAGCCGCTGCGGGCGGTGAAGCCGGCAGCCTTGAGCTTGGCGCTGCCGGCGGTCAGGACGGGGTCGACGCCGGGGGCCAGGTTCGGGGCCTCGACGGCGTTGCGGCCGTAGCTCTCGACGAAGGTGAGCATGACGTCCTTGCCGGTCAGGCCGGTGAGCAGCTGGTCCGGGGGGACGTCGCGGAACGCGTCGACCTGGACCTCGCGGCCGAACGCGGCCTCGTTCCTGATGCCGGTGCGAGCCTGGCCGACCCGGTCCCAGGCGTAGCTGAACGTGGTGCGGGCGGCGACCGGCACGCCGGGCAGCAGGGTGGTGACGCCGAAGGCGAACGTCAGGCCCCAGGCGATCGCGATGCCGCCGGCGGTGCCGGCGGATCTGCGCCGGTCCTGGCCGAGCAGGCGGGTGACGCGCAGCATGGCCCAGACGGTGACGCCGAGGACGCCGGTGATCAGCAGGACGATCGCGGCGAGCGCGCCGACGGCGCCGGCGGTGCCGTAGGAGTCGATGACGAAGCTGTACGCGTCGTCGAGGAGCACCCAGTCCAGGACCGGGTCGAACGGCCGGGCGAGCACGTGGAAGAAGCCCATGTCCAGGCACTTCTCGATAACCAGCCAGCCGAGCAGGAAACCGAACAGGGCGGCGGCGATGCGCCGGGCGCGTAGCGGCAGCACGATCAGGACGGCGATGGCGACGGCCGCCTCGATCGGGATCCGGGTGAAGCTGCCCACCGCGATGCGGCGCAGGATGTTCGGGAACAGCAGTTCGCCGAAGATGATCAGGCAGGCCAGCGCGGTGAGGGTCCGGTTGACCCCGCGGCGCTGCAGAAAGGTTCGGACGCGGCTGCGGGGAGCGGGCGTCTCCTGCTGGTCGGCAAGCTCAGTCGGTTGCACGCCTTGGGGAACGGACGGTGCCCGCGGAAGGTTCAAGGCGGGTGACCAACTCGGTGTCACCGACGTCATAGCCCTCTTGCCTTTCTCCTATGCAACCGATAGGAAATATGGAGAGGAGGACGTCCATGCGTCGCTTTCGCGCCACCCTTGCCAGTCTTTTCGTCACCACCACCCTGGTCGTCGCCGGCTGCTCGTCCGGCTCGCCGGGCGGCAACGCCGCGCAGGCCGGTGAGCCGGTCAGCGGCGGCTCCCTGACCTGGGCCGTGGAGACCGAGCCGATCACCTTCAACCCGCACCAGTACGCCCAGGCCAAGACCCGGCTGCTGGTCTGGAACACCTTCGAGGCCCTGCTCACCCACGACGACAAGGGTGGCTACCTGCCCTGGCTGGCCACCGGCTACGAGGTGTCGCCGGACGGCCGGGCCTACACCTTCAAGCTGCGCACCGACGTCACGTTCTCGGACGGCACCCGGTTCGACGCGGCCGCGGTGAAGGCCAACGTCGACCAGTTGCTCGCGCCCAACTACGCGCCGGCCGTCGCCGCCGTACAGCTGAAGAACCTCGACAAGGTCGAGGTGCGGGACGCCGCCACGGTGGTCTTCCGGCTGAGGAAACCGGACGTGCTGATCCTCGACTTCCTCTCCTCCCCGCAGGGCGCGCAGATCTCCCCGAAGTCGCTGCAGGAGGCCGAGAACCTCAAGGCCGGCGGCCCCCAACTGGCCGGGACCGGCCCGTTCGTGCTGGACCGCTACACCCCCGGCCAGGAGGTGCACTTCACCAGGAACCCGGCCTACAACTGGGCGCCGCCGAACGCCGGCCACAGCGGCCCGGCCTACCTCGACGAGATCACCTACCGGTTCCTCAAGGAGTCGTCGGTGCGCGTCGGCGCGCTGACCTCCGGCCAGGTCCAGCTGATCGAGGGCGTGCCGGCCACCGACGAGTCGCTGATCAGCGCGACCCCCGGCCTGTCGCTGCAGCGCGGGCTCAACTCCGGGTCGACGTACTCGTACTACTTCAACACCGCGCACGCGCCCTTCGACGACGTGCTGGTCCGGCAGGCGTTCCGCGAGGCGCTGGACGTGCCGGCGGTGCTCGCCGGGGTCTACCGCAAGACCGCGACGCGCGCCTGGAGCGTGATCGGACCGACCAGTCCGTTCTACGACAAGAGCCTGGAGAACACCTACGGCGCGAACGCGCAGAAGGCCAACCAGCTGCTGGACCAGGCCGGCTGGACGGCTCGGGACGCCGAGGGCTTCCGGACCAGGGACGGGAAGCGATTGACGGTACGACTGGTGCAGTCCGCCCCGTTCGTCCGCGACCGCCGCGACGTGCTGGCCCAGGCCGTGCAGGCCGCGGTCAAGCAGAGCGCCGGCATCGACCTGCAGGTCCAGCTGGTCGACCAGGGCACCGCCACCAAGGCGCTGGCCGACGGCGCCTACGAGCTGTTCGACAACTCCCGCGCCGACACCGACGCCGGCGCCGCGCTGAACCTGATGCTCTACTCGACCGGCTCGATCAACCGCACCGGCTTCAAGAACCCGCAGCTGGACAAGCTGCTCGACGACGCGGTCGCCACCACCGACCAGGCCGGGCGCACCGAGCTCTACCGCAAGGTGCAGCAACTGGTGATCACCGACCAGGCCCTGGTGCTCCCGCTCTACGCGCCGCAGGACCAGATCGCGGCGTCCAGGAGCGTGGGCGGTGTCGGGTTCGAGCCCACCGCCGGCGTCCCGGGCAGCGCCTACCGCCTCTGGCTGGGCAAGTGATCACCGCGATCCTGCGCCGGGCGGGCGCGGGGCTGCTGGTCCTCTGGGCCGCCGCGACCGCCGCCTACCTGGCGCTGCTCGCCGCGCCCGGCGACACGGTGGACGCGATCGTCGGCGACGGCGCCGACACCCCGGGCATCCGGGCACAGATCATCCAGGAGTGGCACCTCGACCGCTCGGCCGTGGTGCAGTACCTGGACTTCCTGCTGCGCGCGGCGCACGGTGACCTGGGCCGCTCGTACCTGCTGCAGCGCCCGGTCTCCGCCGTGATCGGCAGCCAGCTCGCGCCGACGCTGAAGCTGGCCGTGGCGGCTGCCGTGTTCGGGGTCGTCCTGGCGCTGCTCTTCGCGGTCACCGCCCGCCGCCTCACCTCGACGGCGGGGTTGATCCTGGTCTCCACCCCGCCGTTTTTGATCGGGATCATCCTGCTCAGCATCTTCTCGTTCCGGCTCGGCTGGTTCCCGGTCTCCGGGGACCGCGGCTTCGCCGCCCTGGTGCTGCCGGCGATCACGCTGGGCCTGCCGATCGCCGGCACCCTGGCCCAGGTGCTGCGCGACGGGCTGGACCGCGCCCTGGACGAGCCGTTCGCGGTCACCGCGCGGGCCCGTGGCCTGCGGGAGAGCGGGGTGCTCATCCGGCACGCGCTCAAGCACGCGCTGCTGCCGGCGGTGACCATGCTCGGCTGGTCGTTCGGGGTGCTGATCGGTGGCACCGTGATCGTCGAGCAGGTGTTCGGCCGGCCCGGGCTGGGCCAGGTCACCGTGCAGGCGGTCAACTCCAGCGACCTGCCGGTGGTGCTCGCCGTGGTGATCCTCGCGGCCGCCGTGTTCGTCGTGATCAACACCGTGACCGACCTGGCCTACCTGCTCATCGACCCCCGGTTGCGGAGGAGCTGACCATGACCATCGCTCTCGACCGGCCCGGCGCCGCCCGGGCGCGCAGCCTGCGGGCGCCCCGGCCGGGCCTGGCCGCGGCCGCGGTGTTCCTGGTCCTGGCGCTGCTCGCGGCCCTCTGGCCGGCGCTGTTCGCCGGCGACCCGCTGGCCGCCGACCCGCTGCACGTGCTGGAGGCCCCGTCCGGGCAGCACTGGTTCGGCACCGACCAGCTCGGCCGCGACGTGTTCGCCCGGGTGGTGCACGGCGCCCGGCACTCGTTGTCCATCGGTGTCGCCGCCACCCTGATCGCGGTCGGCGCCGGCATCCTGCTCGGCCTGCTCGCCGGCCTCAGCCACAAGATCGCCGACGAGGCGCTGAGCCGCTCGTTCGACGCGCTGTCGGCGTTCCCGCTGGTGCTGCTCGCCCTGCTGTTCATCGCGATCGCCGGGACGGGCACCACCAGCCTGATCGTGGCGATCGGGATGGCGCTGGTGCCGCACTTCGCCCGGGTGGTGCGGGCGCAGACGTTCGTGGTGCGCCGGGCCGCGTACGTCACGCACGCCGTCGCGTTCGGCGCCGCCCGGTCCCGCCTGGTGGTGCGGCACGTGCTGCCCAACGTGCTGGGCCCGGTCCCGGTGCTCGCGGTGCTCGGCCTGGGCGAGGCGATCCTGCTCGCCGCCGGTCTCAGCTTCCTCGGCATGGGCCCGCAACCACCCTCACCCGAATGGGGCGCGATGATCTCCGAAGGCCGTGGATACCTGCACGTCGCCTGGTGGGCCTCGGTGCTGCCGGGCGCCGTGGTCACCGCCACGATCGTCGCGCTCACCGTGGCCGGGCGCTTCTACCAGCGCCGCTTCGAGGGGCGGGAGCTCGCATGATCCGGGTCGAAGACCTGCGGGTCACCTTCCAGCTGCCCCGGCGGACCGTGGACGCCGTGCGCGGCGTCAGCTTCGAGATCGAACCCGGCGAGTGCGTCGCGATCGTCGGCGAGTCCGGCTCGGGTAAGAGCGTCACCGCCCGCAGCCTGGTCGGACTGGCCGGTCCGGGGGCCCGGGTCGACGCGGTCCGTTTGGAGGTCGACGGGCAGGACGCGCGGCGCTTCGCGCCGCGCGACTGGCGCCGGCTGCGTGGCGGCTTCGCCGGGCTGGTGCTGCAGGACGCCCTGGTCTCGCTCGATCCGCTGCGCACGGTGGGGGCGGAGATCTCCGAGGTCCTGCGGGTCCATGGCGAGCGTTCCCGGTCCGCTCGTACGAGACAGGCACACCGTCTCCTGGAGGAGGTGCACGTCCCCGAACCCCAGCGGCGGGCCGGGCAGTACCCGCATCAACTCTCCGGTGGCCTGCGCCAGCGCGCGCTGATCGCCTCGGCTCTGGCCGCCGCCCCGAAGCTGTTGATCGCCGACGAGCCCACCACGGCGCTGGACGCCACCGTCCAGGCGCAGATCCTCAGGCTGCTCGCCGAGCGTCGCGCGGCCGGCCAGACGCTGCTGCTGATCAGCCACGACCTGGCCGTGGTGGCGCAGCTCGCCGATCGGGTGCTGGTCATGAAGGACGGCCGGATCGTCGAGTCGGCGCCGACGAAGGCACTGCTCACGGGCGCTGTCCACACGTACACCCGGACTTTGGTCGAAGCCGCGGCCGGACGCCGGCGCGCGACCGGCCCCGCACCCGGCCCGGTGGTCGTGGAGGCGACCGCGCTGCGCAAGGTCTACGGCGACCGGGCCGTGGTGCGCGACGTCGACGTGACGGTCCGGCGCGGCGAGATCGTCGGGCTGGTCGGCGAGTCCGGGTCCGGCAAGACCACCGTGGCGCAGCTGCTGTTCGGGCTGGCCGAGCCGACGTCCGGGCAGGTCCGGTTCGAGGGGCAGCGGTTCAGCGGGGTGCCCGAGCGGGCCCGGCGGCCGCTGCGCCGGCGGCTGCAGTTCATCGCGCAGGACCCGCTGTCGGCGTTCGACCCGCGCTGGACCGTGCGGCGCATCGTCGCCGAGGCCCTGCCCCGCGGCGCGTCCCCGGCGCCGTTCCTGGAGCGCGTCGGGCTCGGCGAGGACGTCCTCGACCGGTACCCGCGGCAGCTCTCCGGCGGGCAGCGGCAGCGCGTCGCGATCGCCCGCGCCATCGCCCCGCGACCGAGCCTGATCATCTGCGACGAGCCGGTCTCCGCCCTCGACGTCTCGGTCCAGGCGCAGGTGCTCGACCTGCTCGCGGAGATCCGCGAACAGGACGGGACCGCGTTGCTGTTCATCTCGCACGACCTCGGCGTGGTCCGCGACCTGGCCGACCGGGTCCTGGTCATGCACGACGGCCGGGTGGTCGAGCAGGGCCCCGCATCGGCCGTCTTCGACCGGCCCGCACACGAGTACACCCGCGAACTGCTGGCCGCTGTGCCGACATTGGAGGTTCCCGCATGACCCTACGGATCGCGGTGGCGTTGGAGGACGCCTCCTTCGCGGCCGCCGACTGGATCGACGCGGTCCGGCAGGCCGACCGGGCGCGGCTGGACTTCGTGACCTTCGACGACCGGTTCGGGCGGCAAGGCCCGGACGCCGTGCTGGTCGCCGCCCGGGTCGCGCCGCTGACCCGGCACGTCGGGCTGATCCCGGTCGCCACCACCACCCACACCGAGCCGTTCCACCTGTCCACCTCGCTGGCCACCCTCGACCACGTCAGCCGCGGGCGGGCCGGCTGGCAGGTGCGGGTCTCCGCCGACCCGGCCGAGGCGGCCCTGCTCGGGCGCCGCGAGCCGCTCGGCGCCGACGAGCTGCTCGCCGAGGCGGCCGACGCGGTGGAGGTGGTGCGCCGGCTCTGGGACAGCTGGGAGGACGACGCGATCATCAAGGACGTCGCCACCGGCCGGTTCATCGACCGGGACAAACTGCACTACATCGACTTCGACGGTACGTACTTCTCGGTGAAGGGCCCGTCGATCGTGCCGCGGCCGCCGCAGGGCCAGCCGGTCGTCGCCGCGCTCACCCACGGGCCGCAGGCCTGGGAGCGGCTCGACGTCGACGTCTACTTCGTGACCCCGGCCGACGTGAGCAGCGCCGCCGGGTTCGTCCGGCGGATCCCGGCCGGCAAACTGGTCTTCGCCGACATCGTCGCGTTCCTCGACGCCGACCAGGAGGCCGCGATCCGCCGGCGCGGCGCCACCACCTCCGACGCGGCCGTCTTCGCCGGCACGCCCGCCGAGCTCGCCGACCTGATCGCCGGGTGGCAACCGGCCGGGATCGCCGGCATCCGGTTGCGCCCCGGCGGCCCCGGCGACCTCGCCACGATCACCGCAGACCTGGTGCCCGAACTGCGGCGGCGCGGCCTGTTCGAGCCCTCCACCGCCACCACCCTGCGTGAGCGCCTCGGCCTGCCGGCGGCGGTCAACCGTTACCAGGAGGCCGCCCGTGCCTAAGCAGATCATTCTCGCCGCGCACTTCCCCGGCGTGAACAACACCACCGTCTGGAGCGACCCGGATTCCGGCAGCCAGATCGACTTCTCGTCGTTCGAGCACCTGGCCCGCACCGCCGAGCGCGGCAGGTTCGACTTCTTCTTCCTCGCCGAGGGCCTGCGGCTGCGCGAGCAGCGCGGGCTCATCCACGACCTCGACGTGGTCGGCCGCCCGGACACGCTCACCGTGCTGGCCGCGCTGGCCGCGGTCACCGAGCACCTGGGTCTGGCCGGGACGCTGAACGCGACGTTCCACGAGCCGTACGAGCTGGCCCGGCAACTCGCGACGCTCGACCACCTGTCCGGCGGGCGGGCCGCGTGGAACGTGGTCACCTCACACGGGGCGTTCTTCGGCGAGAACTTCCGGCGCGGCGGATTCCTCGACCACGCCGACCGGTACCGGCGGGCCGGCGAGTTCATCGAGGCGGCGCGCACCCTGTGGGACACCGACGGCGGCGACTTCGCGATCAGAAGCTCGCAGTTCGACATCCACGGGCGGTTCGGGGCGCCGCGCAGCCCGCAGGGACACCCGGTGATCCTGCAGGCCGGCGACTCGGCGCAAGGGCGCGAACTCGCCGCCCGGCACGCCGACGCGATCTTCTCGCGGCACCACCGGCTGGAGGACGCGCGGCAGTTCTACCGCGACGTCAAGGACCGGCTGCCGGCGTACGGCCGCCGTCCCGATTCCTTGAAGATCATCCCTGGGGTGTCCTACGTGCTGGGGGACACCGACGCCGACGCGCAGGAGAAGGCACACCACATCCGGCGGCAGCAGGTCAGCCCGCAGACCGCGATCCTGCTGCTGGAGCAGCTGTGGAACCAGGACCTGTCGGCCTACGACCCGGACGGGCCGCTGCCCACGGCGGACCCGGTGCTCGACGAGGACGACACGATCATCAAGGGCCGGGCCGGCATGTTCCCGGACCGGATCAGGACCGCCAACGAGTGGCGGGCCCTCGCCGAGGCCAAGAAGCTGTCGATCCGGGACCTGGTGATCGAGGTGACCGGGCGGCAGAACTTCATCGGCACGGCCGCGCGTGTCGCCGAGCAGCTCGACGAGTACGTGCAGACCGACGCCTGCGACGGGTTCATCCTGGTCCCGCACCTGACGCCGGCCGGCCTGGACGACTTCGTGGACCAGGTGGTCCCGTTGCTGCAGGAGCGCGGCGTGTTCCGTACCGAGTACTCGTCCACGACCCTGCGCGGCCACCTGGGGCTGGCATGAAATTCCTGCTGCTCACCCTGATCACCCACTTCGACCGGGACAAGAGCCCGGCGCAGCGGCTGCGCGAGGTCGTCGACAGCGCGGTCCTCGGCGAGGAGCTCGGCTTCGACGGGTTCGCCGTGGGAGAGCGGCACGAGCGGCCGTTCCTGTCCTCGTCGCCGCCCGTCGTGCTCAGCCACATCGCCGCCAGGACGTCCCGGATCCGGCTCTGGACCGGCGTCACCACGCTCAGCCTGCTCGACCCGGTCCGCGCCTTCGAGGACTACAGCACGCTGGACAACCTCTGCGGCGGGCGCCTCGAACTGATCGTCGGCAAGGGCAACGGGACCGCGCAGGCGAAACTGTTCCACGTCACCGTCGAGGACCAGTGGGAACGGCAACGGGAGAGCTACGAACTGTTCCGCCGGCTGTGGCGCGAACCCACGGTGACCTGGGAAGGCAGGTTCCGGCCGTCGCTGACCGACGCGGAGACCTGGCCCCGGCCGCTGCAGCAGCCGATCACCGTCTGGCACGGCAGCGCGACCAGCCGGGCCTCGGTGGAGCTGGCCGCGCGGTACGGCGACCCGCTGTTCTCGGCGAACGTCACCAACCCGATCGAGCCGTACGCCGAACTGATCGATTTCTACCGGGAACGCTGGGCCTTCCACGGCCACGACCCGGCAGCGATCCGGATCGGCGCCGGCAGCGCCGGGTTCTACGTCGCACGCACGTCGCAGGAGGCGCTCGACGTGTACCGGCCGATCTGGCAGGCCCGGATCGACCAGTTCCGTAAGGTCGGGGTCGAGCCGGTGTTCCCGACCATCGAGGACGCCGTCGAGCGCAGCTCCGCGCTGATCGGCAGCCCGCAGCAGATCATCGACAAGGTGCACCGCTACCACGAGCGGTTCGGTCACGAGCTCACCCACCTGTCCGCTGACACCGAAGGCCTGACCGAGAAGCAGCAGCGGGCCAGCCTGGAGCTCTTCGCCGGTGAGGTCGCCCCCGTGCTACGCCAGTTGAAAGGTCGGTAAGCCATGTCCGTACCCCTGTCGGTCCTCGACCTCGCCCCACTCGTGTCCGGCGGCGACGTCGGCGACGCGCTGCGCCGCACGCTCGATCTGGCGCGCAGCGCCGAGCGGTTCGGCTACCACCGGTACTGGGTGGCCGAGCACCACTTCACCCCCGGCGTCGCCTCGGCCCAGCCGGCGCTGCTGCTCGGGCAGATCGCCGCGGTGACCTCACGGATCCGGCTCGGATCCGGCGCGGTGCAGACCGGGCACCAGACGGCGCTGTCGATCGTCGAGCAATTCGGCCTGCTCGACGCGCTCTATCCGGGCCGGTTCGACCTCGGGCTGGGCCGGTCCGGGCAGGCCAAGAAGGAGGCGCTGCGCGCGGCCGCCGCGGCGGCCGAACCCGCCGGGGATCGCGTCGTCGACGGGCTGCTGATCCCGAAACCGTTCTCCTGGGCGCCGATCTTCGCCTCCGACCGGACCGCGCTGGCCAGCAGCCTGCTCGCGCAGCCCGGCGCCGAGCCGATGGGGCTCGACGAGATCCTCGACCAGATCTTCGGGCTGCTCGCCGGGCCGTACCCGGACGGCAAGGGCAACGAGGTGACAGCGGTGCCCGGGGCTGGCGCGGACCTGTCGGTCTGGCTGCTGGGCAGTAGCGGTGGGGAGAGCGCGCGCACGGCCGGCGCACGGGGGCTGCCGTTCGCCGCGAACTACCACGTCGCGCCGGCGAAGGTGCTGGAGGCGGTGTCGGCGTACCGGGAGTCGTTCGTGCCCTCGGCGACTCTGGCCCGGCCGTACCTGATGGTGTCGGCCGACGTGGTGGTCGCGGAGGACGACGAGACGGCCCGGCGGCTGGCCGCGCCGTACGCCCACTGGGTGCGCAGCATCCGGTCCGGGCTCGGGGCGGTGCCGTTCCCCAGCGAGCAGGAGGCGGCCGCGTTCGCCTGGACCCCGCAGGACCGGGCGCTGGTGGCCGACCGGGTGGACACGCAGTTCGTCGGCTCGCCGTCGACGGTCGCGGCGAAGCTGGAGACGTTGCGGCGGGTGACCGGCGCCGACGAGCTGCTGGTCACCACGATCACCCACCGGCACGCGGACCGCGTCCACTCCTACGAACTCCTCGCCAAGGAGTGGGCCGCCTGACCGCTCGCCCGGCTGGCTTCCCGGGGGAGTCTCGGTCGCTTGACGAACCTCTGCCGTAGCGGCTCGGGGTTCGCCCGTATGGTGAGGATCGGACTGTTCGCCGCCGGCCGGGAGCATGGCCGGCGGGCCCGGAAAGCCGCCCCGCCGATTGATATGTCCCGGACCTGGTTCCGGCGCATTGATCGTGCGGCACGATGGACCGGTGGAACTCCGGCAGCTCAGCTACGTGGAGGCGGTGGCCCGGTACGGCGGGTTCACCCGCGCCGCCGAGCGGCTGCACGTCGCCCAGTCGGCGGTCTCCGCGCAGATCCGGGCGCTGGAGGCGGAGCTCGGGGTGGCGCTGTTCGCCCGCACCACACGGCGGGTGGCGCTGACCCCGGCGGGGGAGATGTTCGTGGCCCGGGCCCGGCGGGTGCTCGCCGAGCTGGACGGCGCCCGCCTGGAGATGGGCGAGATCACCGCGGTGGTCACCGGCCGGGTGACGGTCGGCGCGACGGCGGTGCTCGGGTCCTACGACCTGCCGGCGGCGCTGGCCCGGTTCCGCGACCGGTTCCCCGGCATCGCGCTGCGGCTGCGGTCCGGGTCGATCACCCGGCTGCTCGGCGCGCTCGACAACGGCGAACTGGATCTGGTGGTCGGGCCGGTGCACGCGGACCTGCCGGCCCGGTTCGAGGCGCTGCCGCTCGCCGACGAGCAGCTGGTCCTGGCGTTGCCGGTGGGCCACCCGCTGGGCGGGCAGGGCCGGCTGACCCTGGGCGAGGTCCGCGACGAGCCGTTCGTCTGCCTGCCCGAGGGAAGTGGCCTGCGGTGGATCCTGGACGACGCGGCGCGCACCGCCGGGTTCACGCCGCGGGTGCAGTTCGAGACACACAGCCCGCAGAGCATCCGCGAGTTGGTGGCCGCGGGTCTCGGCGTCGCCCTGCTGGGCCGGTCGGTGGCCGAGAAAGATCACGAGCCGGCGATCATGGTACGGAACCTGCACGCACCGCCGGCGCATCCGCCGACCGGGGTGATCCACCACCGCGACCGGCCGCTGACGCCGGCGGTGCAGGCGTGCCGCCACGTGCTGATCTCTACGGACGACGCGAGTAGGCCGTGAAGTCGACGGTCCGGCGCAGCGCGAAACCGATCTTCTCGTAGAGCCGGATCGCAGTGACGTTGGCGGCGCCGGTGTGCAGGAACGGCGTCTCACCGCGGGCCCGGATCCCGGCCGCCACCGCGCGGATCAGCCGGGTGGCCAGGCCCCGGCCGCGATGGGCGGGGTCGGTGCAGACCGCGCTGATCTCGGTCCAGCCGGGCGGGCGCAGGCGCTCCCCGGCCATCGCGACCAGCTTCCCTTCGTCCCGGATGCCCAGGTAGGTGCCCAGTTCGATGGTCCGCCGCAGGTACGGCCCGGGCTGGGTGCGGGCGATCAGCTGCAGGATCTCCGCAACGTCGTCGGCGGTCAGCACCACCAGGGCCGGATCCGGCTCGGCGCGCAGGGCCACGTCGACCAGCTGCACCCCGGGAACGCTGCGCTCGACCCGCCAGCCGGGGCCCGGCCGCTCGCCCAGCCCGGCGAGCAGAACCTGCTCGCCGGGCGGGACGAACGCGCAAAGGTCGTCCCAGGCCCGCGGATCGTCCGGGTCGCCGAGCGCGTGGAACGGCGCCACGTCGCTGTGATAGCGCGCCGCCAGCCCGTTGACCTGGGCGAACCGGGCGTGCTCGGCGTGCAGTGCCAGCCACGCCGGGTTGTCCAACACCCGGCCGGCCTCGATCGAGGTGGTCACTTTCCTTCCTTCGGCAGGCCCCGAGGGTTGATCTCGGAGGAGGCGACCGCCTCGTTGGTGAGGTTCCAGCGCTGCAGGATCTTCTGGTAGTCGCCCGTCGCGATCAGCTTGTCGACCGCCGCGCCGAGCGCCTTGACCAGGCCGTTGTCCTTCTTCGTGGTCAGCGCGATCTTGCCCTGCAGTCCGGCGCCGGCGCCCGAGTAGGTGCCCACTATCTCGAGCTTTCCATCGATGGCGACCTGGTAGGCGACGCTCGGGTTGGGGCCGAGGTAGGCGTCGATCTGGCCGGCGCCGAGCGCCAGGTAGGTGGCCTGGTTGGTCTGGTAGTACTTGATGTCGACCGGCTCGAGGCCCTGCTTCTCGGCCTGCTTGCTCCACTCGACCAGGATCTTCTCCTGGTTCGTCCCGGAGCTGACCGCGACCTTCTTGCCCGCGACGTCGGCCGGCCCGGTCACCTTCCAGCCGCTGCCCTTCTTCGTCACGAAGGCCAGGTTGTCCTGGCGGTAGGTGGCGAAGTCGTACTTCTCCTTGCGCTCCTCGGTGACGGTGATGTTGGAGATGCCGACGTTGTACTTGCCGCTGTCCAGGCCGATGAACAGGTTCTCCCAGGAGGTGTTGTCGACCGCCGGGGTGAGCCCGAGCAGGCCGGCCACGGCGTAGCCGATGTCCGGCTCGTTGCCGATCAGCGTCTTGTTGTCGGTAGCGGTGAAGGACAGGGGTGGGAAGCCGGATCCGGCCGCGCCGACGCCGATGGTCAGCTTGCCGGTCGCGCGGATGTCCGCGGGGACGAGCGCCGCGAGGGCGTCGTCCTTGGCCGGGATGATCCGATTCTGATCAGGGCCGAGGTTGAGCGCGGGGCCCGCCGCGGCGGACGGCCCGGCCGCGGCCGTGGCCGGCTTCTCCTCCGGGGCGGCGCAGGCGGTCAGGCTCAGCGCCGTGGCGGCGACAAGGGCGAAAACCAGATTTGTGGTACGCACGGAAGGGGCTCCCTGTTTCTGCTTAATTGAGGACCTTGGAGAGGAATGTCCGGGTCCGTTCGTGCCGGGGGTGGTCGAGCACCTGCGCGGGCGTACCCTGCTCGACGATCCGGCCCTCGTCCATGAAGATCACCGTGTCGGCGGCCTCCCGGGCGAAGCCGATCTCGTGCGTCACCACGATCATCGTGGTGCCAGCCGCGGCCAGGTCACGCAGCACGTCGAGCACCTCGCCGACCAGTTCCGGGTCGAGTGCCGAGGTCGGCTCGTCGAAGAGGATCAGCCGGGGTTCCAGGGCCAGGGCGCGGGCGATCGCGACGCGCTGCTGCTGACCGCCGGACAGCTGCCGGGGGTAGGCGTCCGCCTTGTCCGCGAGACCGACGCGG
This sequence comes from Actinoplanes siamensis, assembly GCF_016862395.1. GTDB lineage: Bacteria > Actinomycetota > Actinomycetes > Mycobacteriales > Micromonosporaceae > Actinoplanes > Actinoplanes siamensis. The sequence goes on along the minus strand of NZ_BOMW01000028.1, from coordinate 58,890 downwards.
GCGAGCAGGGCGCGGCTGAGTTCGTACACCTCTGTCTTGTTCCTCCGGAGCGCCGAGATCGGCGCCTCGGCGACGTTCTCCAGGGCCGTGAGGTGCGGGAAGAGGTTGAAGTTCTGGAAGACGAAGCCGATCCGGGCGCGCTGTCCGAGGATCTGGCCCTCGCCGAGCTCGTACAGCTTCCCGCCGGCCTGGCGGTAGCCGATCAGTTCGCCGTCCACCCGGACCAGGCCGCGGTCCACCTTCTCCAGGTGGTTGATGCTGCGCAGCAGCGTGGACTTGCCGGAGCCGGAGGGGCCGAGGATCACCGTGACGGTGCCGGCCGCCACGGTCAGGTCGATGCCGCGCAGCACGTCGAGGGTGCCGAAGGACTTGTGCACACCGGTCAGTTCGATCATCCGCGGATCGCCGCCCGCAGGCGCTGGAACGGGGTGGGCGGCAGGGTGCGGACGGCGCCGCGGGCGAAGTGCCGCTCCACGTAGTACTGCAGGATGGAGAGCAGGGCGGTGAGGACGACGTACCAGACGGTGGCGACCATCAGCAGCGGCACCACCCGCCCGTTGCGGCCGTAGATCACCTGGACCTGGTAGAACAGTTCGCCGATCGCCAGCACGTACACGATGGACGTGCTCTTGAGGAGATTGACCAGCAGGTTCGCCGCGTTCGGCAGGATCGCCCGCATCGCCTGCGGCAGCACGATCCGGAAGAACTGCCGGCGCCGGGGCAGGCCCAGCGCGGCGGCCGCCTCGTGCTGGCCCTGGTCGACGCTGAGCAGGCCGGACCGGATGATCTCGCCGGCGAACGCGGCCTCGTGCAGCGCCAGCCCGAGCAGCGCCGCGCCGAACGAGCTGACCAGGCTGGACGTGCTGAACGACCAGCCGGGCCCGAACGGGACGCCGATCTGCAGCCTGTCGTAGAGGTAACCGAGGTTGGCCCAGAACAGCAGCTGCACGATCAGCGGCACGGACCGGAACACCCAGATGTAGGTCCAGCTCACCGACTGCAGGACCGGGTTGCGGGACAGGCGCATGGCGGCCAGCGGGACGCCGCCGAGGAAGCCGAGCAGCGCGCCGCCCACGGTCAGTTCCAGCGTCAGCAGCAGGGCCTGGAGCACCGACTTCTCCAGGAAGTAGCCGGCGAACGTGGACCAGTCCCAGCCCGGGTTGGTGGCCAGTCCGTGCCCGAACTGGGCGAGCAGGACCAGCACCAGCGCGGTGCCGGCCCAGCGCCAGGGGTGCCGGGCGGGGACCACTTTCAGTTCCCCACCGGCTGTTCCGGTGGGGCGCGGTGGAGATATGACGCTCACGTCGCTGACGCTAGGGAGCCATCCGTGTTGCCCACAAGTCCTATCGATCTAATATGTTTTACGAGAAAGTTACAGCCATCCATCCCGCGGGACGTGCATTGCCAGTAACCCCATCGTTGCGATAGGAATAGCAGGCATTCCCCCGTATCGCTGCCTGGAGCTTTCCGTGACCACCTTGCTTGCCCCTGCCGAAGCAACCGAGCCCGCGGCGAAGCCGCCGGCGGCGCTCGCGCCCGGCGGCGGCCTGCGCCGCCGCGTCGCCCTCCGGCTGCTCGCCCTGCTCGTGCTCTACGCGCTGTGGGAGATCACCGCCCGCGCCCTGGACAACCCGACGTTCATCCCGTCGCCCGGCGCCGTCTGGCACCAACTGATCATCACCTCGTCGGTGCACGACGGCGTCCGCGGGTACAGCGGCCACCTGCTCATCGAGCACCTGGCGGTCAGCCTGCGGCGGATCGTGATCGGCTCGGCCGTCGGCGTCGCCGCCGGCCTGCTCGTCGGCGTGCTGCTGGGCACGGTGAGCTGGCTGCGGGTGGTCGCCGAGCCGGTGGTCACGTTCGTCCGGGCGCTGCCCCCGCTGGCGTACTTCAGCCTGTTCATCATCTGGTTCGGCATCGACGAGACCCCGAAGCTGTGGCTGCTCTCGATCGCCGCGCTCCCGCCGGTCGCGGTGGCCACCGCCGCCGCGGTGCACGGCGCGCCGTCCGGCCTGGTCGAGGCGGCCCGCGCGCTCGGCGCCGGCCGGTGGCAGTCGATCCGCGACGTGGTGCTGCCCAGCGCCCTGCCGGAGATCTTCACCGGCATCCGGCTGGCGGTCGGCGTCGCGTACTCGTCGGTGGTCGCCGCCGAGACGATCAACGGGGTGCCCGGGATCGGCGGCATGGTCCGCGACGCCCAGCGCTACTCGCAGACCGACGTCGTGGTGCTCGGGCTCTTCGCCATCGGGCTGTCCGGCCTGCTCATCGACGCCTTGTTACGGATCGCCGAGCAGCGGCTGATCCCGTGGCGGGGCATTAGTTAAGGATCTCGTGAGATGAAGAAGGCTATTGCGCTGTTGTCGCTTCTGCTCGTCGCGGCGTGCGGCAACGGGGCCGCCAGCGGGGGCGGTGACTCCTCGCGGAAGACGATCCGGGTCGCCTACCAGGCGTTTCCCAGTGGCGACCTGATCGTCAAGAACCAGGGGCTGCTGGAGAAGGCGCTGCCCGACTACAAGATCACCTGGACCAGGTTCGACTCCGGGGCGTCGATCAACACCGCCTTCGTCGCGAAGAGCGTGGACATCGCGGCGATCGGGTCGAGCCCGGTGGCCCGGGGGCTCTCGGCGCCGCTGAACATCCCGTACCAGGTGGCTTTCGTGCTGGACGTGGCCGGTGACAACGAGGCGCTGGTGGCCCGTAACGGCTCCGGCATCAGCGGCGTCGCCGGGCTCAAGGGCAGGAAGGTGGCCACCTCGTTCGCGTCCACCTCGCACTACAGCCTGCTGGCCGCCCTGGACCAGGCCGGCGTGAAGGAGTCCGAGGTCGACATCGTCGACCTGGAGCCGCAGGACATCCAGGCCGCGTGGACCCGGGGCGACCTGGACGCCGCGTACACCTGGCTGCCGGTCCTCGACGAGATCAAGAAGAACGGCAAGGTTCTGATCAGCAGCCGCGAGCTGGCCACCGCCGGCAAGCCCACCCTGGACCTGGGCGTGGTCTCCACCGCGTTCGCCGGGGCGCACCCGGACGCCGTCGACGCGTGGCGCAAGGCCGAGGCGCAGGCCCTGGACCTGATCGCGAACGACCCGGCGGCCGCGTCCAAGGCGGTCGGCGCCGAGCTCAACCTCTCCGCCGGCGACGCGCTCGACCAGCTCGAGCAGGGTGTCTTCCTGAAGCCCGCGGACCTCTCGTCGGCCGACTGGCTGGGCACCGAGAACAACGTCGGGAAGATCGCCGACAACCTGGTCAGCGCCGCCGAGTTCCTGAAGGCCCAGCAGAAGATCGACGCGGTGCCGGCGCTCGACGACGTCAAGAAGTCGATCTACGTGAAGGGCCTGCCCGGTGTCCTCGGCTGATGACGCGGTCGTGATCGACGCGGTGACGCACTCCTACGGGGACGTCACCGCGGTCGGGCCGGTCGATCTGACCGTGCCGGCCGGCGAGTTCCTGGTCCTGGTCGGCGCGTCCGGCTGCGGCAAGAGCACGCTGTTGCGCCTGATCGCCGGCTTCGAGCAGCCCACCACCGGGACGGTCCGCACCGCCGGCGCCGCCCCGGTGCCCGGGCGCGGCGCCGGGTTGGTCTTCCAGCAGCCGCGGCTCTTCCCCTGGAAGACCGTCGGCGGGAACATCACGCTGGCCTTGCGCTACGCCGGCCTGGACGCCTCGCCCGCACGCGTCGAGGAACTGCTCGCCCGGGTCGGCCTGCACGACGTCGCCAAGCGGCGGACCTGGCAGATCTCCGGCGGCCAGCAGCAACGGGTGGCGATCGCCCGAGCCCTGGCCGTGGAGAATCCGCTGTTGCTGCTGGACGAGCCGTTCGCGGCGCTGGACGCGCTGACCCGGGAACGGCTGCAGGCCGACCTCCGCCAGGTCAGCGCCGCGTCCGGGCGGACCTGCGTGTTCGTGACGCACAGCGTGGACGAGGCGGTGTTCCTGGGCAGCCGGGTCGTGGTGCTCACGCCGCGGCCCGGTCGGGTCGCGCTGGACCTGCCGATCGGCCTGCCCCGCACCGGGGTGCCGGCCGGCGAGCTGCGCGGCTCGCCGGAGTTCGCCGCCCTGCGTGCCGAGGTGGGTCACGCCATCCGCGATCGGGCGGTGGTCTGACAGACTCGGCCGATGAGCGAGCCTTCGGTGAGCATCGATGAGCTTCTGCGGGGCAAGGCGGCCATGTCGTCGTTCATCCGGCGCTGGGGACTGCCGCTCAACCCGCAGGACGCCGACCTGATCGTGTGGGCGGTCCTGCACTACGCGCGGACCGGGGAGAACGACTTCTCGGGCATCGCGGCCGGCGTGGACGAGCACATCGACGACTACGAGGCGGACGCGGCGCGCATGCACCGGGCCATGCGGGCCGCGCCCGGCGACGGGTCCATCACGCCGGAACCCGGGCCGGGCCGGGATTACCGGGAATAGATGTCTGCTGATGTAGTGGGGGGATGAGAAGACGTCCCCTGGCGGCCCTCGCGGCCGTCGCCCTCGCCCTGATCGCCGCGGACCCGGCCGCGGCCGCCCCCGAAGAGACGCAGGCGGGCGCGTACGAGGTCTACGACGTGCGCACCGCCGCCCAGCGCAACGCGATCGCCAGTGCCGGCGCCGCCATCGACAGCGTCGAGCACGCCGTCGTGCAGATCACCGCCACCCCCGCCGAGGTACGCCGGCTGCGACGGCAGGGCTTCACCGTCGAGCCGGTGAACCGGGTGCTCGACTTCCCGCCCGCCGACGCGGCGTACCACAACTACGCCGAGATGATCGCTGACGTGAACGCGATCGTCGCCAAATACCCGGCGATCGCCGCGAAGCGGGTGCTCGGCAAGTCGTACGAGGGCCGCGACATCGTGGCCGTGAAGATCTCCGACAACGTGGCCACCGACGAGGCCGAGCCGGAGGTGCTCTACGACGCCAACCACCACGCGCGCGAGCACATCACCGTCGAGCAGGCGCTCTACCTGATGCACGAGTTCACCGACGACTACGCGAGCGACAGCCGGGTCAAAGCGGTCGTCGACAGCCGGGAGATCTGGATCATCCCGTCGGTCAACCCGGACGGCTCCGAGTACGACGTCGCCACCGGCAGTTACCGGTCGTGGCGCAAGAACCGCCAGCCGAACTCCGGGTCCACAGCTGTCGGCACCGACCTGAACCGCAACTACTCGTACAACTGGGGTTGCTGTGGTGGGTCGTCGAGCTCGAAGTCGTCGGAGACCTATCGGGGGCCGTCGGCGTTCTCCGCGCCGGAGACCAGGGTGGTCCGCGACTTCGTGGCCGGCCGGGTGGTCGGCGGCAAGCAGCAGATCAAAGCGGTGATGGACTTCCACTCCTACAGCGAGCTGGTGCTGTGGCCGTTCGGCTACACCACCTCGAAGACCGCCCCCGGGCTGACCACCGACGACAACAACGCGCTGGCCACCCTGGGCCGGCAGATGGCCGCGACCAACAACTACACCGCCGAGCAGTCCAGTGCCCTCTACATCACCGACGGCGACCTGCTGGACTGGCTGTGGGGCACGTACAAGATCTTCGCGTACACCTTCGAGATGTACCCGAAGAGCTCGTCCGGCGGCGGCTTCTACCCGCCGGGCAGCGTGATCGCCACGCAGACCGCCCGCAACCGGGAGGCCGCGCTGCGGCTGGCCGAGATCGCCGACTGCCCGTACCGGGTGATCGGCAAGGAGAGCACCTACTGCTGAAGCCGGACCTTGTCCTCCAGGGCCGCGTCGATCGCCGCCGCGGGCCCCGGTTTGGCGAAGTAGTATCCCTGCGCGTAGCGGTAGCCGAGGGCCTCGAGCCGGACAGCCTGCTCCCGGGTCTCGACGCCCTCGGCGACCGCGCGTAACCCCAGCGTCGCCGCGATCGTGCTCAGCGAGGTGGCGATCGCCTCCTGCTCGGCGGTGCCGTTCAGCTCGTCGATGAACGACTTGTCCACCTTCAGCGTGGTGACCGGGCAGGTCCGCAGCAGCGTCAGCGACGACTGGCCGGTGCCGAAGTCGTCGAGCGCCAGGCCGACGCCGAGCGCGCGCAGCTCCCGGACGGTGCTCAGCGCCGCTCCGCCGCCGAACACCGCGGTCTCGGTGATCTCCAGCGTGATCTTGTCGGGGTCCAGCCGGTACCGGGCCATCGTCGAGGCGACCTGATCCGGCAGGTCCGGGTCGAGCAGCTGCCGGGCCGACACGTTGATGTTGACCCGGGGCGCGTCCGCGCCGTACCGCCGCTGCCACCGCGCCGCGTCCGCGCAGGCCGTCTCGACCACCCAGAGACCCAGGTCGAGGATCAACCCGGTCTGCTCGGCGACCGGGATGAACTCGGCCGGCGACACCGGCGGGCCGTCCGCCGGCTGCCAGCGGATCAGGGCCTCCACCCCGGTGATCCGGCCGCCGGGCAACTCCACGATCGGCTGGTAGGCCAGCCGGAACTCGCCCATGTCCAGGCCCCGGCGCAGGGCCGCGGCCAGGTCGGCGTCGTGCTGCGCGGTGTCGTCGAGTTCGGCGGTGTGCTCCTGGAACCGGTTGGCGCCGGCCCGCTTGGCGGCCTTGAGGGCCAGCTCGGCGCGGCGCAGCAGGTCCGGGACCACCTCGTCGCGGCCGGCGGCCACCCCGACGGTGACCGTGACCAGCAGATCGTGCCCGTCCACCCGCAACGGCAGCCGGAACGCGCGGACCAGCCGCTCGCCCAGGTGCTCCGCGCCGCCCGGGACCAGGACGCCGAACTCGTCGCCGAGCAGCCGGGCGACCAGCGCGTCCGGGCCGAACGTCGCCGCGATCCGGGCGGCCGCGGCGCGCAGCAGCACGTCCCCCCGCTCGTCGCCGAGCCGATCGTTGAGCGTGCCGAAACCGTCCAGGTCGCAGACCGCGACCGCGCCCGGCGCGGTGCGCTGCTGCAGGGTGGCGGCGAACATCCGCCGGTTCGGCAACCCGGTCAGGTCGTCGTGGTTGGCCTGCTCCTCCAGGCGCTCCAGCAGCACCGTGTTGTCGGAGAGGGCGACGATCTGCCGGATCACCACCAGCATGGTCAGCAGGATCGAGCCGCCGGCCAGGCCGGGCGGGAGGAAGCCGCGGTGCGCGGTGACGAAGACCAGCATGCCGACGGTGACCACGACCGCGGCGTACGGCACCACGCTGATCCGCCGCCAGCGCCGCACCCAGTGCCGGCTCACCGTCCGGGGCGGCCGCCCGCCGTGACCCATCTGGGACCGCCCGGCCAGGGCGAACATCAGTCCCAGCGGCGGCATCACGATCGCCGTGACGCTCAGGTGCGGCCAGTCCCGGACCACCGGGTAGATCAGCCAGGCGGTCGGGGGCAGCAGCCCCATCGGGGCCAGGTACCAGAGCGCGGGACCGTGCACCGGCCCGGCGCCGGTGACCCCGACGCGGATCACCGTCACCACGGCGGTGAGCGCGGTGACCACCATGATCAGCAGCAGCCCCGCGGCCAGGCCGGGCATCGGCAGGCCCATCGGCGGCCGCCCGCCCGGCGGGCCCGGGACCGGCACCGGCATGCTCCACAGGAAGTACGAGATGACCAGCACGGCGGCCACCCCGACCACGGCGACGTCCAGGCACATCGCCAGGTTGACCCGCCAGCCGCGAGGTGGGTGCGGCAGACGCACCATGGCGTAGGCGACGCCGGCGATCGCGCCCAGATAGCACGTGGCGCTGAGCAGGTTCACCGACGTCGGGTGCCCGGCCAGCACGGTCTGCGTGGCGTGACACACGGTGCCGGCGGTGAGCAGCGCGGCGGCGGCGGCGAGCCGCCGCCAGAACAGCCGTGCGGTGCCCGGGGTCGCCGCCGCGGTGACCAGGCAGGCGTACGCCGCGGTCCCGGCCGCCGCGATCCCGCTCGGCCAGAGCAGCCAGGCCGGCGGCGTGTCCGCCAGGACGCCGGCGACGCCGAGCACGATGCTCAGCCCGGCCCAGAGGCAGGCCAGGAGCAGAATGCGCCCGGCCGTGCGGGCCGGTCGTTCCACTGGTCGCATGTCCCGCACGATCGGCGGCCCCGAGAATCAGTTGAGGGTTCGGGTGACCTTGCAAACACGGTGCGGGCGTGGCCCGTCCCTCTCGGACGCGCCACGCCCGCACTCCCCGCCCACCCGCACCGTCCGAGGGTGGCCGGGCCGGTGTCAGCTGGAGAGGGACCACCAGACCGTGGTGTCCGGCGGCAGCACGACCTCGTCCGGGCCGCCCTCGATCGGGCCGCTGGCGAGCAGCAGCTCACCGGGCCGCCCGACGGACACCGGCTGGTCGCTCATGTTGACCGTGCAGCGGAACACCGGCGCGCCGGCGACCTCCCGCTCGAACGCCAGCACTCCGGCCGGCGCGGTCACCCAGCGCAGGTTGCCGTCCGGCCGCAGCGCCGGGTGGGCGCGGCGCACGGCGAGCGCGGTGCGGTACAGCTCCAGGGTCGAGCCGGGCGTCTCGGCCTGCGCGGCCACGCTCAGCCGGGCCCAGGACGCCGGCTGCGGCAGCCAGCTCGTGCCGCCCTGCGGGCCGAAGCCGTACGGCGCGGCGTCCCCGCTCCACGGGATCGGCACCCGGCAGCCGTCCCGGTAGCCGTCCTGGCCGTCGGCGCGGTGGAACGCCGGGTCCTGGCGGGCCTCCGGCGGCAGGTCCAGAACCTCCGGCAGGCCCAGCTCCTCGCCCTGGTAGAGATACGCCGAGCCGGGCAGCGCCAGCATCAGCGCGCTGGCCGCCCGGGCCCGCCGTAGCCCGGCCGCCTCGTCGACGGCGACCGCCCGCCGGCCGGCCACCTCGCCCTCGCCGGTCTGCATCAGCCGGGTGGTGTGCCGGACCACGTCGTGGTTGGACAGCGTCCAGGTGGCCGGGGCGCCGACCGCGCTCATCGCGGCCAGCGAGTCGTCGATCATCCGGCGCTGCTCGTGCGCGTTCCACGCGGTGCCCAGGTAGCTGAAGTTGAACGCCTGGTGCAGCTCGTCCTCGCGGACGTAGTGCGAGACCCGGGCCAGGTTCGGCGCCCACGCCTCGGCGACCGCGATCCGCTCGCCCGGGTACTCGTCCAGGATCCGCCGCCAGGAACGGTAGATCTCGTGCACGCCGTCGCGGTCGAAGCACGGGCTCTCGCCGACGCCCAGCAGGTGCCACTCGGCGTCCGCGCCGACGTCCGGCAGGCCGTCCTGCTTCACCAGGCCGTGCGCCACGTCGATCCGGAAGCCGTCGACGCCCTGGTCGAGCCAGAACCGCAGGATGGTCTTGAACTCGTCGCGGACCGCCGGGTGGCCCCAGTTGAAGTCGGGCTGCTCGGCGGCGAACAGGTGCAGGTACCACTCGCCGTCGGGAACCCGGGTCCAGGCCGGACCGCCGAAGATGGACGGCCAGTCGTTCGGCGGCAGCTCGCCGTTCTCGCCCTTGCCGGGGCGGAAGTGGTAGCGCTCGCGGAACGGTGAGCCGGGCCCCTCGGCGAGCGCCCGCTGGAACCATTCGTGCTGGTCGGACGAGTGGTTGGGCACCAGGTCGACGATGACCCGCAGGCCCAGCGCGTGCGCGCCGGTGATCAGCTCGGCGGCGTCGGCGACGGTGCCGAAGATCGGGTCGACGGTGCGGTAGTCGGAGACGTCGTAGCCCGCGTCCGCCTGCGGCGACGCGTAGAACGGGGAGAGCCAGACCGCGTCCACGCCGAGATCCTTGAGGTACGGCAGCCGGCTGGTGATGCCGGGCAGGTCGCCGATCCCGTCGCCGTTGGAGTCGGCGAAGCTGCGCGGGTAGATCTGGTAGATGACCGCGTTGCGCCACCAGGATGCCGGCGGCGCCTCGACGGTGGGCGGTGCGACCAGTTGCTCAGTCATGGCAGCGAACGGTAGCAGGCAACTAACACGTGTTACATAGTCTGACGGATGGTTTCTTGCTGCAAGTTATTGCAAGGACTGCGCTACGCCGGCTTTATCGGCTTTTTTGCGGCTGAGTCGCGCACGATCAGGGACGTGCCGAGAGTCTGGTGCGGGTGCTGGTCCTCGCCGCGGATCGCCGAGATCAGGAAGTCGGCGGCCATCCGGCCCTTGGTCACGATCGGCTGCCGGACCGTGGTCAGGCGCGGGCGGAACCAGGCCGACTCGGCGAGATCGTCGAAGCCGGTCACCGACACGTCGCCGGGCACGTCGACGCCGAGCTCCTGGAGGGCGTCCACCGCGCCGTAGGCCAGCACGTCGGAGAGCGCCAGGATGGCCGTCGGCGCGCCCGGCAGGAGAGCCTTCGTGGCGTGGTACCCGTCCGAGCGGGTCGCCGGAACCTCGGCCAGCCGCACGTCGTCCAGGGTCATGCCGACCTCGGCCAGCGCGTCCCCGATGCCGGCCAGGCGGCGGCCGAGCGGGCCGCGGTAGCCACGCACGGCGGCGTCCGGGCCGGGGTCGATGGAGAGCACCGCGAGCCGGCGGTGGCCGAGCTCCAGCAGGTAACGGGCCACCTCGCGGGCGCCGCCGCGGTCGTCCACCTCGACGTGCGGGGCGCCCTCGTGCCGGTCCGAGTCGATCAGCACGAACGGGATCCCGCGCCGGTCCAGTTCGGCCACCTCGCCGCGGTCGATCTCCAGCCCGCAGACGATGAACCCGTCGACCGCGGCGTACGGGATCGCCTTGAGCACCGAGTCCTGCAGCGGCGGGGTGAGCAGCAGGGTGTAGCCCTCCTGGTCGCACACCTGCCCGACGCCCATCAGGAAGCGGGAGTAGTACGGATTCTCCAGGATCTGCGCCAGCCGCTGCGGCAGCAGCACGCCTATCGAGTTGGTCGTGCCGGCCTGCAGCATCCGGCCCAGCGTGCTGGGTCGGTAGCCGAGCTCCTCGGCCACGGCCAGGATCCGCTCGCGGGTGGCCGCGGAGATCCGTTGCGGGTTGTTGAACGCGAACGACACCGCCGATCGGGAGACCCCGGCCGCCGCCGCCACATCGGTGGAGGTGGGTTTGCCGCTTTTGGGGGCGCTTTTCGGGGCGCTCGTGAAAGTTCTTTCTGTTCTTGCGGTGCCCTTCACCCGGGGCTTGGCCGCGGACGCCGCGGCGCCTCCGGGCGCACCCTCCGACCCGCTGACGGCCTTCCTTGACGGCATCCACGCTCCCCGGGTCGCCGCCCACCATAACGCAGCAACTCGCCCACGCCCGACACGCCCGGCAACGCGGTCCGGGGAGCGCCGCGCGTTCCAGCCGTCGGCTCGCGCTCAGGGTGTCTCGAGGTCGGCGAGGGACCTCTGAGCGCCAGCCGGGAGGACGTGTCGCGTTCAGGGCGGGCGTCGCGCCCGACTCCGGTTCGGCGCGCGACACGCGACGCGGGGGCGGGGAGACACGGGGAGGCGAGACCGGGCGACGGGGCGCACGAGATGCGAAATGTGAATGCGACCGGGGACAGCGTCACCCGGAAAGGCGAGGTATGAGAACGGCGCCGGTGGGTAATGCAACGGGTGAAGCAGACTTGAACCCCCGGAGGTGCGCTGTGGCTTTCGACGACAAGGTCGACAACAAGGCCGAGGAACTCGGCGGCAAGGTCAAGGAAGGCGTCGGCAAGGCCACCGACGACGAGCGTCTGGAGGCCGAGGGCAAGGCGGACCAGACCAGCTCGAACCTGAAGCAGGCCGGCGAGAAGATCAAGGACGCCTTCACGTCCTGAATGGGGTGCGGGATCGGGCCGGGGCGATTCGCCCCGGCCCGATTTCATGCGGCGGTGACCGGTACCCGGACCACCGCGTCGAACAGATATCCGAGCGTGTTGTAACGCGCCACGTCCGGCTGGGAATTGCCGTGCACGTCGGTGGCCCGGGCCAGCAGTGAATGGGCGCCGGCGGCCGGCCGCCAATCGAGTTCCCAGCGCTGCCACGCCCCCTCGTAAGAGGGGCCGGCGAACCGGGCGCGCCGCCACGAGACGCCGCCGTCGGTGCTCACCTCGACCTCGCGGATCGGCCCCCCCCGCCGACCACGAGCGGCCGGTCAGGCGAACCCGGCGGCCGGCCGTGAACGTGGTTCCCGGGTCCAGCTCGAAGGCGCTCTTGATCACCTGCCGGTCGAAGGGGCGGCCCTCGGCCGGGAACCCCGGCCCGAACAGCCGGTAGAACTGGGTGTTCCAGGGCGAGAACAGCGGTTCCGCGGAGACGTCGATCGTCCCGACCCACTTGATCGACGAGATGCCGATCCAGCGCGGCACGATCAGCCGGACCGGGAAGCCGTGGTCCGGGGGCAGCGGCTCGCCGTTCATCTCGTAGGCCAGCAGCACGTCGTCCAGAGCCTTGGCCAGCGGCATCGGGCGCCGTACCGGCCCCAGGTCGACGCCGCCGGTGACGTAGTTCGGGTCGAGCCCCGCGGCCTGTACGTCCAGCGCGTCGCGGCGCAGGCCGACCCGGCGCAGGACGGTGGACAGCGGCACCCCGCGCCAGCGGGCCACGCCCACGGCGCCCAGGCCCCACGCCGTGCCGGAAACGGTCTGTCCCTGCTGTGTGCCGAAGTAGCCGCGGCCGTTGCCGGCGCACTCGACGGTGACCGTGTGGGTCCGTGCCGGCAGCCGGCGCAGGTCGGCGAGGGTCAGGTGGGCGGCCTCGCCGCGCAGGCCGCTGCCGGAGATCTCCAGGTGCCAGGTCGATCCGTCGAGGCGCGGCGTGCTGGTGTGATTGCGGACGAAGAACCGGTCCACCGGTACGAGGTACCCCTGGTCCTTGAGCGCCGACCACTTCGTCTCCGCGTTCGTGCCGAGCACCGTGAACAGTTCGGGCGGCAGCGGTTTGACGATGGGCGAGTCCGCCGCCCGGGCCGGGGACGGGACCAGGCCGGCCGTGCCGACCGCCGCGGCGAGGGCGAAGAGGTTCCGCCGGGAGAATCCGCGGGCCCGCCCTGCCGCCCAGTCGCGCAGGCGGGCCTCGTCGTATGCAGCCTCATCGATCATGCTGGAGCATCCTATCGACTCGATGGGAGATCTGGGTAGGCTCCGGGTCATGGACTTCCACTGGTTTCTGCCGACCAACGGCGACGGCCGGGACATCGTGGGTGGCGGGCACGGCACCCCGGTCGGCTCGGCGGGCGGGGTGCGGCCGCTGACCATCGGCTATCTCGGCCAGATCGCGCGCAGCGCCGAGCAGCTGGGCTTCGTCGGCGCGCTCACCCCGACCGGCGCCTGGTGCGAGGACGCGTGGCTGACCACGGCGATGCTGACCGAGGTCACCGAGCGGTTGAAGTTCCTCGTCGCGTTCCGCCCGGGGCTGATCTCGCCGACCCTGGCGGCGCAGATGTCGTCGACGTTCCAGCGGCTGTCCGGCGGCCGGCTGCTGCTCAACGTGGTCACCGGTGGCGAGTCCAGCGAGCAGCGACAGTTCGGGGACTTCCTGGACAAACAGGCGCGCTATGCGCGCACCGCCGAGTTCCTCACGGTGGTCCGGGGGTTGCTGAGGGGTGAGACGGTGTCGTACGAGGGTGAGCACGTGCGCGTGGAGGGCGCGAAGCTCTCCCGGGTGCCCGAGGTGCCGCCGGCCATCTACTTCGGCGGTTCCTCGAAGGCCGCCGGCCCGGTCGCGGCCGGGCACGCCGACGTCTACCTGACCTGGGGTGAGCCGCCCGCCCAGGTGGCCGAGAAGCTGGCCTGGATCCGCACGCTCAAGCCGGACATGAGGTTCGGCATCCGGCTGCACGTGATCACCCGGGACACCGCGCAGGACGCCTGGGCCGAGGCTTCCCGGCTGCTGAGCAACGTCTCCGAGGCGGACATCGCCACGGTCCAGGCCGGGCTGCGCCGCAGCGAGTCCGAGGGCCAGCGCCGGATGCTCGACCTGCACGGCGGCAACCGCGACGGCCTGGTCGTCGCGCCGAACCTGTGGGCCGGCGTCGGCCTGGTCCGCGGCGGCGCCGGCACCGCGCTGGTCGGCAGCCACACCGAGGTCGCCGACCGGATCGAGGAGTACGCGGCGCTGGGCATCTCGGAGTTCGTCCTCTCCGGGTACCCGCACCTGGAGGAGGCGTACTGGTTCGGCGAGGGGGTGCTGCCCGAGCTGCGCCGCCGGGGCCTCTGGCGGCACCCGGCGGGGGAGCGGGACACGGCCCCGGCGGTGATCCCGTTCGCCGGCGTCCCCACCCCGGCCACCCCGTCCTGACCTCCGGTCAGGGCCGGCCGGGCCACCAGAACCGGTCGCCGAGGATGCTGGCCAGGGCCGGGACCAGCACGGTACGGACCAGCAGCGTGTCCAGCAGCACGCCGATCATCACGATCACGCCGATCTGGGTCAGCGTGATCACCGGGAGGACGCCGAGCACCGCGAAGACCGCCGCGAGCAGGATGCCCGCGCTGGTGATGACCGCGCCGGTGACGGCCACCGCGTGCACCATGCCGTCCCGGGTGCCGCGCCGGCCGGCCTCCTCCCGGGCCCGGGTGACCAGGAAGATGTTGTAGTCCACGCCGAGCGCGACCAGGAACAGGAACGAGAAGAGCGGCACCTGGTTGTCCAGCGCGTGGCCGAACAGGAACGACCCGGCGCCGAGCGCGGCCGCGAAGCTGATGATCACCGTGACGATCAGCAGCACCGGTGCGACCAGGGCGCGCAGCAGGACCACCAGGACCAGCAGGACGACCAGCAGGATCACCGGGACGATGACCCGCAGGTCGTGGCGGGTGGCGTCGCGGGTGTCCAGGCTGGTCGCCACGCTGCCGCCGACCAGGGCCCGCCCGTCGAGCCCGGCGCGCAGCGCGCGGATCGTGTCGAACGCCTCGGCGGTGTCCGGCGCGGCGTCCAGGATCACCTGGATGGCGGCCTGCTCGGCGTTCTGCTCGGCGAGGCGGGCCTGCGCCACTCCGGGCGTTCCGGAGATCCGGGTGAGCACCGGCTGCGCCTGGGCGGGGCTGGTCAGCACCACGGTCGGGCTGGCCGCGCCGGCCGGGAAGTACTTCGCGAGCGTCTCCAGGCCGGCCACCGACTCCGACCCGACCCGGAACTGCTCGGTCTGGGACAGGCCGAGCCGGGTGCCGAGACCACCGGCCGCGAGCACGCCGAGGACGAGCAGCGAGGCCGCGGTCACCGCGGCCGGTCGGCCGGCCACCGCGCGCCCGGCCCTGGCCCACAACCCCTTCTCGGCCTCCACGCCGGCCTGCCCGGTCCGCGGCACGAAGGGCCAGAACAGTCCGCGGCCGCAGACCACCAGCGCGGCCGGGAGCACCAGCAGCGCGGAGAGCGCGGCGACCGCGATGCCGGCGGCCGCGGTGACGCCCAGCGACACGTTGCTCTCCAGGCTGGCCAGCAGCAGTGTGAGCAGGCTCAGGACGACGGTGCCGGCGCTGGCCGCGATGGCCGGGCCGGCCCCGCGCAGCGCCCGCCGCATCGCCGTCAACCGGTCCTCGTGGTGGTGCAGCTCCTCCCGGTAGCGGGAGATCAGCAGCAGCGCGTAGTCGGTGCCGGCGCCGAACACCAGCACGGTCACGATGCCGGTGGTGGAGCCGCTGACCGGCAGCGAGGTGTGCTGCGAGATCAGCGCCACCAGCCCGGTGGTGACCCGGTCGGCGAGCCCCACCACGGCCAGCGGGACCAGCCAGAGCAGCGGGCTGCGGTAGGTGATCAGCAGCAGCAGCGCGACCACCACCACGGTGACGATCAGCAGCCGGGTGTTCGCCCCGGTGAAGCTGTCGGCGAGGTCGGCGGTGAAACCGGCGCCGCCGGTGACCTGCGCGGTCACCCCGGCCGGCAGGTCCGCCCGCGCCGCGGCCCGCAGGCCGGCGACCCGTTCGATTATCTCGTCGGACGGGATGCCGGCCGGCAGCGGCACCGAGATGATCGCGGCCTTCCGGTCCTCGCTCCGGATCGGCCGGCCGAGCGGCGTCACCGTGGCCAGGTCGGCGTCGGTGAGCGCCTGCCCGCCCTTGGCGATGACGACCAGGGCCGGGTTGGTCCGGCCGGAGGGCAGCCGCTTCTGCAGCCGCGCCACCCGGGTGGACTCGGCGGACGACGGCAGCGACGCGCTCGGGTCGTTGCTGACCCGGGCCGACCCGGAAAGGCCGATCACCAGACCGCCGAGCACCAGGGCCAGGAGCAGCGACGCCCACGCCCGTCTCATGAAGCCTCCAGGAAGAAGAATCTCGATGGTCGAGATTCTCCATACCCGCCGCGGGATCTGCAACACTTACCTCCGTGGAGGAAACCGAAGACCCGGAACGGCGGCGGCTGCGCTCCCGGCTCGTCGATCTGCTCAACGCGTATTCCAGCGAGGCGAACCACATCGGGCACGCCTTCGCCGGGCGGCATGACCTGCACGGGCCCGACTTGCACGCGCTGCTCGCGGTGATGCACGCCGAGCGGGCCGGCGCGCCGCTGAGCCCGGGTCGGCTGGGCGAGACGATGGGGCTCTCCTCCGGCGCCACCACCGCGATGATCGACCGGCTGGAGCGCCTCGGGCACCTGCGCCGGGTCCGGGAGAGCAGCGACCGCCGGGTGGTGCACCTGCGGTACGCCGAGTCCGGGATGTCGCTGGCGCAGGCGTTCTTCACGCCGCTGGCGCCGCGCACCGACGCGGTGATGGCCCGGTTCGACGTGACCGAGCTGCAGGTGGTGGAGCGGTTCGTGCAGGGCATGGTGCAGGCGCTGACCGACTATCGGGACGAACTGCGCCGCGGATAACGCAACCGGGCCGCAACGTGCGGTTCGTCAAGATCTGCCGGAGCGCCGCCGATATGCGGACCCGTGCGAACCGAGCCCCTGCTGTCCCAGGCCGACGACCTGCTTGCCCGAGGTCGTGCGGAGAACGCCGCCCGCCTGCTCGCGCCGATCGTCGGCCGGCAACCCGAGAACGTCGGCGCCTGGCACCGGATGGCCCGCGCGCGGCTGGACCTGGGCGACCCGGAGGACGCTCTGCGCGCGGCCCGGGCCGCGTGGCACTTCGACCCGCACGGGCCGGAGACGCTGTACTGGCTCAGCCGGGCCGCCACCGAGCTGGGCCGGCACCGGGAGGCGGTGGACGCGGCGGCGTCCGCGTGCCGGGAGGACCCGGGCAACCCGCGGCTGCACAACCGGCTCGCGCAGGCGCAGCTCGCGGCCGGGCGGGTCGGCGACGCGCTGGACGGGTTGCGGATCGCCGTCGAGCTGGCCGGCTACGACGCGGACCTGCACGTGACGTATGGCCGGGCGCTGTTCGCGGCGGGGCGTCCGCTCACCGCCCGCGAGGCGGTGGGGCGGGCGCTGGCGCTGGAGCCCGGTCATCCCGGGGCGCACCGCACGCTGGCCCTGTTCGAGATCGCGATGGCGTCGGTGGTGGACGCGTCGTCGCTGGCCCAGGCCGCTGACGAGTTCGCCGAGTCGATGCGGGTGGGCCCGCGGGGCCGGGTCGACGAGCGGGCCGCCCTGGTGCGGGACGCGCTCGGCTACGCCGCCCGGGTCAGCCTGACCTGGTGCCTGGTCGCGCTGCTGGTGCTCGGCGTGCTGAGCGCCACGTCGGTGCTGACCGTGCCGGCCGCCGTCCACGTCGTGATCCTGTGCCTGGGCGCGGTGGCCGGCTGCGGCGCCGTGGCGTTCCGTCGGTTGTAGGCGTCAGAGCAGCTTGCGCAGGATCCGGGCGAGTTCGGCCCGGTCCGACCTGTCGAGCGTCGCGAACAGCGCGGCGCCGGCCGCGGCCCGTGCCGCCCGGATCTCCGTGCCGGTCGAGCGCCCCTGCGCGGTGAGCGCCACCAGCGTGGCGCGTCGGTCGGCCGGGTCGGGGCGGCGCTCGGCCAGGCCGCGGCTCTCCAGCTCGTCGACCACCTCGGTGGCCGACCGTGGCGCGATCCGCAGGTGCTCGGCGAGCGTGCTGAGCCGCATCTGCCCGTGCGCGAGCAGCGTGTTCAGCGCCCGGAACTGCGAGGGCGCCACGCCCCACGGCTCCATCTCGCGCTTGGCCTGCTCCCGCATCCGGCGGCTGACCGCCCAGAACGCCTCGTGCAGCGACTCTTCCTCCACGGGAACAAGCTACCAGCGATTACCGTTGTAGCCTCATGTTGAGGTAACCTCAGCTTGTTCGGTCGTACCGAGAAAGGTTCTCGCACTTGGCTCAAGGACAAGGCCGGGGCGCGCCACGGACCGTGACCCCCGCGGAGAGGGCGCAGGCCCGCTCCGTCTCGCTGCGCCGCATCGGCGCCCTGTTCATCGGTCACCGCAAGCAGCTCGCGCTGGTGGTGGCGATCATCGTGGTGGCGTCCGTGCTGGGCATGGCGTCGCCGTTCCTGCTCCGCGAGATCATCGACGTCGCCCTGCCGCAGAGCGACCTGCGGCTGCTGATCTCTCTGGTGCTCGGCATGGTGGTGGTCGCCGCGGTCACCTCGGTGCTCGGCGTGCTGCAGACGTGGATCTCCACCACCGTCGGCCAGCGGGTGATGCACCGGCTGCGCGTCGACGTCTTCAGCCACCTGCAGCGGCAGTCGGTCGGCTTCTTCACCCGCACCCGCACCGGCGAGGTGCAGTCGCGGATCACCAACGACATCGGCGGCATGCAGTCCGTGGTCACCTCGACCGCGACCAGCATCGCGGCCAACCTCACCACGGTGGTCGCCACGATCGTCGCGATGGTCGCGCTGACCTGGCAGCTCACCCTGATCTCGCTGCTCGTGCTGCCTCCGGCGATCTACCTGACCCGCCGGGTCGCCAGGATGCGGCAGAAGATCACCGCCGAGCGGCAGCGCGAGCTCGCCGAGCTCAACGTGATCATCGAAGAGGGCCTGTCGATCAACGGCATCCAGCTCAGCAAGACGATGGGCGCCGGCACCGCCCAGGTGGCCCGCTTCACCGGCTCGTCCAGCCGGCTGATCGACCTGGAGCTGCGCTCCGAGCTGTCCGGCCGCTGGCGGATGGCCGCCATGAGCATCATCTTCGCGGTGATCCCGGCGACCATCTACCTGGCCGCGGGGCTGTCGTTCGCGGCCGGCGGGATGAGCATCGGCACGCTCGTCGCGTTCACCGCGCTGCAGGGCAACCTGTTCCGGCCGCTGATGAGCCTGCTCGACGTGAGCGTCACGATGACCAGCTCGCTCGCGCTCTTCGCGCGCATCTTCGAGTACCTCGACCTGCCTGTCGAGATCCAGGAGCCGGAGAACCCGGTGCGCCTGGCCGAGGTCCGAGGCCACCTGCGGTTCGAGGACGTCAGTTTCTCGTACGACGGCGCCGGCACCCCCGCGCTGGCCGGCGTGACCCTGGACGTCCCGGCCGGCACCTCGCTGGCCCTGGTGGGCGAGACCGGATCGGGCAAGAGCACCACCGCCGCGCTGATCTCCCGTCTCTACGACCCGGCCGAGGGGCGGGTGACCATCGACGGTGTCGACATCCGGGACCTCGCGCTGTCCGACCTGTCCGACATCGTCGGCGTGGTCAGTCAGGAGACGTATCTGCTGCACACCACGATCCGGGAGAACCTGCGCTACGCGAAGCCGTCCGCGACCGACGAGGAGATCGTCGCCGCCGCCTCCGCCGCGCAGATCCACTCGCTGATCGCCGCGCTTCCCGACGGGTACGACACCATGGTCGGCTCCCGTGGCCACCGGTTCTCCGGCGGCGAGAAGCAGCGGATCGCGATCGCCCGCACGCTGCTGCGCGACCCGCGGATCCTGGTCCTCGACGAGGCGACCAGCGCTCTGGACAACGAGACCGAGCGGGCCGTGCAGCGGGCGTTCGACGAACTGTCGCGCGGCCGGACGACGGTGACCATCGCGCACCGGCTGTCCACGGTGCGCGACGCGGACCAGATCGTGGTGATCGATCACGGCCGGGTCCTGGAGGCCGGCAGCCACGACTCGCTGATCTCGTCGGGCGGCCGTTACGCGACGCTGGCCCTGGCGTCCTGATCTTGCGCGCGGGACCACCCGGACGCGGTGCGGGACCGGCAGCCGAAGCCGGCCGTGGCCTGCGCCGGTGAGCCGGCGCGGCTCACGCCCCGCCGTTGCGGCGGACGGCGTCCCGCCAGCCGGGCAGGTCCGCCGCCTCGCGTGCGCCCGGCCCCACGTAGTCGGCCGACGGTCGGATGATCTTGCCGAGGCGTTTCTGCTCCAGGATGTGCGCGCTCCAGCCGGCCGTCCGCGCGCAGGTGAACAGGGAGGTGAACAGCTCGGCCGGGACACCCGCGAAGTCCAGCACCACGGCGGCCCAGAACTCGACGTTGGTCTCCAGCACCCGGTCCGGCTTGCGCTCGCGCAGCTCGGCGAGCGCGGCCAGCTCCAGCTCCCGGGCCACCTCGAAGCGCGGCGCGCCCAGCTCGAACGCCGCCTGTCGCAGGATGCGGGCCCGCGGGTCCTCGGCCCGGTACACCGCATGACCGAAACCCATCAGGCGCCGGCCGCTGTCGAGCACGCTGCGCACATACCGCCGCGCGTCGCCGCCGCGCTCCACCTCCTCGATCATGCCGAGCACCCGGGCCGGCGCGCCGCCGTGCAGCGGCCCGGACAGCGCCGCGATCGCGGCCGACATGCTGGCCGGGACGTCCGCGCCGGTGCTCGCCACCACCCGGGCGGTGAACGTGGACGCGTTCATCCCGTGCTCGGCCGCGCAGATCCAGTAACGGTCGAGCGCCGCCACGTGCCGCGGATCCGGCTCGCCCCGCCAGCGGATCATGAACTGCTCGGTGGCGTTGCGGCCGGCGTCGACCAGGCGCTGCGGCACCGCCGCCGGTTCCGGGCCCCGCGCGGCCTGCGCCACGAAGGAGAGGACCAGCACCGACGTACGGGCGAGGTCGTCCCGTGCCTGTGCGTCGTCGATGTCGATCAGCTGGCCCAGCCCCCAGCGCGGGGCCAGCATCGACACCGCGGCCTGGGCGTCCACGCGGACGTCACCGGAGCGCACCGGCAGCGGGAGCGGCTCGGCGGGCGGCAGCGGCCGGCCGAAGTCGCCGTCGGCCAGCAGCGCCCAGACGTCGCCGAAGGAGACCCGGCCGGCCAGGGAGCGGATGTCGACACCGCGGTAGCGCAGTGAGCCGCCGTCGCGGTCCGGTTCGGCGATCTCGGTGTCGAACGCGACGACACCGGCAAGTCCTGGGTTCACGGTCATCATGACTTCACGATTCGACGTGACGATCTGCCGGTCAATGTTGATTCAGTCAACATGAGAGGATGCGCACATGCAGCTCCTCACCACTGAGCAGGTCGCCGAGCGGCTGGGGGTGAAACCCGCGACCGTCTACGCGTACGTCAGCCGCGGCCTCCTGCCGAGCCGCCGCAACGCCGCGGGCAAGGGCAGCCTGTTCGCGAAGGCGGACGTCGACGCGCTGATCGCCGGGCGCAGACGGGTCACGCCGAACATCCGGACCGGGATCACCCTGATCCGCGACGGCGGGCTGTACTACCGCGGTCACGACGCGACCGAACTGGCGCGGACCAGGACCTACGAGGCGGTGGCCGGCCTGATCTGGACCGGCGAGCCGGACCCGGCGCCGTTCCCGGTGCACCCCGCGCTGCGGGAACTGGCCGAGCGGGTGGGCGCGCCGCTGCCGGGGTCCGCGCGGCTCACCGACCGGCTGCGGGTGACGGTGGCGGCGGTCGCGGCGGCCGACCCGCTGCGGTTCGACACGACGCCGGCCGCGGTGCTGGCGACCGGGCGCACGCTGATCGCCACGATGGTGGCCGCCCTCCCGCGCCGGTCCCGCGCCGCGGACCCGTCCGGGCCGGCGTCGCTGGCCGCGCTGCTCTGGCCACGGCTGACCGAGCAGCCGATGTCCGAGCACGGCCTGCGGGCGCTGGACGCGGCGCTGATCCTGCTGGCCGATCACGACATCGCCGCGTCGACGCTGGCGGCCCGGGTCGCCGCCTCCACCCGGGCACACCCCTACGCGGTGATCAGCGCCGGGCTGGCGGCCCTGGACGGGCCGCTGCACGGGGCGGCGAGCGAGCACGTGCACCCGCTGCTCGCCGCCGCGGTGGCCGGGGCGGATCCGATCGAGGTGATCTCGGAGCGGCTGCGCGCCGGCGGGGGGATCCCCGGGTTCGGGCACCCGCTCTACCCGTCCGGGGACCCCCGGGCGAGGACGCTGTTCGAGCTGCTCGGGGACCATCCGGCGGGGGAGGCGGCGAGGCGGCTGGCGGGCGTCGTCCGGACCCGCTCGGGCATCCTGCCCAACATCGACCTGGCGCTGGCCGCGCTCACCCTGCGCTTCGACATGCCGGCGGACGCCGGCGAGGCGGTCTTCGCCGTGGCCCGCACGGCGGGCTGGCTCGCGCACGCCCTCGAGGAGTACGCCAACCGACCGGCCCGCTTCCGCCCCACCGGGCAGTACTCGGGCCGCGATCCCGCCGCTCAGTAGGCCGGGCGGAGGATCGCGATCGAGTGCTCGGCGGCGTGCGGCGGGAGCGCGGTCAGGCAGAGGCCGGGGTGCAGGCGCGCGTCGGTGGCCGGGTCCACCACGATCACGGTGAGGCGGAAGTCCGGGACGCCGTCGGCGGGCAGAGCGACCTGGTCGCAGTGGAAGCTCGTGGCCGGGGCGCACGGGCCGGCCACCTCGTAGCGGTCGTCGGCGCCGTGCTGCCAGAGCAGCCAGATGCGGTGACCGGGCGGGAGCCCGGCCACCCCGTCGACGCCCAGAGCGTCCAGGTAACCGTTCTCGGCCGGGCCGGTGATCCGGATCGCCGCCTCCACCTCGGGGGTCGGGCTGCTGGTGGGCGCGGTCGTGGTGGGCGCCGGGTCCGGCGGGTCCGGGACCGGGGTGCCGGCGGCCGCGCCGGTGACGGGATCGGCGGGGCGCGGGGTCCGTGGCGGTGGCGGTGGCGGGCCGGCCGTGACTCGGCCGGTCCGGTCACGATCCCGGTCCGGGGCGTGCCGGGACCGCACCGCGGTGGTGGCCGCGGCGGTGGGCGGCGGCGTGGTGGCCTCGGTCGACGCCGGTGGGGCGGCCGCGGACGGCAGGGGGAGCGCGGACGGCCGGCCGTGGGGCCGCGCCGCCCGGTACGAGACGCCCACCGCGACCAGGCCGAGAGCGATCAGGCTCAGGCTCAGCCGCCGCCGCCCGGGCCCCGCCCGGCGGGTGAGCAGCCAGAGGAGTCCGCCGCTCAGGATCAGCGTCCCGCCGGTGACCGCGGTGATGCCGGACCAGCCGGCGGTGGTGCGGACCTTGCCCAGCGCGGAATAGGCGGCGGAGGCGAGGAGGACGACGGCGACCAGCGCCTCGATCAGGTCCTTGCCGCGGCGGACGCGCTCGATCCGGTCCTTCGGAAAGGCGGCCGGCTCCCCTTCGGCGGTCCGGATCGTGTTCTCCGTCGCCGCGGGCTCGGGCTCGGCGCTCTTCTCCGGTGACCCTGCGGTCGCGTCGGCGGGCCGCTCGCCCGCCGGTGGTTCGCACGGCTGCTCATCGGACGGGTCGCCGGGCGCGGAGTTGCGCGTAGTAACGACCATCGGATGCCTTCCCCGCGGCGGAGGCCACGCCGGCCGGCGTCGGCCAGAAGGTGGTTTCTGCTGGTCAACAGCACCTTCTGGGAAGATGAACGCGCGACTTCCGGGCGGGATGCGGTCGATCACCCACGATGCGCACCTGAGCGGAATCCGCCCGCGCGAACCCCCCCCGGACTGCTAGGGAACCAGGCGGCTATCGCTGATGACTGTCGAAGAACACGACCTCCGCGGCCGGCTTGCCGCCTGTGCTGACGCACCGCCGAGTGCCGGGCAGGTCAGCGGGGCAGGAGGCCGGACGCCTTCCAGAGGGCCTTCGCCGGGCCGCCGCCGATCAGATCCAGATCGGCCAGGTACGCCACCACCCGCTCACCGGCCCAGCGCATCGTCTCCTGGTGGTACGGGTTGGCCCGCGCCGCCCGGCGCCCCTGTTCCGGACTGATCCCGACCACCCGGTACACCCGCGGATCGACCAGGCGGGTCCCGGTCAGATAGGCCGCCCGCGCGATCACCAGCCGGTCGAAGGTCAGCCGGGACCGGCTCGCCGACCGGATCTGCCGGGCCAACTCCTCGCGGGCGTAGCGGACGTGCCGCGCCTCCTCCACCACGTGGATCCGGGAGACCATGCGGACCAGCGGCTGCACGTTCTGGTCGGCCATCGCCTCGCGCTGCAGCGTGTCCAGAATCTCCTCGGCGATCAGGATCGCCGCGAACATCCGCGGCCCGGTGGCGGTGTGCGCGATCCACCTGCCGAGGAACTCGTTGACGCCGTCCGGCCGGTACACCGGGGTGTCCAGCCGGCCGATCAGGCGGCCGAACATCACCGAGTGACGGCACTCGTCACCGATCTCGGTGAGCGCGTACTGCGCGTGCGGGGCCGTCGGGTCCTGCTTGGAGTATCCGCGGATGAGCAGCTGCATCAGGATCGTCTCGAACCAGACGCCCAGGCCGGCGATGCTCGCGACCTCGTGCTTGGTCAGTTCGATCCGCTGGTCGGCGGTGAGCCGGTCCCAGAGCGCGGTGCCGTACAGGCTGGAGCGGTGCTCGGGGACGAAGAACTTGCCGGCCACGAACGGAGCGTCCCAGTCGATCTCGATCTCCGGATCGTACGAGTGCTCGGCGGAGGACCGCAGGAGCCGGGTGGCGGTGCGGTCCCGATCGGACACGGTCATCGGCCCTCCAAAAGACCAGGTGCTTGACGTTACCGGCGGTAACCGTTACTTCTAGTACTATGAACTCGGTCACTCCACCCGTCAACACCGACGGCCGCCGCGGCCGCTGGGACAGCCATCGTGAGCGGCGCCGGGCCGAGCTCACCGCGGCCGCGATCGAGGCGATCCGGCAGCACGGGCCGGAGATCGGCATGGAGGCGATCGCCGCGCACGCCGGGGTCAGCAAGCCCGTGCTCTACCGGTATTTCGCCGACAAGTCCGAGCTGTGGCTGGCGGTGGGCCAGCAGGCCGGCGCCATGGTGCTGGAGGCGATGGTCCCGGCGGTCGCGGAGGTGCGCGAGGAGCGGGCCGCGATCCGCGCGGCGATCGACGTCTACCTCGCGCACATCGAGGCCGATCTCAACCTGTACCGATTCGTGGTGCACCAGCCGGACATCGCCCGGCGCCGTGACGTGGTCGCCGACGTGGTGGACACCGTGGCCAGCGGTCTGGCCCGGATCTTCGGCGACCGGTTGCGCGCCCGCGGGCTGGACTCCGGCGCCTCGCTGCCGTGGGCCTACGGCGTGGTCGGCTATGTCCAGTCGGTCGGTGACTGGTGGCTCCGGCAGCAGCAGCCGATCAGCCGGGAGGCGCTCGGCGAGTACCTGACGACGTTCCTCTGGGGAGGCGTCGCCGGCATCAGCCGCGCGGCCGACACCCCCGGCGGACTGGCGGCCTCACAGGAAGGATGGTCGATGCGGTGACCGACGAGGAGGAGTACCGGGGGCCGGCCACGCTGCGGCTGGAGGACGGAGCGGTGGCGGTCGAGGTGCGGATGTCCGCCCACTTCGAGCCGATCGAGGGGCGGTTCCGGTGGATGGGCCGCACGAATCCGGTCGAGGAGTTGCGTGAGCGGGTCGGCGCCGGGCTGCGCACAGCTGTCCTCGAGATCCCGGGCGCGCCGCGGACCCCGGTCCGGCTCAGCGAGCCCGATCCGTGGGGCGGCGTCCGGATCACCGGCGCCGGCACTCCGCCCTGGTTCCCGGTGGTGGGCCATGAGCGGTGACGTCGACGTCCTGATCATCGGGGCGGGGCTGTCCGGGATCGGCGCGGCGTGGCGTCTGCAGAAGCAGCGCCCCCGGGACACCTACGCGATCCTGGAGGCCCGCGACGCGATCGGCGGCACCTGGGACCTGTTCCGCTACCCCGGAGTGCGATCCGATTCGGACATGTTCACGCTCAGCTATCCATGGCGGCCGTGGCGGGAACCGGAGTCGCTGGCGTCCGGCGAGAAGATCCGCCGGTACATCGAGGAGACCGCGCAGGAGGCCGGGATCACCGGGCACATCCGCTTCGGCAAGAAGGTGATCAGCGCGGACTGGTCGTCGGCCGAGGCCCGCTGGACGGTCCGGACCGCCGACGGAGATGTCTATACCGCCGGTTTCGTGTACGCCTGTGCCGGCTACTACAGCTATGCCGAGGGCCACCAGCCGGACTTCCCCGGCCTCGCCGGGTTCTCCGGGCGGCTCGTGCACCCGCAGTTCTGGCCCGGCGACCTCGACTACCGCGACAAGCGGGTGGTGGTGATCGGCAGCGGCGCCACAGCGGTGACCCTGGTGCCGGCGATGGCCGACGACGCGGCACAGGTGACGATGCTGCAGCGCTCACCGACGTACGTCATCCCGCTGCCCAACCGGGACACGATCGCCGACCTCGCCCGTCGCGTCCTGCCCCCGGCCGCCGCCAACCGCGTCGCCCGCGCCAAGAATATCCTGCTCAGCCAGGGTTTCTACCAGCTCGCCCGGCACCGGCCGAAGCAGGTGCGCCGGGTCCTGCAGGGTCTCGCCGGCCGCTTCCTGGGCGACCGGGGGTACGTCGAGGAGCATTTCAAGCCCCGCTACGACCCCTGGGACCAGCGCCTCTGCGTGATCCCGAACGGCGACCTGTTCCGCAGCATCCGGTCCGGCCGCGCGTCCGTCGTCACCGACCACATCGACACGTTCGTCCCCGAGGGCATCCGGCTGAGGTCCGGCCGGGTCCTGGAGGCCGACGTCGTGGTGTCGGCGACCGGGCTGTCGCTGCTGCCGGTCGGCGGGGTCCAGGTCAGCCTGGACGGCAAGCCGATCGACATCGGCAGGCACGCCGCCTACCGCGGGATGATGCTCTCCGGCGTGCCGAACTTCGCGTACTGCATCGGCTACGTCAACGCGTCCTGGACCCTGCGCGCCGACCTGGCCCACCGCTACGTGCTCAAGCTGCTCGACCACATGCGGCGGCACGGCTTCGACGTCGCGACCCCGGCCCAGCCGGCCGCCGCCGGCCGCCCCCTGCTCGACCTCTCCTCCGGGTACGTCCGGCGCGCGCTCGACAAGTTCCCCCGACAGGGCGATCGCGATCCGTGGCTGACCAGGCAGAACTATCTGCGTGACGTACTTTCGACCCCGCGTGCCGATGTCACCCGGGAAATGACCTTCGCCCGGCGTACCGCTACCGTCCCCCATACCGAGGTGGTTCCATGACCCGTCTTGATCCCTACCGGTTCGCCGGTCGCACCGCCGTGCTCACCGGCGCGGCCAGCGGCATCGGCGAGCAGCTCGCCTACGGTCTGGCGCACCGCGGCAGCGACCTTGTCCTGGTCGACGTCGACGGCGCCCGGCTCGATCCGGTCGCCACGCGCATCCGCCACGCGCACCCCAAGCTCTCGGTGCGGACCGTCGTCGCCGACCTGTCCGACCGGGCCGCCGTCGCGGACGTCGCGGCCCAGGCGCCGGCCTCGATCGGGCTCCTGGTGAACAACGCCGGCGTCGCGCTCGGCGGCCGCTTCGACCAGGTCAGCGTGGACCAGTTCGAGCACGTCATGAACGTCAACTTCCGCGCTCCGATGCTCCTGACGCACGCGCTGCTGCCCGCGCTGACCGCGGCCCCGGGTGGCCACCTGGTGAACGTCTCCAGCCTGTTCGGGCTGATCGCCCCGCCCGGGCAGAGCGCGTACTGCGCCAGCAAGTTCGCCCTGCGCGGGCTGAGCGAGTCGCTGCGCGGCGAGTTGATCGAGAGCCGGACCGGCGTCACGACGGTGCACCCGGGCGGCATCCGCACACGGATCGCGGAGAGCGCGCTGATCGGCGCGGACGTCCCACGATCGGAGATCGAGCCGACCCGCAAGCTGTTCGCCGCGCTGCTGAGCTTCCCCGCCGACAAGGCCGCCGAGCTGATCCTGAAAGCGGTCGAGAAGCGCAAGGCCCGGCTGCTCATCGCGGCCAACGCGAAGGGCCCCGACCTGTTGCAGCGCCTGCTGCCGGTCGGCTCCGCCGACATCATCCGCAAGCTGACGTCCGTCTCGGTCAAGGCCGCCGGGAGGTCCAGGGTGGGTGCCGGGCGATGAACCATGTCGACGTACGTGGCTCGCGCATCCGTTTCCACGAGTCGGGCGACCCGGCCGCGCCCCCGGTGGTGCTGCTGCACGGGATCGGGCGCAGCCTGGAGGACTGGTCGCCGCAGCACGCCCGGTTCGACGACTCGTACCGGGTGATCAGCATCGACATGCCCGGCTTCGGCCTGTCCCAGCGGCTGCCCGCGCCGACGACGCTGCCGGTCCTCGCCGACGGGGTGTGGGCGACGCTCGACGCGCTCGGCGAGACCCGGCCGGTGCACCTGATGGGCAACTCGCTGGGCGGGGCCGTCTCGATGACCATGCTGGCCTCGTCGCCGGAGCGGGTGACCACGCTGACCCTGGTGAACAGCGCCGGGTTCGGCAAGGAGGTGACCTGGGCGCTGCGGATCCTGGCCGTGCCCGGGCTGGGCCGGCAGATGCTGCGCCGCATCGACGAGCGGACCGCGCCGCGGGTGGAGCGCACGCTGTTCCGCGACCGCGCGCTGGTGACGCCGGAGCGGGTGGAGATGGCGATCCGGATCGCGCGGCAACCGGACTTCGCGCCGGTCTACCTGGAGGTCGCCAAGGCGCTCGGCGGCTTCCGTGGGGTGGCGCCGGCCTGGCGTTCGCGGCTGTTGTCCTCGCTGGCCGGCCTGGAGAAGCCCACGATGATCGTCTGGGGCGAGCGAGATCTGATCCTTCCCAGTCATCACCTGGCGGCGGCGCTGGCGGCGTTCCCGCATGCGAAGTCACACATGTTCCCGGACACCGGGCACATGCCGCAGATCGAACGGCCGGACGACTTCGCCGGGCTGGTGCGCCCCATGCTGGCGTCGGTGGCCGCCTGATCCGGAGGTCCGGGCGGCGCGAGGGGACGCCGCCTGGACCTCTTATCGCCTGGTTCGCCGGGTTTCCGGCGCCTCCCCGCGTGCTCGTCCGGCTGGTGCATAGGCGGCTTGTGCGGCTTTTTCCACAGTCGGCATGTCGACATCGGAGCGACTGTATCCGCTGGTCAGCACCGGATTCCGGGAAGCCTCCCCCGTTTCGGGGAGTTGCGGAACCGGATCGTCGAGGTTTGATGGAATGCATGCGCCGAGCGATATTGCTGTTCGCCGCGCTGATCGGAGGATTCACCGCGGGCTGCGGCTCGGAACCGCCGGCAGCGCCGCGGCCGGCCGCGCCGCACACCCCCGCCAACCTGGCCCGCCCCGTGGTGGGCAGCCGCATCGCGCCGGGGGAGACCGCCGCGGCCGGCAGTGCGATTCCGGCCGGCCGAGGGCTTCCGTCCCGGTCGATCGTGGCGTCCCCGGCCCCGCGGCTGCGCGGACCGCGCCCGATCGGTTCCGGTCAGGACATCCGCACCCGGGACCTCGCCGCCCGCATCACCGTCGCCAGATCCGTGGCCGCCGCCGATCAGTACATCGTCCGGGTCACCGTCCACGTCCTCCGCGGCACCTACGAATTCGGCCCGGCCCTCGTCCGCCTCCGTCACACGGCCGGTCCGGACGACACGCCGCCGGCCGCCGGCGCGATCCCACCGGTCGCCTTCACCCTGCACGTCGGCGTCACCCAGACCTGGCGAATCCCGTTCCGTCCACCCACCACCGGCGACACCCAGATCCAGGTGACCGAATCCTCCGGCGCGGTCCTGGCCACCTGGACCACCCGCTGACCAGCCAGAACCCCGCACAGCGCCGACCGGCGGCTGATGGCCGGCAACCAGAGGTGTGTCGGCGTGCCCGCGAGGCTTCTGGTGTCCAGCCGGTGTGTCAAGAGAGGTGTGGCGGAGAGTCAGCCGGGTGATGGAGGTCGCTCGGGTGCGGGACGGTTTCAGCTCGGTTGCCGGTGTGCGGGTGACAGGCGGACCACGGGGACCGGCCGGTGGGTGGAGTGATCACGGCCGAAGGGCGGTGGATGCGGCGGCGCGGGGCGTGCGAGATTGACGCCCGACGTATGCCTGATGGGGAGTGGGATCGATGGACGACGCGCTGGTGGCCTACAACGCCGGACGGGTGGACGGGGCCGCCGGGCAACGCGACCCGCAGATCGCCGAGGACCCGGAGGTCGGCGCGGACTACCGGATCGGCCTGCTCGACGGCCGGATCGCGGCGTTCCACCTGATCAACGAGGTGCGCGGGATCCTCGGCGTGACCGGGTCGCTGTTCGAGAGGCCGGATGATCCGCGGGCGGTGTGAGCGGCTGTTCACAAGCGGGTTCGTGCGGTAAGTGAGTCGGCGTTATCACCCCGGAAACATCCGCCTACCGTTCCGGAAATCAGGTCTTAGGAGTCTTGCAGCGGAAACAGCGCACAGGACGGGAGGGCCGATGACCGAGGGCGCACTGGCCGGCTTCACCGTGGCGGTCACCGCGGAGCGACGCCGCGGGGAGATGACCGCGCTGCTGGAGCGGCGCGGCGCGCGGGTGGTCAGCGCACCGGCGATCACGATCGTGCCGCTGATCGACGACGAGGCGCTGCGCGCGGCCACCGAGGCCTGCATCGGGCTGGAGCCGCATCTCGTGGTGGCCACCACCGGCTTCGGGTTCCGGGGCTGGCTGGAGGCGGCCGAGGGGTGGGGACTGGGCGACAGTCTGCGCGCCTCGCTGAACGGGGCGAAGATCATCGCCCGCGGACCGAAGCCGTGCGGGGCGATCCGGGCGGCCGGGCTCTCCGAGGACTGGGCGGCCCGGACCGAGGCCTCCGAGGAGGTGCTCGAGCGGCTGCTGGCGGACGGGGTGGCTGGCCGGCGGATCGTCGTGCAGGAGCACGGCGAGCCGCAGACCGGTTTCGTGAACGCGCTGCGGGCCGCCGGGGCCGCGGTGGTCGAGGTGCCGGTCTACCGGTGGGCGCTGCCGCCGGACGTGACCCCGGTACGCCGGCTCACCGAGCAGGTGGCCGCCGGTCAGATCGACGCGGTGACGTTCACCAGCGCGCCGGCGGTCAAGGCCTTCCTGCGGGTCGCCGGGGACGCGCGCGCGGACGTCGAGGGCGCCTTCCGGGGCGGCACGCTGGCCGCCTGCGTGGGACCGGTGACCGCGGCGCCGCTGATCGAGCGGGACGTTCCGGTGGTGACGCCGGAGCGGTTCCGGCTCGGGGCGCTGATCAAGCTGGTGACCGACGAGCTGCCGCGGCGCGCGCTCCGGCTGCGGGTCGCGGGTTCGACCCTGGAGGTACGAGGTCACGCCGTCCTGATCGACGGAGCGCCGCACGCGCTGGCGCCGGTCGCGATGGCGATCCTGTCGGCGCTGGCCCGCCGGCCCGGCGCGGTGGTCTCCAAGGAGCAGCTGGCGGCGGCGCTGCCGCGGGGCAACGACGGGCACGCCGTGGACGTGGCGGTGGCCCGGTTGCGGGCGGCGCTCGGCTCCGGCGGGCACATCGAGACGGTCATCAAACGCGGCTACCGGCTCAGGGTGGACGAGGCCTCCTGATCGGGCGGCGCCCTCGGCGGGTGCGGCGGCCGCTACCCGCCACGGCGTACGACATCAATCTTGTGATCCTGGAGGAGTCCGTGCCCACTCTGATCGCTGTCGCCCACGGGACACGCTCCGCCGCCGGACGCCGCCAGCTGCGGGAACTCGCCGCCTCGGTGGCGCGGCGGCGGCCCGGCGCCGACGTGCGGCTGTGCTACGTCGACGTGCAGGAGCCGAAGGTCGCCGCGGTGGTGCCCACCGCGCCGGACGCCGTCGTGGTGCCGCTGCTGCTGTCCTGTGGATATCACGTGCGGGTGGACATCGCCGAGGCGGTGGCCGGCACCGGGATCCCGGTGACCGCGCCGCTGGGGCCGGACCCCGTGCTGCTGGAGATCCTGACCCGCGCCCTGCCGCCCGCCGACGCGGTCGTCCTGGCCGCGGCGGGCTCCTCGGACCCGGGCTGGCGCGCGGACGTGGCGGGTGTCGCGTCCCGGCTGGCGCGATCGGGCGGCGCGCCGCGGGTCCGTGTCGGTTACGTCTCCGGCGCCGGGCCGCGGGTGCCGGACGTCGTCGCCCAGTTCCGGGCCGAGGGCGCGAAGCGCGTCGCGATCGCCGCGTACCTGCTGGCCGAAGGTCTGTTCTACCGCTCGCTGCGGGATGCCGGCGCGGACTTCGTGACGCCCCCGCTGTGCCACGACGCCGCGATCGCCGACCTGGTGCTGAGCCGCTTCGACGCCGCGGTCACCGCCCCGGCGACGGGCCGCGCGGAGTACGTCTGAGGCCCGCACGAACGCGGATGGAGTACGCCCGGAGCCCTCACAACGACGGCCGGCCGGTTGTAGGGATTTCCGAACAACAGCGTCACCGTAAGTGGTCTTCCGGGTTAACGACGCGCCGACAGAGTGACCGCACCGGAGAAGAAGGGACCGAGTGCAGTGACTCAAAAGCTTGTCGTCATCGGCAACGGCATGGCGGGGGCCCGCACGGTCGAGGAGATCCTCGCCCGCAACGGGTGCTTCTCCGTGACCATGTTCGGTGACGAGCCGTACGGCAACTACAACCGGATCATGTTGTCCAACCTGCTCGCCGGGGTGGAGACCGAGGAGGGCATCTTCCTCAACGACCTGGCCTGGTACCGGGAGAACGGGATCACCCTGAACACCGGCACCCGGATCGAGCGGATCGACGCCGCGGGCAAGGCCGTCTACGACGCCGAGGGCAACGCGACGCCGTACGACAAGCTGATCATCGCGACCGGCAGTTACTCGTGGACGCCGCCGATCAAAGGGATCCACCACCCGAAGCGCGGCTACCACCAGGGCGTCTTCGCCTTCCGCACGCTCGACGACACCCGCGGGATGATCCGGTACGCCCGGGACCACGAACGGGCGGTCGTGATCGGCGGCGGCCTGCTCGGCCTGGAGGCGGCCCGCGGCCTGCAGAACCACGTCAGCCACGTGACCCTGCTGCACGCCATGGGGCATCTGATGGAGCGTCAGCTCGACCCGAAGGCGGGCCAGATGCTGCAGGCCAGCGTCGAGGGCAAGCTCGGGATCAAGGTGATCACCAACGCGATGACCACCGAGATCCTCGGCAAGGACCGGGTCACCGGGGTCACGCTCGCCGACGGCACGGTCGTCGAGTGCGACGTGGTGGTGATCGCCGCCGGTATCCGGCCGAACACCGGGATGGTGGCGGACAGCGGGCTGCCGGTCGAGCGCGGCATCGTGGTCGACGACCAGATGCGGGTGCGAGGCCACGAGGACATCTACTCGGTCGGCGAGTGCGCGCAGCACCGCGGCAACCTGTACGGCCTGGTGGGGCCGCTGTGGGAGCAGGCGAGGGTGCTCGCCGACCACATCACCGGCACGGCCGGGGTCGCCTACACCGGCTCGAAGCTGCACACCAAGCTCAAGGTCGCCGGGATCGACGTCGCCTCGATGGGCCTGATCGCGCCGGAGCACGACGAGGACGAGGTGATCGTCTACAACGAGCCCAAGAAGGGCGTCTACAAGCAGCTGATCATCCGGGACGACGTGCTGGTCGGCGCGACCCTGGTGGGGGACAACAGCAAGGCGGCCTCGCTGATCCGGCACTTCGACCGGGGCACGGCGCTTCCCGAGGAGCGCTCCGAGCTGATCTTCGACATCGGGGGAGCGGTCGAGGCCTCGCCCGAACAGATGCCTGACGACACCCAGGTCTGCAACTGCAACGGGGTCAGCAAGGGCGCCGTCTGCGGGGCGGTGGCCGGTGGCTGCGCGACGGTCGGCGGGGTCATGGACAAGACCCGTGCGGGCAAGGGCTGCGGCACCTGCAAGCCGCTCGTGCAGCGGATCGTCGAGTGGGCCAACGGCGGGGCCGCCGAGGAGGATCCGGCCGCTTCCTGGTACGTCCCCGGCGTCCCGATGCCGAAGCCGGAGCTCATGGCGGCGATCCGGAAACATCGTCTCACCAGCGTCTCGTCGGTCTTCGCGACGCTGGTTCCCGGCGGCGCGGAGGACGCCAAAAGCAAGATGGGCCTGGCCTCGCTGCTGAAGATGATGTGGGGCGCGGACTACGTCGACGAGCGCGACGCCCGGTTCATCAACGACCGCGTCCACGGCAACATCCAGAAGGACGGCAGCTTCTCGGTGGTCCCGCAGATGAAGGGCGGCGTCACCACCCCGGCGGAGCTGAAGCGGATCGCCGAGGTGGCCGAGAAGTACCGGGTCCCGATGGTGAAGCTGACCGGCGGCCAGCGGATCGACCTGCTCGGCGTGCCGAAGGAGCAGCTGCCGGCGATGTGGGCGGACCTGGGCATGCCGTCCGGGTACGCGTACGCCAAGAGCTTCCGCACCGTGAAGACCTGCGTCGGCTCGGACTTCTGCCGGTTCGGCGTGGGCGACTCCACCGCGCTGGGCATCGCGATCGAGGAGCGGTACCAGGGCCTGGAAGGGCCCGGGAAGATGAAGCTCGCCGTCACCGGGTGCCCGCGCAACTGCGCCGAGGCGTACGTCAAGGACCTCGGGGTGGTGGCCATCGACGGCGGCAAGTGGGAGATCTACGTCGGCGGGGCGGCCGGGGCGCACATCCGCAAGGGCGACCTGCTCACCACGGTCGGCTCGGCCGACGAGGTGATCCGGCTGACCGGCCGGTTCCTGCAGTACTACCGGGAGAACGCGAACTGGCTGGAGCGGACGTACGCGTTCGTTCCGCGGGTCGGTATCGACCGGATCCGGGAGATCGTCGTCGACGACGTGGACGGTATCGCCGCCGCCCTGGACGCCGCCGTCGAGGAGGCCGTGCAGGCCTACCGGGATCCCTGGAAGGAGCGTGCCGAACCGGCCACGCCCGGCCAGTTCCGTACCTCCCTTCCCTTGACCGTCCTCCCTCAGGTCCCGGTGCGCTCATGAAGACCCTGACCGTTCTCGGCCCACTTTCCGACATCCCCCTCGGCGAGGGACGCGCCTACGCCGTCGGGGACGACATGATCGCCGTCTTCCGCCTCCGCGACGGCTCCCTGCGCGCGGTCTCGGCGGTCTGTCCGCACAAGGGCGGCCCGCTGGCGGACGGGCAGATCGACAACTCCGTGGTGGTCTGCCCCCTGCACCTGTTCTCCTGGGACCTCTCCACCGGGTGCTCCCAGTCCGGCCAACCCCCGATCGCCGTCTACCCGGTCCGGGCCGACGACGGTCAGATCGTTCTGGGAGAGTGACATGAGAACTGCCGCCGTCGAGCGTCCTTCCTCCGCTTCGCTCACGGGTCGCTGGATCGACGACTGGAATCCCGAGGACCCGGTGTTCTGGGCCAACGGTGGCGCCCGGATCGCCAGGCGCAACCTGATCTTCTCGATCTTCTCCGAGCACATCGGCTTCTCGGTGTGGTCGCTGTGGTCGGTGACGGTGCTCTTCCTGGGCCCGCAGTACGGATTCGACCCGGCACAGAAGTTCCTGCTCACTGCCGTTCCCACGCTGGTCGGGGCGGGGCTGCGGATCCCGTACACCTTCGCCGTCGCCCGTTTCGGGGGCCGGAACTGGACCATCGTCAGCGCGTCCCTGCTGCTCGTCCCGTCGATCCTGGCGGCGTTCATGATTGAGCCGGGCGTCTCGTTCACGACGCTGGTGCTGCTGGCGGCCACGGCCGGCGTGGGCGGCGGGAACTTCGCCTCCTCGATGGCGAACATCAACGCCTTCTTCCCGGACCGTTACAAGGGCTGGGCGCTGGGCATCAACGCCGGCGGCGGCAACATCGGCGTCGCCGCGGTGCAACTGGTCGGCCTGTTCGTGCTCGCCGTGTCCGGGGCCGGCCACCCCGGGATCGTGGCCGGCGTCTACCTCCCGCTGATCGTGCTGGCCACGCTGGGCTCGGCGATCGGGATGGACAACCTCAGCCAGGCCCGTAACGAGAGGCGCGGCATGCGCGACGCCGTGCGGGAGGGGCACACCTGGGTGATGTCGCTGCTCTACATCGGCACGTTCGGCTCGTTCATCGGGTTCGGGTTCGCGTTCGGCCAGGTGCTGCAGGTGCAGTTCGCCGGCCAGTTCGACACCCCGATCAAGGCCGCCTATCTCACCTTTCTCGGGCCACTGCTCGGCTCGCTGGTCCGGCCGGTGGGCGGGGCGCTGGCCGACCGGCTGGGCGGGGCGCGGGTGACGTTCGTGAACTTCATCGCGATGGGGCTGGGCGCGGGCGTGGTCCTGGTGGCCGCGCAGCAACAGTCGCTGCCGCTGTACATCGCCGGGTTCATCAGCCTGTTCGTCCTCAGTGGGCTGGGCAACGGGTCGACGTACAAGATGATCCCGGCGATCTTCAAGGGGAAGTACGGCGCCGACGGGCACCAGGCGCGCCGGATCTCCGGCGCGGTGATCGGCATCGCCGGGGCGATCGGGGCGGTCGGCGGCGTGCTGGTCAACCTGGCGTTCCGGCAGTCGTTCCTGACCTACCGGGACGCGGACGCGGCATATCTCGGGTTCATCGGCTTCTACGCCCTGTGCGTGCTGGTCACCTGGGCGGTCTACTTGCGGCCCGGTGTCCGCGCGACGATCGCGGTCTGATTCGCGCGCCCGGCCCGCCGCCGGGCCCGGCGTTCCGGTGAATGCGTAATGAGCCGCGGCAATGGTCGGCTGATCAAGAGTCGCCGAAGCCGAATGGGAGTACGGGGTCACCTGATCGTGTTCGTGTGTCGCCCGGCCGACAGTCACGCGATCCATATGATCGGTTTATCCGTAATTACCTTTATAAGGAAAAGGTGATCCCATGAAGAAGGCGATTCGCGGGTACGCGATGTCCGGTCTGGCGGTCGCCGCGGGCCTGGTCGTCGGCGCCGGCCCGGCCGCCGCCTCGTCCACCTCCGCCGCGATCCCGGGCGCGCCGTCCGGCGCCGCCCCGGCCACCGAGGACTGGTCGCACTCCCCGGTGGTCGGCTTCTACCGCACCCTGGGCGCATGCCATCTGGAAGGCGAGCGCGGCGCGTTCCGTAAGCAGTGGATCGACTTCGACTGCGTCCCGCTCCGGGCGGACCTCCGGCGTGGCTGGCTGCTGAAGGTGGACTACGGCCAGGACTTCCACGGCGGCCCGTACGGGGGCGGTCCGGGCCCGTATGGGGGCGGTTCGGGCCCGTATGGGGGCGGTTCGGGCCCGTATGGGGGCGGTTCGGGCTCGTACGGGGGCGGTTCGGGCCCGTATGGGGGCGGTCCGGGCTCGTACGGGGGCGGTTCGGGCCCGCATGGCGGCGGTCCCGGCTCGTACGGGGGCGGTCCGGGCTCGTGGAAGAAGAACTGAACAGGGTTGTCCCGCTCCGGCCGGGGGCCGCGTCCGCCACGGATGCGGCCCCCGGCCGTTTCTCCGTTCCGGTCCGCTGTGGTTCTGCCGCGATTGCGTCGGTACGCCGTGAACCCTGTCCCGTCGCATTCCCCCGTGAAATCGCAGCCCCACGTTTGCGGAGCAAAATGGGAAAACACCATCCTCTCTCCACGCAATTATGTCCGAATGGGCGAATGGGCCTCCCCTGATAATTCGTACCGGCGGTCCCACTTCCCGGCCGGCAGTCATGGGTGTCGCCGAGGCCCTGAGAGACCCATGGCGACCAGCCGACGAGGGTGCTGGGTGGGCGAGTGCTGATGGGAAAAACGGTGTAGCGGGTCAAACCCGGGCGGAGCCCGGGTGCGGGTACCCGAAGGACGTTCCCGTCTGGCAAGATCCGCCGCATGCTCGAACCGGGGCGCCCATGGCGCTGATCATCCGGCGTGCGGCGGCAGCCCGGGGACTGCTCGCCGCGGCGGTCGCGG
The DNA here is from genome assembly GCF_016862395.1 of Actinoplanes siamensis. GTDB lineage: Bacteria > Actinomycetota > Actinomycetes > Mycobacteriales > Micromonosporaceae > Actinoplanes > Actinoplanes siamensis. Next base: position 21,421 of record NZ_BOMW01000028.1, on the reverse strand, counting down.
TCATGATCGCCGCGATGCTCCTGCTCACCGGGCTGACCGCGTACGCTGCCGTCTCGGCTGGCGAGGGGCTCCGGGCCGCGGTCGGCGCCGCCCGCCCGGACGAGCGATCGGTGCTGGTCCGCGGCGCCCTGGACAAGGACGCGCAGGCCCGGGACGAGGCCGTGCGCGACGCCTACGCCCCGGCCCGGGTCAGCGCGGCCCGCTACGGCTCCGGGTGGGCGGTGCGCGGCGCCGCCGGCACCGCGGTGCCCGACTCCTCCGGCGTCGTCTACGCCTCCCTGGTCCGGCTCGACGGCCTCGACCAGCACGCCGAGCTGGTGTCCGGCGCCTGGCCCACCGGGCCGCGGCAGGTCGCCCTCGCCCAGCCGGCCGCCACCGCCCTCGGGCTGTCCAGCGGACAGGTGCTGCGGCTGGAGGACCGGCGTACCGGCAAGGTGCTGGCCCGCACGGTGGCCGGCGTGTGGCGGCCACGGGACCCGGCCGACCCGTACTGGCTGCTCACCCCGGACGTGGCGGCCGGTCACCTGCCGCAGACCGCCACCTACGGACCGATCGTGGGCACCGACCCGGCGTTCTTCGTCGGGGCGTCGGGCGGCTGGCTGGCCGAACCGGATCTGGCCGATCCGACTCTGGACTCGATCCGCCGTACCGCGGAAAACGCCGCCGCGACCAAGGCGAGCCTGCCGCGCACCTCGGGCCTCGGCGCGTCGGCGACGGTGAACACCGGGCTGCCGGAGCTGGCCGACCGCCTCACCCGTGCCGACCTGGTCCGCCGGTCCACACTGGTCACCCCGATGCTGCTGGTCGTCGTCCTCGGCGGCTACGCGCTGTCGCTGGTCGCCGTGCTGCTCGCCGAGTCCCGCCGGAGCGAGACCGCGCTGCTGCGCGCCCGCGGCGCGTCCCGCCGCCAGCTGGCCGGCCTGGCCGGCGTCGAAGCGGCGGCGCTGGTGCTGCCGGCCGCGCTGATCGGCCCGCCGCTGGCCGTCGCCCTGCTGGGACGCAGGTACTCCGGGGTGGCGCTGGACGCCGGCGTCTGGCTGGTCGCCGCCCTGGTCGCGCTCGGTGGCGTACTCGCCCTGACCGCTCCGGCGCTGCGCCGCGGCGGCACCTACGTGGCCGAGACGGCCGGCCGCAAACGCCTGCCGATGCTGCGCCGGGCCGGGCTGGACCTGGTCGTGGTCGCCGTGGCCGCCCTCGCCTGGCTGCAGCTGCGGCAGTACTCGACGCCCACCGGCGCCGGCGGCCTGGGGATCGACCCGCTGCTCGCCGCCGCGCCCACCCTGGGCGTGCTGACCGGCGCGGTCCTGGCCATCCGGCTGCTGCCGCCGGTCGCCCGGCTCACCGCGGCCCGGCTCGGCCGCGGGCGGGCCCGCGCCGCGCTGCTCGGCACCTGGCAGGCCGGCCGCCGGGCGCACGCCGGCCCGATGGTGATGCTGGCCCTCGCGGTCGCCGCGGCCACCGTCTCCTGGTGCCTGGCCGCCACCGCCCAGCAGTCCCGGGCCGACCAGGCGGTCCAGCAGGTGGGCGCGGACCTGCGGCTGGTGGAGACCGGCGGGATCGCCCCGCCCGGCCGGGGCGAGCAGCTCGCCGCGCTCCCCGGCGTGCGGGCCGTGGCGCCGGCCTGGCGCGACTCCGTGCCGCTGATCGCCGGCCGTGACCCGGCCGAGCTGATCGCCCTGGACACCACGGCCGCCGCCGGGGTGGTCCAGGCCCGCGGCGACGCCACCGGCGGGCCGCCCGGCCGGCTGCTCGCCACGCTGTCCACGGCGGCCGGCCCGCCACCGGCCACCACTTTGCGAGCGGGGCGGATCACCAGCTCCGGACCGGCGCGCACCACAGCGGTCTTCGTCGGCGGGCGCCGCGTCGACCTCGGCGGGACCGACGCCGGCAAACCCCTGTCGTTCCCGGCCGGCGGCGCCGGGCTGCTCGGTTTCGTCGTCGAGTCGACGGCCCAGGAGCCGGTGCGCTGGCGGATCACCGGCCAGGGCGACGACTGGCGAGCCCGCGACCAGGGCGGGCCGACGGTGCTGCCCGCACCCGACGGCGCCTACACGTTCCTCGGCCGGCTCACGGTCAGCGGCAAGGAGCCGCCGCCCCCGGTGCCGGTCGCGATCACCAAGGCGACCCGGGACGCGCTCAGCAACGTCACCACGCTCTCCGTCGGCGGGGACTCGATCCGGGTCGTGGTGGTCGCCACCGTCGCCCGGGTGCCCGGCAGCACCCGGGCCACCACGATCCTGGCCGACCGGACCGCCCTGGACAACTGGCTCTTCTGGGACCTCGGCGCGGTCCGCGACGCCGGCGAGTGGTGGATCGGCGGACACCCGGAGGGCGTCGCCGACCTCACCGGCCTGCAGGTCCTGGACCGGCGCGAGCTGGCGTCCGGCAGCGACCCGCTCGGCGACGTCGCCCGGTTCGCGCTCTTCGGCGCGGCGCTGGGCGCGATGCTGCTCGCCGTGGCCGGGATCGCCGCCGACGCCCGGGCCACCGCCCGGCACCGCGCCGTCGAGCTCGCGGTGCTGCACACCCTGGGCGCCGGCCCCCGGCTGCTGGCCAGTTCGCTGGTCGTCGAGCAGGCGCTGCTGGCCGGGCTGGGCGCGCTCGCCGGCCTCGGTGTCGGCCTGCTGGTCGCCGCCGCGATGGCCCCGCTGCTGGTGCTCACCCCGGCGGCCGGCCGCCCGATCCCCGACGCGGTCCTGCAGGTCCTCTGGGGACGGACGCTGGGCAGCGCGGCCCTGCTGGTGGTGACCGCCCTCGCGGTCAGCGCGATCACCGCGGTCTCCGCCACGCGCCGGCTGCCGGCGTCCCGTCTGCGCCTGGGGGAGGACCGGTGATCGTCCTGCGTCGTGTCCGTGCCTTCTCCGGGCAACTCCTGCTGCTGGCGGTGCTCGGCGGGCTGACCGCGTTCCTGGTCTCCGGGCCGGCCCGGCTGGCCAACGGTCGCACCGACGACGGCCTGCGCGGCGACATCCGCCGGCTGGCCGCCGCCAACCGCGACCTCACCTTCTCCGGTGTGCACGTGCTCGGCGAGATCAGCTCCGCGACCGGGGCCGGCCGGGTCCCGACGATCCGGCAGGAGCTGCCCGGGCCGCTGCCCGGCCTGATCAGCGGCGCCTGGTACATCGCCGAGACCGGCCAGGCCGGGATCCTGCCGGCCGGCGCCGCGCCGCGCTCCTGCCCCGACGTGGCGGTGCTGCGATACCAGCCGGCCACCGCCGCGGCGATCAGGGTCGTCGCCGGGCGGGCCCCCGAGTCCGCGCAGATCACCGAGGCGATGGTCAGCGAGGACGCGGCCCAGGCGCTCCGGCTCAAGGTCGGCGACCGGCTGGCGATGAACGCCCGCTGGGGGAGCGCGCCGATACGCGTGGCCGGCGTGTTCGCCCCGGTGAACCCGGCCGACCCGATCTGGTCCGACCAGCAACTGGCCAAGGGTGGCTGCCCCGACCCGCTGGACGGCCTGCGCGAGGAGGCGGTGCTGCTCACCGACCAGGAGGGCGCTCGGGCCGCCGGAAGCCTGATCAACGACCTGACCGACCGGTGGCGGTATCGCCTGGACGAGAACCGGATCACCGCCGACCAGGTCCCGGCGCTCACCAGGGCAGTGGCCGAGGCGCGGCGCACCCCACCGGAGAAGACCACCGTCCAGAGCAGTGTGGACAGCACGCTCGCCGAGTTCGACAGGCAGGTCCATGCGGTACGGTCGCTGCTCGCCGTGGTGCAGGCAGGCATCCTGGCCACCGCCGCCGGGCTGATCCTGCTCGCCGCGCGGCTGATGACCGACCGGCGGCGACCCGAGTTCGCCCTGCTCCGGGCGCGTGGTGGCGCGGTCCGGGCGGTGGCCGCCCGGACTTTCCAGGAAGTTCTCGTCGTGGTTCCGGCAGCGGTCGCGATCGGCTGGCTGGGCGGGATGCTCACCCCCGGGCGGGCCGACCACTTCGAGCCGGTGCTGATCGGCGGCGTCGCGCTGCTCGCGGTGCTGGCCGCGCCGGTCTCCGCGGCCCTCGTCGCCCGGCATCCGGCGTTCTCCGGGCACCGCTCGGACGTCGCCGCGCTGCGCCCGTCACCGCGCCGGCTCACCGCCGAGGGTTTCCTGGTGCTGCTCGCCGCCGGCGGGATCTACCTGGTCCGGCTGCGCGGACTGGACGCCGGGGCGGGCGTGGATCCGTACCTCATCGGCGTTCCTGTTCTTTTCGCCCTGGCCGCCTCGGTCGTCGCGTTGCGCGCGGTGCCGGTCCCGCTGCGCTGGGCCGGGCGGCTGGCCGCCCGCGCGCGCGGCGCGATCGCCTTCCTCGGCCTCAGCGGCGCCGGGCGCGCCCCGCTGCACTCCGGGCCGCTGGCCGTGCTGGTCGTGGCGATCGCGACAGGCCTGTTCACCGGCACCGTGACCAGCACGATCGGCGCCTCCCGGGACCGGGCCGCGGAGTTGGCGGTGCCGGCCGACGCCGTGGTCAGCGGTTTCTACTTCACCCCGGAGACCGCGCGCCAGATCGCCGCGCTGCCGCACGTGCGCAAGGCCACCCCGATGCTGCTCGCGTCCGGTGCCACCATCCGCGGCGAGGCGAGCGTCAACATCCTGCAGGGCCAGACGATGGTGGTCGACGCGGCCACCGCCGGGCTCGATTTTCCGGCGGTGCTCACCGGCGCCCGGGGGACCGGCGGGCCGGTGCCCGCGGTCGTCTCGCCGCACCTGGCCGGGCAGATCGGCGCCGGCGGATCGGTAGAGGTGCTGGGCCGCAGCTACAAGTTCACCGTCGCCGAGGTGACCGGCCAGGTACCGGGCCTGCCCGTCGGGACCCGCGACTTCCTGGTGCTGCCGCAGCAGGCCATGCCGATCCCGGACTACCAGCCGGTCCAGCCGAACCGGATCCTGGTCGACGGCGCCGGGTTCGACGTGGCGCAGATCCGCAAGGCCGCCGACGCCGGGCAGCGCGAGCAACTCAGGCGGGCGACCGGGCGGGTCGTCGAGGACCATCAGTTGGCCGTGCCGGCGAGCGTGCTGACCCGGGACTCGTACCGCTCGGCGCTGGAGAACCGCGGCGTCGACGGGGCGCTGAGCTTCACCTTCGTCGCCGGGATGATCGCGGCCGCGGTGCTGTCGCTGACGGCGGTGGCACTCGCCGTGCTGACCGGGGCGCCGGCGCGGGGCCGTACGTTGTCCCGGCTGCGCACCATGGGCCTGTCCCCCGGGCAGGGCCGCCGCCTGCTGGTCTTCGAGCTGGTCCCGCTGATCGCGGTGGCGGTGGTCGCCGGCGGCCTGGCCGGGTTCGCGCTGCCCGCGCTGATCGGCCCGGCGCTGGACCTGGGCGGGTTCACCGCCGGCGTGTCCGCCGGCACCAGTCTGGACCCGTGGCTGGCCGGCGGTGTCCTGGCGCTCGCGGTGCTCGCCGTGATCGTCGCGCTCGCCCTGGAGAACGTCGCGAACCGCCGCCTGCGCCTCGGCACGGTGCTGCGGCTCGGAGAGGAGCAGTCGTGAGCTGTCCGCTGTGTTTCCCGGCTGCTCGGAGAGGAGCAGTCGTGAGTCGTCCGTTCGTTGCGCGGCGGCGGGCGGAGGAACCGGCATGAGCGCGGATCTCGCGGACCTGGAACGGCGGGCGGCCGAGCGGGCCGCCGCCCGGGCCGGGGGACAGGACCGCCTGAGCGGGCACATCGTCTGCGACGGCCTCGTCCGGATCTTCCGCACCGAAGGTGTCGAGGTGATGGCGCTGCAGGGCCTGGACCTGGTGGTCGACCGCGGCGAACTGCTCGCCGTCGTGGGCGCCTCCGGCTCCGGCAAGTCGACGATGCTCAACATCCTCTCCGGTCTGGACGAGCCCACCGCCGGGATCGCCAAGGTGGCCGGTTTCGACCTGCTCGGCATGACCGCCAAGAAGCGGCTGGAGTACCGGCGGCGGATCGTCGGGTTCGTCTGGCAGCAGACCGCGCGGAACCTGCTGCCGTACCTGACCGCGCGGGAGAACGTCGAGCTGCCGATGCGGCTGGCCGGCGCCCGCCGCCGCGGGAAGGCCGACGAGCTGCTGGAGATGGTCGGCATCGCGCATCGAGCCGGCCGCCGCCCGGCCGAGATGTCCGGCGGCGAGCAGCAGCGCGCCGCCGTCGCGGTCGCGCTGGCCAACGACCCCGAGGTGCTCTTCGCCGACGAGCCGACAGGCGAGCTGGACGAGGCGACCGCCGACGAGGTCTTCGGCGCGCTGCGGACCGTCAACGCCGAGCTCGGCGTCACCGTCGTGGTGGTCACCCACGACAAGGCGGTGGCGGGCCAGGTCCGCCGCGCGGTAGCGATCCGTGACGGCAAGACCGCCTCCGAGGTACGACGCTCCGCCCGCCTCGCCGCCGACGGCACCGAGCAGCACGTCTCCGAGGAGTACGCCCTGCTCGACCGGGCCGGCCGGCTCCAGCTCCCGGCGGCCTTCGTGGAGGCGCTGGAGCTGCGCGACCGGGTCCGTCTCGACCTCGAATCCGACCACGTCGAAGTCCGTCCCGGGGAGTCCGCATGAGCGAGTTGGCGAGTGGGTCGTCCGGTGCGGCCGAGGTGGCGGCATGAGCGTCGTCGAGGTGTCCGCGCTCTCCCGGGACTACGGGGCCGGCGAGCGGGTCGTGCGCGCGCTGTCCGAGGTGTCGTTCACCGCGGGGAAGGGTGAGCTGGTCGCCGTGCGCGGCCGGTCCGGCGCCGGCAAGACCACCCTGCTGAACCTGATCGGCGGCCTGGACCGGCCGACCGCCGGCAGCATCACCGTCGCCGGCCGCTCCGTCACCGGCGCGGCCGAGTCCGACCTGCTCGTGCTGCGGCGGGACACGATCGGGTTCGTCTTCCAGTCGTTCGGCCTGATCCCGATCCTGTCCGCGGCCGAGAACGTCAGCATCCCGATGCGGCTGGCCGGGCGCGACCCGCGCGAGCGGGACGAGCGGGTGTTGGTGCTGCTGGAGATGGTCGGCCTGGGCGGCCAGGCGAACCAGCGTCCCGGCGAGCTCTCCGGCGGCCAGCAGCAGCGCGTCGCCCTGGCCCGGGCGCTGGCCAACGATCCCGAGCTGCTGATCGCCGACGAGCCGACCGGGCAGCTGGACTCGGACACCGGGCGGGCCATCATGGACCTGCTCCGCGCGGTGGTCGACGCGCGCGGCATGACCGCTCTGGTCGCCACGCACGACCCGAACCTGATGGACCGCGCCGACCGGGTCCTGGCCCTGCGCGACGGCCGGCTGGTGGACTCGCTGTAGGGCCGGCACGGGACCTGCGCCGCACTCCGCGCCCGGGCCGGGCGGGGCTGCCGTGGACGGCTCAGCGGCGTACCGCCAAGGGCGGGAAAGCAGACCGGGGCCGCGCCGGAATCGGCGCGGCCCCGGGATGGTGCGCGGGTCTCAGCCCTTGACGCTGCCGGCGAGCAGGCCGCGGACGAAGTAGCGCTGGAGCAGCAGGAACACCGTCACCGGCACGATGATCGAGACGAACGTGCCGGACGCCAGCAGGTGCCAGGCCGTGCCCCGGGTACCGGTCAGGTTGGCCAGCTGGAGGGTGATCGGGGCGACGGTGTCGCCGCCGCCGGCGAAGACCAGGGCGACCAGCAGGTCGTTCCAGACCCAGAGGAACTGGAAGATGCCGAAGGCCGCCAGGGCCGGGGTGAGCAGTGGCAGCATCACCCGGAAGAAGATCGACACGTGGCCCGCGCCGTCGACCCGGGCGGCCTCGATCAGACCGGCCGGGATCTCCTTGATGAAGTTGTGCAGCAGGTAGATCGCCAGCGGCAGGGCGAACGTGGAGTGTGCCAGCCACAGCGGCCAGAACGTGCCCGCGATCCCGACCTTCGCGAAGATGGTCAGCAGCGGGATCAGGGTGACCTGCAGCGGGACGATCTGAAGGGCGAAGACCGCCACGAACAGGATGTTCTTGCCACGGAAGTTGATCCAGGCGAACGCGTAGGCCGCCAGGGCGGCCAGCGAGAGCGGGATCAGCACCGAGGGGATGCAGATCATCAGCGAGTTGACGAAGTAGGTGCCGAGGTTGACACTGTCGCTGTCGAAGACCGCGCGGTAGTTGTCCAGCGTGACCTGCGGGTCGGTGAAGAACGTCCACCAGCCGGTCCGCTTGATGTCCAGCTCCGGGCGGAACGACGAGAGCAGCAGACCGAACGTCGGCAGCGTCCACAGCACGGCGATCACGATCGCGGCCAGGGACGCCCACGGCGAGCTGAGCCGCTTCTTCGCCACCGCGGCGGCGCTCAGCTGCACCGGAGTGACCTCCGGCGTGGTCGTCAGCGGGGTGACCGTCATCATGCCTCCTGACGGACTTGGCGGATGTTGTACACGATGATCGGAATCACCAGGATGAACAGCACGACCGCGAGAGCCGCGGCGAGACCCTGGTTGTCGGCCCGGATCAGCTGGCTGTAGAACTCGTTCGCGATGACGCTGGTCTTGAAGTTGCCGCCGGTCATCGTGCGGACCACGTCGAACACCTTGAGCGTGCCGATGGCGAGCGTGGTCAGCACCACCACGATGGTCGTCCGCACGCTGGGCAGCGTGATCTTGACGAACATGCTCCACGGACTGACGCCGTCGAGGCGGGCGGCCTCCACGATCTCGTCCGGGATCGCCTTGATCGCCGCCGACAGGATCGTCATGGCGAAGCCGGCCTGGATCCAGATGAACACCACGATCAGCAGCAGGGTGTTCAGCTTGCCGGTGTCGGTGATCAGCAGCTGGACCGGCTTGCCGCCGAACCAGACGAGGATCTGGTTGATCAGGCCGATCTGCTTCACGTTCGGCTGGTCGACGCGGTACTCGTACATGAACTTCCAGATGACGCCGGCCGCGACCATCGAGATCGCCATCGGCAGGAAGATCAGCGCCTTGGCGAACGACTCGAACCGCGACTTGTCCACCAGGATCGCGTAGATCAGGCCGACGGCGGTGGCCACGACCGGGACGATGAGCACCCAGACGATCGTGTTGCCCAGCACGGTGAGCTGGTCGCCGTCGGTGAGGATGGTCTTGTAGTTGTCGACGCCGATGAACGCGTTGCCCTGGGCGTCGAAGAACGACTCGTAGATGGTGCGCAGGCCGGGGTAGACGAGACCGACGGCCAGCAGCAGCACGACCGGCAGCAGGTAGAGGTAACCGACCAGGTTGTCGGAGCGCTTGCCGCGAACCCGGCTCGCGAAGAACAGGACGACGCCCAGCACGGCTGCGAACAGCAGCAGCGCCGAGAGCATCTGCAGAAGCTTTTCTGGGGTGGTGCTCGCAGTGGAAAACACGCGACCCGGACCTCCTTCGGTGTTTCCGAGGGGAAAGAGGGCGATGGCCGGCCAGGATGCTGGGAGCATCCCGGCCGGCCTCGGAGTGGAACTCAGATCACTTCTTGGGCCACGCGGCTTCGATGTTGTTCACCGTGGTCTGCGTGTCCTGGCCGGTGATCCAGGCCGTGGCCTGCCGCCAGAACGCGTTGGAGCCGACCGCGGCGGGCATCTGGTCCGAGCCGTCGAACCGGAACTGCGCGTTGGGGTCCTGCAGGATCTTCGCGGAGAGCGCGTCGATCGGGTTGGTCAGGTTCTCGATCTTGAGGCCCTTGTTGGCGCTCACCCAGCCGCTCGACGACTTGGCCTTCAGGTTGGCCCAGGTGTCGGTGGACAGGAAGTACTGGAACGCCTTGACCTCGGGGCGGTCGGCGAAGGCCAGCACGAACTCGCCACCACCCAGGACCGGCTTGGTCGTGGCGTCCTTGCCCGGCAGGTAGAACGCGTAGATCTGGCCGTTCTCCGAGATGTCGGTGCCCTCGGGGAAGTTCGCCGCGTAGAACGAGGCCTGGCGGTGCAGCGAGCAGGTGCCCTCGAGGATCTGCAGGCCGGCGTCCTGGAACGTGGTGGACGCGATGCTCTTGACGTCGCCGAGACCGCCGTTGACGTACTTGTCGTTCTTCAGGTAAGAGCCGACCGCGTCCCAGGCCGCGATGTCCTCGGGGCTGTTGAACGGAGCCTCGTGCTTGACCCACTTGTCGTAGGCGTCGACGCCGTTGAGGCGCAGCATGAAGTCCTCGACCCAGTCGGTGACCGGCCAGCCGGTGGCGTCACCGGAGCCGATGCCGGCGCACCACGGCTTCGAGCCGGTCGCGGCGATCTTGTCGCTGAGGGCCTTCAGCTCGTCCAGCGTGGTCGGGACGGTGTAACCCTTGTCCTTGAACTCCGCGGGGGAGTACCACACCAGGGACTTGACGTTGGCGCCCAGCGGCGCGGCGTAGAACTTGCCGTCGACCGTGCCGTACGCCTTCCAGTCCTTGCCGAACCACTTGTCGGTGTTGTCGGCGACCTCCTTGGGGGCCGCGACGGCCTTGCCGGTGGCGACGAGCTGCTGCAGCAGACCCGGCTGCGGCACGAACGCCAGGTCCGGCGGGTTGCCGGCCCTCGCACGCACCAGGATCTGCGTCTCGAAGGACTTGTCGCCCTCGTACTTCACCGTGACGCCGGTGCACTTCTCGAAGGGCTCGTACGACTTCTTGTGCGGGGCGTCCTCCGGCGTGACGATGCCGGTGTAGACCGAGACCGTCTTGCCCTTGAGCTCGCCGAACTGGCTGAACTGCGCGCAGTCGATGCTCGACGCCGCCGAATCGGTGGAACCGCTCGAGTCGCCGTCCTTGTCGCCGCCGCACGCGGCGAGGCCGAAGACCAGCCCGACGCCGAGGGCACCGGCGAGCGCGACTCGGGATCGCGAACTCCCACTGTGACCGAACATACCGCTCCCTATGTCTTGAGCGCCTCCGGCGTCAACGACGCCGCCGTCCGAAGCGCTTCTTGACCAACAGTCAAGAGGTAACCGGCACGTTGCGCAATGATTTCCGCGTGATCGAGTCGGTAACGATATAGCTGCGGCGGCAGCGCACCTTAACCGGTTAAGAAGATTGACGGAAGTGCCTGGTCCTTCCGGGATTATTAAGACTGATTTTTCCGCAGTTATCGGTCATGGTACGGACGGTGAGCCGGTTTTGTTGGTCTTCGTGGGAACCGGCTTGAGCCGGCAACCGGGAAGCCCGGGCGGATTCGGCCCTACGGCGCAAAAAGGAACCGCCGTGGCGATCTAGCCACGGCGGTTCGGGGGTTGCGGTACGGCGGTCAGCCCGCCACTGCGAGGTACTTGTACCCGAGCCGGCGCATCCGCTCCGGGTCCAGCGCGTGCCGGCCGTCGAGCACCAGCGGGTTGCGCATCAGCCCGACGAACTTGCTCCAGTCCAGCTCCAGGTACTGCGCCCACTCGGTGACCAGTACGACCGCGTCGCAGTCCTCGAAGACGCCGTCCAGCGACTCGGTCAGCAAGGGCGCGAGCTCCGGCTGCTCCCGGCGGAACCGCTCACCCGCGACCGGGTCGTGCAGCCGCACCCGGGCGCCCCGGGACAGCAGCAGGTTCGCGATGTCCAGCGCCGGCGCGTCCCGCAGGTCGTCGGTGTTCGGCTTGAACGCCAGGCCGAGCAGGCCGATCTTGCGGCCCTTGAGGATCCGCAGCTCGTCCTGCAGCCGCTCCACGGCGATCGCGCGCTGCCGCTGGTTGACGTCGCGGGCCGCCTTCACGATCGGCATCTCGTAGTTGTACTCCGCGGCCGTGGCGATCAGCGCCTTGGTGTCCTTGCCGAAGCAGGAGCCGCCCCAGCCGACGCCGGGCTGCAGGAAGCGCGAGCCGATCCGCTGGTCCAGGCCCATGCCGCGGGCCACCTCGGTAATGTCGGCGCCGACCTTCGAGGCGAGCTGGCCGATCTCGTTCGCGTAGCTGATCTTGAGGGCCAGGAACGCGTTGGCCGCGTACTTGATCAGCTCGGCCGAGGCCAGGTCGGTCGAGACCAGCGGGACCGCTGTGGCGTCCTGCGGCCGGGGCAGGAAGGACGGCGGGGTGAAGGTCTGGTTGATGATCGGCCGGTAGAGCCGGTTCAGCACCTCGAGGCTGCGCGGGTTGTCCGAGCCGATGACGATCCGGTCCGGGTAGAGGGTGTCCGCGATGGCGTTGCCCTCGCGCAGGAACTCCGGGTTGGACGCGACAGCGAACTCGACGCCGGCCGGGCGCTGCTCGCGCTGCGCGAACGACTCGCGCAGGATGGCGTCGACCCAGTTGCCGCTGCCGATCGGCACTGTCGACTTGTTCACCACGACGGTGAAGTCGTGGTCCAGCGACCGGGCCACGCTCTCCGCTGCCGAGCGCAGGTACCGCAGGTCGGGGCTGCCGTCGGCGGCCGAGGGGGTCTGCACCGCCACGAAGACCACGTCGGCCCCGGGCACACCGTCGTCGTAGCTGGTGGTGAAGCGCAGGTTCGGCGCCGCCTCGGCGAGGAGCTCCTCCATCCCGGGCTCGTAGATCGGGCACTTCCCGGCGCGCAGCAAGTCGACCTTCGCCTGGTCGAGATCCACACACGTCACCTCGTGCCCCAGGAAGGCGAGGCTGACGCCGGTGGTCAGGCCGACGTAGCCGGTGCCCACAACGCAAACCTTCATGCAATCTCCTCCACCGCTACGCCGGGCCGTCGTCACGCCGTGTACCGGTCACTTAGCCGCCGATTGGCCGCGGACCCGACCGGTAGGCAATGGCCCGCGCATTCCGCCGAATGATACACAGCCGCCCCTTTGGAAACTTGTCCCAGCTCACAGCGCCGGACCGGTGCCTACCCGGATTGACGTGGGGTTTTGCCCGCGGGTCCGCGGATCGAGCCCGGTCGCTCGGGAAATTGTCGCTCTCCGTAGTTACACGGCGACAGGTGTGGAGTGTTTCCGGCTCTTGACATGACGATGACGGGGACAGACGCTTTGGGAGCGCTCCCAGGTTCATGCGCGTCAATGGAAGGTCTGGCCCCATGAGAAGGTCCCCCGGCGGCGTCATAGTCGCCGCCCTGGCGGTCGCCGCCGCCGCGGTCGCCGTCGTCACGCAGCCGATGTCCGCCTCGGCCGCGACCAGCGGCCCGTACGCCTGGAAGAACGTCCGGATCGACGGTGGCGGATTCATCCCGGGCGTCGTCTTCAACCCGGGCGAGAAGAACCTGATCTACGCCCGTACCGACATCGGCGGCGCCTACCGCTGGAACCAGGCGGGTCAGAGCTGGTCCCCGCTGCTCGACTGGGTCGGCCAGGACGACTGGGGCCACAACGGGGTGCTCAGCATCGCCCCCGACCCGGTGGACACCAACCGGGTCTACGCCGCGGTCGGCATGTACACCAACAGCTGGGACCCGAACAACGGCGCCATCCTGCGCTCGTCCGACAAGGGCGGCACCTGGCAGCAGACGAATCTGCCGTTCAAGGTGGGCGGCAACATGCCCGGCCGCGGCATGGGGGAGCGGCTCGCCGTGGACCCGGACCACAACCGGAACGTCTACTTCGCGGCCGAGGGCGGCAACGGGCTCTGGCGCAGCACCGACTACGGCGTGACCTGGGCGAGGGTGGCCAACTTCCCGAACGCCGGCAACTACGTCCAGGACCCCGCCGACGCCAACGGCTACCTCGCTCAGAACCAGGGCCTGACCTGGGTCACGTTCGGCGCCGCCGGGCGGATCTTCGTGGGCGTGGCGGACCAGGACAACCCGGTCTACACGTCCGCCGACAGCGGCGCCACCTGGTCGCGGATCGCCGGCCAGCCGACCGGCTACCTCGCGCACAAGGGCGTCGTGCAGGGCGACTACCTGTTCATCGCCACGAGCGACACCGGCGGGCCGTACGACGGCACCGCCGGCGAGGTGTGGAAGTACCGGATCAGCACCGGCACGTGGACCGACATCTCACCCACGCCGGTCGCCGACCGCTACTACGGCTACTCCGGCCTGACCGTGGATGAACAGCACCCGGGCACGCTGATGGTGGCCACCCAGATCTCCTGGTGGCCGGACGCGATCTTCTTCCGCAGCACCGACTACGGCGCCACCTGGACCCGGGCCTGGGACTGGAGCAGCTACCCCAGCCGCACCAAGCGTTACACCCTGGACATCTCCGCCAACCCGTGGCTGGACTTCAACAGCACCGCCCAGGCGCCCGAGGAGAGCCCGAAGCTGGGCTGGATGAACGAGTCCCTGGCGATCGACCCGTTCGACTCCAACCGGCTGCTCTACGGCACCGGCGCCACGCTCTACGGCACCACCGACCTGACCCGATGGGACTCCGGCGGCACCATCACGATCAAGCCGGTGGCCAAGGGCATCGAGGAGACCGCGGTCCTCGACCTGGCCAGCCCGCCCAGCGGGGCCCCGCTGGTCAGCGCGCTCGGTGACATCGGTGGCTTCTACCACGCCGACCTGGACACCGTGCCTGCCCAGTTCCACGACACGCCGAGCCTGGGAAGCAACACCAGCCTGGACTTCGCCGAGCTGAGCCCGGGGTTCTTCGTCCGGGTGGGCAACGCCGACGCCGCGCCGCACATCGGCATCTCCAACGACGGCGGCAAGAGTTGGTACCAGGGGCAGCAGCCGTCCGGCGTGACCGGTGGCGGCACCGTCGCGGTGGGTGCCGACGCCAACGCGGTGGTCTGGTCGCCGGCCGGCACGGGCGTGCACTACTCGACCACCCGCGGGAGCAGCTGGACCGCCTCCAGCGGAGTGCCGGCCGGGGCGACAGTCGAATCCGACCGGGTCAACCCCAGGACCTTCTACGCGTACGCCGCCGGCAGGTTCTACACCAGCACGGACGGCGGCGCGACGTTCACCGCCCAGTCGGTGACCCTGCCGGCGACCGGGCGCCTGCACCTCAAGGCGGTCCCGGGCATCGCCGGCGAGGTGTGGGTGGCCGGCGGCACCGGCCTGCTGCGCTCCACCGACTCCGGGAAGACGTTCGCCTCGGTCTCCGCCAAGGTCACCGAGGGGATCACCGTCGCCTTCGGCAAGGCCGCCCCGGGCGCCACGCACCCGGCGTCTTCCTGGTCGGCACGGTGGACGGCGTGAACGGGGTGTACCGCTCCGACGACACCGGCGCCACCTGGCTCCGGATCAACGACGACAAGCACCGGTACGGCAACGCCGGCGACGCCCTGGCCGGCGACCCGCGCATCTGGGGCCGGGTCTACCTGGGCACCAACGGCCGCGGCATCCTCTACGCCGACCGGACCGGCCCGGTCCCGTCCAGCTCGGTGACCCCGTCCTCCTCGGTGCGGCCGTCGTCCCCGGTGTCCCCGTCGGCGTCGGTCCCGCCCTCCGCTTCGCCCTCGGCCTCCCCCTCCACGTCCGGCGGGTGCTCCGCGGCGTACAAGGTCACCGGCTCCTGGTCCGGCGGCTTCCAGGGAGAGGTCACGGTCACCAACAACGGCGCCACCGCCACCACCGGCTGGACCGTCAAGTGGACCTTCACCGGCGGCCAGACCGTGAGCCAGGCCTGGGGTGGGACCGCCACCCAGTCCGGCACCGCGGTGACCGTCACCAACGCGTCGTACAACGGCGCCCTCGCGTCCGGGGCCTCCACCACGTTCGGATTCCTCGGCGGCACCACCGGCACCACCAATCCCGTCCCGTCTCTCGTCTCCTGCTCCCGCGTCCCCTAGGAGGACACCCCGTGAGACCCCCCGTCAAAGGTCTGCGACGCAGACTGGCCGTCTTCGGCGCCGCCGTTCTCGGCGCCGGCGCGGTCTTCGTGGCCGGCGGACCACCCGCCTATGCCGCGGCTGGCTGCGCCGTCGTCTACAAGGTGCAGAGCCAGTGGTCCGGCGGCTTCACCGGCGACATCGCGATCACCAACTCCGGCGACCCGCTGACGTCCTGGAAGCTCGAGTACGACTTCCCGGACGCGGCCCAGAAGGTCGGTCAGGGCTGGAGCGGCACCTACGCGCAGAGCGGCCGGCACGTCACCGTGACCAACGCGTCGTGGAACGGCACGCTCGGTACCGGCGCCTCCACCAGCACCGGGTTCAACGGCACGTTCGGCTCCAGCAACCCGGTGCCGACCGCGTTCACGCTCAACGGGCAGCCCTGCAACGGCTCGGCCGCGGCGCCGACCGTGGCGATCAGCAGCCCCGCGGCGAACGCCCGGTACACCGCGCCGGCGTCCATCCCGATCGCGGCCACCGCCACCCCGGCGAGCGGGCAGAGCATCGCGAAGGTCGAGTTCTACCACGACGGGCTGCTGCTCGGCAGTGACACGTCCGCGCCGTACGCGTACACCTGGACCGGGGTTCCCGCGCAGACCGCGGCCTACCACCTGCAGGCGATCGCGTACGACAACGCCGGCACCAAGAGCAGCACCGCGGACGTGCCGGTCTACGTGGACGCCTCGACCACCCCGGCGATCGTCGCCGACGTCACGTCGGCGACCCTGGAGCCGGGCGCCAGCGGATCGTTCAAGATCGCGCTGAGCAAGGCGCCGGCCGAGAACGTCACCGTGGCGGTCGCCCGCAGCGCCGGCAGCACCGCGGTCACCGCCACCCCGGCCACGCTCACGTTCACCCCGTCGAACTGGAGCACCGGGCAGGCCGTGACGATCGCGGCGGCCGCCTCGGCGACGGCCGGGGACACCGCCACCATCGCGGCCACCGCCAGCGGCTACACCGCCGCGAACGTCGCGGTGACAGTGGTCAAGGCGGGCGCGGTGGACGCGCGGTTCACCCAGATGTACAACGACATCAAGAACCCGTCGAACGGCTACTTCAGCCCGGAGGGCGTGCCCTACCACTCGGTCGAGACGCTCATCGACGAGGCGCCCGACCAGGGGCACGAGACCACCAGCGAGGCGTTCAGCTACTGGCTGTGGCTGGAGGCCGAGCACGGCCAGGTGACCGGGGACTGGGCGCCGTTCAACAGCGCCTGGGCGGCGATGGAGAAGTACATCATCCCGTCGCACGCGGACCAGCCGACGAACGCGAACTACAACGCGTCCAAGCCGGCCACGTACGCGGCCGAGTACCCGTTGCCCTCGCAGTACCCGTCCCAGCTCGACTCGTCCGTGTCGGTCGGGTCGGACCCGCTGGCGGCGGAGCTGAAGAGCACCTACAACACCGACGACATCTACGGCATGCACTGGCTGATGGACGTGGACAACGTCTACGGCTTCGGCCACTGCGGTGACGGGACCAGCCGGGTCACCTACATCAACACCTTCCAGCGCGGCCAGCAGGAGTCGACCTTCGAGACCGTCCCGCAGCCGTCCTGCGACACGTTCAAGTTCGGCGGCCCGAACGGCTTCCTGGACCTGTTCACCAAGGACACGTCGTACGCCAAGCAGTGGAAGTACACCAACGCGCCGGACGCCGACGCCCGCGCCGTCCAGGTCGCCTACTGGGCCAACCAGTGGGCCACCGCCCAGGGCAAGCAGTCGCAGATCTCCGGCACCGTGGCGAACGCCGCCAAGATGGGCGACTACCTGCGGTACTCGTTCTACGACAAGTACTTCAAGCAGCCGGGCTGCACGTCGACCTCGTGCCCGGCGGGCACCGGCAAGAACAGCTCCAACAACCTGATGTCCTGGTACTACGCCTGGGGCGGCGCGTACGACACCAGCGCCGGCTGGGCGTGGCGGATCGGCTCCAGCACCAGCCACTTCGGCTACCAGAACCCGATGGCCGCGTACGCGCTGGGCAACGTCAGCGTGCTGAACCCGAAGTCGCCGACCGGCAAGGCCGACTGGCAGGCCAGCCTCAGCCGGCAGCTCGAGTTCTACCAGTGGCTGCAGTCCAGCGAGGGCGCCATCGCCGGGGGCGCGACCAACAGCTGGAACGGCAACTACTCGGCGCCGCCGGCCGGCACGCCCACCTTCTACGGGCTGGCCTACGCCGAGGCGCCGGTCTACGCCGACCCGCCGTCCAACCAGTGGTTCGGCATGCAGACCTGGTCGCTGGAGCGCCTGGCCGAGTACTACTACACGACAGGTGACACCAAGGCCAAGTCGGTGCTCGACAAGTGGGTGACCTGGGCGCTGGCGAACTCCACCATCACCGCCAGCAGCTTCGAGATCCCGTCCGACCTGACCTGGTCGGGCGCGCCGGCCACCTGGAACGCGTCCAGCCCGGCCGCCAACACCAACCTGCACGTCACGGTCAAGAGCAAGGGCACCGACCTGGGCGTGGCGGGCTCGTTCGCCAAGCTGCTGACCTTCTACGCCGCCAAGTCCGGCAACACGGCGGCGAAGACCGCGGCGAAGAACCTGCTCGACGCGATCTGGACGCACAAGGACGGGAAGGGCGTCTCGGTCACCGAGACCCGCGCCGACTACAACCGGATGGACGACACCTACAACGCCTCCACCGGTCAGGGCATCTACATCCCGCAGGGCTGGACCGGGAAGATGCCGAACGGCGACGTGATCAAGCCCGGGGTGTCGTTCCTGGACATCCGCTCCTTCTACAAGAACGACCCGGACTTCCCGAAGGTCCAGGCGTACCTGAACGGAGGGGCCGCACCCACCTTCAACTACCACCGGTTCTGGGCCCAGGTCGACGTCGCCACCGGCTACGCCGACTACGCCCGGCTCTTCCCGAACGGGTGAAGCACATGAGAATTCTGCGCATCGTCGCGGCGCTGGCCCTCGCCACCGCCGCCGGGATCCTCGCCCTGCCGGGCGCGGCCCAGGCACACGGCGCCATCCAGGTGCCGGGCAGCCGGACCTGGCTCTGCTACCAGGACGGCCGCAACGCCAGCACCGGCGCGATCGAGCCGAAGAACCCGGCCTGCGCCGCGGCAGTCGCCCAGAGCGGCACCACCTCGCTGTACAACTGGTTCGCCGTGCTCCGCTCGGACGGCGCCGGCCGGGTGAACGGCTTCCTGCCGGACGGCCAGCTGTGCAGCGGCGGCACCGGGGGCCCGTACAACTTCACGGGTTTCAACCTGGCCCGTAACGACTGGCCCACCACGCACCTGACGGCCGGCGCGAACATCCAGTTCCGCTACAACGACTGGGCCAAGCACCCCGGCACGTTCTACCTGTACATCACCAAGGACGGTTACAACCCGACCAAGCCGCTCGCCTGGAGCGATCTGGAGCCGACGCCGTTCGACCAGGTGACCAACCCGCCCGCGAACGGCGGGCCGGGCACCGACGACGGGCACTACTACTGGACCGGGAAGCTGCCGTCCGGCAAGACCGGCAAGCACCTGATCTACTCCGTCTGGTCCCGCTCGGACAGCCAGGAGACCTTCTACGGCTGCTCCGACGTGGTCTTCGACGGAGGCAACGGCGAGGTCACCGGGATCGGCAGTCAGCCGAGCTCGCCCCCGCCGTCCAGCCCGTCCCCGTCGCCGTCCACGTCGAACCCCGGCGGGAACACCGGTGGCGGCTGTACCGCGATGTACACCATCACCTCCACCTGGACCGGCGGGTTCCAGGGTGAGGTGATGGTGCACGCCGGCACCACGGCGATCAACAACTGGCGCGTCTCCTGGACCTGGCCGAGCGGCCAGAGTCTGGCCAGCGCCTGGAGCGCCAAGGCCACCTCCAGCGGCTCGCAGGTCAACGCCAGCAACGAGGCCTGGAACGGCACGGTGACCGCGGGCAACCACGTCACCTTCGGGTTCCTCGCCTCCGGCACCGCGCCGGCCACCGTGCAGAACCTGAGCTGCACGACCGGGTGATCCCCGGGTCCGGGGGTGTGACATGCGTTCACACCCCCGGATCCGTTCGCTAGGTTCCGCCTATCTTGCGAAACCATCTGTTGCCCGCCGTCACCCGGCGCGCCCTGATCCTCGGCGGGGCGGGCGCCGCCGCACTGGCCGCCGTCCCTGGCGTGGCCGCCTCGCCGTCCACCCGGACCGGCAGCTGGGCCACCGCGCCGGAGGCGGCGGCCCCGGACAGTCCGCCGCTCGCCGCCGACCGCACGGTCCGGCAGGTGGTCCACCTCAGCCTGGGCGGGACCGCGCCGGCGATCAGATTCACCAATGTGTACGGCACGGCCCCGGTCCGCCTCGGCCGGGTGTGGGCCGGTCTGCGCGCCGGCGGCCCGGACAGCGCCGCGATGTGGCCGGCCACGATCCGCCCGGTCACCTTCGGCGGCCGCTCCGGGGCCGTGCTCCCGGCCGGCGGCACCCTGCTCGGCGACCCGGTCTCGGACCTGCCGGTGGCGGCCGGCGACAACCTGGTGATCAGCTTCCACCTGCCGGAGAGCGACCGGATCGAGACCCTGAACAAGCACTCCTACCAGCGCAACCACATCCTGACCGGTGACGTCGCGGCGGTGCCGGACCCGGGGGGCGGCGTGGTCACCGCGGGCTACCTGCTGCTGGGCGGGGTCAGCGTGGACACGCCCGGGCCGAGCTCCGCGGTCGTGGCCTTCGGCGACTCGATCACCTGTGGGGCCGGCTCCACTGTCGGCGCCAACCGCCGGTGGCCGGACCTGCTGGCCGCCCGGATCGGCGCGGCCGGGCTCCCGGTCGGCGTGCTGAACGCCGGGATCGGCGGGAACCGCCTGCTCCCCGCCGCCGACGTGCCGGACGCCGCTGGCGCCATCGGCCCCGCCGCGGTGCGCCGCTTCGCCGGCGACGTGCTCGCCCAGCCCGGCGCCACCCACGTGATCACGCTGATCGGCGTCAACGACCTCGGTCACGGGGTGGGCGCGACGGCGCTGATCGCCGGTCATCGCCGGCTGATCGCCCGGGCGCGGGCGGCCGGGGTGAGCGTGTTCGGCGGCACGGTGCTGCCGTTCGCCGGCAGCGTCTACGACGAGCCGGCGCACCGGGCCGCCCGCAACCGTCTCAACCAGTGGATCCGGGAGGGCGGGGAGTTCGACGCGGTGATCGACTTCGCCGCCGCGGTGCGCGATCCGGCGTCCCCGGAGCGGCTCTGGCACGGCTACGACAGCGGCGACCACCTGCACCCGAACGACGCGGGCGCGCTGGCGCTGGCCGCCGCGGTGCCGCTGACGCTGTTTCAGCCGCCGAAGCGGGACGGGTCGCCGGCCCCGACCCGGAGGATCTCCGGCACGCCCCCGGACAGGTCCACCACTGTCGTCGGCTCGGTTCCGCACTCGCCGGAGTCGACCACCGCGTCCAGCGCGTGATCCAGGGCCTCCTTGATCTCCCAGCCGTGGGTCATCGGCTCGAGCTCGCCGGGCAGCAGCAGCGTGCTGGAGACCAGCGGCTCACCCAGCTCGGCGAGGATCGCCTGAGCGGTGGTGTGCCCGGTGATCCGTACCCCCACTGTCTTCTTCTTCGGGTGCAGCAGCCGCCGCGGTACCTCTCTGGTGGCCGGCAGGACGAACGTGTACGGCCCCGGCGTGTTCGCCTTGACCGCCCGGAACAGCGCGTTATTGATCTGCACGAACTGCCCGAGCTGAGCGAAGTCGTGGCACATCAGGGTGAAATGATGCTTGTCGTCCAGATGCCGGATGCTGCGGATCCGGTCCAGTCCGTCCTTGTTGCCCATCCGGCAACCGAGCGCGAAGCACGAGTCAGTCGGATAGGCGATCAGCCCGTCCTCCCGGATCAGGTCCACGATCTGGTGAATGGTCCGCGTCTGCGGATTCTCCGGGTGCACGTCGAAGTACTTCGCCACTCCGCCCAGCC
>NZ_BOMW01000027.1 GCF_016862395.1 Actinoplanes siamensis | reverse complement strand
GCGGCGCCGAGCGTGTTCGCCGCCGCGCTCGCGTCCGGGATCATCGCGATCATGCTCACCGCGACGGCCGCCGCCGTGACCGTGGCTCCGACCACGGTCCGCATTCCCAACGACCGTCTACGACGTGTACCGCCGAGGTGGACTGAGAAGCTACCTGCCACCATGGCCTCTCCTTCTCGAAGCCCCGCCCGGGTCGCGGTCGCGGGCACACCGGCAGGCGGAGACCGCCCATACGCCGAGGGGGATGCCGAGGCGACAACGACTTGAGCAAGGTATGGATGCAGCTCGATGTTTAACGATGCTAAGCACGGGAGTCATCCGCAAACAATAGGTTTCGGAGATGTTTCGGAAGTTTCTCTCGACAAAATGGACATCAAAGAAGAAGTCTGCAGCTCATCTGCAGAATGTTGGGGCTGCTCGTCCGCCAGCGCTCGGAAACGGACAGGAAAAACCTGCGACGGGACCGCGGGCGGTCGTATCGCAGGTTCGGAAATCTTCCGGAAGTCTTTCGGAAAAATTTGTTATGGCCTTCCCCGCGGTCGGTCGCGGGGGAGCCGCAGGAGGAACGGGGTGGTGTCGCTCAGGCTTTGCGGGCGGCACCGGCCAGATGCTGATCCGGCTGGGTCCACGTCCGACACGTGGCCGTTTGGCCGCCAGTCGGTGACCAGCACGACCCCCGGCTCCATCAGCTCCAGGCCGTCGAACAGGGCGGTGAAATCCGCTCGGGTGGCCGGCCAGGCCTCGGCGTGACCGGGGTCGAGCATCTGCTGGTAGCGGCGCGCCGGCGGCCACGTCCCACAGGGTCAGCACCGAGCCGTCACCGGGCCCGCGGTGCGACGGTGGCCCGGACCGGCTCCTACCTCCCTGTCTTCGTGGTGGCTCAGCCCTGCACGGTCGGCCGGATCGTCAACGACCCGATCTCGACGTCCTGCGGCTGTTCCAAGGCGAAACACACCGCTCGGGCGACGGCGGCGGGATCCAGGCCGAACGAGTGCATATCGGCTTGGATCTGCTTGCGGAAGGCGTCGTCCATGCCGTCGGCGAGCTCGGTACGGACGAAACCGGGCGAGATCTCGGTGGTGCGCACGACGCCGTCCGTCGACTCGGCCCGCAGCGCCTCCATCACGGTGCGGGCGGCGTTCTTCGTCGCCGCGTACACCCCCATGGTGGGGGAGATCGTGATGCCGGAGGTGGACACGACCGCTACGACATGTCCGTGTCCTTGCCGGCGGAAAACCGGTAGCACCGCGGCCAGAGCGTGCAACAGCCCACGAAAGTTGACGTCGACCATCGCATCCCAGTCCGCGCCGTCGCCGTCTTCCAGCCGCGCCAATCGCGCGACCCCCGCATTGCTCACGAACGCGTCGATGCCGCCGAAGAGCCGCACTGACTGATCGACGAGCGCCCGAACGTCGACGGCAGACGACACGTCAACCGCGATCGCTGCCGCCCGCGCGCCGCCGTCGCGCAACGCCGACGCATGCGCTTCGATTCGGTTCGTACGCCGGGCCGCCAGCACCACATTCGCGCCGCGCCGGGCCAGCAGGTCCGCCGTCGCCCGGCCGATGCCGCTGCTCGCTCCCGTGATGATGACCGTCTTTCCGTGCAGAGTCGAGTCGTTCACCGGAACCCCAAGCTGTAAGGTGACACGTGTCCGCTTAGGTTAAGTGGACACGTGTCCGATTGCAACGGCGCCTGGATGTCAGTTGGCACCAAAAGGACAGGGAGGGCCCCATGGCCGAGGCCGGAACGGAGTCGGGACGACGCCTGCGTGCGGACGCGGAGAAGAACCGGAGGCGACTCCTCACGATCGCCCGGGCCGCCCTCGACGCCGATGGCGACGCCACGATGAAAGCGATCGCCCGCGCGGCCGGCGTAGGACAGGGCACCATCTACCGGCACTTCCCCACCCGGGGCGCCCTGCTCGTGGAGGTCTACCAGGACGAGTTCGCCGACCTGCTCGCCGCGTCCCGGACCCTCGCCGACGCGCGCCCTCCGGTCGAGGCGCTCCGGGCGTGGCTGGACCACCTCGCGGCCTTCGGGCGGAGGAAGCGTGCCCTCGCCCAGGCGCTGGACGCCGCCACCCAGGCCGAGCTCCATCATCAGCAGTACGACAGGACCATGGTCGCCATCGACATGCTGCTCTCGCGGGGCATCGCGTCCGGTGAGCTTCGCGAGGACGCGCGGGCCGGGGATCTGATCGCCCTGGCCAGCTTCCTGTGGCACCTCGAAACGGCCAGTGACCCTCGCATCACCAGACTGCTCGACCTCGTCGTCGACGCCTTCCGGCGTCACTGAGCCGGCGACGACCGCGGCCGAGCACTACGGCGACGCAAGGCCGCGAGGCGGCGCCAATGACGAGCAACGCCCTGGCCGGATCACCCTGGACCAGGTCGAACAGGTCGTGGTCGACACCCTCGAACGGACTCCGCGCAACGCCACCCACTGGTCGCGGGCCTCGATGGCGAGAAGTCGGGGCTGTCGAAATCTACGATCGGGCGGATTTGGCGCGATTTCGGCCGCAGGCCGCACCGGGCCGACACGTTCCAGCAGCGGGCGGCTCGACGCTTCGCCGTTCCATGACATCCTCATGCGACCTGTGGTTGCGCATCACGCTGGC
Organism: Actinoplanes siamensis; assembly: GCF_016862395.1. Taxonomy (GTDB): domain Bacteria; phylum Actinomycetota; class Actinomycetes; order Mycobacteriales; family Micromonosporaceae; genus Actinoplanes; species Actinoplanes siamensis. The sequence continues at coordinate 167,582 of NZ_BOMW01000027.1, read as the reverse complement.
GGACGCCGCGCGACGCGCAACCATCGGGTGCCTCCGGATCAGGTCAGCAGCGTGACGCTGTAGTTGAGGGTGGTGCCGCTGGCGGTGTACGTCGCGGTCTGCCCGTTGTCGCAGAACGACACGAACACGTTGCCGGCGACCGTGTTGCCGGCCTGGGCATGCACCAGCGGCCGGACGTCGGACCCCGGCGCGAACGGCGTCGAGTTCAGATCGACCACCCGGTACTGGTTGATCGGGTAGTCGTCGGTGGGCGCGGACAGTTCGCCGGTGCGCGTGGTGAGCTGGAAGTTGATCACGAAGCCGCCGTTGTTGACCACGGCGATCTTCTGCACGCACGGAGTCGCGGCCTGGGCCGGGGTGGCGGCGAGCGCGGTCACGCCCGCCGTCCCGACGAGCACTACGGCGGCGCTGAGCGTTCGCGATGCCATGAAATCCTCCTTTGGGTGGTGGTAACCGTCCCGCAGACATTGACCACCATGCACCCAAATAAACAGATGATCACAAATTTTATGGGATTTACGGCGGTCGGGGGAGACGCGCCCAGCGCACATCCTTTGATGACATACGGATCTGCCGCAGGTGAGGTGCAGCGGTTCGGCGGGCCCGTAGCGCGGGAGTCGGGCACGACCCCGGTCGGCCGCGCGGGTCCGGCGAGGGAAGGCTGGGCCCGCTTGGCCGGCCGGGTGTGGAGCTAGATGGCGGGGAGCTCGCCGCCGTCGACGTTGAGGCTGGCGCCGGTGATCCACTGGGCTCGGTCGGAGACGAGGAAGGCGACGGCCTCGGCGATGTCACGCGGGTCCCCGGGGCGGCCGAGCGGGATGCCTGCGGTGGTCGCGGCGAGCTCGACGCCCATCGCGTCGGCGAAGTTCTGGCGGATCGCGTCGGCCCCGGGGGTGAGCACGTTGCCGGTCATGATCGTGGTGACCCGGATCCCGGCCGGCGCGAGTTCGGCGGCGAGCGCTTTGCCGTAGGTGTTGAGCGCGGCCTTCGCGGCGGCGTAGTGCGCCAGCGCCGGGCCGGGCAGGATCGCTGACCCGGAGGAGATGTTGACGATCGCGCTGCCCGCCCCCGCCTCGCGCAGCGCCGGCAGCAGCGCGTTGTTGACGCGTACGGCGGACAGGTAGTTGAGGTCGAGGGCGTCGAGCCATTCCTCGTCGGGGATGGACGCGATGCCGCCGAGGTGTGTCCGCGCCGCGGCCGCGTTGTTCACCACGATGTCGACACCGCCGAGCTCGCGCAGCGCTGCCGCGGTGAACGCCCGTACCCCGGCGAGCGTGCTGATGTCTCCCGGAATGAAGGTGGCGCCCTTCGGCGTCTCGTCGGTGGCGTTGCGTGCCGTGGTGACGACGCTCGCACCTCCGTCGAGCAACCGCTGCACGATGGCCGCGCCGATCCCGCGCGAGCCGCCTGTGACGATCGCGCGCTTGCCGGCGAACTCGGTGACGTCTGCGGGAACAAGAGTTTTGAACATGCGTTCAGAATAAGCAGATTCTGGAACGAACGTCCATAACCTTTTTGGAACCATCGTTCAGAACGGCGTACCATGCCGACATGGGGCGTCCACGAAAATTCGATGAGCACGAAGTGCTGATCGCCGTGCGGCGGCAGTTCAACGAGACCGGCTACCACGGCACCTCGGTCGACGATCTCTCCCGCGTGACAGGGCTCAGCAAAGGCAGCCTCTACAGCGCCTTCGGAGACAAGGAGACCCTGTTCCGGCGAATCTTCGACGAGTACTGCGCCAGCTCCGACCAGAGCGCCGCGGCCCGGGTCGACGGTCCGGAGGATCAGGCGCTCGACCGCCTCCGCGCCTGGCTCACCGCGCCGGATGGGTGTCCCGACCGGCGTGGCTGCCTGCTGGCCAAGACCACCGCCGAACTGGCGTGGGAGGACGAGGGCATCGCTGCCCGGTCGCTCGCAGCCTACGAAACGCTGCTCGAGAGCTGCCGTATGCTCGTCGAGCAGGCTCAGCGTGCCGGGCAGGTCGATCCGGCCGCCGACTCCGCGGCGCTCGGCGGGCTGGTTGTCGCCACACATCGCGGACTCGAGGCGCTTCTCAAGGCAGGGGTCGACACCAAGACGCTGAACCGCATCGCCAACGCCACGATCGACAGCATCACACTCGAACCCACGCGCACCAGCGCATGAGGGTACGGCCTCGAAGGGCGCGTGCATCGGCCTGGGGTGCGGTCAGTGCTGCGATGTCCGAGCCGACATCGGTTAGCCGGAGCGACTCCCGCTCGCCGGCGAGCCAAGGACAAGCTCAAAGGACGCCGTCGAAGTTGGTCAGCGGCCCCGGCAGGCGTCACCGCTCACGTTGCTCGCCGTCTTCGCCGGCAAGTGTTGATCTCGTGTTCAGTGCTCTGCCGTCGATGCGGTGGTGAGCCGAGACCTCCTCCTGGCTCAGCTCACCGGCACGCAGCGGCCCGGCCACCAGGTCGTCGAGCAGGCCCACGCCGGCCTCGGTCCGCTTGCGCTCGGTCAGCGTGTCGAAATATCCGGCAAGGTCCCGGCTCGCCGCCGCGGCGTCCTCGGCGGAACTGGTCGCCCGGCGCAGCTTGACCGGGTTCTTCGCGGTCCGCGTGATCTTGTGCAGCCGCTGGCCTTCGGCCATCGACAGCGCCCGCACGAACACTTCCGGGCATCGGCCCGCAGCTCATAAGCATTCGGTATCCGGATCTGCCGATTGTGCGGGCCGGCCGAAGCCTCGCACTCACGTGCCGTGTCCCCGGCTCGGCCGTCTCGCTCCGCCGTAAAGGTGGACGCGGTGGTCGACATGATGGTCGGACTCGTGTGAGACGAACCCGTCACTCTTCATCTCGCCGTTCGCGATGAGCATCAGCCAGTCCTCGTAGTACCAGCTCGGATTGCAGGCGCAGGTGGTGAAGGTGAACCGGAAGTTCGCCCGATACCGGCCGATCTCCCCAAGCTTGAGCGCGAAGAGACGGGCCGGGCCACTCTGCCGCGGATAGGCGGCCCAACCCGGTAGCCGGTCAACGACCAGCGTCCCGCTCTCCACGGACAACCAGAGGTCGAGCTCACGGGCTTGATCCAGGCCACCACTGACTACCCCGTCATGAGGCACGTACCGGGCTGCCTCATCTGCAAGGACGTCGTGAATGACCACATCACCGGCTGGCATCGACGGCGGAAGCACCGCTGGACTGCACAGACCCCGCCGGACGTTCGCCGCCGGTGCTCCACGTGCTGCCGCACTCCAGCGCACACGCACGCGTTGAATAGTGATCACGGCTCACCCTGACGCGCCAAGCCACCGGACCGCCAGCCGTTATCCGGATCTGCCGTTGCGACGCGAGGTCGCACTTTGCGAATGGACTCGCAGTCAGGAGGGCCGACGTGACGTCGGCGGTGTAGTCCAGGGCGCGTGCTTGCTGCCTGGCCTCGCCCTCGGCGTGCGCTGCGGGTAACGGCGTCCTGTCGCCCGGACGCACAGACGCCTGGCCCCGCCTGATCTACGACAGCGACCGGCATGTCGGCAACGATTGCTCGCAAGAGCGGCGTGAAACGAAAGGCCAGGCTGCCCCCGGCGAGCCGCGGTGTTACGAGTACGGGTCTCAGGCCGGGACGCGGGAGGTGTTCACGCATTCGGCGACGTCCAGCACAAGCAGCAGCCTGCCGTCGGTCTTGTACGCACCGGTGACCAGCGCACGTGCCGGGCCGGTCAGTGTTGCCGGCGGCTCCTCGAACAACTGGGCGTCCAGATAGGCGACCTGCCCGATGCGGTCCACCAGGAGGCTCACCGGCTCGCCGGCGTACCGCACGATCACGTTCATCACGAGGCCGGACATGTCGCGGCGCGGCAACCCGAACTGAACACGCAGGTCCACCGCGGCGATCACCTGCCCGCGCAGATTGAACAAGCCGCCGACGGCGTTCGGCGCCATCGGCACCGGCGTGTACTCGCTGTACGACAGCACCTCCTGCACGGCGTCCACGTCCACGCCGAAAAACTGGTCGGCGACCTCGAAGGTGACGAACTGGCGACTCGACATGCTCAACTCCCGGGATGATCTCCGCTGAGAGGCATGCCGCAACGGATCACCAGGAATATCGGACGATCGAGTACCCGAGCCAAGGAATCCGGTGGACCGATCCGCCGGCTGGCACCCGGGAGCCACGGGGCAGAAGGTCGCCGGCCGACGTCGGCAGGAGGTCGCCGAGTACGCCACCAGCACCGCGGCGCTGCTGCGTCTGGCCGACCTATGCGCGAACGGGGCGTGACCTGGGTGGCCACCTCTGACTACTGGAAGTCGGTGTTCTATCTGCTTGAGGCCGACGGGTTCGAGTGCTGGCTGCTCAACGCGACGCATGTCTAGAACGTGCCCGGTTGGCCCAAGACCGACAAACTGATGCGGTGTGGTTGGCCAAGGTCGTCGAGCGGGGAATGTGCTCGTCCAGCTTCGTTGCACCGAAACCGATCCGTCGGCTACGCGACCTGAACGGGTACCGCCGTTCGCTGATCCGCGATCGGTCCGCGCCGCGCTCAGGAACTCATCGCCGACCTCGGCGTGGACATGAACATCTTCCCCGCCGCCGGGCACCTCGCGTCTTGAGCCCGCTTCACCCACGCGCCAAGCAATCCGCCGGCCGCACGAAACCTGCTACCACCGGCAAAGGCGGCCCCTGACGGGCGAGCACGCTCGGCGAGATAGCGTTGACTGTACGTGATGGCGGAAAGCGACGACGGTGGAGCGGGATTGCGAGCATGAACGACGACGCCGACAGCCGGATCGGGGAAGCGAACATCATTCGCGACCGGTTCGACGCCAGCAGCCTGCTCATAGCCACCTATGAGGGCCCGGAACTGCGGGTCACCGCGGCGAATGCCGCGTTCCGGTCGTTCGTCGACCAAGATGACGTCGTGGGCTGCACCTTCCACGAGTTGTTCCCGGAGTTCGCAGCGCAGCAGATCAGCCCCATGATGGAAAAGGTGTTCGCGACCGGCCAGGCCCAGGGCGGGCGGGAATGGCGGTTCCAGGTCGGCGACTCCGACGACCGGCGGCGCGAGTACTTCCTGGACTTCATCGTCGAGCCGTACCTGGATGGGGAGGGTGCCATCGCCGGGATCACGGCCTTCGCCATCGACGTCACCGAACAGGTCCGGCGCCGCCAGGCCGACCAGGACCGCGCGACCGAGGCGGAACGGCGTTACGCTCACGCACTCGACGTCATCCGCACCTTGCAGCAGCAGTTGCTACCACCCGGGCTTCCAGTGCTGCCCTCGGTGCAGATCGCGGCCAGTTACCTGCTGGCCGACGCGGACACCGCGGCGGGCGGGGACTGGTTCGACGCGGTGCCGCTGCCCGACGGGCGGGTCGCGCTCGTGGCCGGCGACGTGGTGGGCCACGGCGTGGCCGCCTCCGCCGCGATGGGGCAGCTGCGCACCGTACTGCAGGACCGGCTCGACGACACCGGCGACCTCCTCGGCGCGATCCGCGCGGCCGACCGGCTGGCCCGCCGCGTTCCGGCGGCCCACGCCGCGACCGTGTGCCTGGCCGCGCTCGACCCCGCCGACGGCACGCTGACCTGGTGCTCGGCCGGGCACCCACCCCCACTGGTAGTCAACACCGAGTCCGCGCGATACCTGCCGCTGTCCGGTTCGGGCCCGCTGGGCACCGGCGCCGACTACCGCTTGGACACCGACCGACTCGAGGCCGACGACATGGTGCTGATCTACAGCGACGGCATCATCGAACGCCCCGGCCGTGACCCGGCCGCAGCCACCGTCGAGCTGTCCCAAGTCGCCATCGACAGCGTTGCCGGACGCGGCTTCGATCCCGCTTTGTCGGCGGTCGAACGGGCCAGCACCCAGACACTGGAACTGCTGGTGCGCCAATCAGGGCACACCGACGACATCACCCTGCTCGCCGCGCAACGGCGCGTCCCGCCCCCGCCGCTGTACCTGAGCGGCCCGGTCGACACAGTGACGGCGAGGATGGCTCGCACCGCCGTCCAGGACTGGCTGGCCCTGCACGGCGCCGGCGAACGCGACCGGCTTGCGCTGACGCACGCGGTCACGGAGCTGGTGACCAACGCCTACGAGCATGCCCGGACGGACAGCGACGACGTCACGGTGACCGTCACGGCCTACCTGCGCAACGACGGCGAAGCCCGGTTGTGTGTCGCCGACAACGGCCGCTGGCGCGAACGCGCCCGCCCCGGTGACGAACAGCTCCGCGCCGGCCACGGCTTCGGGCTGGCCATGACCGCAGGCTTCGCCGACCACCTCGACATCGACCGGTCCGATGACGGCACGACGGCCACCGTGCGGCGGCGCTTGTCCCGTCCCGCCAAGCTATTCACGGACGAGCAGATCAGTCACGGCCGTCCGGGCGCGACCGGCACGGCGGCCGAGGTGACGATCATGCTCGATCAGCCGCACGCTAGGAGCAGCCGTATCGCCATCTACGGCCCGCTCGACACCGACACCGTCGCCGAGCTGGGTACCGAACTCGACCGGCGCACGCTGGGCGGCACCCACGAGCTGACCGTCGACCTCACCGCGGTCACCCACCTCGGCAGCGCCGCCATCGCCGAGCTGTATCGGGCCCAACGCTCCGGCGAGGGACGCCCGTACCCGCTTCGCTTGTACGCCCCTGCGGGCAGCACCGCTCACCACGTGCTGAGCCTGATCAACCTGCCCCACAGCACCACCGACCCGGACACGGACGACGACCGGGAACGGCGTCGATAAGCAGCCGCGCGGCGAAGACATCACCGCCATCGGCCCCAACCGCGCGACGGCCGGCGCCAACGTCTCCGGATCAGCCGCCGAACTGCATAATGCCTGCATGTCGCATGCCGATCTCACTGTGGATGGCTGGCTGGCCCTCTCCGATGCTGGTGCTGTCGGCGTTGCCGCCGCTATCGCCCATGCCGTCGAGGCTGTGCTGGTGTCGGTCAGCGCTCACGGCTACGCCGGGCGCAGTGGGCGGGTGGCGCTGTTCGAGCGTGACGGCATCCGGTACGCGTTGGTGCCTGGCGGCACGGTAGAGCTCGGTTACGATCCTGCGCGGTTCGTTCCCACCTCTCGCCAACTGCAAGACTTCGCGGAGGCGGTAGCCGAATATTCGGTGCCCGAGCCGATCCACCGCTTCCTGGCCGAACAGATGTCCCCACGGCGCCGGGCGGCCCTGCCGGCTCGGCTGGTCGCTGTGCGCTCGGTTGACACCGACTCGCTATTGACAGCCGAGCATGACGGCACCGACGACCACGAGTCCGTCATGGCCCGGCTGGAGTGGCGAGGCCTGCGGCCGCCCACGCCGGACGAGTGGGAATACGACTGCGGTGCCGGAGCGACCACGCTGTTCCGGTGGGGCGACGAATACCCTGACGGCGAGCCCTACGGTGATGTCCCGCTGATCCAGAATCCCAACTTCTTCGGGCTCGTCATCGGCGATGATCCCTACCGGGCGGAATTCACCACCGACCCGGCCGTGCTGTGCGGCGGTGACGGCGGCGGCGCGCTGTGCGGCGGCTATGGCGGGTTCCTGTCCTGGATCACCCTGGCCACCGCCTACCGCGACCCGGCCTTGGTCGAAGCGATCTATCCCTATCTCGTCGGTGAAACGCCCGTGCGCCCCGTCCTGCCAGTGCCATGATCAGCCGCGGGCGTCGCGGGTGCCGGCTGGCGTGCGGGTGCGCCGTTTTGCCTCGGGCTTCGCCAGGTACATCGCCGCGTCGGCCTTCTCGATGACACGGTCCGGCGTGTCGCCGGGTTCGGCGACCGAGAAGCCGACCGCGGCCTTGCCTTGCAGCGGGCCGCAGGTGAGGTGCAGCGGTTCGGCGAAGGATTTTTGTATGGCCCGCGCCGCGGCTTCTGCTCTTTCCGGGGTCGCGTGCGGCAGCAGCACCGCGAACTCGTCGCCGCCCAGCCGGGCGACCGTGGCGGTCTCGTTGACGGCGCGGCGGATCCGCCGCGCCATCCCGGTGAGCAACTCGTCGCCGATCGCGTGGCCCAGCGTGTCGTTGACGAGCTTGAAGTCGTTCAGGTCGATGAGCAGCACCGCGTACGGGATGCCGCTGTCGTGCACCAGGGTGAGCCGCTCGGACAGCATGCGGCGGTTCGGCAGCCCGGTGAGCAGGTCAACGTACGCCGCGCTGTGCAGGTGTTCCTCGTACGCGCGTTGCGCGGTCACGTCGCGCAGCGCGAGCACCATGCTGCGGCCCCGGGTGAGGCCCGTGGCGAGCGGTACGGTCTGCACGACGACCCGCACGGTGGAGCCGTCGGCGCGTACCAGGCGCACCTCCAGCTGCTGGCGGTGGGCGCCGTCCGCGCTCTCGGCCACCACCGTTCGCAGGTCGATCGGCAGCCCCTCGAGATCTTGCAGCCGCAGCTCGTCCAGGTTCGGTACGCCAGCTTCGGGCCAGCCGATCAGATCCTTCGCGGCGGGATTGGCCAGCGCCACCGCACCGGCGGTGTCGGCCACCACCACCGGGAACGGCAGTTCCGTGAGTACGCCTTCGAGCAGCGCGTTCTGAGCCTTCTGCTGTTCTTGCAGCTTGGTCATCAGGGTGCGGGTGATGTAGACCATGAGCCCGGAGATCGGCAATGAGATCATGGCGCCGACGATCGGCTTCACCTGCCAGGGCATGGCGACCGCGATCAGCCACACGCCCAGGTAGCCGGCCTGCGAGAGCAGCAGCCGAGGCAGACTGCCGATGGCCGCGCGGAACAGGACCGGCATGAACAGCGTGTTGACGACCGGGGTCACGTCGGTCACCTGGGAGAATACGAACAACACTGCGGACAGCTCGAGCAGGTCCCACCGGACCGGCAGCGGAGCCGCCCGCCGGAACTCCACGGCGTGCAGTGTCAGCACCAGCACCTGCACTGCCGCGCAGCCCAGCGTCGCTGCGACGCCGATGCCCATGTGAGCGATCTGAATCGTCAGTACCAACGAACAGACGGCGAGTGACACGACGAAGAACAGCCGCAACGAGCGCATCAGGTCTCGTTGCGCGAACGACCGCAGCCGGGCGTAGCCGCCGTGCACCGGAAGTTGGACCATGCCGTGCTGATCGGCGCACCGAGGCCTAGATCAAAAGCCGTGCTGTCCGGACTTCAGTGACATCGTTCACAGGCGCCCGGGACGACATCACGAGTCGCTTCAGCGGCAAGGTGTTGTCCTGCCTGATCCTGGTCGTCGATCAGCTCGGTCCGGTCAGGCGACCAAGTCGATCAAAGGTTTCTGGGACGTGGTCAAAAAAATCCGCGTCGCGACGGTCTTCGCCACCGACTCCGACCGCTACAGCGGCCAGGGCGTCGTGGTGATCACCCCGGTCGGCAAGCTGCGGGACGTCGTGAAGCCGCGCGGCCTCATCCCGCAGGAGGCGGAGGTCGGTCTCAAGATGACGGCCGCCGACTTCGAACGCCGGTCGACGATTATCATCCCGTTGAAGCGGTCGCGCGAGATCCTCAAGGGCATGGGCATCCGAGTTCCGATCCGGGTCTCCACGAGCGACCCCAGCACGGATTTGCTGGACCTGCCGAAGCTCTCGTGCGAACAGATCGAGCAGTTCGTCCGGGAGGCGGGCAATGGATGACGAGCCGCAGCTGCAGCTGTTCGAGATCAAGGATGTGTCGCCGACGTCGCTGCGGTGCACGGTGCGCTGCGTCGCCGGGACGGTCCGGCTGGGCGCGACGGTCGAGCTGCGTCCGGCCGCCGGCCGGCCGGTCGCGGAGGGCCTGACGGTCTCGGCCATCGAGTACGCGGGCGGCGTTGCGATGGAGTTCGTCGACCTGGGCCGGACCGCCCTGGTCACGGTCACCGGCCCGATCGACGAGGCGGCCTTGCGGGCCGTGGCGGCCGACGACGCCCCCGAGCAGGTGGTGCCGGCCGACCTACGCCTCGTCGTGCGCTGATTGATCAACGGTATCCGCGCCGCCCGGGTCGCCAGGAGGCACCCGGGCGGCGCTGTCGCGCCTGGATCCCGGCGGCGGCCGGAACGGGTACGCCCGGCGGGCGCCCGGTGCGGTGGACGGGTGCCGCCTCGACGAGGATCAGCCGCGGGAGCTGGCCATGCTGCTGGACGAGGATCCGGCGGCGCACGGTTTCACCGGGGATCAGCGGTGGACGTTTGGCCCGGGTGGCGGACCTCTCCGGTGCGCTCAGACCCGGTAACCTGGGGTTCGCCCGGCCATGCTGGACGCGGAGATCGTGGTATGTCCGCGAGAAGCGTTCCCAGCCGCAGGAGCGGCCTCACCAACCGGTAACGACGGCTATAAGGTGGGAACGTGTTTCCTGGCATCCTCTACCTCTGAGCGAAGCGGTCCTCAACCGACGCAGCGGCATAGGCCGCTGCGTCTAGCCGCCATGCCCTTCGAACAGAGAGTCGAGTGCTCCAGTCATGACTTCGCTCACCGGCACCGTCACTTTGAACACCTTGGATCCGTTCGATCCACAGCTTTCCGATCTTGAGCCGCTCCGAGGTGCGCTTGCCGACGCCCGTGTCGTCGGGGTCGGCGAGGGTGCTCACTTCGTCGTGGAGTTCACGCTCGCCCGCGCTCGCCTGGTGCGATACCTCGTGGAAGAGTGCGGCTTCACCACCCTGGCGTTCGAATGCGGCCACGCAGAAGCCGCCGCCATCAATCCGTGGTTGGCAGGTGAAGGTGACGACGCCGGCCTGCCGCAGCTCGTAGGGCCTCTGACCGTAGGCGTGTTCGGGCAGTTGCTGCGCTGGCTACGCGACTACAACCGCAGCCGTCCGAAGCCACTGCAGGTCATCGGTATCGACTTGCCCAACACGCTGACCTTGAACTCGGATCTCGCGCGGGCGGACGCCTACTTGGCCGGCGTCGATCCGTCAGCCTCCGCTGCGTTGAACGACATATTGCCCTTGGCCGGGCGCATCACCGGCAGCTCAGCCGTCCTGTCCGCACATCAGTGGGGCGCCCTCGGCACCGCTGAACAAGACGCTCTCACCGCCGGCCTCGCCCGGTTGTCCCTGCGGCTACAGACCATGGAACCGATTTACATCGAGCAGACAGGCCTTGACGCCTACACAACCGCACGCCGGTGCCTCAACGCAGCCGTCCACACCGATTACCAACTGCGCGCCATGAACGCCTTCTTCGCAGGTAGCGGCGCCCCTTGCGACCCGTCGCTCCGCGAGCGCCACATGGCGGCATCGGTGCAGGACCTCGCCGCTACGACCGTGGACGCCCGCATCATCGTCATGGCGCACAACAACCACATTCAGAAAACCACCGCGATCTTCGACGGCGAACTCACAGCACTGCCCATGGGCTACTACCTCGCCCGCAACCTCGGAAGCGGCTACCGCACCATCGCGCTCACGCATACGGGAAGGCACGTGCCGGAGATGGCCTTCCCCGCCGAGGATTCACCGGTGGGTTTCACTCTGGAAGAAGTCGGCCTGCCCACGCCCCCAGACGGCAGCATCGAGAAAGCTCTTCTGAACGCCGGTCTTGGCACCTCGCCGACCTTGACCGACCTCCACGTCTCTACGCCACCGTTCAGCCACATCCGCTCACAAAGCGTCGTTATGGACGCCGATCTCGGCCAAGCCTTTGACCTGGTTCTGGCCAGCCCGGCTGCAACGCGCGACGACACAGTCAGCTTCTGATACTGAACTCGAGTCGGTCGTCGCCGTGGTGGAGGACCTGGCTGCCGGGGCGATGGCGCTGCGCGCGGGGCGTGCGCGGTCGCCGCCCGGGGCCCGGCCGGCCACCACGGCGGTGAGAACGCCGCCACTACCTCCCGGCGGCCTCGAAACGTACCCGGTCGAGGAAGGTCAGCTGGGCCCTCTTGTGGCCTAGGTCGATCTCCGGGCCCAGGGTGAAACCCTCCCGCTGGAGGCGGCTGATCATGCGGTCGTTGCGGACGTCCGGTTCGGCGATGATGCGTGCGCGGGCCGGGTCCGCCGCGAAGAGGCGCCGGAGCAGGGCCGGGAAGACGGCGCTGGTCAGGTGTGGCAGATCGCGGCCCTCGGCGTCGATCAGCAGGTGCAGGCCGAAGTCACCGGGCTGCACGTCGTAGCACTCGCCGACCGGGTCGAGTGACGGCTCGTACGTCTGGAAGATCCCGATCGGGCCGTCGTCGAGCAGCAGCAGGTAGGCGTGGTGGCTCTCCAGGCTGTCGACGTAACCGTAGATCTCCTCGACGTCGGCGACCGAGTGCTCGCCCATGCCCCAGAACCGGTTGCGCTCCTTGGTCACCCAGCCGTGCACGACCGGGGCGTGCGCGGCCGGATCGAGCGGAACCATGGTGAGCTCGCCCAGGCCGGGCAGCTTCTCCGCGAAGACGATCAAGCGCTCCTCCATGAGGTCCTCCCAGTCGGTGACCAGCGGGACGAGCGCCCCCTCCGCCCAGAGCGGGAGCTGGTCGAGGAAGTGTGGCGACGCGGGGTCGTCGGACGCGCCGAACGGTACGACCCACCGACTACGCCGCCGGTCTGCGAGGTCCCAGACATAGCGGGCGACCGGCCCGCGCCAGCACAGGTCACTGACCCCGGGAATGCTGGACGTGTTGAGCACGCAGCCGGCCGAGCCACCGAGCCGGACCTCCGGCACGTCGACGTGCAGCCCGGGCAGCTGAAGCGGGTGCAGCAGATGCCGCGCACCCCAGAAAGAATCCGGCAAACCGGGCAGGGGGGAAGCTGAGGCCGAAGGGGCCGGCGCGGCGGCGAGGGCCACCGGATCGAGGCCGAGCCCGGCGAGCACCCCGTCGAGAGCAAGCCCGATCCGCGCACGGGGATCGGTCCACGGCGCGAACAGCGGATCATGACCGGAAGGCGAGAAGAGCGGCCCCAACGCGGGAAGGTCGCACAACCCACGGGCGACGGCCGACCGCTCGGCCATCCGGCGCCCGGCCTCGGCGGAGTCGGCGGGGAGCGCGGTGTCCATGTGGATCGACTCGTGCGGCACCCCGGATTCGAGCAGCTCGTGGATCCGGCGGGCGCGGGCGGGCGGTGCGAAGTCCACGCCGTACGGCTCGGTGTCGGGCCGCCGGTCGTTGGCGTTGACGGCGGTAGTCACCTCGGCACGGAACATCGGCGCCCACTCCGGCCGCCACGCGTAGCGGGCCTCCCAGGCGGGGACCGGCACGATCCGGTTGCGCTCGTCGCGCTGCGGCACCCGGCCGACGGTGAGCTGCAGGGTGCGGCCGGTGCTGTCGGCGGTGAGGACGCTGTTGACCGGTTCGACCCAGCGGGACAGGGCGTCGGCCACATCGTCGACGGTGGACGCGTGCAGCAGCGGCAACAGGGCGTCGAAACCAAGGTCGAATGCGGACAACGATGGCGTACGAAGACTCAGGTTTCCATCGATGACCGGCCCTCGTGCGGTCTCCAGGACATCGACCACGACCGGGAGTTCGTCCCGTACGACAATCGTCTCCTGGTGGGTGACCACCGGCTCCCAGCCGCTCGCGCCGCGAGCCTCGAACCCGTCCCCGGTCGCGCGCAGCTCCTCGATGTAGAGGTCCTGGTAATCGGCCATCGCGTTGGTGACGGCCCAGGCCACCGATCCGGCGTGGCCGAAGTGCTGCACGCCGGGGACGCCCGGGAAGGTCAGCCCGGCCACGTCGAAGGCCGGGCAGGCGAGCCGGATCTGCTGGTAGACGCCGGGCAGTTCGAGGAGCCGGTGCGGGTCGCCGGCGATCTCGCCCGGAATCGTCCAGGCGTTGCTGCCGGAGCCGCCCGGCCCCTCGTTGGCGAACCACGCGGCGGCGTCCGGGCCGAGGGTCCGCTCGACGTGCGCCCGCCACATCTTGTTGCCGAACGTCCCGAACAGAACGTGCTGCACCTGAAAAACGCCGAGCGACGACCAGGGCTGCCACTCGATGCCACCAGCGCGGACACCCGCCGCGTACGCCCGCAGCCACCGCTGGGTCGCATCGTCCAGATCGGCGAATGACCGTCGCGCCGTCTCGTCGAGCCGTACCCGTCGCGCGAACCGGTCCCACCCCACCTCGGCGGCCCCGGCGACGGAGGCGAGACGCCCCTCGGAGCGGAGCCGCTCGACGGTGATCTGACGGCCCCGGTCGGTGGCGGTCACCCGCCCCTGCAGCCAGGCGAGGTCGAGGACCGAGCCGGCGCGCAGGTGCGGGATCCCGTAGGCGTCGCGGTAGACCCTCATGCCGCGATCGGGTTGTCCAGCTCACCCGCGAAGATCAGCGAGCTGGCCTGATCGGTGAGGTCCACCATCTGCAGCGTGTTGCGCAGCTGGAGCCGGTTCAGGCAGGAGTGCCGGAACGTGGGCCGCAGCAGGTCGAGCCGCCCGCCGAGTGACGGGTGGTCCTTGGCGTGCTCGCGGATGCAGTCGCCGGTGAGCGCCCAGAACTCGGCGGCGCTGAGCACCCCGTCCGAGTCGAGGATCCCGGCGAGGTGCCGCAGGAACCCGTCGAACACGTCGGTGAAGACCGCCAGTTCCTTGATCTCGTCGCTGACGTCGATGCGGATCCGCTCGACCTCGGGCGGCAGCGGCTGGTCGTTCATGACCGCCACCTCCTCGCCGATGTCCTTCATGAACACGCGGACAGGTACGTGGTTCTCGAGCACGAGGATCAGGTTCTCGCCGTGCGGCATGAACGCCAGATCGTGCTTGAGCAGGCAGTGCACGATCGGCCGCAGGTAGGCGCGCAGGTAGGTCGCCACCCACGCCGCCGGTGCCACGCCGGACTCGCGGATCAGGGCGGCGGCCAGCGAGTTGCCGGCGCGGTCGCGGTGCAGCAGGCTGGCCATGGTGGCGAGCCGCTCGCCCTCGGCGAGGCGCGGGAGCGGGCTCTCCCGCCACAGGGCGGCGAGCATCTTGGTGTACGCGCTGGGCGTCCCGGTCCGGTGATAGGCGTCGCCGATGTACCCGATCGACGCCAGCTCCCGCAGCACGCCGAATCCGCAGGCGCGCAACTCCTCGTCACCCTCCACGACCCGCGCGACCCAGTCGTTGATCGGCGGCGTGGCCTGCATGTACTTCGGCGACAGCCCGCGCAGGAAGCCCATGTTCTGCACGGCGATCGCGGTCTTGACGTAGTGGCGTTCCGGCCGGTCCAGGTTGAAGAACGTCCGGATCGACTGCTGTGCCTGATAACGATCAGGTCCGGCGTCGAGCGGGACGATCGCCCTGCGGGCCACGTCGGGTGCGAACGTGACGGTGACCTTGTGCTCCCACTGCCACGGGTGCACCGGCAGGTAGCGGTACTCGGCCGGGTCCAGCCCGTGGCCACGGAGTTGCTGCTCGAAACGGTCCAGCAGGTCGCCCAGCTCGGCCCGGTAATGGTCGCGCTCGTCACCGGAGTACACGAAGATGCTCTGGTCCTTTCGGATGGCGACCCACCGCAAGCGGACCGGCCGCCCGGACTCCGGGGTGTAGGCCTCGTGATCGGAGAGCCCGTAACCGATGCGCCCGTTGTTGGCCACGAACCCGGGGTGCCCCTCGGTCATGGCCGCCTCGATGGTCTGGAAGCTCGCGTGCGCCAGGTCCTCGGCGTTCTCCCGGCGATGCGCGTACTTCCAGGCGCTGCCGGCCAGCGTCGCGGAGATCTCCTCGAGGTACGTGCCGAGCAGCTTCTCCGGGATGCCGAGCGTCTCGCGTAGGCGAGCGATGAAGTCGAGCGCGTCGAGCGGCCCGTCCAGCGACTCGGGGTCGATCACCCAGTGCTCGAGCGGGTAGCGCTTCGCGGTGAACGTGTTCTCGCCGAATCGGTACCTGTTTTGAGGAGGGTCATAGAGGGGCGTAATCAGGCGCTCGTGGCTGAACTCGGCGATGGCCTTCGCGATCAGCCGCCGGTGCGCGAACTCGATGGCCTCCGGTCGCAGGTGCGGGACGCTCATCGCGTACGCCGTGCGGGTGCAGAAGCTGAGTCGGCCGGTCTTGCCGTGCAGCGGCACGTCGCGTTCCGGCACGAACCCGACCTCGGCGTTCTTGCGCTGGATGGCGTCGTTGCGGACGTCCGGCTCGACGACGACCCGCTCGATCCGCGGATCGGCGAAGCAGAAGTCCATGACGGCCCGCATCACCGCGGAGGTGACCCCGGAGCGTTTGCGGGTCGGCGGCGCGACGAGCACGTGCATGCCGATGTCACCGGGCTGTACGGGGTAGTGCGGAGCCAGCTCGCTGTGCGCCGGGTCGTAGGTCTCGGCGAGGAACAGCGGGGCATCGTCGTCGTCCAGCCCGAGCCACACGTCGTAGTGCGGGTTGTCCAGGAAGCCCTGGTACTCCTCGCGCACCCGCTCCACGGTGGCGCCCTGCAGGCCCCAGTAGTGCGCACGGGGATGTGTCACCCAGGCGAAGAGAAGATCGAGATCACGATCAAGATTCAGCGGTACGAGTCTCACGATGTCACCAGTGCCTTGGGGATGTCGGCCGTGGGGGCCCCGAACTGCTGGAAGGCGATCGACTCCTCGACCTGGTAGATCTCACGCCCGGTGATACCCCGCAGGATCACGCTGTTGCGGTAGGCGCCCATGCCCAGGTCGGGGTCGGTCACGCTGTGCGTGTGCTCGGCCGCGTTCTGGACGAAGATCTCGTCACCCTCGCGGTCGACGGCGTAGTCGACGGTGACGTCGAACCGGCCGCGGGCGTCCCAGCTGATCCGATCACGGACCGGGTCCAGGAAGGACGGCACCCGTGGGGCGTAGCCGGTGGCCAGCACGAGTCCCCGGGTGGTGGCCGTGAACGAGCTACCCTCCTCCTGGTGCTCCAGCGCCAGCGTCCAGCGCTCGCCGTCCCAGATCACGCCGGAAAGGGCTGTGCCGGTGAGCAGTGTCGTGGACACCGGCCCGGCCAGGCTCTTGGTGTAGAGCGTGTCGTAGATGGTGTCGACCAGGTCGCCGCTGATGCCCTTGTAAAGGTTGCGCTGCTCACGGCCGAGCCGGTCGCGTGTCTCCAGCGGCAGGCGCTGGTGGTACCGGATGTACTCCGGCGAGGTCATCTCGAGCGTGAGCTTGGTGTACTCCATCGGGAAGAACCGCGGGGAGCGGGTGATCCAGCTCAGGTGGTAGCCGTACGTCCCGATGTCGTTGAGAAGATCGAGGTAGATCTCAGCGGCACTCTGCCCGCTGCCGATAATCGTGATCGAGTCGAGCTGCTGGAGCTCGGCCTTCTTGGGCAGGTAGTCGGCGCTGTGCAGGAACGGCCCCTGGTCCACGACGGCCGGGATACGCGGCGCCGTGCCGATGCCGAGCACCAGCTTGCGGGCCCGGAACGTCTCACCGTTCGTGTGCACCAGGTAGGCCTCGCCGTCGTGGGTGACGGTGTCGACGCGGGTGTTCCACCTGACCGACGACAGCTGCCGGGCCACCCACTTGCAGTACTCGTTGTACTCGGCGCGCAGCGGGTAGAAGCTCTCCCGGATGTAGAACGGATAGAGCCGGCCGACCTGCTTGAGATAGTTGAGGAACGAGAAGCGCGAGGTCGGATCGGCCATCGTGACCAGGTCGGCCATGAACGGCACCTGGATCGTCACGCCGTCGATCATCAGACCGGGATGCCAGTCGAACTCGGCCCGCTGCTCCAGGAAGATTCCGTCGACGTCGGTGAGGTCCTCGGTGAGCGCGGCCAGTCCCAGGTTGAACGGGCCGACGCCGATCGCGGCGAAGTCGTACGTGCCGCGCATCAGGCCATCACCGCCGCGGCCTCGTCGCGCTCGCCGGTCATCTCGGCGCCGATCCCGCGGATCAGGTCCAGCACGCTGCGCAGATCGTCCATCGTGGTGTTCGGGTTGAGCAGGGTGAACTTGAGCCAGTAGTGTCCGCCGATGGTGGTGCCGGCGACGATCGCCCGGCCGCCGTAGAACAGCCGCTGGCGCAGCCGCGGCATCAGGTCGTCGCACTCGGCGACGGTCGTGCCGGACGGCCGGTACCGGAACAGCACCGTGCTCAGCGTCGGCGCGGCCACCGCCTCGAAGTCCGGGTCGTCGCAGATCTCCAGGTAGACCTCGTGCGCCCGGTCGATGACGGCGTCGAACATGGCACCGATCTGCTCGGCGCCCATGGTCCGCAGCGTCATCCACAACTTCAGCGCGTCGAAGCGGCGGGTGGTCTGCAGGCTCTTGTCGACCTGATTCGGCACGGCGGCGGTGCGCGGGTTCAGGTAGTCGGCGTGCACCGCGATCCGGCGCATCGTCTCGCCCCGGCGCACCACGATCGCGCTGGAACTGACCGGCTGGAAGTAGCTCTTGTGGAAATCGACGGTCACCGAGTCAGCCCGCTCGATGCCGTCCAGCAGGTTCCGGCGGCGCGAGACGAGTAGACCGCAGCCGTACGCTGCGTCGACGTGGAACCAGATGCCCCGGCTCTCGCAGATCGCCGCGATGGCGTCGACCGGGTCGATGCGGCCCAGGTCGGTGGTGCCGGCGGTGGCGACGACGGCCATCGGGATCCCGCCGTCGCGGCGCACGTCGTCGATGGCGGCGGCGAGCGCCTCCGGGTCCATCCGGCCGGTGCCGTCGGTGGCCACACCGACCACCGCGTCGGCGGCCATGCCGAGGATGCCGGCCGACTTGCTGACGCTGAAGTGGCTCTCGGTGGTGGCGAAGATCCGTAGCTTCGGGATCGCGGTGGCCCGGTCCCCGACCGGACCGGCCAGGGTCTCCTCGCGGGCCAGCAGCAGGGCCTGCAAGTTGGACTGGGTGCCGCCGCTGGTGAAGATACCGTCGGCGCCCGGGCCGAAGCCGATCCGCCCGGCCGTCCAGTCGATCAGGCGGCGCTCGATGAGGGTGCCCGCGGTGCTCTGGTCCCAGGTGTCCACCGAGGAGTTCACCGCGGAGATCAGTACCTCCGCGCTGAGCGCGGGGATGGCGACCGGGCAGTTGAGGTGGGCGACGTAGGCGGGCTCATGGAACCAGACGGCGTTGTCCAGGTAGAGCCGGGCGACTTCGTGCAATGCCGCACCGGTGTCACCGAGGGGCCGGTCGAGGTCGACGGTGTCGACCTGTTCCTGCAACTCGGCGACGCCTGCGCCGGAGTACGGCTGCCGCACTGCCTTCACCCGGTCGGCGAGCAGCGCCGACGCGTGCCACACACCGGCCGTGTAACCGTCCAGGGTGGAGCCGGAAAACAGATGTGGGGAATCGGACCGCTCCAACGGGGCCTCCAATAAGGTAAACCTTACCTAACTAGAGGGGGAGGCTAGCCTTCCGGGCATGGGAAGGAAACTTGGCCCGCACGCCGTGGGACGCTCTGACACTGGGCCCACAGGCCCTCGGGCGCGGCGCTACCTGCGCATGTCCTCGTGAGGAGCACTTCGACGACCGCCGAGTGACAATTGCCACATACTGCACGAAGCGCACTCTTTCAGAGTGCGCTTCATCGATGTAGAAGATCAGAACGAGACGGCGTGATGCCGCCGGCGGCGCGGGACTCCATCATGCACCAGCGACTCCTGGGCCAACGCGTCGTCGGAGGGAAGGCGTACGCCCGGCCGTCGACCATGTTGCTGTGGGACCAGCGGGCCGCGGCACGCCGGCCGACGGCGGCAGGACGGGAACGACCACGCCCCGCGATCCGTGCCGGGTTGGCAGGCGTTGGCTCACCAGGTTCTCCCGGCGGTCCCGGAGTGAAGCCGAACGGCGATCACCGGAACCAGGGTGGCGCTCTGCCCGTTGGTGGAGGTCCTGGCAGGCGCTACGGCCGACGCGGAACCGGGCGGCCGGTCAGCGGTGACCCATCGACCGGCAACGGTGCCGCGGACAGCCTGTCGCCCGGCGGGCTGTAGGGGACGCCGGGCGACAGCGCTGAGCGGGTCAGGAAATCAGTTTGATGTCGAAGCCGACGAACGTGGTGCCGGTCGCGCTGTAGGTGGCGACGTTGCTGCTCGACGGGTCGAACTGGACGAAGCCGTGGCCCTGCCCGGACGTGCCCAGGACGGCCGAACCGTACGGCGTGACCGCCAGCGCGTCGGACGGCACACCTATCTCGGACAGGGGTGGGCTGGTCCGGGTCTGGTCGATCGGATAATTGCCGCTGTTCCAGTCGGCGGTGTGCCAGTTGCCGTCGTCGCCGCTGAGCCACTGCACCTGGAACGAGAACACGTACCCGCCGTTGTTGACCACCGAGATCTTCGAGACGGGCTGCAGCGCCGCATGTGCCGCGACGGTCGGCAGCGCGCTGAACATCAGGATGGCGACGGCCGCCAGAATGCCCAGACGCCGGCGCGGGTTGCGGTGTTTCATGAGATCCTCCTTGAGAAAGTATGACTATTCGGAACAGGGTGCGATTCTTTTCGAATGGGCTGCGAGCCGATGATTCTGAGGGCAGGCCCGCATCTTCGCCGACCACGGCCGCAAGCGACGTACCTGGATATCGGTAGAGAGCGCCGGAGCCGCATTGCTGCCGCGGCCAGGATTTCTCGGCGATCTCCCTCAAGAAGAAATACACCCTGGCATACAAAATAACGAAGGCCGTCCTGCCCTGCCAGGGAACCGCTGGTATTTGCGGCCGGCACCGCTCAGGCAGGCCGCCCCATCGAATTCACCAGACCATTGAGCACGAGCTCCGTGACCATCGGGTCGCAATGCCGGCGCGTACCTGGTCCCCGGCTCAGCATCGCCGCCACTTCGGGGGGCCGAAGGTCGTCGCCACCAGGCGAGCGGTGTTCGCCGGGCTTCCGGCGACGCGCACCGTTTCAGCGATGGACAGGTTCACCGATGTCCCGCACGGGGCCCACGCCGCCGGGCGGGGGACGGCGCTGGTGTTCCAGGTGCGGTTCTGCGGGCCCGTCACTTTCTTGGTGTCGCGCACGGTCCATTCGAGGCCGGTGAACCACATGGCCGTCGAAAGGGTCGCGGTTGCAGACTCGTCGAGGGTGACGGTGGCCTGATTGGCCACTGAGGGGATCAGATAGGTCCATCCGACCGGAGTCGCCACGCTGACGAAGAGGACGCAGCTCTTGTAGTCGCTGCCCGATACCGAAAAACCGCGATATCGCACCGTAACGGCCCCGGACGGCAGTACGAGCGCGTCGACGGGCGGCTTGGTGGTGGTATCGCGGCGGCAGCCGCTACCGTTCGCGCTGAGCAGCTTCACGGTGAGCTGCGGTTGGGGCCGCGGTGGCAGGGGACTTGCCGAGGTGGACGGCACGAAAAGGGAAGCGCCGACGAGCGCCAACACGATGATCTTCAATCCGGACATGGGTACTCCTTGGCTTGTATCGCGGCGCTTGCCGGACAGCTCCCCAGCGGAGATTTTGGTGGCGAGAAACCGGCCGGCCACAGGGAGCCCTGTTGCCGGCCGATAGGTGTTCGCATGTCAGCACGTCTTCCAGGTCAGGTTGAAAATCGTCGACTCCTGAGAATCGGTGTCGATGAGCTCGGCGGAACTCGAGGCTTTCCCGTTCACCCGCAGCGTGTTGTTGACGTTCAGGTCCAACGACTTGTTGCACGGCGCGTAGATGAGGGTGCCGGTGTTGCTCGTCGTGGTCCAGAGGTTGGTATCCGGACCGCTGAGCGAATTGGTGGCCGACGCGTTCCACGGGCTTCCGGTGAACCACGCGTTCATCTGCAACCTGGCCGAGGACTGATAGTCCAGATCAGGCGTCACCCGGTTGACCACCGAGGTCACCGCATAGGTCCAGCCCTGGGGTACGCTGAGCCGGACCGACACCTTGCAGCTCTTGTAGTCGTTGCCGTACACGCGGAACGCGCTGTAGGACAGACTGAACGCGGTGTTGTCCGCGGTGGACTGAGCGGAGGTGGTGTCCTTGGGGCAGCCACTGCCGAAGGCGCCCAGGACCTTGAGGGTGATCTCGGGCGCCCCCGTCGGCACCGCCTGAGCCGCCGTCGGGAGAAGCGGCCCGAGCAACGCTCCCGCGAGGACCGCCGCCGCCTTCTTCGTACGGGACATGAGAAACTCCTATTAAGTAGTGTTGCCGGAATCAGCAGTTCTTCCATTTCAGAAGAAAAGTGGTTGATACGCGGGCGTCCTGCGCGAACAACTCCATCGAGCTCGTCGTGGGTCCGGCGACCCGCAGCGTGGTGTTGAGAATCAAGTTGGCCGACGCGCCGCAGGGGGCGAAGATTTGCGCGCTGGCGGTGCTGTCCGTCTGCCAGAAGTCGTCGTACGGCCCTTTGACCGTCTGGTCCGCGCGCAGGGTCCACGGGAAACCGGTGAACCAGGAGTTCATGGTAATCCGGCCGGACGCGCTATTTCCGAGAACGCCGTAGCCGCGATTGATGACCTCGTACACCGAATATGTCCAGCCCGCAGGAATGCTGACTTCGATCACGACATTACAGTTTTTGTAGCTGCCGCCGGTCACCTTGAACTGGCTGAAACTCACGGAGAACGCCGTGTTGTCCGGTACGCCGGTGGTGACGCTCGAAGAGGCCGGGCAACCGCTGCCGTTGGCTCCCTTGACCTTCAGCGTGACGACGGGATCCACCACTCGCGCCCGCGCATGCGCCTGCGCCGAGGGGATCAGCGACACGATCAGCGATACTCCGAGGGCTGCGGCCGCCATCATGCGCCTCAACCTGAACATGGGACCCTCTCATTCACATCTTTCGCGCGGGAATAGCAAAACCGCCGGACATTTTGCTGTCTCGCCACCGGATGCGGTGCTCCCGCGTAATGAGGTGGTAACGGCAAACGCGGCCGCCCGCCCGGATGGGCGCCCTGCGGAGCCACGTCAACCTGTCACTGCCAGCGCGGCCTGTGGGAAAGATGAATGACAGGCCGCTTGTTGGCTGCTCAGGCAGTCCGGTGATCTTGTGAATGATCCGGCGGTTCAGACTGGCACACCGGCCGGATCGCACCGTCGAGCCTACCCATGCCGTCGCCCGATGGGGTGCGAATGACAACGACTGCCTGAAAGGCGGATTTTCTGTTGTATTTGGTGACCTGAAGCAGCGGGTCGACGTAGAGTTCGATCGCCGCCGCCGCCTCGTCGTAGGGTGCTCCGACGACGAGTCGCAAGCCGAGCCATTCCACGCCGCGACCGCCCACATGGAACTCGGCGTGTGGTCTGCCGGTCGACCGGGGAGTACGCCCGAGCGTTCAGCTACCTGCGCATACTGAAACAGACCTGGTCTACGCTCGATCCTGGCTGCACCGCAACAGCATCGACGCGGCCGTCTCCAGGCGGGACCTTCGTAAGGTCGGCGTCGCCCTGATCTCGATCATGGACGTTACGCAAGACGCCCGAGGACTTCGAGCGGTGCACTTCTCCTACCTCGACGGCGGCCGCCAACAGTACGCGTTCGGCCTGCCGAATCTGACCGGCCGGTGTTGCCACATGCGGGTACGGCGGTGCTCGATGACTGCGACGCGGGTGCATAACCGGCGGCGGCGAGCCAGCTGGCGGTCAGCGTGACGAGCAGGTTGGCGGTGATCCTGGCGCGGGCGCGGCCCAGCGTGATGAGCACGTCGGCGATCGGGGCGCGCACGCGGGCAGCCAGTGCCGGGAGCGGACGCGATGCCCGGCGGCCGGAACCGGGCGAAGTGCTGTGGAGGATCGCCACCCCAGATCCGCGCTGGTCCAGCAGCGCGGTGGCCGGGCCGGGGGCCACGTCGTGCAGGCGCAGTACGCCCCACACGCTGGCCATGCTCGGCCATCCCTGCCCCGCCGTCACCGCTGTCACAGCGGGAAAAGGCGACAGCCCGAAGACGGGCTCATCGCCCTCACCCCGCAACGAAACCCGGCGTCTGCTGGCACACCTGATCACCATCCGCCGCACCCGCGACTTCATCAATCGATGGTCACGATGGCGTCGCCGACACCAGCACAGAGCCAGAACCAGCCACTACCGGCGAAGACTCCACCTCACGGGGAGCGCTGCTGTCGTACTAGGCGTACAGATCAGGGACGTTGGTGGCTGGTTCGAGTCGTACGGCATGGGCGAAGTAGTGTGCTCCCGTCTCGTGGTTGTCCAGGTGCTGGTAGAAGCCGCGAGTGCTGCGGAACTCGTACGTGACCGGGGTTCGGTCGGGCGGATCGACGGTCCCGGACGCGAGCCGATCGAAGACCTCGACCATGGGGTAGGGGAAGCTCACCGGATCACTGACGTACTCGTCGCCGTCCACCCGCCAGCCCGCGGGCAGTGGTGCGCCGGGCGGCTGGTAGACGGGGCGGCTCCAGCGTTCGAACGTGTAAACGTACCGGCCCGCCTCGGCCCAGCCGTCCGGGAAGCGACCCACCACCTCGGTGTTCCACCAGCGCTCGATCTCCTCGCCCAGAGCGGGGTCGCTGTACAGCATCCGATGGCCCGCCGCGACCGCCGGTGACTCGGCGATGACGGGGATCGACTCGCGGAAGGCGACGACCGGCTCGCGGACGGACGCGTCGATCCACTCCAGGAGGCTGTGGATCACCTGCGACTGTGTCAATCCCGCGAGCCGGCGCGCCGGATGCCACAGCCGCTTGAAGTACTGGTTCTCGCCCAGGATCCGGGCGAGGTACATGAAGCGTTGCATGCTGAGGTTCTCGGTGAAGGTCGAGGACCGGTTCGCGAGCACATACTCGAAGTCGTCGTTCTGACCCCGCAAGGTGACGAAGCCGTGCAGCTCACGCTGTTCGCTGTAGGCGGTGTTGGGTAGCAGCAGCAGCGGGTACACGGCGATGCGCGGCACCTTCTCGGCGAGCCGGTCGTACCCGGTGAAGAACGACTTCGTGGTCTCGCCCGGAGCGCCCCAGATGAGCTCGACGAAGGCTTCCATCTTCTCCTCGGCGAGCCAGTCGGCCAGTTCGCTCCACTGGTTCAGTTTCATGTTGCGTCGCTGCATGTCGGCGAGCGCCTCGTCGGACAGCGTCTGAAGAGCCAGCGTGAACGAGCTTTTGAAGCCGTGGTCCCTGAGGGTCCGGACGATGTGGTGGAAGCGCTGGGACTTGTTCTTGGCCCAGTTCGCCTCCAGGGCCGTGGGATAGCCGTACTTGGCGTTGGTGCGCAGGAGATCTTCGGTGAACTCCTCGTCCGCCTCGAGCATCCCGAAGTTCGCATCGCACAGAAACACCGTCGGGACGTTGTGGAAGCCGAAGAGGTCCAGTTCCGCGGCGAGCCGCTCGCGGGAGAAGGAGCGTACCCGTTGGCCGGTGGCGCCACCCCAGTAGCAGAACGAGCACTTGTACGGGCAGCCGCGATTCGTCTCGAGCAACGCGAACTCGTACGGAAAATGGCCGTCGTGGTCGAGCAGCGGGATCGCACCGGTGAGGAACGGCGACGGTATGACGTCCAGGTTGTCGATCCGTTCCCGGTCAGGTGTGCTGACGCAGGAGCCGTCCGGCGCTCTGAACGACAGGCCGGCGATGTCGGACAGGCGTGGTTGGCGGCGGTCGGCGAGAACGGCGCCGACCAGGTCGCGGAAGGTGAGCTCGCCTTCGCCGTTGACTACGATGTCGACCGACGGATGTTCGCGGAAGACGCGTTCGCCCTGCTGGCTGACGTGGTTTCCGCCGAACACGGCAAGCCCGCCGGGCTTGAGCTGCTTGTACAACTCGGCGAGGCAGGCAAAATTGCGGTAATTCCAGCCCAACACCGAGAAGGCGAGAATGTCGGGTACGTCGTCGGCGAAGATCCGGCGGGCCATGTCGGTGACGGACCATCCGCCACGGAGGTTGTGGATCCGGACTTCTGTTTCAGGGCCGAGGTCGGTGTCGGCCTCCACCACCGCTTTCAGGTAACCCGCGGCCAGTGGCATGGAGTCAATCGGAAGGTCCCAGGCACTTTGTTGGACCAGACCAATCTTTATCATGGTCGTGTACCTCCGTGGGGGGAAGGGCTGGTCAACCGTGGAGCGCCTCCATTGCGAAGAGCGCGGCGAAGACCAGCAGCAGCGTTCCGGATATGCGATCGATCCATTGCCGGCGGCGGGACGTCAGCCACGGCCGCAGCGCGGAGGCACCGATCGCGAGGGCGAGGAACCAGATCCAGGAGGCGCTGACGGTCCCGGCCGCGAACACCGGTCGGTCATCGGGTGTCTGCGCGGCGATCGCCACGCCGAGCAGGCCGACCACGTCGAGCACCGCATGGGGATTCAGAACGGACGCCGATGCACATTGGGCGACCACCGTTGGCCAGCGCATGATTGTCGGACGCGCGTGATCCAGTTCTTCGTATGTGGTGCGGAAGGACTTGATGCCGAGATAGGTGAGGAAAACGGCCCCGCCGATCAGGAGAACCGTTTCCAATCCGGGTACGGCGTTGAGCGCGGCGGCGGCACCGGCACCACCCAGTGCGATGAGTACGGTGTCGCAAACCCCGGCCGCCCCGACGGCGACCAGGACCCTCGGCATGCCGAATGTGAAACCCTGATTGACAAGAAATATGTTCTGCGGCCCGATAGGAGTGATCATGGCGAGTCCGAGAAGCAATCCCGTCAGATAGCTATCCACGCAAAGACCCCGTTGTTGTTGTCCTTTCGGTGTGAATCAGAAGCTGGGCTTCCAGTTGATCTCGACGACGGCGTGCGGGTCGAATGCGTAGAGTTCGATAGCGCGAGCGTGTGGAGCCACCAGTCCGGCCAGCTCCCGCTGCGCACGGGCGAGTGTCTCCGGCGGGATGGTGGGCACGATGCCCTCGAGTAAGAGAATGGCGTCCACCGTGTCGGCGGTGACCTTGGTGTTGTCTGCGTCGCGGTGATTCCAGTGCCGGGTCAGCACCTGGGCTCCGTCGGCGTAGACCACCTCGCCGTCGACCGGCTGCTCCCGCTCGTCCGGCTTTCCCAGCGGGATGTGCACGTCCCCGGGTCGCGCGAACCGCAGCGTGAAGCTTTCGCGGATCCGACTCAGATCGTATCCACCGGTCGGCAGCGTGTAGCGCAGGGAAATCAGGTTGCAGGCGTCGACGAGTGGCGAGATCCGCGGCAGCCGTCCCGCCTTGGCCAGTCGACGACTCAACGCGTCCACGGCGGGTCGCATCCGCCGCGGATTGGTACCGAAACTGCGCAGCAGATCATGCCAGGCGACGATGGCGGGATCGTCCTGTTGGGGCAATTGCCGAGCACCGTTGCGCACGTCTGATTCGAAGGCGCTCAAGGCGGCGTCGATTTCCGGCCAGGGCTCCCCGTTGCGCAGCCCGCAGACCAGGATTGCCGCAGTCCGGCAGGCTGGATAGCGTTCGGCGATATCCGGCGCCACCACCAGTCGGAGGTTGCGCTCGCCACGATCAATATCGGTCGTGGCCGCTAACCCAGTCATCCCTTTCCCCCGTCCCCCGTATGGCGCGATCCGTCGATGACCGAAACCACCTTATCCGGCCACTGGCCGACGTCAAGAATGGCGGTCCGGATAGATCATCGGGATCTACCCAGGAGAGTCGCTCTTGCTCAGCAAACGTCGTTCTGCCATGGGAAGCATGAGCGAAATGAGTGTTTTTCACCTGTCATCGGCGAGGACGGTCCGCAGCCACTCCGGCGCGACCTGTCGGGTAGCTGCGGTGGCACCGGCGCGTACGCGGCAGGCGCGGCCTACCGGCGGCAGGCCCGCGCCTGTACCGCCGGGCCGCGAGCGGGCCGGTGAGCACCCGGACGCCTACGCCGACGGGTCGGTGCCGAAGCCGCGGTCACCGCCCGGCGCGCCGGGTTCCTGGCGGACCGTCGGGTGCGCGCAAGTCGATCGACAGGCAGCCGGCCATGCCGGCGGCGACGGCTCGTGGCGTCCGGGCCAGCCCTTTCTTGCTTTCCTTCGGCCCGGAAGCGGCCGACTCCGGTGTACCTCAGAACGACAGAGCGGAAAAGCTACGAAGATGCGTCACGCGAGATGGCCGCCCAGAGCATCGAGCAGGCCCCGGCTGCCTTTCTCGCGGTTCGGCCCGTCGGCCCAGAACTGGTCGAAGAAGACACCGTGCTCGACGTGCGTGAACCGGGTGCCCTCGTCGATCGGCTCGAACTCGAGCGACGCCACCGAGGTCGACATGTGGATCCCGTCGAGCCACATGTCGTACGTCGTGACGATGCGGACGTGTTCGACGATGTCGGTGTACGTGGCCTCGTAGCGTGAGAGCGGACCGTCGTGGAATTTGCCCTCGGCGACGTCGCGTCCGCCGACGCGGAAGTCGAAGGCCCATTCGCGGGGCTCGATGGCGTCACCGGCGCCCCACCAGGCCCGCTTCTGCTGCTCGTCGGCGAACGCGTCCCAGACGCGCTCGAGCGGAATGGGGTAGTCGCGGGTCAGAGTGAACCCGGCACGGGCGAGGCGGCGTTCGATCGTCATCTGTGGGCCCTATCGCGTGAAGGTGACGTGGATCGTGCCGCTCTCGGCCACTTCCGTCGTCACCTTGTGGGTGAGGTCGAGGCCGCGCAGGTCGTCCCACAGTCGGGTGCCCCGGCCGAGCAGGACAGGGGCGATCATGACGTGCAAGTGGTCTACCAGACCGGCGCGCAGGAAGGCTCGGGCGGTGCTGACGCCGCCGCCGATGCGTACGTCCAAGCCGCCTGCGGCCTCGGTCGCCTCGGCGAGCACGTCCTCGACCGCGGTGTTGCGGAAGTGGAACGTCGTTCCGCCTTTCATCGGGATGGGCGGACGCGGTGCGGTGTGGGTGAGGACGTAGACCGGCGTTCCGAACGGCGGCTGGTCATCCCACCAGCCCTTCCAATCGGGGTCGTCAGGGAACGCGTGCAGGCCGAACATAGCCGCGCCCATGATCTCGGCGCCGATGCCGTCGAAGTGCGCGGCGACGTAAGAGTCGTCGATGCCGGTTGTGCCGGCGCCGCTGGTGTCGCCGAGGACACGTTCGTGGAACGTGCGAGTGGCGGCGTAGGCCGCCGTGAGGCGCCCCCAGTCTTCTCCCATCGGATTGTCGGAGGTGCCGCCGGTCGTCGAGGCGTAGCCGTCCAGCGAGGCGAACATGTCGATGCGAACGCGGGTCATGTCAGGTGTCCTTCGGTTTGGTCCGGGTCAGGTGGATGCCGAGCTGGTCGGCCTGGCGTTCTGCGGGGGTTCGTTGCTCGTCGAGCCACAGGTGCAGCACGTCGAAGGCGCCGGGCCGCAAGCTGACGGTCCGGACGCGTCCGTGCTTCTGCGACGTGACCAGTCCCGCGTCCTCGAGGACGCGCAGGTGCTGCATGAGCGACGGCAAGGCCATCGAGAACGGCGCGGCGAGTTCGGACACGACGGCCGGGGATCTCGCCAGCCGTTCCACGACGGCCCTGCGCGTCGGATCCGCGAGTGCGCGGAGCACGGCGTCGATCTCGCCGTGATACTTAGGCACGCACCTTACTATCGTTGTCGGGCAGCATGGTGTCAACCGGCCAAGCAGCGCGGCGTCCGCACCGGCCGCAAACGCGCCTACCGCCGAGCAAGCGCGGCAGCTGCGCGAGCGCATCGCCGCCGGCGGGAAGAAGCCTGGATGTCGAGCTAGCGCCACGTCGCATCAGGACCCGTCATTGTCCGCACCAGCCGCCCCCCTTGCGTCACCGCCCCTTCGGCGCGGAAGAATGCCCTCATGACCGAGGATCGAGGGCTCACCGAAGACGTCAAACTGGACACCACGGTTCCGCACTCGGCGCGGATCTGGAACTACTGGCTCGGCGGCAAGGACAACTTCGAGGTCGACCGGGCCGCCGGCGATGAGGTGATCGCCCACATCCCGGACATCCCTGTCGGGGCGAAGTCCGAGCGCGCGTTCCTCAAGCGCGTGGTCAGGTTCCTCGTCGAGGATGCCGGCATCCGTCAGTTCCTCGACGTCGGGACCGGGCTCCCCTCGGCGGACAACACCCACGAGGTCGCGCAGTCTCTCGACCCGCGCTGCCGGGTGGTTTACGTCGACAACGACCCGCTCGTCATGGTGCATGCGCGTGCGCTGCTGACCAGCACACCGGAAGGTGCCTGCGACTACGTCGAGGCCGACCTGCGGGAGCCGGAGACGATACTCGCGTCGGCCCGGCAGACGCTCGACTTCTCGCAGCCGATCGGGCTCATGCTTCTCGGCGTCGTCAACCACCTCATGGACGACGACGTGGCGTACAGCTCCGTCGCGCAGCTGGTCCGGGCGATG
Source organism: Actinoplanes siamensis (assembly GCF_016862395.1). GTDB lineage: Bacteria > Actinomycetota > Actinomycetes > Mycobacteriales > Micromonosporaceae > Actinoplanes > Actinoplanes siamensis. Next base: position 137,673 of record NZ_BOMW01000027.1, on the reverse strand, counting down.
CCCGCCGGTAGCCACCTGGTGCTCACCCACTCCACAGCGGAGATCCACGGCGAGCCGATGCTGCGCGTGATGCGAGAGACCACCGAGCGCGGCGGCACTCCCATCCGCGCCAGAACGAAGGTGGAGCTCGAGCGCTTCTTCGACGGGTTGGATCTACTGGAGCCCGGCGTCGTTACGTGCTCGCGCTGGCGCCCCGACCCGCGGGCCGACGAGCCGGAGGTCTACCTGTTCGGCGGCGTCGGCCACATCGGCTGAGCTGAGTCTTCGGCCATCGAGTAAAGATCTGTCAGGTCGCGAGAAGGTGTCACGGACAGCGGGATCGAGACGCCCACCACCTGCCCGGCTTCATTGATCGCCGGTGCCGGCGAGCCGGAGCGCTGCGCCGAGGATCAGGCCGCCGATCACCGGGCCGAGGATCGGGCCGACCCGGATGATCAGCCTGCGGTTCGACCTGTTCCGGAACGAGCCGCTGATGACGCTGCGGGCGGTGCCGGAGGAGACGATCGACGGGATCGTCGACGCGTTGTGGCTGCCGCTGCTGGGTTGTCGGCCGGATCCCCGGCGAGCGGCAGGCGCACCGTGAAGGTCGCGCCCACCCCGCGGTGACCGTCGGCGGTGATCGTGCCGCCGTGGCTGGTGACCACCTCGCGCAGCAGCGCCAGGCCGAGGCCGAAGCGGCGCTCCCCGGCGCCGGCGCCGGGGCCGGCGCCGCGGTGGAACCGATCGAAGATCCGTTCCGCGTCGGCCGGGTCGAACCCGTCGCCGGTGTCGGCGACGACCAGCTCGGCCGTCCCGCGCCGGAACGCGCGGCTCGCCTCACCCCTGCGGACGGTGACCGTGACGTGCCCGTCCGAGGTGTGCGTGAGCGCGTTGTTGAGCAGCTCGCTCACCACCCGGCGCAGCGCGGACTCCACCCCGGTGACCGGCACCGGCCCCGGCGGTGTCCGCAGCGTGACCAGCGCCGGGCGCTCGGGGGCCCGCTCGATCTCCTCGGTGGCCAGCCGGGTCAGGTCCACCGGCCCGCCCGGCGGCAGGTGCACCGGGTCGGCGGCCAGCCGGGCGGAGAGCAGCAGCTCGTCGACGATCTCACCGAGCCGCCGGGTGGTGCCGACCAGCCGGTCCAGGTCGTGACTGTCCGCGCCGGCCTGCGCGGCGCGCCGGGCCAGCAACTGGGCCCGGGTGTGCACCTGCGCGATCGGGGTGCGCAGCTCGTGGCTGGCGTCGGCGACGAAGCGCCGCTGCCGGCCCAGCGCCTCGGCCAGCGGTGCGACCGCCCGGTGACCGACCATCACGGCGGTCAGGATCGCGGCGAGCAGCCCGGCCGCGGCCGCCAGCAGGAACGCGGTCAGCAGGTGCTGGCGGTCGGCGTTCTGGAAGCGGGCGTCGAACACCGCCTGCACGATGCTGCCCTCGCGGGGCTCGGTGCGCACCCAGTAGGTGGTGCCGTCGCGGTCGACCTGCCGGGTCTGCGCGGCGCCGGTGGCCACCACCCGGTCGACGTCCTCGCGCAGCGGGACACCCGGGGGAGCCGAGCGGTCGCCAGTCATCCAGGTGCCGTCGGCGGCGTACCGGAAGATCCAGCTGCAGGCCGGGGGACCGGCGATCACGCCTCTGCGTACGCCGTAGGCCAGCTCCCGGCCGATCTGCTGCTCCTGGCTGTGGCGCAGGACCTCGTACGAGATCGCGCCGGCCATCGCCAGCAGCACCCCGATCGCCAGTCCGACCAGGATCCCGATCCGCCACCGGGCCCGCCGCAGGGTCCGGACCTCCAGGGTCGCGGTCACAGGGCGCCCAGCCGGTAGCCGAGTCCGTGCACCGTCTGCACCACCGTGCGGCCCAGCTTGCGGCGCAGGTAGTAGACGTAGGTGTCGACTATCGACGCCGCCGCGGCCTCGTCGAAGACCCGGCTGCGCAGCGCCGCCCGCGGATGCACCGCACCGGGCCGCGCGGCGAGCACCCGGAGCAGCTCGAACTCGCGGGCGGACAGCGACACCCGGGTGCCGTCGGCGAGCACCGCGTCGCGGGCGGCCAGGTCGAGATGGCCGGCGCCGACACGCAGCGCCTCGGTGGCGTCCGCGGTGCGCCGGCACAGCGCCCGGATCCGCGCGCTCAGCTCGTCCAGGTCGAACGGCTTCGCCAGGTAGTCGTCGGCGCCGGCGTCCAGGCCGGCGATCCGGTCGTCGACCGTGCCGAGCGCGGTGAGCATCAGCGCCCGGGCGGCCACCGCCCTGGCCCGCAGCCGGGTGATCAGGTCCAGGCCGTCGAGCGCCGGCAACCGCCGGTCGATCACCAGCACGTCGTACGGGCGGGTCAGGCCCAGGTGCAGTCCGCGCTGGCCGTCGGGAGCCTGGTCGACGTGGTATCCCTCGTCGGCCAGGGTCTCGCTGACCATCTCCCGCAGATCGGTGTCGTCCTCGACCACAAGCAGTCGGCGCATGACATCGAAGATTTCATATGTCTTGGAGGTTGCGCCGATTCTTTGTGAAATTCTTAAGAAGTCACGAGATCCTTCCTGAAGTCCGGGCTGGGCGTCTGCGCCGACCGCTCCAGCCAGGACAGCAGCGGTGCCGTCATCAGCGTCGTGACCAGCGCGACCAGCACCAGCACGGTGAACAGCGACGAGTTCACGATTCCCGCCTCGAGACCGACGTTCAGCGCGATCAGCTGCATCAGCCCGCGGGCGTTCATCAGCGCCCCGACCCGCAGCGCCACCGCGTTCGGCTCCCCGCGCAGCCGGGCCGCGGCCCAGCAGGCCCCGAACTTGCCGACGATCGCGAGCACCACGCAGGCCGCCGCGAACAGCAGCACGCGCACGTCGCCGAGCAGCCCGAACTCGGTCCGCAGCCCGGAGAACGTGAAGAACAGCGGCAGGAAGACCGCCGACGCGACAGGTACCAGCGTGTCGATCACCCGGTCCGTCCGCTCGTCCCGCGGCATCACCACACCCAGAGCGAACGCGCCGAAGACCGCGTACAGGCCGATCTCGTCGGTGTACCAGGCGACCAGGAACAGCAGCGCCACCACGCCGAGCATCCGGGCCCGGTCGCCGAACCGCCGGTTGGTGATCAGCAGGCCGGTCACCCGCGCTCCGGCCAGCCACAGCACCAGCCCGAACAGCACCGTGCCGCCGGCCGTGACGAACGCCGGCCCGGCCTCGCCGGACCCGAACGCCAGCACCACGGCCAGCATGATCCACGCGATCCCGTCGTCGACCGCGCCACTGGCCAGCGAGAGCGAGCCGTGCCGGGTGCCGGCGATGCCCCGCTCGGTGATGATCCGGGCCAGCATCGGGAACGCGGTGATCGCCAGCGCCACGCCCACGAACACGGCGGTCACCCCGATGGAGACGCCCTCCACCCGGATCGGGGCCGCCCCCGCGGTGATCAGCACCAGCAGCACCCCGAGCACCAATGGCACGGTGACGCCGGCGACCGAGACGGCTCCCGCGGTGCCGGCCAGCCGGGTGACCCGGTGCGACTTGAACGCGTACCCGGTCTGGAACATGAACATCACCAGGCCGATCTGGCCGACCACGTAGAGCACCGGCAGCAGCGGCGCCGGGAACAGCGCCTCCTGCGCCTGCGGCAGGAGCAGGCCGAGCAGGGACGGGCCGAGCAGCACGCCGGCCAGCATCTCGCTCACCACCGGCGGCTGGCCGATCTTGCCGAGGAGCCAGGTGACCAGGCGGCAGAACAGGATGATCACCGCGACCGCGATGAAGAACCGCGGTGCGAGCTCGGTGGGGGTCACGGGCAGGCCTCCTCGAAGTAAGAGCCGCAGAGTCTCTGGCGACGGGCGTCGACGACCATCCAGGTGCCGAGGACCAGCTGCTTCACCGAACGGCCGGCGTCGGCGACGCGATCGGCGCGGCGCAGGGCGGCGAGCCGGGAGCTGCCCGGCCCCCGGTGACCGATCGGGGTCAGATAGGCCGGGCCACGGTTGGGCAGCGAGCGGGTGTGCGCGACGGACGACGCCAGGGTGAACCGGCGCAGCACCTCCCGGGTGGCGGCGCGCAGCATCACCGGGGCGGCGCCGCGCGCCGGGCAGGCCCGGTTCGCGGTGATCCCGTACGGGATGAAGTGCGCCTCCCGGCGTTTGAGCGTGCGCCAGCGGTCCGGGTCGAACTCGCCGTCCCCGGCCGGGCCGGTGCGCTGGAACGCCAGGTAGTTGAAGAGCAGCACCGAGCCGGCCGGCAGCGTGGTGTTCTCGTCGACGACGATCGGGGCGCTGGTGACGCGGTGCGCGATGCCGAACAGCGGATGGACCCGGAGCGTCTCGTCGATGAGCCGGTCGAGGTCGTCGTCCGACAGCCCTGGCGTTCCGTGTTGCGCGGCGCAGAGCAGGACGTGGGCCATCGCCTCGGACATCTGCACGACAGCGGTGTTGAAGAACGCGCCCTGCAGGTACCAGGCGGTCTCCTCGGCGGTGAACGGCAGGGTCACCGGGCACGTGCCCGCGTGGATCCGGTCCCGCAGATACCCGGTGAGGCGGTCGCGGCGCCTCATGTGCCGCAGGCTCAGGCCCTTCAGGGCGGTCACCACGTCGTTCGCGTTGTCCACGATGAGTTGCCGCGTCGCCGGCGGGCACGGCTCGTCCTCCTGGAAGACGAGCTCGTAGAAGACCTCCGCCCAGACCGGCATCATCAGATCGCGCAACCGGACCAGCGTCGTGCGGTCCGGCGGCAGCCCGTCCAGGATCCGCCGGGTCGCCGCGGTCGCCAGCTCGTCGCAGCGCTGGCCCGGCACCGCGAGAACCCTGCGGGTAGTCCGCGCGACCGTCTGATACCGATCACCCGGCTCCAGATGCTCCTGGTGCATCTGCGGACCGGGCGCCAGCCAGTACCAGAACAGGTCGGACAGCCCGGCCCCGCGGCTGCGCCCGTCCGCCGCCGGATGGCTGTAGATCCGCTCGAAATGCTCCGCGCCCACCAACGGACCCGGAACGGGGATCCCCTCCGTCCCGTTCACCCGCCGGAAGATCCACTCCCGGAGCCGGATCACCGCGTTCATCCGGCCACCGCCACCAGGTCGGGGGTCAGCTCGGCCGGTCGCTTCGCTCCGGCAAGCGCCATGGCATGGTCCAGGTCCGCGGTGAGCCGCTCCAATCGCCGCTGTACGCCCCGGGCGCCGCCCGCGGCGAGCGCCTCCAGCACCGGCCGTCCCACCAGCACCGCGTCCGCGCCCAGGGCCAGCGCGATCAACACGTCCGTGCCGCGCCGGATCCCGCCGTCCACCAGAACCGGGACCCGCCGGCCCACCGTCTCGGCGACCGCCGGCAGCGCGTCGATCGTGGCGATCGCCCCGTCCAGCTGCCGCCCGCCGTGATTGGAGACGATCACCCCGTCCATGCCGTGCTCCACGGCCAGTCGCGCGTCCGCCGGGTGCAGGATGCCCTTGACCAGGAGAGGCAGTCCGGTCACCTCGCGCAGCCGGGCCAGCCGGTCCCAGCCGAGCGTCGCGTCCATCTCGACGGTGCGTACCCGGCCGGTCGCGTCCCGCATGTTCTCGCAGGCCAGTCCGTCCGGCAGATCGGTGAACCGGTTGCGCAGGTCGCGCTCGCGGCGGCCGAAGACCGGGGAGTCCACCGTCACCACCAGCGCCCGGCAGCCGGCTGCCTCGGCCCGCTTCACCACCGCCGCGGTGAACGCCAGGTCCGGTTGCGGGTAGAGCTGGAACCACAGCGGGCCGCCGGCCGCGGCGATCGCCTCGACCGGTTGCGTCGCGGCCATGCTGACCACCATGACCGTGCCGGCCGCGGCCGCCCCCTCCGCGGTCGCGGCCTCCCCGCCCGGATGCGCCAGCAGGTGGAACGCGGTCGGCGCCACCAGCACCGGAGTGCTCAGCCCGGTGCCGAACAGGGTGGTGCGCAGGTCCCGCTCGCCGGTGGCGCGCAGCACCCGCGGCACGATCCGCAGCCGGTCGTACGCCGCGAGGTTGCCGCGCAGCGTCCGCTCCTCCCCGGCCCCACCCGCGAAGAAGTCGGCGTGCACGGGGTTCACGTCAGGCCCCGGACAGGCAGCGCGCGACGAAGTCCTGCAGCGGCGCGACGTGCACGTCCGGCCGGTCCCACCGGTTCTCCAGGTTCTCCGCCAGGTGGTGCGTCCCGGTGAGCCGGCCGTCGTGGTGGTAGCGGACCACCGGGTGCAGGTACGCGGCGTCGTGGGCCTGACCGGGGGTGTCCTGGGCGATCCGGGACACGGTGACGTCGAACGGGTCGACCCGATCGTGCTCGGGGCCGTACTCCAGGGTGACCACGAACGCGTGCCGGTAGTCGTGGCCGGCAGTGGCCAGGCCGTGCCGCGCGAACCAGTCCACCGGCACCTCGTCGTGGTAGCGGGCGTCCGGCCCGTCGACCGTCACCACGTCGGCGAGGAACCCGAACTGCTGCCACAGCGCCGACGTCCGGTTCACCCGGGCGACGATCGCGCCGGTGACCGCCTCCGGCGTGCCGTCCAGCTTCCCGGCGGGCCAGGGCACGTCACCGTACGTACGCTCGAGGATGTTGAAAAGCGCGCGTACGGCGTAGCGGAAGCCGTGGATGAAACCGCTCGTCGATTTCTTGAAGTCCCGGACCTGCGAGATGGTGCCGGCGAAGTACAGCCCGGGAACGTTCGCCGACTCCCATCCCTCGGTCTGCGCCGGGAACCGGTCCTTGATGGTCAGTTCCGGACGGCACGACTCGTCGAAGATCGAGGAGTCCCACCGGAAGCCGGTGCAGGCCAGGACCCGGTCGTAGGAGAGCTCCTTGATCACCTCGTTGGCCCGGGTGAAGGCGAACGTGACCTTGAAGCCGGCGCCGTCGCGCTCGATCTTCCTGACCTCGCCGTCGAGGATCGCGTTCGCCGACTTCAGCTGGTACGTGTCGAGGAAGTTGTTGTTGACCGCCCGCAGGTGCCCGACGTAGTGGGTGCGCCAGGCGAGGTGCACCGAGCTCGGCCCGGCCAGGTGGATGACAGTGGTCGTCTCCATCAGGTTGTCCGCGGTCTCGAACGCCGAGTTGCCCTTGCCGATGATCAGCACCCGCTGGTCGAGGTAGTCGCGCGGGTCGACGGACATCTCGTCGTAGCCCTCGGCGAGCTCGAACCCGGGAATGTCCGGCCGGTACGTCCGCGACACCCCGGTCGCCACGATCAGCCGCCGGGCCTCGAAGCTCTTCCGCCCGGCCCGGATCGTGAAGAGGTCGCCGTCCTTGCTGATGCGGTCGGCCCGGGTGCGGTACTCGATCCTCAGCCCTTGACTGAAATCGGCCAGATACCGCAGGTAGTCGTCGGCCGCCGGGAAGTAGCGTTCGGTGTAGCTGGTGAACAGCCGGTCCGGGTCGTCGGTGAGCAGCGAGTTCCAGTCCAGCCGCAGGTTGAGCTCGGGGTCGTCGGTGCCGGTGTGCGGCTTGTTGATGGAGATCAGCGTGCGGTGCCGGGGGTAGCGCTCGAAGAACGCGCCGGGTTTGTCGCTCTGTTCCAGTACCAGGTAGTCGCGCTTGCCGTCGGCCTCCAGCAGGGCGGCGAGCTGCAGGCCGGCCGGGCCAGCCCCGATGATCACGTAATCAAGCGGCATGGGGCCCAACGTACGAATCAGAATTCAGAGAGTTTTCAGCCCGAACCCCGCGGCGTCAGGTGGGCGCTGTGTCCGCCGCCCGTGCCGTCGCGGATCCGGGCGCAAGCGTCCGGGCCACCGCTCACTGTCACCCGATCGGTGGATGTTGCGAGTTTTTGTTCACGATGGCGGCCCGCTCCGGACCTCAGGGGTGCAGGCGCACGTCCGGGGAGAGGCGGGGGAGATGGGCAACGCGAACGGCAACGTCGGGCACCGGCACGATCGGTGGTCGGCGCGGGGGTTGGTGGTGGTGATCAACGGGATACTGGTCGGTGTGGGTGGCGTGTTCCTCGCTACTTCGTCCGTTCCCGCGACGATGGTGGCGGCGGCTGCTGCGGTGATCGTCTCAGTCGCCTTGGTCGGGTCCGGTAACTGACGAAGTTTCACCGGATACGGACAGGAGTGGAGTGCGCCCATGTCCTCGGACGAGAGGAGCCAGGCCGACGGAGAGCCCGCCCTGCAGGTGTGGACGGCCGGAGACCAGGCACAGTGGGAGACGTTCTTCGAGAAGTCGTACGAGCCCCTGGTCGCGGCGGGCGTCTGGTGGGGCGCCAGCCACCAGGACGCCGAGGACGCGGCCGAGCACGCGCTGGAGGAGATCCGGCGGCGGTGGCATCAGATCCACAACCATGCCGCGTACGCCCGCCGGATCGTCTTCAACCACCTGAACGGGACCAAGGCGAAGGACCGCAGGGGACTCCGCGGCCTCTTCGGCAAGCACGTGTACGTCAGCGACGGGTGCGACGACCGTCAGTTGACCGCATACGAGGAGAAGCAGTGGATCGTTCAGCTGCTCCGCCGCCTGCCGCCGGCCCAGCGGGCCGTCATGGCCCGCATCTATGACGGCTGGTCGGGTCCGGAGATCGCCCGGCAGCTCGGGATGAGCGAGCCGGCCGTCCGGAAGAATCTGCAACTGGCCAGGGAACGCTTGAAGCGGGAACTGGAGAGGCAACGCGCACAGGAAAGCGGGGGACCGGTCCGCCGGTTCGCGCCGCCCGGAAAGGAGACCATCCGGTGACCAACTTCGACGAAGGATCCCACACCCCGGACGAGTGGCCGCGCCGCGGCGTGGACGAGGAGATCAGGGAAGCCCTCACCCTGGCCGGCGAGTTCCTCAGAACCAATCGGCTGAGCAAGAAGGAGCTGGCGCGCCGGCGGGAACGGGTGGAACGGGCCGCCCTGAGCCCGCCGGCGGCAACCGGCGAGCCGTCGGACCGGTCGGCCGCGGCCGTACCCACCTGGAGTTCGGCCGTGCGGTCGTCCTGCGGGCACGTGACGGCGACCGCCCTGATGCTGATGCTGCTGGCGGCGGTGGCGTGGTCGCCGGCCCCAGGCCAGGGCCGGACCATCCGCCCACGGGTGCGGCGGAGTGCTTCCCGCCGCTGAACACTGTCATGCCGGCCGGATCCTCCCCGGTCGGCTCTCGCCGGGAAGAGCACCGGTCAGGGCGCCCAGCCGGTCAGGCAAACCGTCATCTCCAGCGTCCGCTCCGCAAGCATGGATCCGGCGGGTCACCGCGTGAGCCCCTCGGCGATCTCGGCGGCCCGGCGGACGTCGGCCTCCAACGGGCGGTCCGGGTCGATCGGCGGGATCGCCGCGGCCAGGGCGTCGAGGATCCGGGCGCATCCCGGCGCGGTGGGCCGGCGCGCGCCGACGTGGACGGCCTGGCGCAACGCCAGAGCCAGCGAGCCGGTGATCAGACCGAGCAGCCGCGACTGGTCCAGCGCGCGCAGGGCGGACTGCGTACCGAACGGAACGATGTCCTGATTGTGCAGGTTGGTGGGAAGGCTCTGCATGCTCGCCGGCATCGCGTCCCGCCGGATCTCCACGATCAGCGCCGTCGAGGCCAGCTGGACGCCCTGCAGGCCGTGCTGCCGGCCGGGGCCGGCCGCCAGCATCGGCGGCAGGCCGCCGTTGCGGACCGGGTCGACCAGCAGGTCGAGCTGGCGTTCCGCGAGGTTGCCCAGCTGTGCGAGGACCATCGTGAGGACGTCGGCGGCGAAGGCGGCGGGCTGACCGAAGAAGTTCCCGCCGTGTACGACCTGATCCCGCCCGGGGAAGAACAACGGGTTGTCGCTGACGCCGGCCAGGTCCGCGGCGACCACGCCGTCCACGTAGCGCAGCGCGTCCTCGGCGGCGCCGAGCAGCTGCGGCGCGCAGCGGATGCTGTACGGCTCCTGCAGCGGCCGCGTCCCGGACGGCGCCGTCCCGGCGAGCACCGAGCGCATCGCCGCTCCCACCTCCACCGCGCCGCGATGACCGTGAGCGGTCAGCAGACCCTCGTCCAGGAACTGCGGATCGCAGCCGAGCAGGTCGGCCAGCACACACGTCAGCGCCTGGATCACCCGGTGCGAGACGCGGATCCGGTGCAGCGCGAGCGCGGTCGCCGCGGTGGTCAGCGACGTGCCGTTGACCAGGGCGAGCGCGTCCCGGCCGTCCAGCGGCAACGGCTCCAGCCCGGCGTCGCGCAGAGCCTGGGCGGCGGGCAGCCGCGTACCCCGCAGATAGGCGTTGCCGCGTCCCCGCAGAGCCTGCGCCGCGGCGCCCAGCGGAATCAGGTCGCCGCTCGCGCCGACCGAGCCGAGCCGCGGCATGGCCGGCGCGAACGTCGTGCCCAGCGCGGCCGCCAGCGCGTCGACCACGTGCGGCGACACGCCCGAGGCGCCGCGGGCCAGCGAGTGCGCGCGCACCAGCATGGTCGCCCGCGCCAGGTCCGGGTCGAGGTCCGGGCCCTGACCGGCGCCCAGGTGCGCGAGCGTGTTGTCGGCCTGGTCGCGCTGGTCGGCGCGGCCCGCGTAGCCGACCAGCGCGCCGAAACCGGTGGTGGCGCCGTAGACCGCCCGGTCCTCGCCGAGCACCTCGGCCAGGAAGACCCGGCCGGCCGCCAGCCGCTCGCGGACGTCCGGGCCGACCAGCACGGTGATCGGCGCCCGCGCCACGCGCAGGTCGGCGATCCCCAGCGGAGCCGCCAGATCCACCTCGATCGTCATGGACCGGGACACTAGTGACGATTTCTCAGAGCGCTCTGAAATCGCGTCGGTAGTTTGCCGGACATGACGCACGACTACCTCATCATCGGCGCCGGGCCCGCCGGTCTGCAGCTCGCCGCCCTGCTGGAGCGCGACGGTCAGGACTACGTCGTGCTGGAGGCCGGCGCCGTGCCGGGCACCTTCTTCACCCGCTATCCGCGGCACCGGACGCTGATCTCCATCAACAAGGTGCACACCGGCTCCGAGGATCCGGAGTTCAATCTGCGCGCGGACTGGAACTCGCTGCTGACCGACGATCCGGCGCTGCTGTTCAAGAACTACAGCAAGCGGTATTTCCCGGCCGCCGACGACTTCGTGCGCTATCTGGCCGATTTCGCACGCGGCCTCAACGTCGTCTACGGGTCCCGGGTGGACCGGGTCGCCCGCTCGGAGCAGCTGTTCACGGTCCAGGCCGGCGAGCGGGCGTTCCGCGCGAGACGGGTCGTGGTGGCCACCGGCGTCTCCCAGCTCCACGTCCCACCGATCGAGGGCGCGGAACTCTGCGAGCGCTACGACACGGTCAGCGTCGACCCGCAGGACTTCGTCGACCAGCGGGTCCTGATCATCGGCAAGGGCAACTCGGCCTTCGAGACCGCCGACGCCCTGGTGGAGACGGCCGCGGTGATCCACGTCGCCGGCCCGCACTCGGTGCGGCTCGCCTGGCAGACCCATTACGTCGGGCATCTGCGAGCGGTGAACAACAACTTCCTCGACACCTATCAGCTCAAATCGCAGAACGCCGTGCTGGACGGGACCGTGGAGCGCATCGTCAGGCGCGCGGACGGCGGGCTGCGGATCGTCTTCCGGTACGCCCGGACCGTCGAACGCCTCCGCGAGATCGACTACGACCGGATCATCCTGGCCACCGGCTTCCGGTTCGACGCGTCCGTCTTCGACGAGTCGGCGCGCCCCCGGCTGGCGATCGACGACCGTTTCCCGGAGCAGACGCCGGCGTTCGAGTCGGTGAACGTGCCCGGCCTCTACTTCGCCGGCACGCTCACCCAGCAGCGCGACTTCAAGAAGTCCACGAACGGGTTCATCCACGGTTTCCGGTACGGCGTCCGCGCCCTGCACCGCATCCTGAACAGCCGCCACCAGAACACGCCGTGGCCGTCGACGTCTGTCGCCGCCACCCCGGAGGCGATCACCGAGGCCATCGTGGCCCGGATCAACGTCTCCTCCGGCCTGTGGCAGCAGTTCGGGGTGCTGGCCGACGTGGTCACTGTCGAGGACGGCACGGCGCGCTACCACGAGGAGGTGCCGGTGGCCTACCTGGGCCCGCAGCCGCTCGCCTTCGTGGTGACGCTGGAGTACGGCGCCGGCCACGACCAGGTGGACCCGTTCGACATCGACGTCCCGCGGGTCGCCGAGAACGACGCGGCCACCGCGCACCGGGCCAGCTACCTGCACCCGGTGGTCCGGGTACGCCGCGACGGCGAGGTCGTCGCCGTGCACCACCTCGCGGAGAACCTGGAGAACCACTGGAACATCCCGGCCGTGCACCGGGAGCCGCTCGCCCGGTTCGTCAAGGGCGTGCTGTGACGATCTGGCCCACCCCGGTGCTGGACCTGCTCGCGGTGGGCGGGGACCGGCCGGTGTTCGAGGACGGTGACCGCGTGGTCACCGCCGCCGAGATGTCCACGATGATCCGCCGGGCGGCCGCGGGGCTCCGGGCCCGCGGCATCGGCCCGGGCCGCGGCGTCGCGCTGCGCCTCGGCGTCGGCGCGGAGGCGTTCGCGGCCACCATCGCCGCGTTCGCGGTCGGCGCACGGGTCTGCGGGCTGCCGGCCGGCCTGACCGCGGCGCAGCGGGAGCACCTGCTGTCCCGTGACGACGCGGTGCCGATCGACGAGGTGGCGTTCGGCGACGACGAGCCGCTGGCCGCGGCCGGCCGCCCCGGTGACGTCGCGCGGATCATCTACACCAGCGGGAGCACCGGGCGGCCCAAGGGCTGTGCCCAGACGTACGCGGCGATGTCCGCGGCCTGGGCGCCGTGTCCGGACCGCTGGCCGCCGGCGATCGCCCAGCTCGCCGAGCGGCTGGATCGCTACCTGGTGTTCGGGTCGCTGAGCAGCCAGGTGATGCTGGAGTACGGGATCCTGACGCTGGCCGCCGGCGGCGTCCTGGTCGCCGCGCGCTCGCCGGCCTTCCCGGACGCGTTCGTCCGGCACCGGGCCACCGCCAGCGTGATCACGGTCGGCAAGCTGCACCAGCTGGTCCGCTCCCAGCGCGCGAACCCGGTCGATCTGAGCGGCCTCGGGGCGCTGATGGTCTCCGGCTCGCCGCTGGAGCCGGGACGGCTGCGCGAGGCGCTCGACGTGCTCGGCCCGGTGGTCTTCCACGGTTACGGGCAGACCGAGACCGGCATGATCTCGATGGCCACGCCGGGGGAGATGCCGGACTCGGTCGGGCGGCCACCCGCGGCCGTCTCGCTGCGCTTCGAGGACGGCGAGCTCTACGTGCGGACGCCGGCGCAGGCCAGCTTCTACTGGGGGGATCCGGAGGAGTCGGCGAAGGTGTTCACCGGCGGCTGGGTCCGCACCCGGGACCTGGCCTCGCTCGGCGAGGACGGCTACCTGCGCCTGCTCGGGCGGGCCCGGGACGTGATCATCGTGCAGGCGACGCTGGTTTGCGCCGGGCCGATCGAGCGGGTGCTGGCCACCGCCGACGCGGTCGCCGAGGCGTACGTGGTGGGCCGGCCGGACGACGAGACGGGCGAGGCGATCCACGCGTTCGTCGTCCCGGTCACCGGCCGGGAACCGGACCCGGCCGAGCTGCGCGCCCTGGTCGCCGCGCGTCTCGGCCCGCTGGCGGCGCCGAAGACCGTGACCGTCATCGAGCGCGTGCCGCTGACGCCGAGCGGAAAACCGGACAAGGCGGCCCTGGCCGCTTGATGCCGCACGGCCTGCTCCGGCGATCGTCGGGTACGTCCGGGAAGCCCCGCCTCGGGTGGTGATCAGGCCTGGCCGGTCTCCCGGAAGATCCTCATCAGCATTCCTCCGGGGTGATGAACTTCCGGGAATGGTGGATCAGCGGACGGTCCGCCGGGCCGTGGAACACGTCGAGGACGGCGGCGACCACCAGTGTCGCGTCACCCACCGGCACGAGGCGCAGCCGCTCCCCGCGCAGCGCGGCGACCGCGTCGAGCAGGATCGGCTCACCCGTGGGCAGCCTGCTCCAGCCCTGGTCCGGGGTGAAACGGTCGCCTGCCGAACGGGAGAAGGCACGGGCCAGGCCGGCGTGCCGGGCGCCGAGCAGATGGACCACGAAGCTCGGCGCGGTCAGCAGGGCGCGGGCCGAGCGGGTGCCCATGACCGAGAACGACAATGCCGGCGGGTCGACCGAGACCGATGCGACGCTGGAGGCGGTCAGGCCGACCGGGCCGTCCGCGCCGGCCGCGGTGATCACCGCGACGCCTGTCGGGTATCGGCGGAAGGCGTCCTTCATGCGTTCGCCGGCATCCTGCTTCGTTGCTGCATCCACCGGGAGACGGTAAAACCTCAAGTGAGCTTGAGGTCAACTGTGGCGCTCGTCGCGCGGCGGGTCCGAGGCCGCCGCCGCGGCGGCCTCGGACCCGGCGGCAAAATGGAGGCATGCGAAGAGGTGTGGGATCCGCGGACGACGGCGAAGACCGCGATTGCGGTACGGGACCGGCTCTCCCCGGCCCCGCGCCGGTCGACGTGCCGCGGGATCGGGACACGGCGGGACGGGCCCGCAACGCCCGGCCGCGTGACGGTCTGGGGCGGCCGTTGCCGCACGGCATGACAGGTGTCCCGACCACTCCGGAGGATCTCGTGCTGCCGCCCGCAGAGGCGCTGCGCGAGGCCGAGCGGCTGCTCGCGGCGGGCCGGCCGTTCCACGCCCACGAGGTGCTCGAGGGTGCCTGGAAGGCGTGCGGCGACGGCAACCGGGAGCTGTGGAAGGGCCTGGCGCAGCTCGCGGTCGGCGTGACGCACCTGCGGCGGGGCAACCGGGTGGGTGCGGTGCGGCTGCTGACCAGGGCGGGGGAGCGGATCTCGGCGTACGACGGAATCGCCCCGCACGACATCCCGGTCGCCGCCCTGGTGGCCTGGAGCCGGGACCTGATCGCGCGGATCGGCGCCGGCCCGGTGTCGGAGAAGATGCTCGCGCCACGCCTCACCGGCTCCTCGGGGCCGGCATCGGGCGCCGGCCCCGAGGCGGGTGCTGGATCAGGCCGGCGCTGAGTCGCGCGGCGGGTGCTGCGGATGTGGCAGGCCGGGCAGGTCGACGTCGGTGGGCCGGCTGGCCGAACTGGGCCGGCTCATCGTATCGGGCAGGTTGTCCATCACACCGGGCTGGCTCATTGCCGCGGCTGGCTGGCCGGGACCCCCGGGACCGCCCGGACCGCCAGGACGGCCGGGTCCACCCGGACCGCCGGGTCCTCCAGGCCGGCCGGGTCCACCCGGACCGCCTGGGTTGCCCGGTCCGCCGGGACCCCCGGGACCGCCTGGGTTGCCGGGACCCCCGGGACCGCCTGGGTTGCCCGGACCGCCGGGACCGCCTGGGTTGCCGGGACCCCCGGGACCCCCTGGGTTGCCGGGACCCCCGGGACCCCCTGGGTTGCCCGGACCGCCGGGGCCGCCGGGACCACCCGGACCGCCGGGACCGCCGGGACGACCGGGACCGCCGGAGCCGCCGCGCCAGACGTCGAGTGCCCAGAGACCGCGATATGCGCCCCATGCCCGTTCGCATTCGAAACCGCTCCATCGGCGGAGCGCTATTCCGGCGGTTCCGGCCCATTGGCAGTCGCTGCGGCGCGGGAAATAACCGACCGCGTCATCGCCGCGGGGCGGCGGATTCTCGGCCGCCTGGACGGGGCCGGCGCCCATGGCCAATCCGGAGACGACGCCGGCGGCCGTAACGATCAGGCCTTTTGCCTTGTTCATCTCTCAGCCTTTCTGTTCGCGGGTCGTACCCGGTCGAGTAGAGCAGAGGCGAAAGGCGGGCCGGGCGCGTCCGGCCTTTTCTGTCCAGGTGGCCGGCCTGGCTGGGACAATCAGCGGATCCGGCCTATTCGTCCGTCAATTCCACGGGGGGTTTCACGGCATCGGACCGGGCGACCGCGGTTTCGTGACCGCGACCGTTCCGAGCGGGGTGGCGCGGCGATCGCGCCCCGGCGGTTCCGGCCGGGTGGCGCGGCGTGCCCATCGCGCTTCGGGCGCCGCGGCCCTCGGCGGCGTGATCGGCGGCAACCGGGCGTCAGTGCGGGCTGACGCGGACCTCGGGCGCCGGCAGGCCGTCGAACCAGGACGCCTCCCGGAGCGTGTCCAGCAGCCGCTGCCGGCCCTCGGTGTCCTGCCGGTCGATGAACAGCACGCCGTCCAGGTGGTCGGTCTCGTGCTGCATGCAGCGGGCCAGGATGCCCGCGCCGACCACCTGCACCGGGTCGCCCTTCTTCGTGTAGCCCTTGGCCAGCACGTTCATCCGGCGCCTGGTGTCCAGGTAGATCCCCGGGATGGACAGGCAGCCCTCCGGCCCGCTCTGCTCCTCTTCGTCGGGGAACTCCAGGACCGGGTTGACCAGGTGGTCGAGTCGCAGATCGTTGCCGGGCAGGTCCGGGTTGATCGCGAAGACCCGTAGACCGACGCCGATCTGCGGCGCGGCCAGCCCGGCGCCGCGCGACCGGGCCAGGGTCTGGGCCAGATCCTCGACGAGCCTGCCCAACTCGGCGTCGAAGTCGGTCACCGGGGCGGCGACCTGGCGCAGCACCGGGTCGCCAACCGTCCGGACGGGGAGCACGGTCACGACGGGCCTCCAGAAATCACTGTCGATGGTTCGGGGAAGACGGTACCCGGGTAGTGCGCTTGCGTGGACAACAGCACGAGCGTGATCGAAGGCCGTATCGAAGAGTCCGGGCCGGACGACGAAAAGGGCAGCACCTGGACGGTGATCGTGGCGGTGGCGGCCAACCTCGCCATCGCGATCGCCAAGATCGTGGCCGGGTTCCTGACCGGATCCGCGTCGATGTGGGCGGAGGCCGCGCACTCGGTCGCGGACACCGGTAACGAGGTGCTGCTGCTCGTCGGCCTGCGCAAGTCGCGCAAGAGCCCCGACGAGCGGCACCCGTTCGGCTACGGCCAGGAGCGGTACTTCTGGACGTTCCTGGCGGCCCTCGGGATCTTCCTGGTCGGCGGGGTGCTGTCGATCGGGGAGGGTGTGCGCAGCCTGCTGGCGCCGGAGCCGGTGGAGTCCCTCTGGGTCGGTGTCGGGGTGCTCGTGGTGGCCGCCGGATTCGAGAGCTACTCCTGGTACACCGCGCACAAGCAGCTGCGCGACGAGGCGCGGGAGCAGAACCGGTCGATGCGGCACCACCTGCGGCACGCCTCCGACCCGAGCGCCGTCACCGTCTTCCTGGAGGACAGCGCGGCGCTGATCGGCCTCGCGGTGGCGCTCGCGGCGCTGGTGCTGCACGCCGTGACCGGCTGGGCCGGCTGGGACGCGGTGGGCAGCACGACGATCGGGCTGCTGCTGATCGCTGTGGCGTTCCTGCTGGCCCGCCGCTCGAAGGCACTGCTGCTGGACGAGTCCGCGCCGGCCGACGTGCTCGGCCCGATCCGCGAGCAGGTGGAGAACGAGGACTGGATCGCGCGGATCCGCGATCTGCACGGAGTCTGGGTCGGCCCGTCGCAGTTGCTCGTGAACTTGTGGGTGACGCCGAAGGGCGAGGGCGATCTGGTGGATCGGGTCACCCGGTTGCGGCATTCACTTCTGAGTGACAAAACGATCACCCAGGTGACTGTCACCCTGGAGGGAAACAACGGAGCGTAATACCTACCGCGGTACTAGGAAAAAGAACCTGGCGGGTCCGGCGGAAACGATCGGACAATCAGTGGGTTACTGTTCCTACGTCCTTACAAGAAGCGCAATTCAATTACCCGGAGAGCAATTTCGGTAAACCCCAGCGAAGCGGCCTTTTTCGGACCAGAGTTATGAACGCGCCGAACCTCCCGGACGGCGCCACGGCTTTGGATCGGAAGGGCACACGAGATGAGTGCGGTTGCCGCAGAGGCGGCGCGGCGGAGACCGGCGACGGCCGGATCCGCGGGTCTGCAGGATCTGGTCTCGCCGCTCGGCGGCCTGATCACGAACGTTACGCAGCTGGCTGTCGAACCGTCCAACCCCCCGCTGCAGGTCTCCTCCGCCGACCTCGGCGACGTGTCGGCGGTGCTGGCCAACCTCTGCGGCCCGGACTGCCTCGGCTCGCTGGACGGCGCCGGCACCGGGGTGGATCCGGAGCGCGCCGAGATGGTCGCGACCGCCGAGGCTCTGGAACGCTACGCGAACTGCCTCTACGACGAGAGACAGCTGCGCTGGGCCACCGCCGACGAGCTCGGCGCCGAGGCGCTCGACCTGGACACGCTGCCGCGCTGCTCGCCCACCGAGCTGTCCGATCCGCACTGCCCGGTGGCCCGGCCCGACAAATCCGTTCGGATGCGGTGGATACGCGGCCTGAACCTGCGTACCCGGGAGCCCGCCTGGGTTCCCGCGGTGCTGGTGTATATGCATTTCCCGGCACACGGGGCGGAGCGCGTCGCCAACCCCATCTCGACCGGTGCCGCCGCGCACCCGGATCCCGTCCGCGCGATCTGCGGCGCCCTGTGCGAGGTGATCGAACGCGACGCGATCAGCCTGACCTGGCTGCAGCAGCTTCCCCTGCCACGGCTCGAACTCGACACCGTCGGGCCGGACCTGCAGCGCTACCTTGACCTGTACGGCGGCCGGGACGTCGCGATCCACCTCTTCGACGGGACCACAGACCTCGGGATCCCCACCGTGTACGGCGTCTCGGTGGCCCCGCACCACCCCCGGTTGCGGACCGTCGTCTCCTGCGCCACCGGGCTGGACCCGCAGGCCGCCGCCGTGAAGGCGATCGCCGAGACGGTGTCGGTGCGGATCGCGCTGCAGGGCTACGAGCCGCTCGCCGACGACGTGCGCGACTTCACCGGGGTGTCCGACGGCGCGGCCTACCTGGCCCGCCCCGAGCACGCTGCCGCGTTCGACTTCCTGCTCGCCGGCCCGGCCCGGCGCCGGCTCTCCGACCTGCCCGTGCTCGCCACCGGCGACCCGGCCGAGGACCTGCGCGTGGTGCTGTCCCGGCTGGACGAGCGGGGGATGGATTCGTACCTGGTCGATCTGACCCCGGACGAGGCGCTGCGCGCCGGGATGACTGTGGTCCGCGCGGTCGTCCCCGGGCTGCTGCCGCTCTCGTTCAGCTACCGCTCGCGCTACCTCGGCTCGCCCCGCCTCTACCAGGCGCCGGTCCGGATGGGATATCCGAGCCGGCCGGAGACCGAACTCAACGCCTGGCCGCAGCCGTTCGCCTGATGTCACCGGGAGCCAGCATGCATCACCTGATCATCACGCCGGTCGGCCCGTTCGGGTACGCGGTCGCCGAGCGGCTGGGCGACCTGTGCCACGACGCCGAGGTCGTCGGCGCCGCCTTCGTCCGGCCGCGCGCCGCGCCACCCCCGCCCGGCCCTCACCTGCACCTGCTCGCGTCCTGGCGGCGGGTGCCCGAGCTGGAACGCGAGTTCGACGAGGAGGCGTTCCGCACCGGGCAGCCGTGGCTGCCGGTGACCCTGGACCATCCGCAGCTGGAGATCGGCCCGGTGGTGGTGCCCGGCGCCGGCGCGTGCCTCGGCTGCTACCGCCGCCGAATCATGCAGCACGATGACGCCCGGGTGATCCGCGCCGCGCTCGACGAGTACTACGACGCGCACCCCGAGGCCGGACCGGGCGGCTACCTGCCGTCGACCGCCCTGCTCGCCGCGGCCGCCGCGGCGGAGGTGGTGGGCCGGATCCGCGAGGACGCGGCCGCCGAGGCCGGGCGGGTGCGGCAGATCGAGGTGGCGACCCAGCAGGTGCGGACCGGCCGGGTGGTCGGCGTGCACGGCTGCCCGCGGTGCGGGCTGGGACGCGACGAGACGACGCGGTCGTACGAACGGCTGCCCGAGATGCTGCAGGGGGTGTGGCGATGATCCCGACCGAGGAGGCCACCCGCGACGAGGGCCGGCTGACCGCGGCCACCATGGCGGAAGTGGCCTCCAGTGATCCGCAGTTCACCGTCCCGGTCCGGCCGTGCCTGATCCCGGGCCTGGTGCAGGTGCCGCTGGTCGACGGCCTCGCGTTCGCCGGCACCGGCAACCGGCAGACCGTGCTGCGCGGCCGGGCCGCGGTCCGGCTCGTCCCGCGGCTGCTGCCCGAGCTCGACGGCACCCGCACGGTCGCCGAACTGGCCGCGGCGTTCCCCGGAGTGTCCGAATCCGATCTGAGTGCCTGCGTGACCCTGCTGTATGCCAGCGGGCTGCTGCAGGACGGCCCGGCCGGCGACGTCGTCGAGGTGATCCCGCCCGAGGTGGCCGGCTACCTCGGCCGGAACCTGGACACCACCCGGGTCAACCGCAGCCGGGACGAGGCGTGCGAGCGGCTGGCCCGCGCCCGGGTGCTGATCAGTGGGCCGGAAAGGCTGGCCGGTCTGTTGCGCGCCGAGCTGACCCGGGCCGGTGTCGACGCGGAGGCCGGCGCCTGGCCGGCCGGAGCCGGTGACCTGGTGGTCGCCGTCGACGACGGCGACGCCGCGGCGATGGCCGAGGTGGACGAGGCCTGCCGCAAGGCCGGGATCAGCTGGCTGCGCGCCGCGGCCGGCGCGGACACCGCAGAGATCGGGCCGCTGTTCGACGCCCGGTACACCTGCTGCCACGACTGCTTCTCGCGGAACCGGGCCACCCCGGCCGGCGTGCCGTCGCCGGTACGCGCCGCGATCTGGGCGGCGCTGGTGGCGACCGAGGTCGTACACCTGCTGTCCCGGGTCGGCCAGGTTCCGTCGATGAGCGTCTGCACCGTCCTGGACCTGGCGGGATGGGCGCAGCGGGCGGTGGCCGCGTACCGCCGGCCGGGCTGCCCCGTCTGCCTGCCCGCCGACCCGCGGGCCGAGCTGGACCGCCCGCCGGTGGCGCACCGCTACGAGCAGGCGGTGGCGTTCCCGCCGCGCGAGTGGCTACACCCGAAGGACCACCAGGCGCACTTCCGTCCGGCGAACCACGCCCTGCAGCGGTACAACAAGGAGTACCAGGCCGCCCCGCGGATCCCGCTGGACGGCGGGCCGCTGCGGCACCTGTCCGCGCTGCTGCGCCACACCGCCGGGCTGCGTGACCTCGGCGAGCGCGGCCGGCCCGGCCAGATCAGCCGGTGGGCGGCGACCGGCGGGAATCTCGGTTCGGTGCAGGTGTACCTGCTCGCCCTGGACGTGCCCACCCTGGACCCGGCCTGGTACTTCTACCAGCGCGGCGACCACAGCCTGGGCCGGATCCGCGGTGTGTCGGCCGGGATCTGCCCGGCCCTGGAGACGGACCGGCCCGCGGCCCTGCTGGTGTTCACCGGCGCGCTCGGCGTGGTGGCCGCCAAGTACCACGACTTCGCCTACCGGATCCTCTGCCTGGACGCCGGGGTGGCGCTCGCCCAGCTGTCCGCGCTCGCCGCCGAGTACCGGCTGGCGGCACGCTTCGCCGACCGGTGGGACGACGCGGCGATCGCCGCCGCCCTGCGCATCGATCCGACCGCCGAGCCGGTGACCGCGGTGGTGGCGCTCAAGGAGGAACGATGACCACGCCCGTCGACGAGGACCGCTCCGAGCTGCTGATGGAACTGCTGGCGGACACCCGGCTGGACGCCGTGTCGGCACGGCGCCCGCTGTCTCCGGTGCCGGACTTCCTGCGGATCCCGCCGGACCGGTCGAACCTCGTCGCGCTGCCGGAGCCGGCCGCCCCACGCGCCGGCCTGCCGGACGTGCTCCTCGACCGCGTGTCGGTCCACTACTTCACGCCGGCCGCGCTCACCGGCGCGGAACTCGCCGCGATGCTCGACGCCGCCGAGCGGATGGACGCGCAATCCTGGCCGCAGGAGCGGGCCGCCGGTGTGGACCTGGAGCTTTATTGCGCGGCGTGGCGGGTAACCGGCCTCGGCACGGGGCTCTACCGCTATCTGCCGGAGAAGGCGGCACTGTGCCGGGTGGCCGGTCTGCCGGACGGCGCGGCGGCCGAGGAGCTGGTCCTGCAGCGCGAGTTCGCCTGGGCGCCCGCGCTCATCCTGATCACCGGAAACCTGGCCGGCGCGCTCGACCGGCACGGCAGCCACGGCCACCGGCTGCTGCTGGCCCGCGCCGGCGCGGCCGGCAACGCCGCGTGGCTGGCCGCGCTGCGCCTGCACCTCGGCGGCACCGTCTTCGCCGGTCTGCTGCCGCACGTGCTGCGCGAGCGGGCGGGAGCCGACGGATACCACCGGGCCGCGCTGATCGCGTTCGCCGCCGGGCAACCGGCGACGGGTGCGCCGGCGTAGCACCGGAACACAGTCTGGGGTCCACGCTCGCTCGCGAGCCGTCGGGCCCCCGGTCGGACGGCCTGCTGGCCGGACGGCGAACCGCATGGAACGACACATCGAAGGAGCTGAGTCGCATGCAAAGTGAACTGAGCAGACCCGAGGTCTCCGAGGAACTCGACCTCTGGCTGGAGGACGACCTTACCGCCGAGCAGCTGCCGACAGTGGTCAGCGCTTCTCTGCTGGGCACCGGTGGCTGCGGCGGTGGCTGCGGCGGTGGCGGCGGTGGCTGCGGCGGCTGCCACGGCTGCCGCGGTTGCATCGGGTGCCGTGGCTGCCATGGCTGCCACGGCTGCCATGGCTGCGGCGGCTGCGGCGGCTGCGGCGGCTGCGGCGGTGGCTGCGGCGGATGCCGTTGACGCCCCGCTCGCTGAGCGTTCAGTGAACGAGCCCGGGGGAGTGCCGCGCGGTGCTCCCCCGGTGGTCTCCCGACATCACGGAGGCACGATGTCCGCTGACTGGCTCGACGAGCCGGTCGCCCTGGCGCCGCGGGTCACCCTCGTCGACGGCGCCGACGGTCACCCCCTGCTGTTCGCCGAGGACTCCGGCACCTACGTCCGGCTGAGCGCGACCGGCGCGCGCCTGGTGCCACTGCTGGACGGCAGCCGCACCGGCACCGCCCTGCTGAACGCAGCCCGTCGCGCGCGCGGGCCGGGGGGCGTCCACGACCGCGCGCCCGTCCTGCTGTCGTTCCTGACCGATCTGCGCAGGGCCGGCGTGCTCTCCGTGCCGCCCGAGCCGCTGCGCGGCAGGGATCTGTGGATCGCCAGGTTCTTCCGGCTCACCCCGCACCTGCGGATCCCGGCGCGGCACCTGAACCTGATGCTGCGGCCGCCGTCGGCGGTGCTGGCCCGCTTCCCCCGGACCGCCACGGCGCTGACCGTGCTGGCCGGTGCCGCGGCGGTGGCCGCGATCGTCCTGGCGCTGACGCTGCCGGCTCCGCTCGACTTCGTCGGCCCGCCCTGGCTGGTCCTGTTCGCCGCCCTGCTGGTGCAGGCGGCGGTGCACGAGATGGGCCACGCCACGGTCTGCCAGGCGCTCGGGGTACCGGTGCGGGAGGCCGGGGTGAAGCTGTTCTGCTTCCTGGTCCCGTTGACCTACGTCGACCGCACCGACGCCTACCGGGTGCGCTCGCGCTTCGGCCGCCTCGCGGTGGCCATGGTGGGCCCGATGATCGACATCGTCGCGGCCGGGGTTTGCGCGGCGCTGATCGTGCTGGACCCGGAGCGGTTCGGCGCGTTGCGGTGGCTGCTCGGGATGCAGCTCTTCGTCGTCTTCAACAACCTGAATCCGCTGTTCCCGGTGACCGACGGACATCACGCCCTGGAGGCCGCGCTCGGGGAGATCAACCTGCGGGACCGCGCCTTCCGCTATCTGGGGCACGTGTTCCTCCGCATGCCGTTGCCGGCGGCGCACCGCGCGGTCTCCGCCGCCCGCCGCCGGATCTATCTGGTGTACGGCCTGGTCAGCACGGCCTTCGTGGCCCTGCTGCTGATGATGATCTCGATGAATTACTACCGGCTCGCGGCCCACTTCATCTTCTGACCGCTTCGGTACGCCCGTGGAGCCGTCCCCGCGAGACACCCCTGCCCGCCGCGGCCGCGCTCGGGTGGCTGGGTAGGAGGGGTGTCTCGGAGGGGGTGAGAGACCTCTGTGGGCCAGCCGGGCTCGGGTGGCCGGGCGGGAGGGTGCGCCGGGCGGCGCGGGAAAGGCGCGCCGCCCGGCGGGGTGGTCAGGAGGCGTAGGTCTCGAACTCGGCGATCCGCGGCGTACCGGAAGCGGAATTGATCCTGAAGGTGATCTTCGTGGTCGACGTGGCCGGGAAGGTGATCACGCCGGCTCCCGTGCCGGACCTCAGGACCGCGCCGGTGGCGCCGTTGAGGACCTGGTAGGAGCCGACGACACCGGCCGCCGACTCGCGGACGTCGATGCGCGAGACCGTGGTGGCCGAACCCCACTTGATCGAGATGTCGCCGGTGGTGCCGCTCGGCGACCAGTACGTCGTCAGGTTCCCGTCCCGCACGTCGCCGTAGCTGGTGCCGCTCGCCTTGCTGGAGCCGTCCGAACCGGCGCCGATGCTCAGGTTGGTGCCGCTGGGATGGGACGGGCCGGTGGTGGGCGAGCTGGTCGGCGAACCGGTGGGCGACGAGGTCGGGCCGCCGGTCGGCGACGTCGTCGAGCACTTGCCGTCGGAGGTCTTCAGGCCGGTGTTCGCGCCGGCGGCGGCGCGCACGATCGCGGGCACGCAGGACGCGCTGTCCAGGGCGAACGAGTACGGGATGCTGACGCTGGTGTTGGACACCGGGTCCGGCCCGGCCGGGTTGTTCTCCGAGCCCTTGGCCGACCAGGTCACGTTGTCGAAGATGTTGCCGCTGACCTGCCAGTATCCGGCCGCGTCGGTGTAGAACGTGCCGAGCACGTCCTTCGAGTTCTGGAAGTAGTTGTTGTCCACGCGGGCCTTGGCGCCGGCCCGGGAGTTGATGCCGGACTCGTTGAGGCCGACGTAGTAGTTGTCGTAGATGTGCGCGACGCCGCCACGCAGCAGGGGCGTACGGGAGTCGATGTTCTCGTACAGGTTGTGGTGGAACGTGATGTTGGTGTTGCCGGTGTCGGTCTCGCTGGAGCCGATCAGGCCGCCCCGGCCGGAGTTGCGCAGCGTGCTGTACGACAGCGTGACGTTCTCGGTGTCGTCCTTCATGTCGAACAGCCCGTCGTAGCCGGCGTCCTCGCCGCCCGAGGCGAGCAGGTTCACGTGGTCCACCCAGACCTTGCGGACGGTGCTCTCCATGCCTATCGCGTCGCCGCCGTTGGAGGTGGGCGAGCCGGACTTCTTGACGTTCCGGACCGTCACGTTCTGGATGATGATGTTGCTGGAGTCCCGGATGTGGATACCCAGCTGGTCGAAGGTCGCCCCGCTGCCGACGCCGACGATCGTGACGTTGCTGATCTCCTTGAGCTCGATCTTGTCGGCGGCGGTGTTGCAGCTGTCGCCGGACACCTTTGTGGTGTTGCCGTGGTCGATCGTGCCCTCGACCTCGATGGTGATCGGGGTGCTGCCGCTGGCGCGGGCGCACAGGGCCTGGTGGATCTGGGTGCCGGTGGTGGCCCGCACGGTGGTCCCGCCGGCGCCGCCGGTGGTGCCGGTCGCGAAGCCGGTGGCGGTGCCGGTCACGGCGGCGGACGCCCGGGGGTCGGGGAGGGCGACGGCGATGACGCCCGCGGTCACGGCGGTGCCTGCCGCGGCGATAAGCCGGATCCTTCTCATGGTGACGCGCTCCTTGGGGATGGGAGTAGTGCAGGAAAGCGCTTTCCCCCGCTGAGCATAGGAGGGTGTCGATCGACGTACAAGAAATAGGTGTTTGCAGTTTGTTGCAGGCCCTGGGTGGACGAGCACTGGACGCGCCGCGGTCCGGGCCGGTAACTTGCGGTTGCCCGTGATGCTGCCCGAGGAGGTGAGACCCATGACCGTTGTTCCGACGTGGGTGCTCCCCCTTCCCGTCACGGCCGCGCGATCGTCCTGAGGCATCGCCGGGAGCGCCGCATTCACAGGCCTCCCGAAAGGCAACACCCATGAATTCTCTGCAGCCGACCGCCGAGCCGTCCCCGGCTACCGGCGACGTCGACGTGATCATCGCCGGCTGCGGCCCGGCCGGCGCGATGCTCGCCGCCGAGCTGCGACTGCACCAGGTGCGGGTCCTCGTCCTGGAGAAGGAGACCGAGCCGGCGTCGTTCGCCCGCATCGTCGGGCTGCACATCCGCAGCATCGAGCTGATGGCGATGCGCGGACTGCTGGACCGCCTCCTGGAACACGGCAGACGGCGCCCGGCCGGCGCCTACTTCGCCGCCATCGACAGACCCGCGCCCGCGGACCTGGACACCGCGCACGCCTACCTGCTGGGCATCCCGCAGCCGGTCGTCGTCCGCCTGCTCGAACAACACGCCGTCGAGCTGGGCGCGCACGTCCGGCACGGCTGCGCGGTGACCGGTCTGGAACAGGACGGCGACGGCGTGACAGTCGAGCTGACCGGCGGGGAGCGGGTCCGCGCCCGCTACCTCGCCGGCTGCGACGGCGCCCGCAGCACGGTGCGCAAGCTGCTCGGCGTCGCCTTCCCCGGCGAGCCCGCGAGCAACGAGACGCTGATGGGAGAGATGGCGGTGGGCGTGCCACCGGAGGAGGTCGCCGCCAGGGTGGCCGCGGCCCGCCGGACCGACCCGCGGTTCAGCGTCGGGCCGGCCGGCGCCGGGCTTCACCGGGTCGTGGTCCCCGCCGCCGCGGTCACCGACCGCGCCCAGCCGCCCACCCTCGACGACTTCCGCCGCCAGCTGCGCGCCATCGCCGGGACCGACTTCGGCGTGCACTCCCCGCGCTGGCTGTCCCGCTTCGGCGACGCCACCCGGCTGGCCGAGCACTACCGGGTCGGGCGGGTGCTGCTGGCCGGCGACGCGGCGCACATCCACCCGCCGATCGGCGGCCAGGGCCTCAACCTGGGCCTGCAGGACGCGGTCAACCTCGGCTGGAAACTGGCCGCGCAGATCCGCGGCTGGGCCCCGGACACCCTGCTCGACACCTATCAGGCGGAACGCCGTCCGGTCGCCGAACAGGTGCTGGACAACACCCGCGCCCAGACCGAGCTGCTCTCCGCCGGGCCGGGCCCACGCGCCGTGCGCCGGCTGCTCACCGAGCTGATGGAGATCGACGAGGTGAACCGCCGCCTGCTGGAGAAGATCACCGCGATCGGCGTGCGCTACGACTTCGGCGCAGGCCCCGCCCTGCTCGGCCGCCGCCTGCGCGACCTCGAGGTGAAGCGGGGCCGCCTCTACGACCTGCTGCGTGACGGTCGCGGCCTGCTGCTGGACCGGACCGGACGGCTGACCGTCGGCGGCTGGTCGGACCGGGTCGGCCACCTCGCGGATCCCACCGTGGCGCTGGACGTCGCGGCCCTTCTGCTGCGCCCGGACGGCCACGTCGCCTGGATCGGCGACGACCAGCGGGACCTCGACGAGCAGCTGGCCCGCTGGTTCGGCCGGCCGTCCTGATCCGCCTGCCGGGCGCGGGCCCGCGCCCGGCGGCATCATGTGGGGATGAGCAGCTATTTCAGGATTGTTCCGGAGGGCGCCGTGGCACCCGCGGCCGCCTCCCGGGAGAAATTCCAGGGCGGCGTCGAGCAGGCCGAGATCCTCGACCGGCAGCGCCCGGACGGCATGCGCGGCCACCGGTTCTCCTACCAGCCCGGTGGCCGCTCCAACTGGCACGTGCACACCGGCGAGCAGGCCCTGGTCGTCGTCTCCGGCCGCGGCCTGATCCAGTGGTGGGGCCTCGACGAGCCACGCGAGCTGCGCGAGGGCGACTGGGTCCACGTCGAACCCGGCATCCCGCACTGGCACGGCGCCACCGACGACAGCCCGTTCGTCCACCTCGCCATCACCGCCACCGGGGAGACCAGGTGGGGCCCGGCGGCGTAGGGCCGGTCCGGCGGACCACCCGGACCTCGCCCCGCGCACGCGGGCCCCCGGGTCAGTCCTCAGAACAGGTCGAAGGCGTGCTCGGCGGCGTCCCGCACGGCCCGGCCGTCCAGCTCGGCCCGGGACTCACCGATGCCGAAGGCCGGCCACTCGCACACCAG
Source organism: Actinoplanes siamensis (assembly GCF_016862395.1). GTDB lineage: Bacteria > Actinomycetota > Actinomycetes > Mycobacteriales > Micromonosporaceae > Actinoplanes > Actinoplanes siamensis. The sequence continues at coordinate 110,034 of NZ_BOMW01000027.1, read as the reverse complement.
GGTGAGCGGCCCCGGCGGCGGCAGCGGCCACACCCAGTAGGAGGTCTCGTAACGCCGCCCGTCGCCGCTGCCACCGCCCTGCCTCAGCAGCGGCCCGTCGAAGTCGTCGTCCGGGCCCGGGAACCGCTGATCCTCGGCCAGGTTGGTGGCCACCCGCCCGTCGGCGAAGCGGACCCCGATCCGCAGGAACTCCGGCTCCAGCGGCTCCGCCACGGAATGCCGGTGCTGCGCCCGGAAGATCCGGTCCCGGCGGTCCTGCTCGCGCATCACCGCGAGGAGAGAGAATTCGAAGCCGTTCCGGTACGCCGTGACGCCGCCCACCCCGACCGCCGCCTGCCCGGAACGGCCCAGCGTCAGCCCGGCTGTCACCATGGCACCGAGCTGGGCCTCCGGCCTCTCCCATCGTGGCCGGGGCGGCTCCGGCGGCTCGGGTGCGGGCGGCGGCGGAACACGGTCGAAGAATCCCATACCCGGCAGCGTGCCACGGACCGCCCCGCGTTTCATGCCCGCGCGGCGGGGAATGCCGCGACCATGACCACGACCAAAGAAGAACAGCAGGCGCAGGAGCGGCAGCAGGAGCCGCCCGGTCACACCACCCTGATGGACCGCAAGCCGGATCACGGCGAGCAGAGCTACCGCGGCTCCGGGCGGCTCACCGGCAAGAAAGCGGTGATCACCGGCGGGGACAGCGGCATCGGCCGCGCGGTGGCGCTCGCCTTCGCCCGGGAGGGCGCCGACGTGCTGATCTCCTACCTGCCGGAGGAGCAGGACGACGCGCGGGAGACCGCGGCGCTGGTCGAGGAGGCCGGCCGCACGGTGGCCCTGGCGCCCGGTGACCTCACCGACCCGGCGCAGAGCGCCAAGATCGTCGAGCAGGCGGTGAAGGAGCTCGGCGGCATCGACGTGCTGGTGAACAACGCGGCGTTCCAGATGACCCGCGAGACTGTCGAGGAGATCACCGACGAGGAGTGGCAGCACACCTTCGACACCAACATCACGGCGATGTTCCGGCTGGTCAAGGCCGCGCTGCCGCACCTTGGCGAGGGTGCTTCGATCATCAACACCAGCTCGGTGAACTACGACCAGCCGAAGCCGACACTGCTGCCCTACGCGACCACGAAGGGCGCGATCGCCAACTTCACCGCGGGCCTCGCGCAGCTGCTCGGCGACCGGGGGGTCCGGGTCAACGCGGTCGCGCCCGGGCCGATCTGGACGCCGCTGATCCCGTCGACGATGCCGCCCGAGCAGGTCGAGCAGTTCGGCAAGAACACGCCTCTGGGCCGGGCCGGCGAGCCCAAGGAGGTCGCGCCGGCCTATGTGCTGCTCGCCTCCGACGAGGCCAGCTACATCTCCGGGGCGGTCATTCCGGTCACCGGCGGCAAACCCATTCTGTGATCGTCTCGTACGACATGATCGGCCGGTTCTTCCGCCGCTGATTTCCCCCTTCCGATCGCCGGTATCGACGAACCACAATGGAGCATGCTCCGCAGACGCTGGCGAGCCGATGAAGCGGCCACGCGCGGCATCCAGTTCGAGGGCGGCCCGGACCTGTTACGGCTGATCAGCCGGCTGGTCCGCCGCCCTTGGCGGTACGGCGCCGAGCGTTTCCTGCCGATCCTGGAGTTGAACCGCCCCCCGGCCGGCCGGCACGACCCGTTCGACGGTCTGCAGGAATGGCTGCGGGAAGGCCGGTTCGCGCCCTGGGCCCGCACCGGGGAGCGGCAGGTGGACCCCGGGCGGACACCGGCCGTGACCGTCGAGGACCTGCTCGACGTCGCGGTGAAGAATTTGGCGGGCCAGTCGCGCACCGGCCCCCGCCTCCGCTTCCCGCACTACGGCCTGGCGTTGTGGCTGGTGCACCTGGAGCCGTTCCAGCCGGACACCCCGGACCGCGAGCGCGAGAAGATCGCCGAGCAGCTGCAGGTGCACCTGCGGCAGCGGCTGCCCAGCACGCCGCTGGCCGAGGGCCTGGCCGACGCGGTCGGCGACTTCCCCTGGTGGGTGCGGCTGGCGTCGCGGCTGGTGCCCCGGCTCGGCCTGCGGTTCATGCGCTCGACGTGGCGGCCGCCGCGCTGGTTCGCCCGGCACCGGCTGGCCGGCGGGCGCGACTTCTACCAGCTGGCGCGCGAGTTCGCCCGGCCCGGCTTCGTCGCCGCGCACCAGGACGACGTGGACGCGCTGCTGGTGGACGCGTTCCTGGAGGACCTGCGGGTCGCGTACCGCCGCACCGGCGTGTTCGGCGCGGGCCGGCGGCGTACCGCGTACCCCCTGCTGTTGATCGACGACGACGGCCCGGCGGCGCGCCGCCTGATCGAGTCCGTCGAGAAGGCGGGCGATCTGCGGCGCGAGCCGCTGCTCGTGGTGACCAACCCGGTCCGGGCCCGCGGCGCGCACTCGCCGGCGGACGCCCGGATGGCGTACGACGCGTGGGTGGACCGGCAGCTGCGGTTCGCCCGGGACCGCAGCGTGGTGCTGCCGCTGGAACTGCCGGCGGAGACCGGCCGGCCGGGCGACTGGACCCGGCTCGGCGAGGCCGGCCTGCCCCGCCGGCGCGTCCCGTGGATGTCGCTGGTGCTGCCGCTGGTGCTGCTCGCCGCGCTGATCACGGTGCCCTGGTACAACCACGACCGCTGCGCCGGCCTCCGCTGGCCGGCGTTCGGCAGCACGCTGCGCCGGGAGCCGTTCGGCGTGGACGGCTCGCAGTGCGTCGGGCTCTCCGACGGGCGGTACCGGTTCTTCGCCGCCGCGCCGGACGACGACCTGCGGCGGGTGGAGGAGGAGATCGCCGCGGTCAACGCCGAGGTGGTGAAGAACCCCGGCCACGTCACCGTGGTCTACCTGAGCACACTCACCAACACCACGGCCGGCGGCGACCCGGCCGCGCTGGAGGAGCTGCGCGGTCTGGCCGCCGCCCAGTGGAACAGCCGCACCGCCCGGGCGCCGATCCGGCTGCTGCTGGCCAACGGCGGCGACCAGATGAATTACGGCGGGCAGGCGGCCCGGTTGATCGCCGGGGCGGCCGGGCGGCTGCGCATCGTCGCGGTCACCGGCCTGGGCGTCAGCCGGCAGGGCACCAAGGACGCGCTGCACGAGCTCGACGCCGCAGGTATCCCGACCCTCGGCACGCTGCTCACCGCGGACACGCTGACCAGCGAGGTGATCTCGTACCACCAGGTGTCGCCGGGCAACAGCCGGGAGGCCGCGGTCGCCGCCTACTACGCGCGGGAGAAACTGCGGGTCACCGAGGCCGCCGTGTACTACTCCGGCGACCCGGCCGACCTCTACAGCGGCAACCTGGCCGAGGACGTGCGGGCCGCGTTCACCGCGCGGGGGATCACGGTGCGCGACTTCGCGGCGTACCGCCCGCCGGACGGCGGCAGCGGCGCCGACGTCACCAGCCTGGGGCGCCGCGCCTGCCCGGGCAAGCCCGGCTACCTGGTGTTCTACGCGGGACGGCCGGACGAGTTCGACGACTTCCTGGGCGGCATGTCGGTCTGCTCGCAGGCGTACCCGGCGGTGCTGGCCGGCGACGCGATCACCCAGTTCGCCCTCTCCGGCCAGGGCGACGACTATCCCGGGCTGCCGCTGGACTACATCTCGCTGGCCGGCAGCCGCGCCTGGGGGACCGACTGCGCGCGGATCAACAAGTCGGTGCGGTTCTTCACCGTCTACGGCGAGCGCGGCTACGGCGACGCGTGCGTCGACGGGCAGGCGTCGCGGGCGATGTTCGGCTGGGACGCGATCAACACGATAAACGCGGCCATCGTGCAGGTCCGCGCGGTGAACGCGGAGGCGGCTGTCACGGCGCAGTCGGTGCTGCAGGGACTCAACGCGCTGACCGGCGCGAACGCGGTACCGGGCGTGACCGGCGCGATCGACTTCTCGTACCGCGGCGACGACCCGCAGCTACCGGCGGGCAAGACGGTCCTGATCATGGGGGCGGACGCGTCGCTGCGTCTGCTCTGCGGCGTCATCCCGGGCGCCCGCAAACCCGATCCGGGCTGCCCCGCGGATTGAGACGGGGCCGCCGGGAGACTCCCTCCCGGCGGCCCCGATCGATGCGGTACGCGCTCAGCGCTTCCCCCGCTTGGCGGCGGTCTTCTCGTCCGACACACCGGCGGTCAGCAGGGTGCCCTCGGGCGACTCCAGGTGGGCCCGGACGAACCAGTGGTACCGCTCCAGCCGGCCGGTCTGCTGCACCAGCAGGTCCTCGGTGACCGGGTCGGACTCCTCGACCTTCTCGATCGCGGCCCGGTGCGCCTCCAGGACGCCGGTGTAGACGATGTCCAGGGCGGCCAGGTGCGAGCCCGTGTCGGCGCGGCCGATCGAGTAGTCGTCCCAGGACCGCTGGGCGACCAGCGCGCCCGGCGTGCCCACCGGCGAACCGCCCAGCGTGGCGATCCGCTCGGCCAGGTCGTCGACCATCTCGCGGACCGCGTCGACCTGCGGGTCCAGCATCTGGTGCACGGCGATGAAGTGCGGCCCGACGACGTTCCAGTGCACGTGCTTCAAGGTCAGCGCCAGGTCGTTCAGCGCGTTGAGCCGGTCCTGCAGCACCGCCACGACCTCACCGGCGGCCTCGGGCTTGACCCCGGGCACGGTGTAGCTCGGGCTGGTGGTGCCGGCTGTCGCTCGCTTGCGCGGTGGCATCGCTCATCACTCCTCAGCAGACGGGAACTCGACCCCGATGTGCCCAGGTCCGGTCCGGGTAAACGCTCAGCTCACCGGATAGTTGTCAGCGGACAGCAGCCGCGCCAGATGCGCGGCGTTGGCAGCCAGTCCCGCGGTCGCCGCCCCGGTGGTGTCCGGCTTCGGGCCGGCGTCGCTGTAGTCCACCTTGCCCATCGCCTCGCCGACCCAGTACGTCGAGGACACGGCCGGGATGCTGAAGCCCACGTCGTTGAGGGCCTGCAGCACCTCGGCGGTCACGTGATGCGCGCCGTCCTCGTTGCCGACCACAGCTACCGCGCCGACCTTGCCGTACATCGAGGGCCGCCCCTGATCGTCGGTCTCGGACAACTCGGCGTCCAGGCGCTCCAGCACCATCTTCGCCACGCTGGACGGCTGGCCCATCCAGATCGGCGTCGCGATCACCAGGATCTGCGCGTCCAGGACCTTCGCCCGGATCCGCGGCCAGGCGTCGCCGTCGCCCTCGTCGGTGGAGACGCCGAAACGCACGTCGTGGTCGACGACCCGGACGAGCTCCCCGTCGACGTCGTGGTCGGCGAGCGCGGCCAGCACCTCTCGACCGAGCAGTTCCGAACTCGACGGAGCCGGGGATTTCTTCAGTGAACAACCGAGCACCAGCGCCTTGAGAGTCATGGTCCGCAGATGCCCCGGGCATCCCTGCCGAAACAGCCGGTCCGGGACAGAATGACCACATGACCTTGGCGAGGTATCTGGTGGCCGCCGTCAGCGTCCGCCTGGCCGACGAGGGCGCCCGGGTCGCGATCGTGCTGCTGGCGCTGGAGCGCGCCCACGACGCGGCTCTCGGCGGCCTGCTCGTGGCGGCGTTGATGGTGCCGCACGTGCTCGCGGGCCCGCTGGTGGGCGCGGCGCACACGCACCGGCCGGCGCTGACCGGTCTGCTGGTGTCCGCGTGCGCCGCGGGCGGCCTGCTCGGGTCGGTGCTCTGCACCCGCCTGCCGGTCGTGCACCGGCTGCCGGAGCGGGTGCTGTTGCTCTGCACGGCCGCGATGACGGTCCCGTTCCTGCTGGCCGTGGCCGGGACGCCGGCGGTGTTCTTCGCGGTGGCGGGCGGGCTCAGCGGGATAGTCGCGGTGGCCCTGTTCACCACCCGCGACCGGGAGGCGCCGCCGGAGCTGCGTACCCAGGTCTTCACGCTCGGAGCCGGATTCAAGGTGACCGCCGGCGCGGCCGGTTCCGCAGCCGGCGGGCTGCTGGCGTCGTACCACCCGGCGGTCCTGCTGGTCGCCATCGCGGCCTGCCAGCTCGCCGGCGGCCTGGCCGGCGGCCTGCTGCTGCGCCGCGCGCCGGACCGGGCCCCGGAAACGACGCCGGCGCCCTCCGCGGTGAGCGAAGGGCGCTGATCGGCGCCGGCGGTCAGACCCGCTGGGTCTCGGTCGTCGACGGGTGCAACTCGGTGGTGGTCTTCTTGACGAAGCGGCCGGTGCTGGTGCTGCGGTGCACCTCACGGTCGCCGTGGCTCTTCCCGACGTGCTCGGTGGTCGTGGTGCGCGGCTCGCGCTTGGTGGTGCTCTCCTTGACGAAGCGCCCACTCCGCGCGCTGCGGTTCACGTCGTGCTCGTTGCCGGCCATCTGAGCATCCTCCAGTCATCTCGTGGTGCCGCTGTTGTTGATGTGCCCAATGGCGAGATCCGGAAACGTCCGGTTCGGGCGGGCCGGGGCGGGCGGTGGCGATCATGACGACCGCGCCGGCCCGGAAGCGCTCATCCGTTTCACCGGCTGACCTGTCCCCGCCCGGATCGGCCCGCGGGTGGCCGAGGTCGTCCTGCCGGTGCGTCAGGCCGGCACCGGCCGGGTGAGCCCGAGCCGGCCGGCCAGCGTCGTGGGGTTCAGTGTGGGGGGTGGGGGACCGAGAGTGATCAGGGTCAGCCGCAGCACGTTGCGGACCGGGGCCGCCGTCACCGTCTCCTCCGCGGTGGCGTACATCTCGGCCAGGCAGCGCGGCATCAGGGCGGGAACGGCGTGTGCCCGAGCCATCCGAACCGCGGTTTCCGCGGTGGCGGCATGCCGGGTCTGCGCGCCGAGGGCGGTCAGCCGGGCGCGCAGCACATCGGAGGAGAGATCGATGGTGTACGCGACGACCACCCGGTCCCGCAACGGCCGCCGCCCGCCGGCCGGGCCCGGGACGCCGGCCGGGAACAGCATCGCGTGGCTGTCCCGTCCCACCGGGGTCGCGATCACGCCCGGGGGCAGCGCCACCTGGTCCGCGATCGCCACCACCGCGGCGTCCAGAGAGCCCTCCGCGACCCAGCCGATCATCCGGTCGCCGTGGTCGGTGATCTGGTTGACCGGCACGTCCAGCGCCGGGAAGAGCAGCGGCGCCAGGCTCGAGAACGTGCCGACGGTGAGCGGGCGGTCGCGGGCCGCGGCGCGGGTCTGATCGACCAGCGTGGACAGGTGTTGCAGGATGTGCGCGGCCCGCTCGGCCATCTCGCGGCCCGCGCCGGTCGGCCGGGCGCCGGTCGGATCCCGGTCGAACAGGCGCTCGCCGACCCGGCGCTCCAGGGCGGCCAGGCGCTGGCTGGCGGACGGCTGGCTGATCAGCAGTTCGCGGGCCGCGGCGCCGACCGAGCCGAGACGCACGATCGCGGTCACCAGTCGCAGATCCTCGACCTGCGGCAATGAACCCATAGGCGCACCCTATGGCAACCGGACAACACCCGGCGACTACCCGGCGTAGCCGGATGGCGGAAGCATCGGGGGGTGCGAGAACGAGGAGATCTGCGGATCCTGCTGCTCACCACGTTTGTGAGCTGGCTCGGCCAGCGGCTGACCGCTGTGGCGTTGCCACTGGTGGCGCTGGAACGGACCGGGTCGACGTGGACCACCGGGCTGGTCGCCGGCGCCGCCGGTCTGCCACTGGTCACCTCCGGCTGGTGGGCCGGTCCCTTACGGGGGCGAATCACCGGTGGGCGGTCCTTAGCGGTGATCATGCTGGGGCAGGCGCTCGGGCTGCTGGTGGTGCCCGTCGCGGAGGTCACGGGCGGGGTCACCGCCGTACACCTGGCGGTCGGAGGTCTGCTCGCGGGCGTCTGCGCGGCGGTCGCCGGGCCGGCCCGGTCGGCCCTGACGGCGGACGTCGGCGACCGGATCGGCGCGGGCCACGCGGCCCGAGCGCTGGCCTGGCAGGATCTCGCGCATCGCGCCAGCATGGTGATCGCCCCGCCGCTGGCCGCCGCCGCTGTCGCGGCGGGCGGCACGATCCCGTTGCTCTGGTCGGAGAGCTGCGGCATCGCGGTGGCCGCTCTGCTCCTGCCGGCGGTACGAACGCGGCCCGCCCACCCGCGTCACACCGAACCGCCCGTGCGCCTGCGGGAGGTGTGGCGCCGGCACCCGGATCTGCGCCGGATCCTGGTGACGAGCGGCGTCGGCGGAGCGGTCTGGTTCGCGTTCGCGCTGGGTCTGGCCGTGCTCGGCGCGCAGACCGGCCGCCCCGGGGCGCTGATCGCGGCGGGTCTCACCGGCTACGGCATCGGCTCGGTCTGCGGCGCTCTGCTCGTCCCGTCGGTGACCACGCGCCTGCCGGCCCTGCCGACGGCCGCCGTCAGCTGGATGGTCCTGGGCGCGTCGTTCGCCGCGATGGCCGCAGGCGCGGGCTCGGTCCCGTTCGTCGGGGTGTGCGCGGCGCTCGGCGGCGCCGTCATGCCGTTCGGGATCGCCGCGGTGAACACGCTGATCAGCAGCCGGACGACCGGCGCCGAACGGCGGGCCGCCTTCGCCGCGGAGAGCGTCGTGCACGACGGGGCCGGCACGCTGGGGATGCTGCTGGGCGGGGCAGTGATCGGGCTGGCCGGCGCCCGGCCCACGCTGCTGGCCGCGGGGCTGCTCCAGATCGCGGTCGCCGTGCTGGTCCTCGTGAACGGCAGGTCACCGCGCGCAAGCCGGAGCGAGCGTCCCGCCACCGCAGTCTCATCGTCCATGATGAGTGGGTGAACGAACAGGACGCGCCGGATCCGCTGACGTGGCTGCAGGCCTGGTACGCCACGCAGTGCGACGGGAGCTGGGAACACGACTACGGCGTCTCGATCGACACGCTGGACAACCCGGGCTGGTCGCTGCTGCTGGACCTGCGCGGGACCAGTCTGGAGGGCCACGACTTCCCGAAGTACGAGGTGCGCCGCGGCGAGCACGACTGGCTTGTCGCCCGGGTCGTCGAGGGCCGCTTCGAGGCCGCCTGCGGTCCGCTCAACCTGGGCGAGGCGATCCACGAGTTCCGGTCATGGGCGGCCGGCCGGGCGGGCACCGGCAGACGGCCGGCAGGATGACCGGCTGGACGCTCCCGAGCTGAGATCCGGCACACCCGCGAGGCGTCGCTCCATGCGGGCCGCACCCCTGTCCGCCCTGGTCGCAGCCGCGTTCGGCCCGGTTGTGGTGGCGGTAGGCGCCGGGTTCCCACGGTGTGCTTTCCCTAAGCCGTGGCTGTCGGATGCCGAAAAAGCCGGTGAAACTTTGCGGACGGAGGGTCATCAGTGCGGCGTTTCAGTATCGGCGCCCGGTTATTCGGGGCGTTCGCCGGTGTGCTGGTGTTGTTGTTCGCCACCGCCCTGGTGGCCTACGGGACCATCGTCGCGCAGCGGGACGCGGCCACCGAGGTACGCCGGCTGGAGCTCCTGACGCAGCAGGCCGGCGAGATCAAGACCCATGCGACGACACTCAACGGCTGGCAGGCCGGCTTCATCAACGACATCTACCGGCTCGGGGCCGGACGGGCGCTCGGTGGGGACTCGGTCGCCTACAAGGCGTGGCAACAGGAGCGGGACGCCTTCACGAGCTATCTCGGCCAGGTCGACACCGGCAGCATGACCGACAGCGAACGCGATGTCTTCGCCACCCTGGGCAACGAGCTGTCGAGGTACGTCGAGATCAACGACAAGGTGGTGGCGGCGTACCGTCCGGGCACCGCGCGGGCGCTGTGGCAGGCCGACCAGATCGCCCTGTACGACAGCTGGAACAGCTACTACCGCATGATGGTCGCCGCTCAGAAGCTCGCCGCGTCGGTCGACGCCCGCAGCGTGGCGGCCGTGCGTTCGTCCGCGGAGGACGCCAGCCGCGCCGGACTGATCATCATGGTGGCCACCGGGCTCGCTCTCGCACTCGGCGCGGCATCCGCGTTCGCGGTGACCCGCAGCATCGTGCGGCCGATCGGCGCGGCGCGCGACGCGCTGCGCCGGATGGCCGAGCGCGATCTGACCGCCGAGCCGCCCGCTGACGACGGCCGGGACGAGGTGAGCGAGATGTCGGCAGCGCTCCGGCAGGCGATGGCCGCCGTGCGCACGGTCGTCTCCGACGTGGCGCAGCAGGCGGAGGTCCTCACCCGTACCTCCGCGGAGCTCGACGCGGTGTCGGGCGCGTTCGCGAAGTCGGTCGGCGACACCAGCCAGCAGGCCGACCTGGTCGCCGGCGCGGCCGAGGACGTCAACCGCAACGTCGACACGATGGCTGCCGGGTCGCAGGAGATGGGCGCCTCGATCGAGGAGATCTCCCGCAACGCCGCCGAGGCCGCGGCGGTGGCCGCGGAGGCGGTGGCCGCGGCGCGCTCGGCCAACCAGACGGTAGGCAACCTGGGCACCTCGTCGTCCGCCATCGGCGACGCGGTGAAGCTGATCACCAGCATCGCCGCGCAGACGAACCTGCTCGCGCTCAACGCCACCATCGAGGCGGCGCGGGCCGGGGACATGGGCAAGGGCTTCGCCGTGGTCGCCGGCGAGGTCAAGGATCTGGCACAGGAGAGTGCCCGCGCGGCCGACGAGATCGACTCGCTGGTGCAGGCGATCCAGACGGACACGTCGGCGGCGGTCACCGCGATCGAGATGATCGACGAGGTGGTCGGCCGGATCAGCGACTACCAGACCAGCATCGCCGGCGCGGTGGAGGAGCAGACCGCCACCACCGGCGAGATGAACCGGGGCGCCACCGCCGCGGCCGGTGGCACGGCCAGCATCGCCGAGAACATCCGGGCGGTCGCCGCGGCATCCGCCGCCACCTCGGCCGAGGTGACCCGCTCCCGGGAGGCGGCCACCGAGCTGAGCCGCATGTCGACCCAGTTGCGCGACGCGGTCGCCCAATTCCGGTACTGAGGAGTGACGATGAACAAACGCTTCGGCGCCGGACTGCTCGCCGCCGCCCTGACCGTGCTGCTGACCGGGTGCTCGGCCGCGACCGTCCCGGTCGCGCCGGCGGACACGTCCGGCCTGGGCCGTGAGACGGTGCACGTCGGGATCGCCTACGACAGCGCGGGCCGCGGGGACAAGAGCTTCAACGACGCGGCCGCCGCCGGCGTCGACCGGGCCAAGGAGGAACTGCTGATCGAGGCGTCGGAGACCAAGACGGAGGCGGAGACCGACGACGCTCGGGCGGCCGCCCTGCGTGGGCTCGCCGCCGGTGGCAGCAATCCGGTCATCGCCGTCGGTTTCCTGTACGCGAAGGCGGTCGGCGCCGTCGCCAAGGAGTTCCCGGACACCCTCTTCGCGATCATCGACGACGACTCGGTGACCGCCGACAACGTGGTGTCGCTGCTCTTCTCCGAGGAGCAGGGCTCCTACCTGGTCGGGGTGGCGGCCGCCCTGGCCACCCGCAAGAACCGGGTGGGCTTCGTCGGTGGCGTCGACGTCCCGCTGATCCACAAGTTCGCGGCCGGATACGCCGCCGGCGTGCACAGCGTCGACCCGGGCATCCGGGTGGACGTGCGCTACCTGACCAGGCCACCCGACTTCGGCGGCTTCAGCGCGCCGGCCAAGGGCAAGTCCGCCGCGGCGGGGCTCATCGCCGACGGCGCGGACGTCGTCTACGCGGCGGCCGGTGGTTCCGGCATCGGGGTGTTCCAGGCGGTCGCGGCCGCCGGCAGCAAGGTCTGGGCGATCGGGGTCGACTCCGATCAGTACGCCACCGCGGAGCCGGCCGTGCGGCCGCACGTCCTCACCTCGATGCTCAAACGCGTCGACAACGGCGTCTTCCAGGAGATCCAGGCGTTCGTCAAGGGCGACCGGGCCGGCGGCCGGAAGCGTTACGACCTCAAGGTGGACGGCGTCGGCTACGCCACCTCGAACAAGGCGCTGGCCCGGTACGAATCCGGGATGGAGAACGCCCGGTACCGGATCCTCAGCGGCGAGGTGAAGGTGCCGGTCGGCTAGCGCGGGAGCCGGTTCAGGTAGTGCGTGACCGGTCCGACGGTGAGCAGGCCACTGGCCGCGCCCGCCCATTCGCCCGCGGCCGGGGCCAGCGCCTTCCGGGCCCGCGCCATCGCCGCGGTGTCCCCGGCCGCGATCGCCGCCTCCGCGAACAGGCACCACAGCGCCTCGGCGAGCAGGTCGGCCGGCGGATCCGGCACGTCGGCCAGCGCCGTGGCGCCGGGTGACAGCAACGGGCGCGCCCACGGTTCGTACGGCCCGAAATCGCCCTCGCCGGCCACCGGCGAACCGTGCCGTAACCGCAGGCTCAGCAACGCCAGCGGCAGCAACCCGGCCCGCAGGCCGGGCATCCCGGCCCGGTCCAGCAGCCCGGCGGCCGCCCGGTACGCCGCCTCGGTCCCGGCCCGCATCGCCCGGTACCACTGCGTGAAGACCGTGACCAGCGGCAACTCGTGCCGTGCGGCCAGCCGGTCGGCGGCCGCCGCGTGCCGGTCCGCGTCGTCGAACCGGGCCGTCGCCGCGCTCGCCTGCAGCCGGATCAGGCGTCCCAGGACCTCCGCGGTGGCCAGGCCGTGCCGCCCGGCGAACGCGACCAGCTCCGCGCCGACCGCATCCCGTGCGCCGGAATTGCCGGTGCGGTGGCAGCTCTGCATGAAGACGCCGTTGAGCGCGAACGCCAGCAGGCCCGGGTCGTCCAGCTCGCGGGCGATGGCCTCGGCCCGCCGGGCACAGTCCAGCGGCCGCGGATCGTGCGTGCCGCGCGACTCCACGGCGATGGTGGCCAGCAGCCGGGCGCGGGCGGTGTCGTGCCCGGCCGGCGGCAGGAGCGCGAGCGTCCGCTCGGCCGCGGCGACGATCCCGGCGGCCTGCCCGGGGTCGTCCGCGCGGGTCCAGATCGCCGGGACGTCGTAGGCGCCGATCACCCGGGCGGTCAACTCCGGGTCGCCGAGCTGCTCGGCCGCCCGGACCGCGGCCGCCCGCTGCTCCCGGGCCACCTCGAGACCGCCGGCGCCGGTCACCGCGAGATTGCGGAGCAACCCGACCGCGGACTCCAGCCGTGCCCGGGATCCGCCGGGCACCACCCGGTCGTAGGCGGAGGCGACATCCGCGAAGACGGCGTCCGCACCGGTGAGGCGAATACCGGCGGGGCCGCCGGCCCGATGCTCGAGATGCGGCTCCTGCCGCAGCATGTCGACTTCGAGGGCCCGCAGATCGGCCCCGGGCTCCACCCCGAGCTGCCCGACCAGCAGCTCCCGCGCCCGCCGCAGCACCGCGAGCGCGTCCCCCTGCCGCCCGCCGCGGTACAGCGCCAGCGCGAGCAGCCGCCACCCCGCCTCCCGCCACGGGTGCGCGGTCACGTGCTCGTCGAGATCCGTCACCGCGTCGCCCGGCCAGCCCAGCCCCAGCAGCACCTCGGCCCGCGCCTCCACCGCGCGCAGCCGCAGCTCGGTGAGCCGCGCCCGGTCGGCCCGCGCCCAGGCGGCGTCCGGGAAGTCCGCGTACGCCGGCCCGCGCCACCACCGGAGCGCCTCGTCGAGCGCGCCCAGCCCGGCCCCGGCAGCCGTCACGATCCGCTCGAACCGCCAGGCGTCGACCTGGTCGGGAGTGGCGGCCAGCGCGTACCCCGGCCCCCTGGTGACCAGCAGCCGCGCCGGCGCCCGGGCCGGGCGGTCCGGCTCGATCGCCCGCCGCAGCGCCGCCACGAACGTCCGCACCGCCGCCACCGCGCCGGCCGGCGGCGCCACCCACAGATCGCCGACCAGGTCGGTGACCGGCACGACCCGGCCGCGCGCCACCAGCAGCCGGCCGAGCACGGCACGGTGCATCGGGCCCTTCAGCGCGATTTCCCGGCCGTGCGCGTCCGCGGCGGTGACCGGTCCGAGCACACAGAACCGGATCGGCACGCCGGACACGCTATCGCGCCGCTCATCCGCTGCTCATCCGAACCCGGGACAGTCGTCGTCATGACCTTCGAGCACGTACGCGTCCCGGTCGCCGACGGCGTCCACCTGACCACCGCAGTCGCCGGCTCGGGCAGCCCGGTCGTGCTGCTGCACGGCTTCCCGCAGACCCACCTGATGTGGCGGCACGTCGTCGCCGACCTGGCCGCCGACCACACAGTCATCTGCCCGGACCTGCGCGGGTACGGCGCCAGCGACAAGCCGGCCGAGGACGGCCCGGACACCTACAGCAAGCGCACCATGGCCGCCGACGTCGTCGCGCTGGCCGCCCGTCTGGGCTTCGGCCGGTTCGCGCTCGCCGGGCACGACCGCGGCGCGCTGGTGGCGGTCCGGGCCGGCCTGGACCACCCGGAGAAGGTCACCCACCTGGCGTCCCTCGACGTGCTGCCCACGCTGGACATGTGGGAGGTGATGCACGGGACCAGCGCGGCCGTCGGCTTCCACCTCTACCTGATGGCCCAGCCGCCGGGGCTGCCGGAACGGATGATCGCGGCCAGCGCGGACGACTTCTTCGGGCACTTCCTGGACCTGTGGGCCAACGACCCGCGGGCGATCCCGGCCGGCGTGCGGGCCGCCTACCTGGACGCGTGCCGCGCCGCGGTCCCGTCGATAGTCGCCGACTACCGGGCGTCGGCCGGCATCGACGTCGAGCACGACCGGGCCGACCGCGCCGCCGGCCGCACCCTGGCCATGCCGGTCACCGTGCTCCAGCAGGACTGGGGCTCGGCGCTGGGCTTCGACGCGGCCGCCCGGTGGCGCGCGTGGGCGCCGGACCTGCGGCACGTGCCGGTCGGCTGCGGTCACTTCATGGCCGAGGAGGCCCCCGAGCTGGTCGCCGGGGAGCTCCGTGCCCTGCTCGCCCGCTGACCGGGCCGGCCCGGGTCAGTCCCGCAACCGCTGGATCCTGTCGCGGAACAGGGTGCCGGCGGTCGACGCCCGGTGCGGCTGTCCCTTCAGCCAGGACGCGGCGAACTTCTTCGCCTGCTCGTAGGTGACCTTGCCGGGCAGCGGCGGTTCGTCCGGGTTCACCGCGACCAGCGCGGGACCCGGATGGGCCGGGGCGTCCCGGAGAGCGCCCGGCACCCGGGGCCCGGGGAGTTCCGTGGAGGGAGACCGTCGTCACGATCGGCCGTCTTGTCGTCACATTCGGCCCGCCTGCCCCGTCCTGCTCATGACACCGCAACGACGGCAAGGAGGACCACCATGAACGCTCGTATCGACTTCCAGGCCAGCCAGGTCGGCAGCAAGGTCTACAAGAACCTGTTCGGCGTCAGCCGCGCGATCGCCTCCTCCACGCTGCCGGCCTCGACCGCGCACCTGGTGGAGATCCGGGCCAGCCAGATCAACGGCTGCGGCTTCTGCATCGACATGCACACCAAGGACGCCGCACACGCCGGCGAGACCCAGGTGCGCCTGAACCTGATCGCCGCGTGGCGGGAGGCGACGGTGTTCACCGACGCCGAGCGGGCCGCGCTGGAGCTGGCCGAGCAGGGCACCCGGATCGCCGACGCGGCCGGCGGCGTCCCGGACGACGTGTGGGCGAACGCCGCCAAGCACTTCGACGAGGAGCAGCTGGCCGCGCTGGTCTCGCTGATCGCCACGATCAACGCCTGGAACCGGCTCAACGTGATCACGCAGCAGCCGGCCGGCGGCTACCAGCCCGGCCAGTGGAGCTGACCGGCTGGTGACCAGGGGTGTCCCGGCTCGCCGCCGGTCTCGCCGGTCGCCGCCGTCCGGCGGCGGGTCGCTTTCGCCGCGCCGGCCGGCGGCGACGGACGGTTCCGGCCGCACGGTGCCGTAGCGGCCGGGAACTGGCCGCAATGGCGCCTACCGTTCCGCACATGACGACATATGTGTTGGTGCCGGGATTCTGGCTGGGCGGCTGGGCGTGGGACGAGGTGGCGGCGCCGCTGCGGGCGGCCGGCCACGACGTGCACCAGATCTCGCCGGATCTGTCGCCGGGCACCGGGGTGGCAGATCACGTCGGCCGGCTCGTCGGGCTCCTGGAGCGGCTCGACGGTGTCGTGCTGGTCGGGCACAGCTACGGCGGCCTGGTGGTGACGGCAGCGGCCGACCGGGTGCCGCAGCGGATCTCGCGGTTGGTCTACGTCGACTCGGGGCCGTTGCCCGACGGGATGTCGCAGGCCGACTTCGACGGGGCGCGGCCCTCGGCGCCGGGCGGCATGATCCCGGTTCCGGACCGGGCGCCGCCGGGCGCGACCGGCTTCGACTGGGCGGTGGTGCGCGAGCGTGGACGGCCGCAGCCGGCCGCGACCGCCACCGACCCGGTGCGGCACGGCGGGGCCTGGAAGGCGGTGCCCCGTACCGCGATCCTCTGCTCCTTCCCGGAGACGCGGCTGCGGGAGATGGCGGCGCAGGTCCCGGCCTTCGGCCTGATGACCGAGGGCGAGTGGGTCTACCGTGAGATCAGGACCGGACATTGGCCGATGTTCTCGGAGCCGGGCGCACTGGCCGGGGCGCTTCTGCACTGACCGATCCCGGGGCCGGGCGCTGATCGCTTCGAACTGCGCGACGCCGTCGGGACCGGTGCCGACGCCGTCCTGACCCCGGTGCTGCTGCTGACCGCAGGAGCCGGCGCGGGACCGATCAGCCCCCGGCGCGGCGGGCCCGGAAGGCGATCATGTTCATCCGGTTGCCGCAGCGCACCGTGCAGAAGCGCTTCGAGCCGTTGCGGGACAGGTCGACGAACAGGCCCGTGCAGTCGTCGGCGGCGCAGACGCGCAGGCGGGCGGTCTCGTTCATCCGGATGACGTCGATCAGGGCGAGCGCTGCCTCGACCCGGATCCGTTCAGCCAGCGGGGCGTCCGGGGCGGTGGCGTGGATGTGCCAGTCCGAGCCGTCGTGCCGGGTCAGGTACGGCAGCGCGCGCGCCTCCCGCAGCATCCGGTTGACCACCGTCACCGCCTCGTCGCGGTCCAGCGTCCACACCGAGCGGATCTGCGCGCGCGCCTGCCGGACCTGCGCCAGCTCGGCCTCGTCGTGGTCGATGCGGCCGGAGTAGCGGATCTCCGTGAGGATCGCGGCGAGCTGGTCCACGGTCGCCAGCTCGTCGGCGCCGGAGCGGGAGGCGCCGGCCTCGGTGTTGGCGAGCGCCGCCGCGAACTCGAGCGCCTCTTCCGTGTCAGGGGCAAAAAGCAATTTGACTCCTCACTCAGCCGAGCCTAGCGTCAGGGGCATAAACAACTTAGTCCATGACGGAGGGTTCGCCGTGAAACCGCAGCATTCCGGTCTGGCCGCCGCGGTGATCTCGGCCGCCTCGTTCGGCACATCCGGCGCGTTCATCAAGCCGCTGCTCGAGGCCGGCTGGTCACCGGCCGCGGCGGTCACCGCCCGCGCCTTCACCGCGGGCCTCCTGCTGCTGCCGTTCGTGCTGGTGGCGGTGCGCGGCGACGGGGCCGTGCTGTGGCGGGCCCGCTGGCGGATCGCCGGCATGGGCCTGGTCGCCGTCGCGTTCACCCAGCTCGCCTACTTCGCGGCGATCAGCCGGGTGCCGGTCTCCACCGCGCTGCTGGTGGAATACCTCGCACCGTTGCTGCTGGTGCTCTGGACCTGGCTGATCACCCGGCGCCTGCCGCGGCCGGCCGTGCTGCTCGGGTCGGTGCTCGCCGTCGGTGGCCTGGTCCTGGTGATCGGGCCGGGCGCGCTGCAGGCCGTCGACCCGGCCGGCCTGGCCCTGGCCTTCGCCGCCGCGATCGGCTGCGCGGTCTACTTCGTGGTCGCCGCCCGTCCCGCCGACGGGCTGCCGCCGGTCGCCCTGGCCGGCGTGGGGCTGCTGCTCGGTGCCGTCGCGCTCGGCCTCGCCGGGGTGGCCGGAGTGGTGCCGATGAGCGCCACGTTCGGCGATGTGGCGCTGCTCGGGGCGCGGGCGCCGTGGTGGGTGCCGCTGGGCGTCGTCGCGATCTTCGGCACGGCCGTGGCGTACGCCTCGGGCATCTACGGTTCCAGCCGGCTCGGCTCCCGGCTCGCCTCCTTCCTGGGCCTGCTCGAGGTGGTGTTCGCCTCGGTCCTCGCCTGGGTGGTGGTGGGGGAGCGGCTCACTGCGCTGCAGATCACCGGCGGCCTGCTGATCCTGGCCGGCATCGCCGCGATCCCGGCCGAGCCGCCGGCGGCCCCCGAGCCGGCCCCCGCCCCAGGCGCCCTGAGCGCGCTGGACGCCTGACGGCCCGGCGGGCTCGCCGCCGGCCCGGTCCGGGTCCTGGCCGGGCCTGCGCCGGTCGACGGCGGGACCCGGCCCGGCGATCAGGCGATCGGTTCGCCCGGGTCGCCACCGGCCCTCGCGGCGGTCCGCTACATTGCCGCCGGGAAGTGCCGATGGGCGGTACCGTGGCACCGGGCGCACCGAGGAGACAGATCGTGACCACCGAGCATCCCGGTACGGGGCGCCTCGGAGAGGGGGGCCGACAGGTCGCTCGGCTGCAGCCGTTGCTCTTCACCAGCCCGGAGCCGGAGGTTCCGCACCATCTGCGAGCCGAGCTCACCCCCTTCCTCATGGTGTACAAATTCGGTCTCGCGGAGATCGGCACGAAGATCAACATCTTGGCCGAGGAGTTGGCGCACCGGGGGCGGGGCAATCCCATCGAGCACGTCAGCCCCCGGTTGAAGACGCTGGCCAGCATCGCAGCCAAGGCCCGGCGGATCGGGTGCCCGATGACCGTGGACGACCTGCGGTCGCGCGTCCGCGACATCGCCGGGATCCGGATCGTGTGCGGGTTCGTGTCGGACGTCTACACCGTGGCGCGGATGCTGACCCGCCAGCCGGACGTCCACCTGGTCACCACCAAGGACTACATCGCCCAGCCCAAGGCCAACGGGTACCGCAGCCTGCACCTGATCGTGGAGATCCCGGTTTTCCTGTCCGACCAGGTGGTGGCGGTGCCGGTGGAGGTGCAGCTGCGGACCGTGGCGATGGACTTCTGGGCCAGCCTGGAACACAAGATCTACTACAAGCACGACGCGGACGTGCCGGCGCCGCTGCGCGCCGAGCTGGCCGCCGCGGCCGAGGACGCGGCACGGCTGGACGAGCGGATGGAACGGCTGCACCAGGAGATCCACGGCCCGCGCCGCTGATCCGCCCCAGGCTCAGCTCGGCGACGGCAGCGGACCGCGGTCGACGAAGCTGAAGGCCGACAGCGGGGGAGCGTCGCCGATCTCCTCCACGAACAGCACCTTGTCGGTGGGGCTCCACTGCACGAAGCCGTACCGCTCGCTGCGCAGATAGTAGGTGGGCCGCTTCTTGTCGTCGGTCTCCGTGGTGCGCGACAGCGAGAAGACCGTGGCGTCGGTGGCGCTGCACTCGGCCCCCACCAGCCGGGCCGACTCGTCCGGGACGATCTTCACGCCCAGGCACTCCTCCGGCGAGCCGGACGGGTCGCGCAGCGAGCGGATCAGGAAGTCGACGCCGATCGGGACGAGCGCGAACTCCGACTTGGCGCCCGTGCCGTCGCCCGCCGTCACCTCCAGGTGGTCGGAGTCGAACGCCAGGTCGCGGTCGGCCTCGGCGATGTGGATCAGGGTCCGGCGGTGGCCCCGCATGATCGACGCCAGCCGCTCGGCGGCCGTCAGGGACGCCGCCGCCGACGGCGCCTCGGGTGCGGGCGCCGAGGTGACACCGGCGCTGGGCGCGGTGGCGCCGGTCCGGCTGCCGTGCGGCAGGAACCGGGCCGCGACCATCCCCACGCCGGCGAGCAGCACCACGCCGATCGCGGCCAGGGCCACGGTCCTGGTGCGCCGGCGCGGGTCCGGGACCGGGACGATCTCGGTGTCCGCCGCCAGCGGCGGAGCGGCGGCGCCGGCCAGCAGCCGGTCGAGCAGTTCCCGGGCGCTCGGGCGCCGCGCCGGGTCCTTGGCCAGGCTGCGCTCGACCAGCGGGCGCAGCGACGGCGGCAGTCCGGACAGCTCCGGCGGCTGGGTGAGGATGCGCATCGCGGTGGCGGCCGCCGACTCGGCGGCGAACGGGGTGCGGCCGGTCGCGGCGAACGCGATGACCGCTCCCCAGGCGAAGATGTCCGCGGCAGTGGTGACCGCCCGTCCGCCGGCCGGGTCGAACCGTTCCGGCGCCATGTAGGCGACCGTGCCGACCAGTTGATCGGTCCGGGTGTGCTGGCTGGTCGCCTCGAACGCGCGGGCGATGCCGAAGTCGATCACCTTGATGCCGCCCCGGGCGAACAGCACGTTGCCCGGCTTCAGGTCGCGATGGATCACCCCGGCGCCGTGGATCGCGGTGAGCGCGGTGGCGGTGCCGACCGCGACGCCGTGCAGCGCGGCCCCGGACAGCGGCCCGTTGTCCCGCACCTCGGCGGCCAGGCTGGGGCCGTCGACGAACTCGACCACCAGATACGGCGGCTCGTGGTCCGGATCGGCGTCGAGGACCTCGGCGGTGGAGAACGGCGGGACCTGCTGGGCCCGGTTCACCTCGCTGCGGAAGCGGGCCCGGAACTCGCCCTCGTGGGCGAACTCGGGGCGCACCATCTTGATCGCCACGAGCCGGCCGTCCGGGGCGCGACCCTGGAACACGGTCCCCATGCCGCCCTCGCCGAGTCGCCCGATCAGTTCGTACCGGCCGAGCCGGGTCTGATCCCCTGGGCGTAGCGGCATGCTCATGTCGACTGTCTCCCCCTCCGCCGGCACCGGGCGCCGCGATCCGGGAGTTTACCCATCCCGGGCCCGGTGCCCGGCCCTCCCGGAGCCCGCGTCGCGGTGTCGCGGGCGCGTCCGGGTCGCCTGGATCGGCGTTGCCGGCGGCGGCGGGGGAGTTGGCGATCGGCGCTCCTGAACCAGGTGCCGCGACCGGCGTCCGATCGTGGTCCGGCGGCCGGCAGATGCCGCCCGCGGGACCACCGGAGTGGCCTCTCGTCAGAGATTCATCATGATGCCGTTGGCCAGCGAGGTGCTGTTCTGGTGGCCGTCGATCTTCAGAGGGCTGCCGGAGACGTGCTTGATGTAGACCCGCAGCAGGAACAGGTTCCCGCAGGCCGGGTCCACCGGGACGCTCGCCAGGGACAGGTTCGCGGTGTAGTGGTGCGCGTCGTCCCGGATCTTGTTGGTGACCGGGGTGGTCGACGTGGTCTTGCACGCGTGCGAGTTGTCCGTCTTGAGCTGGATGACGTCCATGCGGAACGTCGCGGCGGTGTAGCTGTTCGCGGTACGGGGCAGCTGATCCGCCGCGGGCACCCCCTTGCAGGACGCGGTGCCCTGGTAACAGGTGGTGACCGTCACGTTCGCGAGAGCCTGGACGGCGGTCGTGCCGGGGGCGTAGGCCCACTTCTGCACGGTCGAGCCGTCGTCGTAGAACGTGAACGTGTCGGTCTTGGTGCTGGTGCCGATGTAGGTGCAGGTCGCCGCGGTGCCCTGGCTGTCGCACGGCAGGCTGTCCCACCAGCCGGCGCCGGGCTGGTCCTGGAGGCTGTACTCCAGGTACGACTTGCCGCCGGTGACGACCGCCAGGTTGTAGTCGGAGTTGCTGGTGCTGTCCGTGCGTCCGAACAGGCCGCAGTGGAAGGTGCCGGCCGACGGCGCCGTGAACAGCTTGTCGACCAGCAGCGGGAGGTGGCCGGTGACCGCGTAGGGAGCGTCCGACCCCTCGTGGTTGCGCGAGGAGGTGGAGACCACGCCGATCTGCTGCGTACGGGCCTCGTCCGCGAAGCACCGGATGGTGGCGTTCATGGCCACCACCGTCGTGGTGGAGCTCACCGCCTCCAGGCGGCCGTGCAGCCGCCGGGACTCGCCGGCCGCCAGGTTCTCCAGCTTCGCGGCGGCGACCAGCACGTCGCCCTGCCCGGGCCGGAAGGTGATGCTGGTGGTCGGTTTCGCCTGGCCGACCGGACCGCGGTCGGCCTGCGCCGAGCCCGGGACCAGCGCCAGCGCGATCCCGGCCAGCGCCAGGACCGCCGTGGTGCGGCGAAGGTTGTGAAGCAACATCTCTCCCCATGGATGTCGTCGCGTCGGTGGACGACCGCGAGCCTAGAGGCAGAGATCATTCATGTCGTCCCCGGGCGCGGCCGGGAGCGGGCGGCGCGCCGGCCCGCGTGAGGGACCTCTCAGCGCCGGCCGGCCGCGCCTATCCGGCGACGGTGACCGGGATGGTGTGCCAGCCCCCGGTCGCGCCGTCCGGGGACCTCAGACTATTTTCACGCCGGCCACCATGTCGGTCGGGCGAGCGGAGCCGCCGGGCGGTTCCACCGAGACGCCGACGACTGACGCGGACGACATGCCCCGGACGATGCGCACTGCCGAGTACTCACCGGCGGCGAGCACACCCTCCGACACCGGCACCTCGGAGCGGACCGTCCACAACTGGTAGACCTGCCCGCTGCGCGCCGGGGCGCCGGCCGCGAGCAGGACCACCCCGGTGTCGCGCGCCCGGGAGTACGCCACCGTGACCCGGCCGCCGTCCCGCAGCTCCTGGCCGCGCAGCACCACGTCGGGGGCGGCGAGGATCGCCCGGACCTGAGCCTCGCGGTCACTCGCCGCCCGGGCGGCCACCTCCTGGTCCCGTACCCGCTGATCGTCGATCACGTGGACGGCCGTGCCGGCCCCCGCCGCCGCGACCACGACGGCGGCCGCGGCGGTCAGCAGGAACCGGCGCGACCGGCGCAACCGTGGCGTCCTCACGGTCTCCGGCGGCAGCTGCCGGGTCTCGGCCATCTCGGCCAGCACGGCATCGCGCAGCCGTGGCGGCGGCACCGACCAGGCGCCGTCGGCCAGCCGGGCGGCGGTCTCCCGCAGTTCCGCGGCCTCGGCCCGGCACGACTCGCACTCGGCCAGGTGCCTTTCGAACGCGGCCCGCTCCAGATCGTCCACGGCGTCCAGCGCGTACGCGCCGACCAGAGAATGAATGTCCGCGATCACGCCGTCGCCTCCACGCCCAGGCAGTCGCGCAGCCGGATCAGGCCGTCGCGCATCCGCGTCTTCACCGTGCCCAGCGGTGTCTTGAGCAGTTCCGCCACCTGCGGATACGAGTGGCCCTGGTAGTAGGCCAGGGTGACCACCTCGCGCTGCAGCCCGGTGAGGGCGTCCAGGCAGTGCCGCACCTGACGGCGTTCCAGCCGGCCGGACACCTCGTCGGCCACCGAGTCGTACGGGCTGTCCAGCGCCGCCGCACCGGCTCGCACCGTGCGGTCCGCCGCCTTCTGCTCGGCCCGGACCCGGTCGACCGCCCGCCGGTGGGCGATGGTGAACACCCAGGCGTTCGCCGATCCCTGCGCCGGGTCGAACCGGGCCGCGCGGCGCCACACCTCCACCAGCACCTCCTGGGTCACCTCCTCGGCAAGCGCGGGGTCCCGCAGCACCCGCCGGATCAGACCGTAGACCCGGGGCGCGAGCAGGTCGTACAGCCTGCCGAAGGCCTGTTCGTCCCCGCGCCCCACGGCCCGCAACAGCTCGTCGGCGACCGCCGGTGGCTCCGCGTCCGGACCGGGCACCGGGACCAGGTGGTCCGCCCGGCGGCTCGTGCCGCTCTCCGCCATCTCTCATCCGCCCTTCACGCCTGCTCGTCCGAGGCGTTATTCGGAGCCGGCGCCCGCCCGGATGGGTGGCGATCGCGCGGAATTTCCCGCGGGCGTCTCCGGCGTGCCCGCCGGCCTTCCGGCGCCGGGCGGGGATCGGTGAGGGACATGGACCGTCAGGCGCGCGGAACGGCGCGCGGGGCGAGGCCGACCGTGGCGTGCAGGGCCGCGCGGCCGACGCCGGTCGCCGCGTGCACCGCGTTGCGTCTCGTGACGCAGCTCACCTTAACCGATCGGTACAGCCCTGCTCGGCATCGCCACCACGGTCCTGCCGCTCGCGGCGCAGCGTGGTCGGTGGCTCTACGCCCGACGGCGGCGCCAGCCGGGTCTGACGGCGGCGGGCGCCACGGCGGCCTTCGCCGGGCGGCTGCCGTGGCATCCAGCAGTGGCCTCCCCGGGAGTCGCGCCCCGCGGCTGAAGTGAGATCCAGATCAAGGGCCGAGGTGGTACGAATCGAAGTACCGTGACGTCGTGTTGATTACTACGGACCTGACCAGCGCGGACCTCACCGAGATCCGGCAGTCCGCCCTCGGCGCGGCGGACCCGCTCGGTGTCGCCGCCGCGCTGGCCGACGCGGTGGAAACCGGGCGGCTGGCCGACCAGGAAGACGCCGGCCTCGCCCTGGCCCTGGCCGCCGAGATCGCCGAGAGCCGCTCCCGGCTGGACGCCGCCCTGCGCTACGCCGACCGCGCCGTCGAGGCGTACGGAGCCCGCGACGACAGCCAGGCCGGCGCCGCCCGCGCCCTGCGCGCCCGGATCCTGTTCCGCTCCGGCCGCGCCGACGAGGCGATGGCCGAGCTGGAGCCGCTGCGCCCGCTGCTCACCCGCCATTCCGACGCCGCGGCGTACATCGGTGCCGCGCTGACCGTCGGCGGCCGCAACCGGACCGCGGAGGAATGGCTCACCGAGGCGGTCAAGGCCGCCCTGGCCGAGCGCGGCACCGCCGCCGAGCCGTCCACCGCGGACGAGGCCGGCCTGCTCTTCTTCCTGCTGCAGCAGCGTCACCGCACCCGGCACGCGCTCGGCCTGCCGCACGACAGCCACGACAACCTGGCCGACAAGCTGGAAACCCGGCTGGCCAACGCCTCGGCCGCCGCCGCCGCCGAGGACCTGGTGTTCTGGCCGCGAGCCGAGTTCGACAGGTTGATCGAGCGGTGGCCCGCGCTCACCGAGGCGTACGGCGCGACCTGGGACGAGCACCGGGCCCGGCTGGAGCGGGCGCTCACCAGCGGGCCGACCGTGACGCTGCGCACCGGCACTGTCGACGGCCTGGCCAGCGCCGCCGGAGCCGACGGCGACCCGGCCGACCCGAAGACCCGGTCCGCCTACGCCCGCCGGCAGGCGGCGGTCGCCTGGCCGCCGGAGCGCAACGAGGCGTGCTGGTGCGGATCCGGCAGCAAGTACAAGAAGTGCTGCCTCCCGCGGGGCCGCGCCTAGCGGGGACTGTCCCGCGGGCAGGCCCCGATCCGGAGCGGGTGAGCGGGCCGCGGTCGTAGGCTTCGACGACCGGGGTCAGTAGGCAGTCGGGGCAGCGTGCTGGCGCCTATCCCGGTTGTGCCGTTTGAGCTCGTACATCCTGGTGTCGGCGGCGGCCATCAGGTCGTCCGCGCCGGTGTCGGGGCCGCCGACGGCGACGCCGATGCTGGCGCCGATCCGCACGAGCTGTTCCGGCAGGTCGAAGGGGAGACTCATATCCGCCATGAGCTGCCCGGCCCGGGTATGAACGTCCGCCACATCGGTGACACCGGTCAGGATGGCGGCGAATTCGTCTCCGCCGAGCCGGCCCAGCAGGTCCTGGTCCCGCAGGCCGGCCCGCAGCCGTTGGGCGGCGGCCACTAGGAGCGCGTCGCCAGCGGCGTGGCCGTGCCCGTCGTTGACGGCTTTGAAGCCGTCCAGGTCGATGAAGAACAGGGCCACAAATTCCCCGGCGGGGGCGTCCCGGAGCGCCGCCTCCAGCACCCGCAGCACCTCCGCGCGGTTCGGCAGGCCGGTCAGCGGATCGTGCGCCGCGGCGTGGGCGAGCCGAGCCTGCTGGGCGCGCCGGTCGTTGATGTCGCGCTGGTTCGAGACGATGCCACGTACGGCCGCATGGTCGAGGGCGTTGCGCAGGGTGACCTCGTGCCAGTGCCAGGTGCCGTCGCGGTGCGCGACCCGTAGCTCGAGGCGGGCCTGACTGTCGGCACCGGCGCCGACGACGCCGGCCAGGGCGGCGCGGGCCTGCTCCTGGTCGTCCGGGTGAAACAGGTCGAGATAGGCGGTGCTCAGCAGGTCGTCGGCGTCCCAGCCGCTGACCTGCCGCACGGCGGCGCTGACGTGGGTGAGCCGGCCGTCGGCGTCGATGACGGCCACCACGTCCGAGGAGTCCTGGACCAGTGCCCGGTAGCGTTCCTCGGCGCGTTCCAGGGTGCGCCCGGCCTGCTCGGCGAGGGCAGCGCTGAGCCCGAGGTTACCCATCCCGAAACCGCCCAGGAGCAGAAGGATGGCGGCGGCGACGTGCGAGTGAGCCGGGGCCACCACCGACGGCACGACGCCGAGTTGGACGGCGACCTGGATCGCAACGGTCGCCAGCACGGTGATCACCGTTGCCGGGCGCCAGGCGTGGGATCCGGACCAGCCGAGGTGGAGGGTGCCGATCAGGATTACCGCGGCGGGCAGCAGGAAGCCCCAGCCGGCCAGGGCCAACACGAAGCCGAGTAGTCCGGTGGCGTACAGCAGCCGTAGTTCGACCCGGTTGTGCAGATGTCCGCCGCCGAGCCGGCGCTGGAACCGTTCGCTGCCGGACGCGCCGAACAGGGTGGCCAGCGCCGCCAGTAGCAGTGGCGATCCGAGGACGGCACCGTGCTGTGCGCCCCACACCGTCAGCGCCCAGACCGTGAGGAACAGGGCCGGCGCGCCCACCCAGAGCGGGACGATGTCGGTCGTCGGAATCGCGCCGAGTACCCGCGGCCGAGCTTGCGTCACGTCGCTCCTTCGCCTCCGGGACCGGTCGACGCCAGTCATCGGACGGCAGGAGCCCGATCTGAGGAAACGGGTCAGCTGTAGGTCAAGGGCGCGGCGGACCGCGTACCGGCCGGTGCCGGAGTTGCCGGCCGCGACGCTGGCGGTGGCCTGGCTGTCCGAGTCGCGGTCGCCGGCGGTGGCGGCGTTCGTCCGGACGGCCCGTGAGGTTGCCGAGGCGCGCGACGGCCGCCTGCCGTGGGATACGGCAGGCGGCCTGTCGGCGACCGCGAGCCCCGGGCTGACCGCAGGCTGAATCAGTGCGGCCGGCTGATCGAGCGGGCTGGTGGTCGAGCGAGGCTGACGGTCAGCCTCGGCGCCACTTCTGGTTCGGGGTGCCGGCGCAGTCCCACAGCTGCAGCTTCGCGCCGTTGCCGTTGACCGAGTCCTTGATGTCCAGGCACTTGTTGGCCTGCGGGTTGACCAGGTCGCCGGCCGCGCTGAGGACCCACTGCTGGGCCGGGTTGCCGCTGCACGTGGCGATCTGGATGATGGCGCCGTTCGCGGTGGAGCCCCACGGGACGTCCAGGCACATGTTGTTGCCGGTGCGCAGGGCGCCGCCGGTGGCCTCCCACTTCTGGGCGCCGCTGCCGTTGCAACCCCACGTCTGCACCTGCACGCCGTCGGCGAAGTTGCTGTTCGGCACGTCCAGGCACAGGTTGTTCCAGTTGCTGACGATCGCGGAGCCGCCACCGCCGCCACCCGTCGTGGTCAGCGACAGGCCGTACACCGAAAGGATCTCGTTGACCGGCTGGAACCACATGGTGCCGCCGGAGGAGCAGTTGCCGGTGCCGCCCGAGGTGACCCCCTGCGCCTGGTTGCCGGAGATCCACGACCCGCCCGAGTCGCCCGGCTCGGCGCAGGCGTTGCTGCGGGTCAGGCCGGAGACGGCGCCCTGGGCGTAGTTGATCGTCTCGTTCTTGCCGAGCAGGGTGCCGCAGCGCCAGCCGGTGGTCCGCCCGGAACGGCAGATCGAGCTGCCGATCGCCGCCTCCTGCGACCCGCTGACCAGGACGTTGCCACCCGCGTAGTTGTTCACCCAGGGCTGCGAGACCCAATTGCCGTTGGTACGCACCCACGCGTAGTCGTTGCCGGGGAACGAGGAACCGGCGAACGTGCCCTGAGCCACGTTGTTGTAGCCCAGAGTCGGACTGCCGGCGCCGCCACAGTGACCAGCCGTGACGAACCCGCCGGCCACCGGGAAGCCGACCGAGCACAGCGTGTTGCCGTTGATCACGTACTGGTCGCCGCCGCGGGTGTCGTACATCGGGGTGGGCTGCTCGGCGGCGGTCCTGACGGTGACCGGTCCGGCGCCGGCGGACGCGGCGAACGCCTTCGCGGACGCCTCGGTACCCGGCTTGGTGGTGATCACGACGCTGTTCGTGGTGGGGTCGACAGACCAGCCGCGGACCGTGTCCGGGGCGGCCGCGCCGTGCCGGTCCAGTTTCGCGCGGGCGGCGTCGAGTTCGCTGGCCCCGCGGGCCACGACGACCGGGTCGGCGCCCTCCGCCCGTACCGCCGAAGTGTCTTTCGGATCGGTCACGGCGACCGTGAGCCGCGTCGCCCCGGTGGGGATCCAGGCGCCCGCGAAATGGTCGCCGAGCCGGGCGCGGAGACGCTTCTCGACGACCGGTGCGGCGGCCTCGGTGGTCAGCCGCCGAGCGATCTGTGAGTCGTCGAGCCGCAGGTCCCGGCGCATCGCCTCGAGCATGCCGGGCGCCAGCTCCGCGAGCGGAGCGCCGGCCGGGGCGGAGTGTGGCGCGCCGGCGGGGCCGGGGCTGGCTTTCCCGGCCGACCAGGCGGCCGGTGGCGCCACCACGACGGCGGCGAAGGTGGCCGCGACGAGCACGGATTTCAGTGGACGGGGCATCCGGACGTCCTTCTGAGTCTGTTGGGGGATGGGGGAAGAGAGCGCTCTCAGCGCTTGATTGTTCACAGTTGCGCGCTCTACTGTCAACAAACCTCAACAATTACGCGCGTCAATGACGGGGAGAGCCGCCATGGGGAAGCTGATCGCGCTGTGCCTCGCGCTCGCGGCATTGTTCGCGGCGTCGCCTGTCGAGGCGGCGCAGACCGCGCTGCGCGCCGCCGACCCCAGCGTGCTGCGCGTCGGCGGCACCTACGTCGCGGTGCAGTCGATCGGCGACAGCGCCATCGCGGTGCGCCAGGCGTCCTCCACCGACGGCCTGGCCGCCGCCCCGTCCCGCACGGTGTGGACGGACACCGGCAACCTCGGCGAGGTCTGGGCCCCGGAGATCCACTACGACGGCGGGCGGTACCACATCTACTTCACCGCCGGGCGCGGCGCCGCCCACCGGATGTACGTGATCAGCTCCACGGCCGCCGCCTCCGGGTACACCGCCGCCACCCGCCTCGCGCTGCCCGACGACAAGTGGGCGATCGACGGCACGATGTTCGTCTTCAACGGCCAGCGCTGGTTCGTCTGGTCCGGCTGGGCCGGGGACAGCAACGTCGAGCAGAACCTCTACATCGCGCGGATGACCGGCCCGGCCACGACGACCGGCGCGCGGTACGTGATCTCGCAGCCCCGGGAGAGCTGGGAACGGGTGGTCGGCAACCCGTTCGTCAACGAGGCGCCCGAGGCGATCCGCGACCCGAACGGCCAACTGCACATCGTCTACTCCGCCAACGGGAGCTGGAGTGACCAGTACTGCCTGGGCGAGCTGCGCCTGCGCGCCGGCGGCGACCCCACCTACGTCTGGGACTGGTACAAGTCGAACGGTTGTCTCTTCGGCTCGAACCGGGCCACGATGATGGCCGGCTGGGACCCGACGCTGTCCGCGGCCGGGCCCGGCCACCACAGCTTCGTCCTGCTCGACGGCGACATCGCCACCAGCCCGCCGGCCGGCCCGCGATTCCCGCTGATGTACCACGCGGTGCCCAGGGGCACGCCGTACACCTGGGCGAACCGCTACTGGTACACGGGAACGTTCTGCTGGTGGGGCAACACCACGTACTCCCGGGCCAACGTCCCGGGCCCGGCCGACGACACCGGATTCAGCCTGAAATTCTTCGAGTAGCCCGCAGCAGCTCGGCCATCTCGGGCAGCTTGAAGAACTCGGCGGTGGCGACCGCGGACGGCGACCCGCCGTCCGGGTCGGCGCCGGCGGCGAGCAGCGCCCGCACCGTCTCCGGGTTCTGCCGGAAGACGGCGGCGGAGAGGGCGGACTGACCGCGATCGTTCACCCGGTCCGGGTCGGCGCCCTGCTCCAGCAGCGCGATCACGGTGTCCGGGTGGTTGTGGTAGGCCGCGAGGATCAGCAGGGTGTCGCCCTTGTCGTTGGTGAGGTTGGCCGGCAGGCCGGCCGTCACGTTGGCCACCAGCTCCTCGGTGCCGCCGGAGCGGGCCAGATCGAACATGCGGTGCGCGAACGCGATCGTGTCGTCATCGAGGTCAGCCACCCCGGAAGCCTATCGGTGACGCCGGTAATCCGCTTTGCGGGCGGGCCCGGCCGTCGAGAATGACGGAGTGGAGTCGAGGACGTCGGTCGACCTGGTCGTCGAGGACAACTACGAGGTGGCGCGGGAGGCGGCGGGACTGATCGACCAGGCCGGTACCTACCTGGACGAGGGAACCCTGAGCCGGTTGACGTCACGTCTGGAGGCGGCCCGGGAACTGGTGTATCCGCACGATCCGGAACGCTGTGCGCAGGTCATCCTGCCACTGCTGCGGATCCTGCGAGAATGCCGGGACGGTGGCTGAGGGTCAACCTGCCGCCGAGCGGGGGCAGACGACCAGCGAACCGCTCTCCATCGCCACCCAGACGTGGGTGGGCGACACCCAGAGCCCGTGCGGTTCGTTGCCGGGCAGCTTCTGGACGGTGATCACGCAGCCGGCGGTGACCCGGGCCAACTCGCCGGAACCCCAGAGTGTCACCCAGCAACCGCCGCCGGGGTCGGCCGCGACGGCATGCGGGCGGCAGCCCGAGTCCTCGAACGGCACCCACTCCACCACGCCCGAGTGGTCCACCCGGCCGGTACAGCCGCCAGCGATGTCGGCGTACCAGACGCCGTCCGGCGCGGCTGTCACCCCGACCGGCGCCGCGCCGCCCGGCAGCTCGACGATCTCCACCGCCTCGCCCCGGACGCGCGCGAGGGCGCCGGCGCCGTTGAGCGCGGCCCAGGCCGTACCGCTGGAATCGACAGTGATCATCGCGGGCCGGGACCCGGGCAGCGGCAGATCCATCATGGTGATGGTCCGCCGGGCGGTGATCCGGCCGATCTGGTTGGTCCCGGAGGCGGTGAACCAGATGTCGCCGTCCGGCGCGGCGGCGATGCCGTAGGGGGCCGAGCCCGGCGCCAGGTCGATCGTGGTGTGGGCGCCGGAGGCATCGCGCCGGCCGATCCGGTCGTCGCCGCAGGTGTACCAGAGGGCCGCGTCGGCGCCGGCGGCCAGCTGCATCGGCTGACCGGCCAGGGCCTCGTGCCCGACCACCCGGGCGGACGTCACCGAGCCCAGCCCGGCCGGGTTCAGGATCGTCGTCCACACCGTGCCGGCCGCGTCGCCGGTGACCGCGTAGGGCGCCCAGCCCGCCGGCAGTACGACTTCTTCCATGCCGCTCCTTCCGTACCGTCGCACACCGGTTTACCTCGGTCGGAAAGGGTATGCGAGCACCAAGCCAAGATCGAACGGGTTGGTTCATGATGCTTGACGAAGTGGTGCTGCGCGACCCCGCCCGTCTGGCGGCGGTGAACCGGGCGCGCCGCGCGCTGCCGGCTCAACCGATCCCGCTGGACGCCATCTCCCGGCTGGCCGCACGATTGCTGCACGGGCCGATGGCGGCGGCGACGCTGGTCGGAGCGGACGAGGAGTTCTTCGCCGGCAACCACGGCCTGCCGGAGAGCCTGACCGCGCGCGGCAGGGCCCCGCTGGAGTACTCGGTGTGCAAGTACGTCGTCGCCCGCGACCATCCGGTGATGTGCGTGGACATGCCACACGACGAGGACCGGGAGCTGCGCGAACACGCCCTTGTCCGGGAGTACGGCGTACGCGCCTTCCTGGCCGTGCCGGTACGCGACGCGGACGACCGGTCGTTGGGGTCGCTGAGCGTGCTGGACACCGAGGCCCGCGAGTGGTCCGGCGACGACCTGGCGAACCTGCTGGACGTCGCCGAGTTGCTGCGGCCGGTCGCCACGACGGGTGCGGCGCAGGCGGCCGAGCGGGACCGCAGCTTCCTGGACGCGCTGCTGAACAGCCTCTCCGTCGGCGTCCTGGCCTGTGACGACACCGGCCGGGTGACAGCCGTGAACCAGGCGTTGCGGGAGGTCTCCGGGATCCCGGCCGACGCGCCGGTGCCGGTGGACTACGCCGAGACGGTTGCCGGCGTGCTGCACGACGCCCAGCAGCGGCCGATGCCGTGGCAGGACACTCCGCTGATGCGGGCCCTCCGCGGTGAGCACGTCGGCTCCATCGACATCCTGGCCGTGGAGCCCGGCGTACGGACCCGGACGTTCGCCACCACCGCCCAGCCCATGACCGCTCCCGACGGCCGGGTGCTGGGCGCGGTGGCCGTGTCGGACGAGGTGACCGCGATCCGCCGCGCCGAACGGTTCCGCGCCTGTCATGTCGCCGTCGACGAGGCGCTGCGGGCGGCGCGCTCCGAGGTCGAGGCCGCGCCGGCCGTGCTCCGGGCGGTCGGCGCGGCGCTCGACTGGCAGTACGCGGAGTTGTTCTTCGTCGACGAGGGCACCGGCCGGCTGAGTTCGGCCGGGTACTGGGACGCCTCCGGGCAGGAGACCGAGGGCCTGTTCGGCGTCACCCCGGTACGCGGCGCCGGGGTCACCGGCCGGGTCTGGGCGAGCGGGCGGGCGGAGTGGGTGCCGGA
This sequence comes from Actinoplanes siamensis, assembly GCF_016862395.1. GTDB lineage: Bacteria > Actinomycetota > Actinomycetes > Mycobacteriales > Micromonosporaceae > Actinoplanes > Actinoplanes siamensis. The sequence continues at coordinate 77,872 of NZ_BOMW01000027.1, read as the reverse complement.
CGTCACCGCCGGGCCGGACCGGACGGCGGCCTACGAGCGGCGCGGGATCCGAACCGTCCTGTCCGTCCCGGTCCGCAACGGCGAGGCGCTGCTGGGTGTGCTGACCTGCGGCGCCGGCGCCCTGGAGGTCAACGAGGAACTGCTCACCGTGCTCCTGGACGGCGTCGCCGCGCAGCTCGGCGTCTACGTCGCGCTGCACCGCGCCGAACAGGTCACCCGGCAGCTGAGCCGGGCCCAGGACGACTTCATCACGCTTGTCGGACACGAGATGCGCACCCCGCTCACCTCCATCGCGGCGAACGTCACCATCCTCGCGGAGGACGTCGACGCCATGGACGCCGAGCAGCGGCAGATCCTGCGCTCGGTCGCCCGCAACACCGGCGCGCTGCAGTCGATCGTCGACAAGCTGCTCGACCTGGCCGGCCTCGAGTCCGGCTACCTGGGCCTCACGCTGGAACAGGTGGATCTCGCGGCGATCGCGGCGGAGGCGGTCGGCGCGGCCCGGCGTCTCGCCGCCGGCTCCGGCGTGCAGCTCCTCTCCGACCTGCCGGAGCGGCTGCCGCTGTGGGGCGACGCGGTCCGGCTCCGCCAGGTGGTCGACGACCTGTTGTCGAACGCCGTCCGGTACAGCAGGGTGGGCGGCCGGGTGCGGGTCGAGTTGCACGCGTACGAGAAACTGGTCTCGCTCTGCATCGCCGACACCGGCATCGGCACGCCGGCCGAGGAGCGGAACCGGGTGTTCGACCGCTTCTTCCGCGGCAGCAACGTCCGGCATCAGGGCACGACCGGCAGTGGCCTCGGGCTCAGCGTGGCGCGCACCATCGCCAGCCTGCACGGCGGGTCGATCCGCCTGATCCCGAATCGGCCGTCCGGCACGGTCGCCTGCCTCCAACTGCCACCGGATGGGGTGAACCGGGACTGATCTACCGTTATCCAGGATGCTCGGGAGGCCCGGACTTCCTCGGCGGTCAGGTCACCGAGCAGGGCCGCGCGGACCTCGAGATCCTGCCGCCGCTCGCGGACACCGCGGTCAGGGCGCCTTCGAGCCGCGCGCCTTCTCCTGCTCGATCACGGCGTCCAGGTCGTTGAGCCGGCGCAGTCCCTGCAGCGGCCGGCGCATCCGGTGGTTGTCACCGAACGACTGCTCGTGCCGGGCCAGGAAGCTCCAGTAACCGGCCGTGTAGGGGCAGGCGTTCGCGCCGGTCCGGGACCTCGGGTCGTACCGGCAACCGCCGCAGTAGTCGCTCATCCGGTTGATGTAGGCGCCGCCGGCGGCGTACGGCTTGGTCGACATCCGGCCGGCGTCGGCGTACTGGCTCATCCCCACGACGTTGGCGGTCATCACCCACTCGTAGCCGTCGACGAACGAGCGGTGGAACCAGTCGGCCACCGCGCCGGGACGCCAGCCGCGCTGCATCGCGTAGTTGCCGAGGACCATGAGCCGGGGGATGTGGTGCACCCAGCCGCGGTCGCGGACACCGGCCAGCACGTCCGACAGGCAGCGCGCCCGCACCGCTCCGGCGTCCAGCTCGGCGAACCAGCGCGGCAGCTCACGCCGGGCGTGCAGCTCGTTGACCGCCCGGTACTCCGGTTCGAAGTGCCAGTACAGGTGCCAGATGAAGTCGCGCCAGCCGAGGATCTGCCGGACGAAGCCCTCGGCGCAGGCCAGCGGGACCGGGCCGGTCCGGTACGCCCGCTCGGCGCTCTCGATCACTTCGAGCGGGTCCAGGAGCCCCAGATTGATCGCCGGGCTGAGCATGCTGTGGGCCATCCGCGGGTCCCCGGCCAGCATCGCGTCCTCGTACGGGCCGAACGCCGGCAGCCGGTGTGCCACGAAGTGCCGCAGCCGGGCGAGCGCCTCCTCCCGCGTGGCCGGGAACAGCCGGGGCCCGTCCCGGCCGGCGAACGTGATCCCGTCCTCCCGCTCCCACCGGTCCAGATCCGCCCGGACCCGCTCGTCGATCTCGTCCTCGGCGATCTCCGGCGGCGCCGGCACGTCCAGGGCGCCCGCGCCGCGCGGTGGCGGCTCGCGGTTGTCGGCGTCCAGGTTCCACCGGCCGCCGGCCGGCTCGGCGCCGTCCATCAGCACGTCGTGCCGCACCCGGGCGTACCTGTAGAAATCCTCCAGCCGCAGGTGGTCGCGGCCGTGCGCCCAGCCGGCGAAGTCCTCCGGCGAGGTGACGAACCCGCGCGGCGGCAGCATCCGGACGTCCGGCAGGCGCCGGACCAGACCGCGGGCGGCGCGGGAGGTGGGATGGCAGACGCTGAGCGGTTCGCTGATCGCCTGGGCGTACGTCTCGGCGCGCACCAGCCGCACGTTCCCCTCCCGGGCCCGGTGGCGCAGCGCGGAAAGCACGAGGTGGGCCTTCTGCCGGTGGAAGACGCGCCGCCGGAACACCGCCTTGGACTCGACCAGCAGCACCGGCTGGCCGGGCTCGTCGAGGAAGTGTGGGCCCAGTTGATCGGCGAACAGCCAGCGGCGGCGCATGCCCCCATCCTCCCGGACCGGGGTGGCCGGCACTGCCTCAACGGGCCGGGGCGGGTTCGGCGGCGTCGCGGGTGCGCAGCATCGCCCAGCCGGCGAGGGCCGCGGCCAGGATGGTGAGGACCAGGCCGGCGGTCGTGGCGGCGTGCTGGAACCGCGCGGTCTGGCGGGCGGGTCGCGCTACGAGCCCTGCGCGACGATCTCCCGGCACAGGGCCAGCAGCCGCTCGTCCTCGGTGACCTGGGCCGGCAGCATTCCGTGGATGCTCGCGTTGTGCCGGACCGGATTGCCGATCTCGGCCCGGGCGTACCGGGCGCCGTACCGGGTGTCGCCGGTCGCCGTCCACAACCGGGCGATCCGGGGCCGCGCCCGCGGCGCCGACTCCCACACCCGGCCCAGCGTGCGCGCGGCGTCGCGCTGACCGGCGACCCACCACAGCGCGTCGGCGGCCGCGGCCACCACGGTGCCGTCGGCCTTGCCGCGCAGCAGGCGGGAGAGCCGGTGGGCCCGGCTCCTCACCCGGATGCCGAGCTCCTTGAGGCCGTCGATCGCGGCGACCTGGTGTTCCGCGGCGGCCCGCCCGTCGTCGAACCAGCGGTCGTAGACCGCCGCGGCCGCCTCGGCGTCGCCGGCGACCCGCCAGACGGCGTGCGCCGCGGCCAGCTCGACGGCCGGGTCGCCGGTGGTCAGGGCCGCTTCGATGTCCGCGGTACGATCACCGGCCGCGCGCCCCGCCTGAGCCAGCAGACCGAGAGTGGTCAGGTCGATCGGCTCCTCGGCGAGGTGATCGGCGGCCTCGTTCGGCGCCACCGCGGTCAGCGCGCGCAGCAGCCCCGCACGGTGCGCGGGGTCCACCCCCGGCGGCAGGCCGCGCAGCCGGCGGCGCAGCGTCCGGCTCAGGCCGCGCGCCCGGAATCCGTATCCGGCGATGCTCCGATGCAGGTCACCGGTGTCCGGCGCCTCGTCGAGCAACCGGTGCAGCATCGGCAGGAGCCGTTCGTCGCGCAGCCCGGCCAGCATCTGCACGCCCGCGCCCAGCACCGGACCGCGCGGGCCGCGGGTGACCCAGACCCGCTGCCCGGCCCGGGACAGCCCGCTCCACACCGCGTCGGCGGCCGGGCGGGCCAGCTCGCCGATGCCGTGCAGCAGTCGCAGCGCCGCCGCGCGTACCTGCGGATCCGGGTCGGCCAGCAGCTCGGCGGCGCGCCGCACGAGCGGCGGGTACGGCCCCCGCAGCCGCTGCACCATCACCCGCGCCTCGCAGAGCGCGTCCTGCCGGGCGTCCCAGCCGTCCATCTCCAGCATCCGCCCGAACAACTCCAGCTGCGCGGCCACGTCATTGCGGTAACTCGTGCGGATCGCGCTGACCACCTGCGGGTAGCCGGGCGTCCACTGCCGCGCCGCCATCCGCCGCCCGGCCAGCAGCGGCGCGGCCAGGTCGTCCAGCGGCTCGGGCTCGCGGTTGAGCCCCGCCCGGTACGCCGCCAGCACCGTGTCCCGGGCCGTCTCCACGTCGAACGGCGGCGGGTTGAGCAGCGCCGTCAGCTCGGTCAGCGCGGTGATCCGCACCTTGAGGTCGGCGTCGCCGTCGGCCACCCAGGCCAGCCAGATCTTGGTCGGTTCGTAGCCGCCGCCGGTCGCTCCGGCGATCACCGCGCTGCGCAGGATCGTCACCCGGACCGTGGGGTCGGGCTCCTCGACGTAACGCCCCCAGAGCAGCTCGATCCAGCCCGGCGTCATCCGGCAGACCGCCCGCACGGTGTACGCAGCGGCGTCCCGGACCAGCGGGTCCTCGTCGACGAGCAGCTCCGCGAGACGATCGGAACCGGCCAGCACGGTCTTGGCGCGCAGCGTCTCGCCGGCCCTCTGCCAGGTCCGGTCCGCCCCCGCGAGATCCCCGATCAGACGCAGCAGCCGGCCCCGCTCGGGCTGCCCGGGATCGGTCACCAGCGCCAGCATTGTGGGCAGGGCCGCCGCCACCCACGGCCGGACGTCCTCGCCGTCCGGCGCGGACCGGTAGAGACCACCCCACGCGGCGGCCCGGGCCGCCGCGTCCCCGCCGGCCAGGTCCGTCAGCATCTGCCGTACGGCGGGACCACGGTCCAGCGACGCCCAGTCGACGTCGTGCAGCCCGGTGAGAGGGGAATCGGTCTGCGTCATGGGGAGATCATGCTGGTCCGGGGCCCGGCCCGCTACCCGGTGGCCTTTTCGGGTGACCGGCGCGCCGCCCCGGCCGGCGGCCCGGGACGTCCGGCGGGCGCGGCCGATCGGCTCGGCGGCGCGTCCGGCCGATGCGGACGCCGTCCCGGCGCATGGCGGCCTCCGGAGCGCCCTACGTGCGCGGGAAGGCGTCGCGACCACCCCGGCGGCCGGGTAGCTGACGCGTCAACCACGGCGCGGTATGGTTGACGCGTCAACCATAGGAGGTGGTGGGGCATGGCCGGAGGGCGCAGGCTGCCGAACCGTGCCGAGCTTCGCGTGTGGCGGGACTTCATCGAGACCGGCGAGGTGCTCCGCAACCAGATCACCGGGCGGCTGCAGAGCGACACCGGGCTCTCCACCGGGGACTACACGGTGCTGCTCGCGCTCAGCGAGGCGGCCGGGCAGCGGCTGCGGTCGTCCGACCTGGCGGCCGGGATCGGGTGGGAGCGCAGCCGGCTCTCGCATCACCTCGGGCGCATGGAGAGGCGGGGGCTGATCCGGCGGGAGGAGTGCGCCACCGACAGCCGGGGCGCCGAGGTGGTCCTCGCGCCCGCCGGCGGCGCCGCCTTCCGGGCCGCGACCGCGCCGCACCTGCGGGCCGTGCGGGAGCTGTTCGTGGACGCGCTCACCGACGAGCAACTGGTCGCCGCCGGGGAGATCGCGGCGGCGCTGCGGGCACACCTGGAGCGGTCGTGACGGCGCGCCGGGCCACCGTGGTGGTGATCGGCGGCGGGCAGTCCGGGCTCTCCGCCGCCTACCACCTGAAGCGGCGCGGATTCACCGGCGCGCCCACCGGCGGGCAGCGCACCTTCGTCGTGCTGGACGCGGCGGACGGCCCCGGCGGAGCGTGGAGCCACCGCTGGGAGTCGCTGCGGATGGCCACCGTGAACGGGATCTTCGACCTGCCGCGGTTCCCCAAGCCGCCGCTCGACCCGGCCGAGCCGAGCCGCACGGCCGTGCCACGGTACTTCGCCGACTTCGAGCGCGTCTCCGAGCTGCCCGTCATGCGGCCGGTGACGGTCTCCGCCGTACGGTCGACCGGGTCTGATCTCGAAGTCGGGACCAGCCACGGGACCTGGGTGACGAAAGCGGTCATCAACGCCACCGGGACGTGGACCAATCCCGTTCTGCCGTACTACCCGGGGCAGGAGACGTTCCAGGGCCGGCAGCTGCACACCCACGACTACGTGTCGGCAGCGGAGTTCGCCGGGCTGCGGGTGGCCGTCGTCGGCGGCGGGATCTCGGCGGTGCAGTTGCTGGAGGAGATCTCCCGGGTCGCCACCACGTTCTGGTACACCCGGCGCGAGCCCTGGTTCCGGCCGGACGGATTCGAGCCGGAGGTGGCCGGGCGGGAGACGATCGCCAAGGTGCTGGCGGACGTCGAGGCGGGCCGGCCGACCGGGAGCGTGGTCTCCTACACCGGGCTGGCGTGGACGCCCTATGCCGTCGCGGCCAGGGAGCGCGGCGCCCTGGACCGGCGCCCGATGTTCGTGGCGATCGAGCCGCACGGGGTGCGGGCGGCGGACGGGTCGTTCACCGAGGTGGACGTGATCCTGTGGGCCACCGGATTCAAGGCCGCTCTGTCGCATCTCGATCCGCTGGGCCTGCGCAACGAGTTCGGCGGCATCCGGATGGAGGGCACCCAGGTCGCCGGGGAACCGCGGGTGCATCTGATCGGTTTCGGTCCTTCGCAGTCGACAGTGGGCGCGAACCGGGCCGGGCGGGAGGCCGTCAACGCCCTCGTGAGGTACTTCGACGGGGCCGGCGCCAGGTGACTTCTACGGCCGGGGCAGCTGGCTCAACGCGGACGGTCCCCACCCGGTCGGGTCGTCGCCCGGCGGCACCATCGCCATCGCCTGCCAGAGCAGCAGGATCTCCAGCCAGCTCGCCTCGTCCGGGGTGAGCGGGCACACGGCCTGATAGCCGGCGAGGAACCCGGCGCGGACCTCGGCCGGCACCGGACCCCAGTCGTGGTAGCGGGTGCCGAGCAGGATCGCCGCGCGGGCCAGCTCGACGAGCCGGTGGTCGTGCTGGGCCTCCTCGAAGTCGAGAATCGCGGTGACCTCGGCGCCGGCGGACAGCACGTTCGCCGAGCGGAAGTCGAAGTGGACGAGCTGTGCCGGCAGCCGGTCCAGCGTGTCCGCCACCCAGCGGCCAGCCGCCCGCGCGTCGCTGAAGCCGAACCCGGCCCGGAGCGCCTGGCCGGGGTCACGCCGCTCCCACAGCATCTCCAACACCGGCTCATGCGATTCGTTCATGGGGCGAATCCCACCACGGGACGGACGGACCGCGCTCGCCCGGCGCCGCGGCCGTCGGGTTCCGGGCCGGACGTCCGGCCCGGTGCCGGCGTCAGCGGCCGGCCCGGCGCCGGCGGTGCCGGGCCGCCAGCTGATCCGCCCGGCGCTGGGCGGCCGGCGGGACCGGCTCGGCGAGCAGCTCGCGCAGCGTCTCGCGCATGCCGGCGAGCATCAGATGGCCGACCGCGGTGAGCCGCCCGGTGCCCAGCACCACCTCGGTCGCCTCCCACGCCGCGGTGCGCCAGCGGGCGAACGCGACCTGCGCCGCCCCGGCCTCCTCCTCGGTCTTCTCCACCAAGCGCTGCCGCTGCCAGAACGCGGCGACTCCGAGATGGGCGTACGTCCCGTGCAGCAGCGCGCCGAGCGGGCGCGGGTCGTCCCGCCACGGGGCGTAGAACAGCGCGGTCTCGCCGGGGACGGTCAGCGGCAGCGCGTCCATCACACCTACCAGTTTGTTGTGCTGCACCTCGTGGGCGAAGGTGAGCGCGGTCAGCCGGGCGTCGTCCGGCAGGGACAGCGCGACCGCGCCGAACCCGTCCCGGAAGGTGCCGCTGACCAGGCTGCTGTCCGGGGTGCGCAGGGGCACCACGGCGCGGACCGCGGCGGCCGTCTCGGCGGCCACCGGCCGGTGGTGCTCGCCGAGCAGCCGGTAGCCGTCGGCGAGGCGGCGCAGCCAGGCCGCGGGTTCGACGGCCGGGACGATCCGCCGGTCCGGCCCGCCGCCGGGGACGAGCCGCCACCCGGCGCCGTCGAGCCTGATCGTGGCGCCGCCGGGGGACAACCGCGGCAGCGGGGTCCAGCCCGGTGACTCCCGGTCCGGATCGACGGGCAGGCGGCGCGGGCCGCGGATCAGGGTGACCGAGCGGTTCTCCGGCCGTACCTCCATCGGCTCCTGATCTCCGGGCAGGACGGCCTGGCCGAGGGAGGGCAGCACCAGCGTGCGGCCGCCGCCGACGGTGCCGGGCGGGAAGCGGACGGCGACCCGGGCCAGGACGGCCGCGGCGGCCGCGATCGCGGCCAGCCGGCCGGGCCGGACGGCCGGGACGGGCCCGGGGCGCCACAGGGCGGCGGTGGTGGTGCGCAGCCAGACCGAGACGGTGGGATAGCGCAGCAGGTCGGCGACCACCTCGGGGGCGGCCTGCTCGATCTCGGCGAGGAGGCGGTACGCCCAGCGGGCGGCCGGCGTCTCCGGGTGCCCGGCGCGGTGCGCCAGCTCGACGACGACGCGGGCCAGCAGCCGGTTGCGGCTGAGCTGGACGGCGGCCAGGGCGGCGATCGCCTCCGGGCCGCCGTGGCCGGCGGCGAGGGACCTCAGCAGGTGGTCCGGGATGCGGTGCGGCGTCACGCGGCGTGTCCCAGCGCCCGCACGTCGGCGAGCAGCCGGGCCCGGATGTGCTCGATCAGGTGCCGCAGGTCGGGGCAGTACACCGAGGGGTTGTCGAAGCCGTTGTCCGGGCGGTACCGGTGCGTGTAAAGGCCGCCGCCGCAGACGCCGACCACCGGGCAGGCGAGGCAGGCGCGGGACAGCGCCGCGGCGCCGGCCCGCCGGGCGCGCGCCGTGGGCAGCGCCAGCGCCTCGGCGAAACCGCTGGTGGCGACGTTCAGCCCGGTCACGCCGGCGCCGGAGGTGGTGGCCAGGTGGTCGGATTCCTCGATGCCGCCGTCGGTCTCGACCACTATCGACCCGGCCGGAGCGGTGCCGATGCCCTCCAGCCGGGACGGCCGGCCCAGCAGGACCCGGATGATCTCCTCGAACAGGCGGATCCGGCTGGTCCCGGCCGGGGCGTCGTGCCAGCGGTCGAAGACGGCGGCCAGCCAGCGGCCGTACGGGGCGTCGGCCGACCCGGGGTCGCGGCCCGGCGGCGGGACGGCCCAGGTGCCGTGCGGCAGCAGCAGGTCGATCACCGGCGGCCGCAGGGCGGTCAGCGCGTCGTGCACCCGGACCGGGTCGTTGGCCAGGTCCACCGTGCACAGCAGACCGGCGTAGAGCCGCCGGTACCGGGGCTCGGCGAGGGTCCGCACGGCGCGCACGACCGTCTGGTGGGTGCCGTTGCCGCGCCGGTCGCGGCGGTGCCGGTCATGGGCGGTCGGGCCGCCGTCGAGGCTCACCCCGACGCGAACGTCCAGTTGGCGAAACAACTCCAAGAAGGGGCGATTCAGGCGTACGCCGTTGGTCTGCACCGCGGCCCGCACCCGCACGCCGGGGCCGGCCGCCGTACGCACCCGCCGCACGCAGTAGCCCAGCAATTCGGGGCCGGCGATCAGCGGCTCGCCGCCGTGCAGCACCACGTCGACGGCGGGCAGAGCGTTGTCGCGGGCGTGCTCGGCGATCCGCTCGGCGGCCCGGTCGACGGTCTCGTGCGACATCGTCCGCGGACGAGTCCGCCAGCGCTGGTCCGGGAGCTGATAGATGTAGCAGTAGTCACAGGCGAGGTCGCAGCGACTCGCCACCTTCAGGACGAACTGGCGGATCGGGCTGCTGGTGGCTGGGGACACACCGACAGCATTCCATCGATTCGGTGATCCTTGCTGTTTTGATCATTGCCGCTCGTGAATGGCACTCATGGTCGGGTCGCTGAATAGAATCGGGTCGAGACCGGCGGGGTTCAGCAGTGGGACGGACGGTGCACGGCAGATGGACCAGGACCGCAGCCTGTGGGACAGCATGGTCATCGACCTGACCGGCGTTGATCTGGAATCCATACCGGATATTCCGGCGAACGCTTTCCTGACCACGCTGCGACACATACTGGACGAGCCGGCCGATCAGCCGGAGACGTATCTGGGCTTCATGAGCGCCCTCGGGACCGAGTAGACATGGAGCGGTTATGACCGCAGCGACGCAGGACGGGCTCGGGTCCGCCGGCCGTACCGAGATCGTCGCCTTCGCATCGCCCGGACAGCGGGGTTCCGGCCAGACCAGCGTCGTCGGCAACGCCGCCTGGGCGCTGGCCGCGGCCGGCCGCCGGGTGCTCGTGCTCGACTGGGCGACCAGCCCGCCGCCGGTCGGCGCCTACCTCGGCATGCCGGTCGCCGAGCCGGAGCCCGGCCCGGACCTGACGGCGGCCGGGCGGCTGCTCGGGCTCTCCTGGCGCCGGCTGCGGCGGTACCAGACGCCGCGGCACGCCGGCCCGGGACTGATCGACGTCGTGCCCGAGGCGACGCCGCCGAACCTGGACCCGGTCCCGGACTGGGCGGCGGCGCGCGAGCAGTTGCGCGCGTGCGGCTACGACTACCTGCTGGTCGACTCGCCGCAGGGGCTCGGCGCGGCGTACGACGTGCTGGCCGAGCTGAGCGACACGGTGGTGGTCTGCTTCCGGCCCGGCACGGCGTCCGTCCACCGGCTGCTGACCATGGTGGACGGCCTGCTCGGCGGCGAGCGCCGGCCCCGGCTGGTCACTGTGCTCACCCAGTTCAGCCCGGCACCGGCCGAGACCGATTCGCTGCGGCACCTGGAGGACCGGCTGGCGCGGCTGCGCGACGGCGGCGAGGCCGGGGTGGACGTGGTGGAGATCCCGCAGCACGCGTACCACGAGCGCCTGGCGGTCACGCTCGACGACGGAGCGGTCCGCGACGGGCTGCTGCGGGTGGTCCGGCTGATCACCGGGGGAGCGGTGCAGGAGCCGCCGGCTGTCGACCCGGCCGTGCGGTCCTGGTACCGCCACGACTTCGCCGACCTGTCCGGTATCGACCCGGTCGGCACCGTCCATCTGGCCTATCAGCCGTCCGAGCGGCGCTGGGCGGACTGGGTCTGGACCGAGCTGGACCGCTGCGGCGCCAAGCCGCAGGACGCCGATCCGGACCAGACCGTCGTGATCGGGCCGCCGCCCGCCGGGGCCGCGTCGCCCGTCCTGCAGATCCAGGTCGACGACCCGGAGTCCGGCCCGGCCGACGGGGGCGGGTATGTGATCGGGCTGTCCGGCCGGTCCGAGGACGACGCGCGCGGTCTGCTGCTGACCCATCTCGGCATGCGGCCGCGCACCGAGCCGCCGGGCCCGGAGGTCTTCCGGCCGCGCTATCCCGGCGGGGACCCCACGGCGCCCGAGCTGATCCAGGTGCCGGCCCGGGACGACGGGTTCGTCGGGCGGGTCGACGAGATCGAGGCGCTGCGCGACCGGTTGCTCGGCACGCCGGGCGAGCCGATCGCGATCGTCGGGGAGCCGGGCGCCGGCAAGACCCAGCTGGCCCTGGAGTACGTGCGGCAGTTCCTCGGCGACTACGACGTCGTCTGGTGGGTGCCGGCCGAGGACCGGGAGACGATCGACCGGTCGCTGACCCGGCTCGGCGCCGGGCTGGACGAGCTGCGCGGCCCGGCGCCCGGCCCGGCCGCCGAGCCGGCGCCGGACGAGCACGACCTGGGCCCGGACGCCCGGCAGGCGCTGACCCGGCTGGCCGACCGCACGTCGCCCCGGCCGTACCTGCTGGTCTTCGACAACGTCCGGGACGTCGGCCACCTCGGCACGCTGCCGCGTGCCGGGCACGGGCACGTGCTGATCGTCGCGCAGCCGGGTGTGCTGCCCGCCGGATCGTTCCCGGAACTGCCGCTGGGGCCGCTGCGCGAGCGGGACAGCATCGCGCTGCTGCAACGGTCGGTGCCGGACATGGCGGTCGAGGACGCCGCGGCCATCGCGGCGGCGACCGGTCATCTGCCGCTCGCCCTGCGACTGGCCGGGGCCTGGCTGGAGGACCAGGTCAACGAGCTGTTCCGGAAGGCGCCGGCGGCGGCGCTGACCACCGTCCGGGCGGCCGCCGCGGTGCTGCGCGAGCGGGTCGGGCCGGACGCGCCGGGATCCGGCCTGCTGCGGATCTGGCAGATGGTCCGGGAGAACCTGCACCGGACGCCGACCGGCCGGCTCGCCGTCCGGCTGGCCGAGCTGTGCGCCTACCTGTCCGGGGACCGGATCGGGCTGCGGCTGATCCGCAGCAGCCCGATGGTGGAGGCGCTGCTCGAGGCCGGCGGCGAGGACGCGGCCCGGCTGGAGTCCGATCCGGTGGAGTTCGACCGGATCCTCTGGACCGGGGCCCGGTTCGGCGTGTTCGAGCTGGTCTGGGGATCGCAGGGCCGGCTGCGGATGAACTCGGCGCTGCAGCGGGCGGTCCGCGACAGCCTGTCGCCGGAGGCGCGAGCCGAGCGCCGGGCGCGGGCGCAACGGGTGCTGGCCCGGTTCGCGCCGGGCATCGTCGAGGACGACGACCGGGAGCAGCAGTCCCGGCTGATCGAGCTGCAGGCGCATCTGGGCCCGTCTGGCGCCACCGAGGCGGTCGACGTCGCGGTCCGCCGCTGGGTGGTCCGCCAGGTGCGGCACATGCAGCTGCAGCAGGTGGCCGGGGTCAACGACGCGGCGCTGGAGGTGGCCCAGCGGGCGCTCGCGTCGTGGCAGCACGGCGCGGTCCCGCCGGACGACCCGGCGCTGTTGTGGCTGCGCGTGGAGCTGGCCAACATCCTGCGCCGGCGCGGCGAGTACGGCCCGGCCCGGGAGATCGACGAGGACGTCCGGCGGCTGCTGCTGGGCGGCCCGGGCGACGAGCACCCGCGCAGCTTGATCGTGGCCCGCGGGCTCGCCGGCGACCTGCGGGCGCTCGGCCGGTTCGAGGACGCGGCGCACTTCGACCGGATCGCCTTCGACGGCTTCCGGAACCTGTTCGGCGGGGACCACGCGCACACGCTGATGGCGGCGCACAACTTCGCGCTCTCCTCCTACCTCAACGGCGACGTGCACACCGCCGTGCAACGCGAGCGCGACGTCCTGGAGCGGCGGATCCGACTGCTCACCGAGACCAATCCCCGGACCTGGTGGACGGCCGGCTCGCTGGGGGTGTACCAGCGCGAGAGCGGCGACCTGGAGGGCGCCCTGCAGACCCTGCGCCAGGCGAAGCTGTGGGCGGGGCGCAGCCTCGGGCCGGGGCGCCGGGAGAACCCGGTGGACCTGCGGGTCGAGCGCGCCTTCCTGACCACCGTGTGGCGGGCCGGGAAGATGACCGCCCGGACGGCGATCAGCGAGCTGGAGCAGCTCGTCGCGGCGTACGGGCGGGTGTCCGGCGAGCGGCATCCGGACACCTGGGGCTGCCGGCTCGCGGTGGCCTCGGTCCTGCACGGCGCCGGCCGGTCCCGGGAGGCCGCGGCGACGGCGCAGGCGGTGCTGGCGGGCTACGAGGACTCGCACGCGTTCGGCGCCGATCACCCGATCACCGCGGTGTGCCGGCTGAACCTGGCGGTCTACCTGCGCGGCGCCGGTGACCTGGAGGAGGCCCGGGACCTGGGGGAGAAGGCCTGGCAGGGGCTGGAGGCGACGCTGTCCGGCGAGACCCACCCGTGGGTGCTGGCCGCGATGATCGACCAGAGCGGGCACCTGGCCGCCGCGGGCCGGCGCGAGGAGGCGTCCGAGCTGGCGGCCAGGGCGCTGAAGTTGTGCCGGGAGGATCTGCCCCGGCATCCGTACACGATCGTGGCCCGGAGCAACGTCGAGGGTCGGATCGTCGACATCGACATCGATGTGCCGTCCATGTGAGACTGTCGGCGCGACCCGGAGGGGGCCACCCGTTGAATCCCGAGGAGACGACGCAACAGACGGCGGACATCGGGTCCATGATCGCCGACTTGACACGTGCCCAGGCCGGCGTGGACTACGTCGCCTGGTGTCTGCACGGCCAGTGCCGCGCGCACGAGAGCCGGCCGGAGGTCTCCGGCGTGCCCAGGATGGCCGACTCCTGCCGCCGCATCGCCGAGAAGCTCAGCTTCGACACCGACGACAAGCTGGACGGCCGCCTCCTGCGGCTGGGCACCGGGCGGCTGATCCGCACGGTGCTGGCCACCGCGCGGGGCGCCGTCTACTGCGAGCAGGTGGTGCCCGGCAGCTATCTGGTCGGCGTGACGATCGGGCTGCCCGGCGATCAGCCGGCCGGGCGGGAGCTGGCCTACCGTGCCGACGAGGCGATCGCCGACCGGGTCGAGCACTTCCGGGATCAGATCCACGGCCGGCGGTACGACCTGGGCAGCTGGCACTCCGAGCACATGCGCGAGGAGCTGCGGGCCACGCCGATCCGCCCGCGCACGTCCGAGGAGGACTTCGGCGACTCCGTCCCGTCCGGTCTCCCCGCGACGGTGACCGGCCGGACCGGCCATCCCGCGGTCCCGGTGGCCCGCGACGCGGTCCGCGCCCAGGACCTGCAGCTGGTCGCCCTCTTCGACGAATCCGGCCCGGCGTTCTGCGTGGACGTGCTGCACGATCCGCGGGTGGCCGAGAGGATCCGGCACGACCAGCGGCCGTCGGCGGCCCAGCGCCGCGGGTGGTACCAGGAGCTCGGCGCCGAGCTGCCGGACTACCTGCTGGAGCTGGCCAAGACCGCTCGCGGGGCGATCGGCGGCCCGCTGATCCGGGCCGTGCTGGACGTCGAGGACGGCGCGGTCTACTACCGCCGCCTGGACGCGTCGCGGTACGTGGTGGGCCTGACCGTCTTCCAGGAGCAGGTCTTCCCCGCCGAGCGGCGGGTCGACGCGATGATGGACGCCTGGCCGGCGTGACCGGCGGCGGGCGCGGTCACCGGGGGGACATCGAGAAGCGCTCGCTACCTATCATGTCTGGAATGTCCGGATTGAAAATCGGGGCGCCCGGCCGGCTCCTCCTGATGACCGGCACCGCGGCGGCCGGCTGGCTGGTGTCCGTCACGGCTGGCCTGCAGGGGGTGACCGGCTCCGCCGCCTACCTCGGCATCGCCGGCACGCTGCTGGTCATCGGCCTCTACAGCAGCACGTACGGGATCTCCACAGGCGAGCTGCGGGCCGGCGTCCGCACCGTCGTGCTGGCCGTCACCGTCGGCGTCCTGGCCAAGGCGGCGCTGATCGCCGGCGTCATGTACGCCGTCTACCGCGAGCCCAGGTACGCCGTGCTCGGGGTGGCCGTGGCGCAGATCGACCCGCTCGCGGTGGCCGCCATGAGCGCCGGGTCGCGGATGTCCGCCCGCGCCAGGTCGCTGCTGGCCGCGTGGGCGGCATTCGACGACCCGATCACCGTGCTGCTGACCGTGTACGGCGCGGCCTGGCTGATCGGCGGTCCGATCGTCGGCGGCGGAGCCACCTCCGCCCTCCTCGGCATCCTGCAGAACCTCGCGCTGGCCGCGGCCGGGCTGGCCCTGTGGACACTGCTGCGCTTGCTCCGGCGCCGGTACGACGGGCGGGCCGTCGACGCCGGCGAGATCCTCGGACTGGTCGTGCTGCTGGCGGCCGCCGCCGTGCTGTCGCTGGCCCTCGGGGTGGCCCTGCTCGGGCTCTTCTACCGGCCCGCGCTGGACCGCTGGGTGCCCCGCATCACCCAAGCCGCGTTCCTGAGCGCGTGCTTCCTGGTGGGGATCCCGCTCGCGGCGGGCATCGAGCCCGGCGCCGGTCTGCTGCTGGGACTCTGCGCGTTCGGCGCCCAGGTCGTCGCCGGGCTCGTCATCCCGGCCCGGATCGGCCTGCGCGACCGCGCCTATCTCGCCGCCGGCCAGCAGAACGGCATCACCGCGATCATCCTGGCCCTGCTGCTCGAGGTGGCCTTCCCCGGCACGGTCGGCGTGGTGGCCCCGGCCATCCTGGTCGTTGCGGTGCTCTACACCGCCTCGAACGCGCTCCTCGACTCGGGCCTGCGCCCGCGTCCCCGGCCCGCGCCGGCGATCGTCCGGCCGCCGCGCAGGCGCCGTCCGGCGGCCAGATCCGCGCGGCGGTCCCGGCGTCCGCCGGCTAAGCGCTGAACGCGGTGTCCACCTCCCTGGCGACCTGAACGGCCAGCTCGGCGAAGGCCCGGCGGACGTCGTCCAGCCGGATCGTGGGCCAGTCCAGCGGGCGGACCGAGCCGCCCGCGTCCGGCTGCCGGGCCGTCGACTCGACCAGACGCTTCAGCTCGTCCAGCGGGACGTCGTGGTAGAGCGTCTCGTAGTTCGTACACAACCGGTTGAGCTTCTCCCGGTCGGCCGGGCCGATCCGGGCGCTGTCCCCGGCCGCGTCGTACCAGCTCAAGAAGGCTCTTCGGAATGCCTTGACCAGCCGTTCCAGGAAGACCGCCGTGCCGAGCGGGCTGAACCCGTCCTGTTGCTGGAGCCGCGCCTGCACCGCCCGGACACCGCTGGACAGCCCGCTGCCGGAGCCGGGGGACAGGTCGAACGCCGCGGCGAGGCTGCCGTCCATCCGCTCGATGGTGGCCAGCATCTCCAGAGCCCGGCCGAACAGGCCCTCCACCGCGACCAGCAGCGGATCGGATCCGCCGGCGTCCACCGGGGCGCCGCGGGCCACCTCGGCCGGCTCCCGCTCCCGTTCCCGCCGGAGGTCGCCGAGCTCGGCGAACCGGTGCGTCAGCTGCTCCACCAGGTCCTGCAGGTTCGTCTGCTGCCGGGCGATCCGGTCCACCTGGTACCGGATGGCGTCCAGCGGCTCGGCCCGGCCCGCCTCGTCGGAGCGGCGCAGGATCCCGGTCACCACCGAGGCCAGGCTGGCGGCGAACGACTCCGACCCGTACTGGATGGGGTCCTGCACGCCGAGCGCGGTGACCTTGGCGGTCACCTCGTCGGTCAGGTAGCCGACGACTGCCAGCACCGTCTCGACCGGCTCGTGGACCTCCTGCCGCGCCCGCCGCAGCCGCTGCCGGACCCGCTGCAGGTCGGGATCGGACAGCAGCGCTCCGGTGATCATGATGGCGCACCGGAAGTCGCCGGCCGGGTCGGCCACCCAGTAGTCCACCACCGGCTCACCGGCGGGATCGCGTTGCAGGCCCCGGGTCAGCCGCAGGCCCTCCCGGCTGAGGATCTGGTAGACCTCCCGCCGGACGTCGGCCACGCTTGCCACGTCGTAGCTCGCGCCGCCGTTGCGGCGCACCTCGTCACGGGTGATCCAGACCCGGGCCTGTTGCGCGTGGCGGTAGAGGTGGTGCAGGAGCCGGATGAACCGGCGGGGCACCCCGTCGCTGAGCGCGGCGACCTCGTCGACCGCCTCCGGCCGGAAGGGATCCAGCTCGGCGTCGCCCCGGGTGCGCCGGTGCGACTCGCGGATGAACAGCCCAACCTCGGCGGCGCTCATCGGTTCCATCCGGACGACCGGCCGCATCCGCTCGGTGACCGCCCGGTCCACGGACTGCAGCATGTCGGCCATGCCGACCAGGACGATGAACGCGCCGGACTCGCCGATCTGCTCCAGCATGTGCTTGAAGGGCTCCAGCCGGTCGGCCGACTCCAGGCGGTCGACGGTGGACAGCACCCGGTCGAACTCGTCGATCACCACGACGAACCGGCGGTTGCGCTCCCGGTACAGCCGGGCGATCGCCAGCAGCGCGTGCACCGCCGGGCCGTCGCTGGCGATGGCCCGCAGGATGCCCCGCTCCTGCAGGAACTCGTGCGGCGGATTGCCGGTCAGCCAGTCCCACACCACCGCGTCCGTCGACGGCTCCAGCAGCAGCGTCAGCGCCGTGCCGAGGTCGTTGTCGCCGGTGATCCGGATCAGCTCGTCCTGCTGGCGCCGGAGCAGATCGTTGTCCGGCAGGTGCAGCTCGTGCACCACCGCCACCGGATCGATGTCACCCGAGCGCAGCAGCTCGACGATCCGGCCGGTGTGCGCCAGGCCGGCCACCTCGTCGGCGACTATCTCCGCGTAGTAGTCGCGCAGCAGCTCGGTCAGACTCATCCGGTTCAGGTGGCCGACGAACCGCCGGTAGAGGTCGGCGAACGAGCCGTTCGGCGCGTCCAGATAGACCGTGTCCGGTGGTGGCGAGGCCGACTGCTGAGCCCGTCTCAGCAGGGCGATCGCCAGGTGGCTCTTGCCGGTGCCGAAGTCTCCCACGATCGTCATCACCCGGCCGGGCTGCGCCGTGCCGGCCAGGTAGGGGTCGAGGAAGGCGTACGCGCTGCGCACCGCCTTCGTCGAGACGGTGACCACCCTGCGGCCGGAGTCGCTCACCCGGGCGACAGGAGTCGGCAGGTACGGATTCACTCCGCCGGGCACGGTGCGGGGCGGCGCCTTGTCATTCGTCATCGGTCTCGTCCTCTAACGCATCGGCCTCGTCCGTCGTCTCGTCGTCCCGCCGCTCCACCGGGCGGCTCCGGACCACGTCGTCCGGCCGTGGGCGGCGTTGCAGGGTATCGGCCTGTCGTTCGTAGAACCGGGCGATATCCTCATCAGTTATTTCCAGACTGCCTCGTGCAATCGCCGCATTCCAGAGTTCGGAGCAAAGTTGGCCGAGATGGCTCAAAGTCATCGATCGGCCATTTGCCAGCAGGTTCGTCATCGTCTCCTCGCGGACGATGGGAACACGCTGGTCGGTGACATCCTTGAGCCGTTCCCGCGCGAACCGCCAGCCGTCGCCGGGTTTGAGCGGGCCCAGCGTCAGAACGATGGTTTCGGCCTGCGCGTCGGCGTCCAGATCCTTGTACCAGGCGGCCATCGCCACCGGATTCCGGCTCTCCGCGAAGAAGATGATTCCCTTGTTCCGGAATTGCATGTACGACTCGACCGGGTGCTCGATCAGCTCGCCCGCCTCGGCGCCGGCCTCGGCCTCCGCGTCCGTGGTGTCCGACGGGCTGCTCACCTGGTCGAGGAAGGCGGGCAGCAGGATCGCCGCCAGATCGCCCTCCCGGCGCAGGCTCGAGGCCAGCCGGGAGTACGCCGAGGCGGCCGGGCCGATGTTCGATCCGGGATCGGTGTAACGCTCGGAGAGACCGTTCATCTCGGTCAGCACATGATGAGTGAGACGATCGAAATAGTTGTCCTGAAAATTGTCCGGACCCGAACCCTCCGGTCCGCGATTCCGGAGCCGCTGATGACGCGTGACGTCGACAATCTTCAGCTTTCCGCCGGGCACCTTGTTCTTCACGTGATTCACGCATCGGTGGATCAGGGAGGTCTTGCCGGAGCCCCGGCCGCCGGTCACCACGATGAGCCGGCCGCGGGACCGGATGTCACGGGGTGGATCGGACAGATAGGCGACGAATCGGCGGAACTGTTCGAGCGTGTGGTCGACCGCGACGTACAGCTGCTCGTCGGCGCTCTCGTCCTCCCAAGGCCGCAGGGCCCCGGTGTTCCGGAACGGATTCCTGGGTGGTTCTTCCGGCGTCACCGGCTCTCCCCTCAGATGGTGGCCTTCCGCGGGCGTGGCGTCGCCCGGGTCGTGGTCAGAAGCCGGCGCGCGGCGGCGCGCAGCGGCCGCTCCTGCGCCGTGGTGATCGCGACGACCGCCGATCGCAGCTGGGTCACCGCGGCGTCGACGGCCGTCGCGCGCGGGCTCGTCCGGGACCGCACCTCCCGGCCCGACCAGCCGGACGCGAGATCGCGCCCGATCGGGCCGTCCCCCAGCAGCCGGCCGGCGGTGGCCGGCGCGTCGATGCGCAGCGGGCGGGGCGTCTCGTCCAGCACCTGCCGCAGCTTGCGGCGGCGCGCGCCGAGCTCGCCCTCGGCCGGCTCCGGCTGGTCCGGGTTGGTGGCCGCCGCCATGAACAGGTCCACCTCGGCGGCGTAGTCGGCGGCCGCGGCGCGCAGCGCGGCCGAGTGCCGCCGGGCCTCGGCCATGCGCTGGCTCCAGCCGGTGGTGGCGAACGTCGTCACCAGGGTGAGCGCCGCGCCGGCCACGAGCGGCCAGAGCACCGTCCAGATCGAACCGCCGGACGATGCTCCCTCCGAGGAGCCGGCGTCCAGTTTGTTCGCCGACACCACGATGGCGCACGCCGACGCGAACGGCGTGGGATTGCTGCTGCGCCAGACCCGCGGGGACTCGTCGCGACCGCCGACCCGCACGGTGCCCGGCGACGTGCCGGGCGAGGCCAGGCCGGCGAGCACCGCGGCGTCGGCCACCCGGCCCTCGTCGCCGTAGGAGAGGCAGGCCAGCGCCTCGGCGGATTTCTGATCGTCATTTCCGCTGGAACAGGCGGAGAGCGCGAACGCGACGAGCAAAGCGAGGGACAATCGCACCGGCAGTGTGGATCGTCCGCGCGGATCGGCGTTCGCTCGCATAACCCAGAACTGTATCGTCCGGGAGCATCCCGACGGTGTCCTGAATTAATCTTTTCCATTCATGATCGACAATAATTTCACGTTGTCCGGCGCCGGGCCGGCCGATCCGGCGTACCCCGGTGGCGGCGTGCCCGCCCCCGGGGTTGGAAGATGGGGCGATGCTCGCGTCGATGGAGGCCGTGCGGCGGCTGATGGACCTGCGGCACCGCGGCCGCGCCGAGGACCTGCCGGACGTGCTGGCCGCGGCCGCGCCCCTGCTCGACGCGGAGACCGCCACCGTGCTGCTGGTCGACTACGGCCAGCTCGCGCTGCACCCGCTGCGCCGCTCCAGGGTGGACACCACCGTCTCGTTCGCCGTGGAGGACACGCCCGCCGGGCGCGCGTTCACCAGCGCCGCGCCGCAGTGGCTCGGCGAGGCCGGCGGGGGGACGCTGTGGCTGCCCCTGCTGCACGGGGCCGAACGGCTCGGCGTGCTGGAGCTGCGCTGCACCGCGTACCCGGGGGAGTCGGCACGCGACGACCTCGCGGTGATCGCCGCCCTGATCGCCGAACTGATCGCCAGCCGGCGGTTCTACGGCGACGCGGTCGAGCACACCCGCCGCCGGATGCCCATGCAGCTCGCCGCCGAGATCATCTGGAACCAGCTGCCGCCGCTCACCTTCGCGGTCGACGGCACCGTGGTCACCGCCGTGCTGGAGCCCTGCTACGAGGTCGGCGGCGACGCGTTCGACTACGCCGCCAACGGGGAGACCCTGCACGTCGCGCTCTTCGACACGGTAGGCCACGGGATCGGCGCCAGCGCGTTGACGACGCTGGCGCTCAACACCTACCGCAACGCCCGCCGCTCCGGCCTGTCCCTGCTCGACACCTGCCGCTCCATCGACAAGTGGGTCCGCGCGCAGTACCCGGGCTCGTTCGTCACCGCGCTGCTGGCCGAGCTGGACCTGGCGACCGGTTCGTACCAGCGGATCAGCGCCGGCCATCCGGCCGAGCTGTTCCTGCGCGGCGATCAGGCGTTGCCGCCGCTGCCCACCCCCGGCACGCTGCCGCTCGGCCTCGGGCACATGCTGAACCGCCCGCCGCGCGTCGTGCGGCGCCAGCTGGAGCCGGGCGACACGCTGGTCCTCTACACCGACGGCATCACCGAGGCGCGGGACGCGTCGGGAATGCTTTTCGGCGCCGCGAGACTGAGCGCATTCTTCCGGGACGCGATGCGCCGGGACACCCCGGCGCCGGAGATGATGCGGCAATTGATCCAGACCATCGTCTCGTACGAACAGGGCGAGCTCCGCGACGACGCCACCGCCGCGATGCTCCAGTGGCGCCGGCACTGATCACCGCCCGGTCACCCCGTCGATCAACTCCCGCAGGATGTCGGCGTGCCCGGCGTGCCGGACGGTCTCACTCGTCGCGTGCGCGAGCACCCAGCGCAGCGTCCGCGGCTCGTCGTGCACCGGGCGGGCGGTGCGGGCCTCGGGGTCCCCGGCGGCGTGGATGTGCGCGTCGCTCTCCGCGATCGCCGTCCGGTAGTCGGCGACGACCTCCGCGGGGGACCGGTCCGCCGGGACCACCATGCCGAAGTCGACGCCGGCCCAGCGGTCGTCGCCGGCGAGCGTGTAGCCGAACCAGTACCGCTCGGTGTCGGTCAGGTGCCGCACCAGCCCCAGCAGGGTGGTGTCGGACACCACGAGGCGCCGGCGCAGCTGCTCCTCGTCCAGGCCGTCGACCTTCTTCAGGACGCAGGACCGCGCGAAGGCGAGGAACGCCAGCGCGGTGTCCAGCTCTCCGCCGTCGGCGCGGGGCACGGGTTCACGTTGTGTCTCCAGCATGCGCCAGACCTTACTGGCCGGTCGATGCGCGGCCCGGCGCCGAGAGCGCGGATCCGGACGGCGGGACGGCCCGGGCTCGGTCAAAGGCGCGTCACGGGCGTACCGGGCGGATAGGGTTCAAGAGGTAACGGGCCGCTTCACCCGCGGTCCTCTCGCCGAGCGGACGGGGCGATGGCGAGGGTCTTGGTGGTCGACGACGAGCCGGACCTGCGGTTCCTGCACCGGCGCGTCCTGAGCCGCGCCGGGCACCACGTGACCGAGGCGGGGGACGGGGCGGCCGCGCTGGAGGCCGTCCGCGAGTCACCGCCGGACCTCGTGGTCACCGACCTGATGATGCCGGTGATGGACGGGATCGAGCTGATCAAGCGGCTGCGCGCCGACCCGGCCACGGCGGCCATCCCGATCCTGGTGGTCAGCGGGGACTGGGAGCAGGCCGCCGGGGCCGACGCCGTGATCGCCAAGCCCTCGCGCAGCCGGGACCTGCTCGCGGCGGCCGAGAACCTGCTACCGGAGGGGCGTGGTGGGCGGTGAGCCGACTGTCGACCGGGCAAGCGGACCTCGACCTGGTGCTCGGCGGCGGCCTGGAGCCGGGCTCCGTGGTCGTCGTCGCCGGGCCGCCGGGATCCGGCAAGACCATCCTGGGGCAGCAGCTCTGTTTCGCCGTCGCCGGCGCCGACCGGCGGGCCGTCTATTACACGACCTGGTCGGAGTCGCACTCCAAGCTGGTCGAGCACCTGCGCGAGTTCACCTTCTTCACCCCCGGGCACCTGGGGCCCCGGGTGGAGTACGTGCATCTGGGGGACATCCTGCGCGGCGGCGGGCCGGACCTGCTGCCGATGATCGACGAGGTGGTCCGCAAGGCGTTCGAGGACGAGCCGGCGCTGGTGGTCATCGACAGCACGAAGACGCTGCGCGACTTCGTCGGCGAGCGCGACCTGCGGATCGCGCTGTACGACCTGACCAGCAAGGTCGCGCACAGCGGGGCGGTGCTGCTGCTGCTCGGCGAGTACACCGAGGAGGAGGCCCGGACCTTCGCCGAGTTCACCCTGGCCGACGGGATAGTCCAGCTGAGCTACCAGGCCCGCGAGCCGGTCGACAGGCGTGGACTGCGGGTGGTGAAGATGCGTGGCACGTCGCACCTGCAGGGCACGCACACCGTGCACATCACCCGCGACGGCGTGCGGGTGCTGGCGAGGATCGAGTCGATGCTGCCCGAGGAGGTCGTCCCGGAGCGGGGCCGGATCCCGACCGGGATCAGCGGTCTCGACGAGCTGATGGGCGGCGGGGTGCCGCGCAGCGACGCCACCCTGCTCCTCGGCCCGTCCGGCGTCGGCAAGACCCTCGGCTGCCTGCAGTTCGTCGCCGAGGGGCTGGCCCGCGGCGAGCGGTGCCTCTACATCAGCTTCCAGGACACCGAGGCCGAGTTGCTCGGCATGGCCGACCGGCTCGGCTGGGACTTCGGCTCCGCCCGCGCCGCCGGCCGGCTGGTGCTCTCGCACGTGCCGGTGGGCAACCTCGACCTGGACGGGCTGGCCGCGACCGCCCGGCGCGGCGTGAGCGGCGGCGCCACCACCCGGATCGTGATCGACAGCCTGGCCGAGATGGCCTTCACCGCCCGCGAGGCGGAACGGTTCCCCGCCTACCTGCGCAGCCTGCTCGGCCTGATCCGCACCGCCGGGGCCTCGCTCTGGGTCACCAGCGAGACCCGGACCATCGGGCCCATGGACGAACCGCTGGCCGGCCTGATGTTCCTGTTCCACAACGTGATCCAGATACGCTACATCGAGCTGCGGTCGGAGATCGGCCGGGCGGTCAACGTCCTCAAGATGCGCAACAGCGACCACGACTTCGCCCTCTACGACTATCGGGTCACCGATTCCGGGGTGGCGGTGGGCGACAAGTTCGAGAACGTCACCGGGATGCTCGGCTGGAGCGCGCTGCGCGCCTGCGACCCGTAGGACCACAATGAACACAATGGACATGCGGGCGGGGCGTCGGTGGAGGATGGAGCGGTGTGGGAACCTGCCGGGGGCACGGCAGGTCCCCGCACGCCCCGGTCAGGCGGGCAGCCGGTCCAGGCGACCGGCGATCAGGTCGCAGCTGCGCAGCACGACCTCCGCCGCGCGGCGCTGGGCCGGCGGCAACGTACGTCCGTGAGCCAGCTCCTGCCACCGGCCGGCCGCGGCACGCGCCGCGGACCAGGTCTCGTCGGCGGTCGCGTCCGGGGACATGCCGAGCCGCTCGCCGACGCTGGTGCCGGAGCCGCCGAGCAGCTGCCGGGCGTCGGCCGCGTGCTCGCGCGGCAGATTGACCCGGCCGGAGCGCAGCGCGGCGAGCAGGCGCAGCTCCCGTAGGTCGTGCGCCTCGGCGACCAGCAGCTCCAGGTCGGCCAGCAGGCGCGCGGCCGGCGGCACCCGGCGGGTGCGCAGCAGGTGGTCGAGCGTCGCCAGCGCCGACCGGGCGCGCAGCACGGCCCGGCGGGCGGTGAAGAGCCCGGCGATCGACGACTGCAGGTCCTTGAGGCCGCTGTGCTCCTGCAACCGCTCGGCCAGCACGGCAGCGGTGTCGCAGCCGGTGCGGGTCAGGGTGAGCGCGAGCCGGATCCCGCCGAGGCCCAGACGCTGCAGGAGGCGGACGCGACGCTGGGCGTCGACCGGGTGCAGGGCGCCGGCCGCGGTGAACCGGTCGGTGGAGAGCAGGTGCGGCTCGGACTCCGCCCTGGGCAGCGCGGCGAGGGCGGCGATCACCTGGAACTCGTCAGCACCCAGCGTCCGGGCGGTCGCCGCGATCAGCGGTGACACCGCCACCAGGTCCTGACAGAGCGCCCCGGTCCGCGGCTCGCGGCGGCGGCGCCGGGCGGCCTGCTTGGCGGCCAGCAGCGCGTCGGCCCGGCCCCCACCGGTGGCGTCCGCGCGGGAGAGCACGACCATCACGTTCACCGGGGACGCGAGCTGACCCCGTACGTCGATCGTGGTCTGCAAGGTCTGCAGCTCGGCCTCGCCGAGCTGGGGGGTGACGTAGAGGATCGCGTCCGCCTCCCGCACGGCCTGCGGCAGCGGCAGGCGCGTGTCGATCAGCTCGGTGCGGCGCAGCACGCGGCTGGGCCACTCGATCACCGCGCGGTGGGCGCCGCCCGGACGCCCGGCATGCCGGGCGTCCGGCGTCAGGCGCAGGCCGTTCGCGGTACGGACCACCGGGATCTCGGCGTCGTGCCACCACGCGCGCGGCTCGGTGGCGTCCCGGTAGGCCACCGTGCCGGGCTGCTCGCCGGGCACCTCGACCGGCGCCAGTTCCTCCCCGATCAGGGCGTTCACCAGTGTCGACTTGCCCGAGCGGGGCGGACCGGCGACGGCCAGCCGTAACGGGTCGGCCAGCCGGTCGAGGGTGGCGCGCAGCAGCGCCGCGGCCGGCGGCACCGACCGGTAGACGTGCGCCGCCTCGTTGAGCAGCTGGTACGTGCGCTGCTCCAGCTCCTCGTCGTCGATCACGCGCGCCCGCCCAGGGCCAGCGCCTGGGAGTGCAGCTGGGCGAGGGCCGTGATCTCCTGCTGGATCCGGCGGCCGTGCTGTTCGCGGGCGGCGGCGTCCTGGTCGGCGGCGGCCTTGGCGTTGCGCAGCGAGTCCATGATCGTCTCCTGCAGGTCCTCGGTCACCGCGGTGAAGTGGTCGCGCAGGGCCCGCTGCACCCGGCGCACCGAGTCCCGGGCCTCCTTGTTGAGGCGCGCGAAGACGTCGTCGACGTGCCGTGCCACCAGGGCCTTCGCCTCCGCCTGCCGCTTCTTGAGCAGCTGCTTGCTCTCGTCCCGGATGGTCTTGCCGCCGAAGATCGCGCCGCCGCTGATCGAGATCGGGTTGATCAGCGACATCCCGGCGAGGCTGGTGACCAGGCCGAACATCACCACACCGCCGTACGACCCGCGCAGGCCGATGAACAGCTTCTGCCCTGGCCCGAACTTGGCGACCGGCGGCGCGTCCAGCCCGGGCACCGCGTCGTCGAAACCGTCCCCGGCCGCGACCAGCGCGGGCGGCGGTAGCACCTCGCCGGCCTCGGCCGGGAACTGGCCGGCCACCTGGTGCGCCATCCACTCGGTGCGCTCGGCCAGCCAGCTGGTGCTGGTTTCGGCGAGCTCCTGCAGAGACCGGCGCAGCCACGGCTCGAACTCGTCCCAGATCTTCGCCGGGTCGGCGTCGGCGAAGAACTCCTCGGCCTGCGCGAGCACCGCCTTGGTGCGCTCGCGCAGATCGTGCTCCACGTCGGACATCAGGTCGCCGATCTCGTCGGACAGCGTGTTCTGCCAGCGGACCGCGCATTTGCGCAGGTCGTCGAGGCGGCGCTGGGTGGCGTGCAGCCGGGCGACGGCGTCCGGCACCCCGGCGTCGCGCTGGGCGGTCAGCTGCTCGCGCAGCGGGCCGGCCAGATCCTCCAGCGCGACCCGGCCGAGCCGGCTGACCGTCTGGCGGGCCAGCTCGTCCGGTTTGGCGGCGACCATCCGCTGCAGGTGGGTGACCAGCTCCGGGAACCCGGACTCGGCGTTGAGCGTGGCGTCCCCGGCCCGCAGGGCGTGCAGGCGCAGCGTGGCGGAGACCGCGGTGGTGGCGGCCGGCACGCCGGCCCGGGTCAGCCGGGTCCGGTTGTCGGCCAGATGGCGCCGCCAGTCGACGGCGTAGTCGGTCTTGGTGAAGACCACCAGCAGCCCGGGGAAGAAGCGGGCCAGGCCGCGCAGCACCCCGAGCTCCTGGTCGGTGAGTCCGCGGCCCGCCTCGCAGGCGTAGACGACCAGGTCGGCGCCGGCCGAGGTGGCCAGGTCGCTGACCGTGCGGACCGCCCGGTCGGCCGGGCCGGGAAGACCGGGCAGCGGCGGGGTGTCGATCAGCACCAGGCCCCCGGCCAGCAGCGAGCGGGGCACGTGCACCTCGGCGTGCACCGGCGCGCCGGCCGGGAGCCGGGCCGCCGCCTCACCGATCGCCGGGCCGAGCGCGTCCAGGGCGAGCGGGATGCGGTCCTGCAGGCCCACCTCGGCGGTCCAGTCGGCGTCCGGCGAGCCGCGCCGGATCAGGTGCGCGCCGGGGGACGCGGCGTTGCGCACCACTGTCGGCACGCCGGCACCGCACACCTCGGCGTTGATCAGCGCGTTGATAAGCTGGCTCTTGCCCTGCTGGGCGGCGCCGACGACCAGCACCCGCAGCTCCGGGTGCAGCAACTGGGCCCGGCGCCGGGACAGCCACTCGGCCATCTCGGACCGGCCGTGTTGGTGGCACGCCCGGATCGTGGCGTCGAGCACGTCGAGCCAGAGCAGGCCCCCGGTCGTCCGCAGCGGATCGGGTTCCGTCCGGGGGGACGGAACCCGAGGCGGCGGGGCGAGGGAGGCCGGACCCGCATAGGCCGTGGGTCCGGCCTCCCAGTTCGTCATTCGCGCCAGCTCCGTCTCTTGGCCGTCCCTACAGGTGGAGATCCCCCAGCAGCCCGTGCGAGGGCTCCTGGACGGTCTCGCCCGCCGGGTGGGTCACCCCGCGCAGCACGTCGCCGGCGGCGCCGGTCACGCCACTGACGGTGCCGGTCACGCCACCGACGGTGTCGTGCACGGTACCGACCGGGTCGTGCGTCAGGTCGTGTCCCAGATCCGGCGTGATCACCGATCCGATCGAAGAGGTTGCACCGCCGAGGCCGGGCACGTCAAGGCCGGGGACATGATCGAGGGGAGCCTGCGACGGAAGGTCGCCGATCGTGTCCAGTCCGCTGTCGAGCAGGCCGGTCGTGCCGGGGACCGACGTGTCCAGGCCGACCGCGGGCGCCACACCGGTGACGACGTGCTCGACCGGGCTGACCACCGAGGTGTCGACGTGCGTGCCGGTGACCGCGTGGGTGTCGGTTACCACGTGGCTGTCCAGGTGCTGCGCGGGATCCTGGCCGATCCCGGTCAGCGTGAACGAGGTGTCCACAGTGCTGTCGCCGGCCAGGCCCAGCGCCGCGACGTTCACGCTGAGGCCGCCGCCGACCTCGGCGTTCAGGTGCGCCGCCGGGGTGAGCGCGACCTGCGAGGTGATCGCCTGCAGGTGCGACACCGCGCCGGCCACGTCGAGGTTCGCCACCCCGGTCGTCAGGTCGTCGGCGACCCCGGTCAGGCCGGTCAGCCCGGTGAGGCCGGGCAGGCCGGTCACCGGCGCCGAGTCGACCACCAGCGGGATCACCTGCTGCACGTCGGCGGCGGTGATGTCGCCCAGGCCGGCCGCGTGCAGCGCCGACTCCGGGTCGAGCTCGAACGCCGAGCGGGCGGACGGGTCGTAGATCAGGTTGAGGACGAACTCCTGCAACGTCGGGAACGAGTCCATGAGGCCCCTTCAAGGTTCCGGTTCGCGGTTGCCGGATCCGGCAATGCAGCACACCGTACGGCCGGTCGCGGCGCCGGGCATCGGTGCTTTCCGGCAATACCTGATTAGGGGATTAGGGGATCGACGGCCCCGATATTTGGGGGACGATCCGGGCTCGGCATCTGGTACGAACGTCACGACTCACCTGGACCACTGGTGATGGATGGAGTGACGACGTGCCCTACGTCCTGGGGATCGACATCGGAGCCGGCAGCACCAAGGCGGCCGTCTGCCGGCGCGCCGACGGGCCCGGCCGTGGCTGGGGCCCGCCGGAGCCGGTCACGCTGGGCATGCGCGCGCGGACCGTGTCGTCGGCGCTGGCGATGACCCCGGAGGGTGACGTGGTGCCCGGCGACCTCGGCCGGCCGTCCGCCGGGCACGCGGTCGGCGGCTACCTGCACCGGGTCGGCGACAGCACGCCGATGTTGTTCGGCGGCGACCGGTTCCCGGCGCACGGGCTGGTCGCCGCGATGGCCCGCTGGGTGGTGGACCGGGTCTGGCAGCAGTTCGGCGAGCCGCCCGAGCGGATCGCGCTGGCCTACCCGTCCGGCTGGGGCACCGGGCGGCTGCATCTGGTGCACTCGGCGCTCGGCGAGGCCGACCTGCCGCAGACCGCGCTGGTCACCCGGGCCCGCGCGGTGGTGGAGAGCCACCAGGCCGCGGGGCGCGTGCCGGCCGTCGGTGGGATCCTGCTGGCGTACCGGATCGGGGGTTCGACGTGCGAGGTGACGGTGGCCGCGCCGCACGGGCCGGGCCGGCTGGAACTGCTCGGCGGCTTCGAGTTCGAGGAGGTCGCGGGCTTCGACGTGGAGGGCGCGGCGCCGGCCGAGGCCCGGGAGATCCTGCTGCCCACGGTCGACCTCGCGGTGCACACCGTGCGCGCCTGCGGGGTCGCGCCAAGTGATCTTTCCGCGGTGTTGATCGCCGGGGGTTCCGCAGCCGTACATCCGCATGTGTCTGATCTGCTCTCGGCGGCCTTCCCGGTGCCGGTGCTGCGCGACCAGGATCCGGCGATGACGGTGGCCGCCGGCGCCGCGCTCGCCGTGCGGCCGCAGCCGCGCCGGCTCGCCGCGCCGGAGGACGACCTGGTGGTCGCCGAGCCGCCCGAGGTGGCGTCGGTGGCCGCGCCGCCCACCGACGCGTGGCCGCAGCTCGGCGCCGGCCGGTCCGGGGCCAACCGCCCGCCGCGCCCGCCGGTCGCGGTCGCCGCCGTCCGGGCGGACAATCGATGAGCGCGCCCGTGCTGACCGCCTTCTCCGCCGGATCACCCGGGCAGCTGCTCGCCGAGGTCGCCGCGGACCCGTCCGCCCCGCTGCAGGCCGCGGTCGGCGCGCCCGGCGGCTACGGCAAGACCGAGCTGCTGCGCCAGCTGGCGCGGGTGTGGCAGGCGGCCGGGATCACCGTGGTGACGCCGTGGCAGGCCACCGGCGACGCGGCCGGGCAGGTGCTGCTGGCCGACGACGCGCATCGGCTGGATCCGGATCGGATCAAGGGCTTGCGGCGGTACGCGGAACGCCCCGGCGCCCGGATCGTCGTCGCCTACCGTCCGTGGCCCCGCCCGGACGGCCTGTCCGGGCTGATCGGTCTGCTGACCCGGGCCCGGCGCCCGGTGCGGCTGCCCGCGATGAGCGCCGAGCAGGTCCGCGAGCGGCTCGCCGGCGCCTCGCCGGACCTGGTCTCCGTGGTCACCGAGGAGACCGGGGGAGTGCCCCGCCACGTCGCCCGGGTGGCCGCCGCGCTCACCCCGGCCGACGCGGCCGCGGCCCGGATCCCGCTCGCCGCGCTCGCCGGTTTCGCGTCCGATCTGGACGAGCTCGAACCGGACGTACGAACCCTGCTGCTGGCCGCCGAGGCCGGCGCCGGGCTCTCCTTCGACCTGGTGGCGGCCCTGCTCGACCGGGACGCCGAGACGGTCGCCGAACTGGTCGACGCCGGCCGCGCGACAGGCCTGCTGGCCGCCGACGGCACGCTGCTCCCGCTGGCCCGGCGCGCCATCGCCGCGCTCGGCCCGATCGGGCACCGCATCGACGTGCGGCAGCGGCTGGCCGCGCTGCAACTGGCCCGGGGCGGCCCGGTGCTGCCGCTGGTCCGACCGCTGCTGCGGGACGGCGGCGGCCTGGTGGCCGGCGCCGCCGGCGGCGGACTCGGC
Organism: Actinoplanes siamensis; assembly: GCF_016862395.1. Classification (GTDB taxonomy): domain Bacteria; phylum Actinomycetota; class Actinomycetes; order Mycobacteriales; family Micromonosporaceae; genus Actinoplanes; species Actinoplanes siamensis. The sequence continues at coordinate 47,578 of NZ_BOMW01000027.1, read as the reverse complement.
GAGGTCTACGAGGCGGCCGGCGAGGAGGCGCTCGGCGACGACCCGCGGCTGGCCGCCGAGCTGTTCGCCGCGGCCGCCGGGGCCGGCCGGGGCACCGCCTCGCGGCGCGCGCTGGCCACCGCGCTCGCCGGGGACCTCGACGAGGCGTCCCGGCTGGCCGACCAGGCGCTGGCCGCGGGCACCGGGCAGCAGCGGGCCGAAGCCGCGTACGTGGCGGCCGCCGTGCTCACCCAGCGCGGCCAGACCGCCCAGGCGGCCGCGCTCTACCAGTGGGCGCCGTCGGTGATCGCGGCCGGCTTCGGCACGGTGGCGCTGATCGGCACCGGACAGCCGGCCGGGGCCGCCCTGCCGGACCCCGCCCCGGCCGGGCCGCCGACGCTGCTCAGCTCAGCCGCGGCGCTGATGGCCCGGGGCATGGCCGAATCGGTCGGCGGCACCCCCACCGCCGCGCTCTCCGCGCTGGTGCAGGCGGCCACGACGATCGAACCGGCCGGGCCCACCGTGCTGCTGCCGGACACCCCCGCGGCGCTGGGCGCGACGATCGCCCTGCACTGCGCCGAGCTGGACACCGCCGACGCGCTGCTGGCCCGGGCCGTGCAGGCCGGCACCGGCGGCGCGCTGCTGGCCGGGCGGCACCGGCTGCTGCAGGCCTGGGTGCTGATGCAGCGGGGACACGCCGCCCCGGTCCCGGACGGGCGCCCCGGCCGGGACCGGCTCTTCGCCCGCGCGCTGCAGGCCGGGCTCAGCCGCCGCGCCGGTGACCTGGTCGGGCTGCGCAGCTGCTGGCCGGACGCCTGCCACGCGCTGATCGGGCAGCCGGTCGACCTGTTCACGCTGCTGCCGTTGGGCGAGCTGACGGTGGCCGCGGCCCGGCTCGGCGAGCAGCACCGGGTCGCCGGACACCTGGCCGACGCCGACCGGCTGCTGGACGCGCTCGGGAACCCGCCGCTGTGGAGCGCGCCGCTGCACTGGAGCCGGCTGGACGCCGCGGTGCTCGCCGAGGACCGGGAACTGGCCACCCGGCACCTGGAGGCGCTGGAGGAGGTGCGAGGATTCAGCCCGTACACCGCGGCGCTGGCGGCCGCCGCCGTCCAGTGGCTGGACGTGCTGGCCGGGCGGGCCGAACCCGGCGCGGTGGTGGCCGCGGCGCACGGGCTCAGCGGGCTCGGCCTGATCGGCGACGGCGCGCGCCTGGCCGGGCAGGCGGCCATCCGCACCACCGACCGCAAGGCGATGACGCTCCTCCTGGACTGCGCCCGGGTGCTGCGCGAACGGGTGGGCGGGCCGGCTCCGGACACCCGGGACCCGCAGTCGCTCAGCGACCGCGAGCTCGAGGTCGCGGCGCTGGTCGTGGAAGGACTCACCTACAAGCAGATCGCCGAGCGGCTCTACCTCTCGGCCAAGACAGTGGAGCACCACATGGCCCGGATCCGGCAGCGCCTCGGCGTCACCGGCAGGCAGGAACTGCTGACCCGGCTGCGTGCCTTGACCGATGCGGAGGGCGTGCGTTGAGCACCCGTACGAAAGTCATCGTCGGCCTGGTGCTGCTGGCCGCCCTCTGGGCGGCCGCAGCCGTGCCCGCCTTCGCCGAGGCGCTGCGGGTGACCTCGGCACGGAGCACGGCGAGCGACATCGGGGGACCGGCCGGCACGCTCGTGCTGTCCCTGGAGAGCGAGCGCCGGCTCTCCGTCGCGCCCGAGTCGGCAAGCAAGATGGCCGCCCAGCGGGTGCACACCGACCAGGCCCGGCGGGACCTGCGGGCGGCCCGGGACGGCTGGACCCGGCGGCTGTCCGGCTCCGACGCTACCCGGCAGGCCGACGCGCTGCTCGCCCGGACCGAGCAGCTGCCCGCGATCCGCTCGCAGGTCGAGTCGGGGCAACTCGCCGGGGTGCGGGCCGCCGACGCGTACACCGCGCTGATCGACCCGGACGGGCTGCGGACCCCGACCGTGTACGCCGACCAGGTGGGCGACCAGGCGGCCGCGCTGTCGGCGCTCAGCCGCTCCCGGGAACTGCTGGCCGAGGAGGACGCGCTGCTCGCGGCGATGTCCGCGCAGCCGAAGCTGTCCGAGAACGACCGGGTGCGACTGACCACCCTGGCCGGGGCGCGGCGCGAACTGTTCCCCACCACCGACAAGGAGCTGGACGCGGCCGAGAACGCGGTGCTCACCGGCAGGAACGGCGCGGCCGCCTGGTCCGCGGCCTACAACCGGGTCAACACCGATCTCTGGGCGCTGCAGCACAGCCGGACCGAGGCGGCGGCCGAGGCGGGGACCGGGCACGCCGTGCTCACCGTCGTGCGGGCCGGCGTGGTCGGCGGGGTGGGCCTGATCGCGGTCCTCGGCGTGCTGCTGATGGCGTGGCGGGCCGGCTCGGCCGGCGCGACCAGCCGGAAGGCGGCCACGGTGCGCGCGGTGGAGGTCCGCGACACCGGCCTCGACCCGCTGCTGCGCGATCTGGAGCGGCGCAACCAGAGCCTGGTGCACCGGCAGCTGCGGCTGTTGGACACGCTGGCGCGGCGCGAGTCGGACGACGACACGCTCGGCGAGATCTTCCGCGCCGACCACCTGGCCAACCGGCTGCGGCGCAACCTGGAGAAGGCGATCACGCTGACCGGCGGCACCCCGGGCCGCCGCTGGCACAAGCCGGTGCCGCTGGCCGAGGTGGTCCGGGCGGCGGCGTCCGAGATCAGCGAGTACGGCCGGGTCTCCACCGCCCGGATCGAGCCGGCCGCGCTGGCCGGCGCCGCGGTGACCGACCTGATGCACCTGCTCGCCGAGCTGATCGAGAACGCCGCCACGTTCGCGCCGGCCGAGACCCGGGTGCGGGTGGCCGGCGAGCGCGTCGCGGACGGCTACCGGATCACGGTCACCGACGTCGGGCCCGGCATGACCGAGGACGACCTGGCCACCGCGGCCCGGGTGATGACCGACTCCACGCCGCCCGCCGGGGGCACCTGGTGGGGCCTCTACGCGGCCGGCCGGTTCGCGACGCGCGGCGGCATCGCGGTGTCCCTGCGCAACGGGCCGGACGTCGGCCTGGTCGCCGAGGTGCTCGTACCGGCCGCGCTGATCGGCACGCTCTCCGCCGACGACGACACCACGCTGCACGACCTGGAACCGGTGATCGGCTGATGAGCCTGTCCGACGAGGCCTGGTACGACGACGACGCGGGGCCGCTGGTCCGTCTCTACGCGCGGGCCGGTGGCGGCGCGCCCGTGCTGCGCGACGGCCTGGAGCTGAGCGCCATCGTCCAGCGTGTCCCCGAGGCCGTGGAGCCGGACGGGCTCTCCCCCGACCAGATGCGGGCGCTGCGGCTGGCCGGGCAGCCGATCGCGCTCTCCGAGATCGCGGCGCATCTGGCGCTGCCGCTCGGGCCGGCCCGGCTGCTGCTCGGAGAGCTGCGCGATGCCGGCCTGATCGAGGTGCGGCGGCGGGACGCGTCGCCGGACATGCTGGACCGGCTGCTCAGTGGGCTGAACTCGTTGTGACTTTCCTGCCGGGCGTGTCCTGCCCTACTGTTCACGTTCGCAACGGCTGCTCTTCTCGTGATCGGCCGCTCTCGTCCTGATCGACTGTCCCCGTCCTGTCGACCGCTTCCGTCCTGGCTGACCGCTTCCGTCCTGATTTCTGCGAGGAACCGAATGAACGACACGCCGACCCGGCGGCGGCGATCGCTGTCCGTGGTGGTCCTCGACGGGATGCTGCGGCTCTACTCCGCCCTGCAGTCCGGGCCCACCCCGACGCCCAAGGTCCGGCAGCCCGGCCAACAGCGGAGATTCGGGCGGTACGTGCTGGTGGCCGGTGTGCTCGTGGCCCTCGCCGGGACGGCCCTGCTGGTGGTCGTCCTGGTCCGCGGGCCCGGTGGCCCGGCGTCGCCGCCCGATCCGGCGGGCGCCCTGCCGGCCCCGCCGTCACGTCCGGCGGCCGGCGCCCCGTCCGTGCTCAGGTCGGCCGCCGTCTCCGGGCCACCGGCGTCGCGTCCCGGGCCGGCGTCCGCCTCGGCACGCGCGGTGGGCTCGCCGGCGCCCGGCGCGCCCGCGGGGTCCGCCTCGGCGCCGGCGGCCCAGACCAGCCCGGTGCCGCTGACCGCGTCGTACGGCATCTCGTCGCTGACCGCGGGCCTGCTCGGCTACAAGATGACAGTGACCGTGGCCAACCCCGGCCCGGTGGCGAAGGACGGATGGACGGTGACCGTGACGCTGCCCCGCTCGACGCTGCGGGTCGCGAACGTGTCCGGCGCGACCGCCACGCAGAGCGGGTCGACCTGGACGTTCGTGCCGGACACCAGCACGTCGCGGGTGCCGGCGGGTGGATCGGTGGCGATCTCGTTCGGCGTGAACGGCGCGACCCTGATCGACGCCGCTCCGCAGGACTGCCAGATCGACGGCAACACCTGCACCGCGTAGAGCCGCAGCCGGGCAGGCGCGGCCGGCTCTGGTGGTGGTGATGAGGCGCCGGTAGCCACGACGGCTCCCAGCCGAGGGGGCGGAGCTGCTGCTCGTGGGGGCAGGCGCCGAAGTGGGCGCCGGCCGGGCGCCCACCGGGTGGCTCAGCGGGCTTCCGGCGCCAGCCGGGGCTCGGACTCCGGGGCCAGGCCGGTCCCGGGCAGCGGCCGGACGCTGGACGCGATCAGCACGGCCATCGCCAGCAGCGCCGCCACCACGACCAGGGCGCGCAGCACGGTGTAGTGGTCGCCGAGGAAGCCAATCGCCGGCGGCCCGCCGAGGAACGCGCAGTAGCCGACCGACGCGATCACGCTCACCCGCGCGGCCGCCCGGCGGGGGTCGTCGCCGCCGGCGCTCATGCCGACCGGGAAGCCCAGCGACGCGCCCAGACCCCAGAGCAGGGCCCCGGCGTAGGCGTAGGCCGGCGACGGGCCGAAGACGAACAGCGCCACCCCGGCGATCCCGATCAGAGCCAGGATCCGGACCACGGGCGTACGCCCGTAGCGGTCCAGCAGGCCGGGACCGAACCACCTCCCGACCGTCATGGCGGTCAGGAACCCGGCGAACGCGAGCGTGCCGAGCGCGGGGGACACGTGATGCCCGTCGATCGCGGCGACGCTGATCCAGTCGTTGCCGACTCCCTCGGTGAACGCGAACGCCAGCACGAACAGCCCGATCAGCAGCGTGCGCGGCTCCCGCCAGGCGGCCAGCGCACTGACCCGCGGGGTGTCGGACCCGGTGGCCGGGCCGGTCTGGTCGTGGTCGGGCACGAACCGGCGGGCCTGCCAGGCCACCGCCGCGACGACGAGCGCCGCGACCACTGTCAGGTGCGCCGCGACCGGCACGCGCGCGGCGACCATGGCCGCGCCGATCAGCGCGCCGGCGACCGTGCCGAGGCTGAAGCCGGCGTGGAAGCGGGACATGACCGACTTGCCGAGGTGGCGTTCCACCACTGTGCCCTGCACGTTCATCGCCACGTCCCAGGCGCCGTTGGCGAAGCCGAGCAGGAACAGCCCGAGCACCACCGGCGCCACTCCGGCCAGCGAGCCGAGCGCGGCGGTGGTCAGGCCGACGGCGAGCAGGGCGGACATCGCGATGACGGTGCGCGACGAGCCGATCCGCGTCACCACCGGGCCGGACAGCGGCAGCGCCAGCAGTGAGCCGGCCGCGATGGCGAGCAGCACCAGGCCGAGCTCCGACGAGTCGAGCGCGAGCCGGTCGCGGATCTGTGGGATCCGCGAGGCCCAGCTGGCGAACGCGAAGCCGGAGCCGATGAAGGCGGCGTAGGTGGCGGTGGTCGCGGCACGGACGTTCATGGCACCATTCCCCAGGAGTTGACTGCGTACGAGCGTACATAACATGTGTACGCGCGTACATAGGTGCCGTCGGTCTCACCCTGGGTCAGTGCGCGCACGCGGGAAGCGTGAGCCGATGGCGTACGGCTGCGTTGTTTCATAGAAACCAGGCCTTTGAGGTTAATTCACGGTTAGCCGCAGAGGTGGCCTTGAGCTGGGGAAACGCCGGAAACGACAGCGTCGCGCGGGCTTGACGCGGACATCCAGGACGGCGTTTATTGTTAGCCGCCTTTCCAATTCGGGCGGGCACCCCCCTCTCTCGGCAAGGGAGATCCCCCATCCCATGAAACGCTCCCGGATCCTCGCCATCCTCACCGGCGCGATCACCGTCGGGACGCTCGGCGTCCTCGGTGTCACCAACGCCTCCGCGGCCAGCTCCGGCACGCTCAGGAGCGCGCTGAACAACAAGTGCCTGGACGTCACCGACGGCTCCACCGCCAACGGTAACCTGCCGCAGCTGTGGGACTGCACGGCCGGCAGCAGCAACCAGCTCTGGACGCTTGCCGACAACGGCTCGGTGCAGGGCAAGGGCAAGTGCCTGGACGTGGTGAACAACGCCACCACCGACGGCGCCGCCGTGCACCTCTGGGACTGCTTCGACTCGGTGGCCAGTCAGAAGTGGACCCTCAGCGCGGCCGGCGACCTGGTGAACAAGGCGTCCGGCAAGTGCCTGGACGTCAAGGACAAGAACACGGCCAACGGCGCCAAGCTGCAGATCTGGTCGTGCACCGGCACGTCCAACCAGAAGTGGACCTTCGGCTCGACCGGTGGCGGCACGACCACACCTCCACCGTCCACCGGCGGCCCCGGGATCAAGGCCGTCGCGCCCTACTACTACACCGGCTGGGGCAACCCGCCGAACCTGACCACGGTCACCAACACGACAGGTGTCAAGTGGTTCACCATGGCGTTCATCCTCAACAGCGGCACCTGCGACCCCAAGTGGGACGGCTCGCGTGCGCTGACCGGTGGCGCGGACCAGGCGGCGATCAACACCGTCCGGGCCAACGGCGGTGACGTGGTGGTGTCCTTCGGCGGCGCCGCCGGCCCGTGGCTGGAGCACACCTGCACGAGCGCGTCCGCGCTGGCCGCGGCGTACCAGAAGGTGATCAACGCGTACTCGCTCAAGGCCATCGACATCGACATCGAGGGCACGCCCTACAACACCCCGGCCGACCAGCAGAAGACCGTCGACGCACTGAAGACGATCAAGGCCAACAACCCGGGCATCACCACCTACATCACGCTCGGCAGCGGCACCGGCGGCCCGGACGACTCGCTGATCAAGCGCGCCGCCGGCGCCGGCCTGGTCGTCGACGGCTGGGGCATCATGACCTTCGACTGGGGCAACACCGGCGGCAACCAGGGCCAGCTGACCATCCAGGCGGCCGACGGGCTGAAGAACAAGCTGAAGAGCGCGTACGGCTGGTCGGACGCCGAGGCGTACAAGCACGTGGGCATCTCGTCGATGAACGGCATCACCGACGAGAAGGCGACCGTGACGCTCGCCGACATGCAGGCCATCACGGCGTACGCGCAGCAGCACACCATCGCCCGGCTCACGTTCTGGTCGCTCAACCGGGACCGGCAGTGCCCGGGCGCCTACCCGAACGACGACACGTGCAGTGGCGTCAGCCAGTCCGCGTACCAGTTCACCAAGATCATCGGCGCTTACCAGGGCTGATCCGCGGTGGCCGGTCCCGGCCCATCACGTCGGCGTCCGGGGTCACCGCGGGTGGACCCGGGCGCCGCCACGTCACCCCGGAGAGACGGTTTCACCGGGCCGTGGCGATGTGGCCGGTGGATAGCCTGACGCGGTGACCAACGACGACTTCACTGCCACGTTGCCGCGCAAGCGGGTAGGTGCCGGGGTGCTGCTGTCCGACGATGGTGGCCGGGTGCTGCTGGTCGAGCCGGCCTACAAGGACGACTGGGAGATCCCGGGCGGTGCGGTCGAGGCGGACGAGTCGCCGTGCGCGGCGGTGGTGCGCGAGGTGCAGGAGGAGTTGGGCCTGCCGGTGCTGCCGGGCCGGCTGCTGGTGACCGACTGGGTGGCTTGGATCGTCAACGGCTGAGCAGCATCGCGCACACGCACCACCCGATCGCGGCGCCCGTCTCCGGGTGACCGTCAACCGGCTCCTGCGCCGGGCCGATCGCGGCCCGGCGGCCTGGATCGCCGGCGGTCGGCGCGGCTCTCCGGACCTCGATCCCGGTGCCGATCGGGATCAGCGGGACGCCGGGTCGAGCGTCCCGGCGGCGGTAGTCGCCACGCCGGCGAGTGATGATCTATACCGGACCGCCGTGGGCCTGGTCGTGCGCCAGGCCGGGCTCGGCGCGCTGGCTCTGCGGCGGCGCCACCCGTGAGACCGTCGAGGGCGACAGCGCGGGAAATGATCTGAAAATACTCGACATAAATTAGTAGACGTCAATTCTATATTCAGGTTGACAATGTGTTGACGTGCTGGAAGGATGGCGAAAGGGTGACCGTTTGCGCGATGGTCTTCGCGTGATTTATCACCGAATCGATCAGGAAATGAAGATTGCACCGAATCGGCTGTTCGACTGCGCGACGGGGAGGCATTTCATGACACAGCAGGTGGAGCAGGCCGAGCTCATCCAGCCCCAGCCGGGGGAAGAGCTGGAAGACCTGGACGAGCTGGATGAGCTGGATGATCTGGACGGCATCGAGTTCGCACTCGAAGAGATCGAAAACAAGATCGCGCCGCTTGCCCTTGCGTAAAGGCTCTTGCGTTCAGATGTGCGGTTGACTGGTGTCCCGCGCCCGTCGGCCGCGCCACGGGGAGGAACGCTGTGCGGATTTTCGACGTCCCAGTCGGCCAGCCTTTTCCTACCGCGTTCGCCGGTTTTCGCACCGCGCTGGCAGCGCTTGACGAGTACGGATTCCCGGTCCGGAAAAGCCTCCTCAAAAGCCTCCTCGGCGAGTACCCGGCCGAGGCCGCCGTGCTCATGCCGGCGTGGTGCGGGCCGGATCATGCCGCGACGATCACCGCGCTCGCGTTGACCCCGTCGGAGCGGCGACTGCATCCGGAGTCCGAGCAGACGTTCCGGACGTTGCACGCCGCGGCCGACTGCGTGGCCGGCGCGCTCGCCGACGGCGGCGTGGGCCTGCGCCTGGTCGGCGCCGGCGCGCTGGACGTGCCGTCGGTGCGCGGGCTGCTGCGGCTGGTGGAGTTGGTGCGCTGGCGCGGTCTCGGCGACCGGGTGCAGCTGACCGGCTTCGCCCGGCGCAGCGCGCTGTCGGCGTACCTCGCCGAGCGCGGGTACCCCTCGCCCGAGCCGGATCAACTGCTCGCCCGCCTCGGCGGGGCGCGCGACGAGCCGCGCGCGGCGGCGCCCGACGCGGCCGGGTCACCGGTCGACACCGTAGAGCAGCGGCATTTCGCGATGATGACCGACGAGCAGACGGCGAGTCTCGACCGCGTCGCGCTCGCCGTCGAGGTCGCCCGGCACGGGTTCTTCCAGTCCGACCTGGAGGTGATGGCCTACGCGGCGCTGACCGGGTTGCGGCTGTGCCGGCCGGGGCAGGCGGTGGACGGGGCGGCGATCACCGGCGCGCTGCGCGGCCTGGGCATCGCGTCGTCCTGGCTCGACGCGGTGGAGTTCGAGGTCGGGGTGCTCCGTACGGCGGTCGACGTGCGGGCGTTCTTCCACAAGGTTCTCGGCATCGTGCGCAGCTTCCGCCGCCAGAACGAGCAGGCGCTGGACGCGTTCGCGGCGGTCGCCGACGACGAGGCGGTCTCCCCCGAGCTGCGCGCACAGGCCATGCTTTACCGCGCGCTCACCACGGTGAAGATGATGCGCAACCCGGTGGCCGGGCGTGACGAGGCCGAGCGCGGGCTCGCCCTGCTGGACGGCGCCGGCGACGGCGACACGGTCGAGCGCGAGCGCGGCTGGCTGCACAACGTCCGCGCGCTGTGCGCGTTCTCCGAGGGCCGGTACGGCGGCGCGACCCGCGACGAGAAGGCCGCGCTGAACCGTGTGGCCGGGAGGAGCGACGCCAGCTCGCTGCACTTGAAGATCAACCTGGTGTCGAACATCAGCGTGCTGCAGGAGCGAGCCGGGCGGCCGGAGGCGGCGCTGCGCACGTGGGAGCGCTTCGCCAACGTCGGTAACGCGTGGGACACCATCTTCCGCAAGCACCACTCGTACCGGCTGGCCGGTCTGGCCCTGGCCACCGGCGACCGGGACCGGGCAGCGGACCGGTTCGCCGATTCGCTGTCGGCCTGCCAGGAGCTGGACGACGTGTTCCACCGCGCGGCGATCGGCATGGAGCTCGGTGGGCTCGCGCTGGATCGGCCGGTCGGGGGACCGGTCGACGCCGTCGCGGTCGAGCACTTCGCGGGCGCCGCCGAGGCGGCCCAGCGTCTCGGTGACCCGTACCAGTACGCGCTCGCCCAGGTAGGGTTGGCGCTGGCCGCAGACCGCACGCCGGGCCGCGAGGCGCTGACCGGCCTGTGCGACGCGCTGACCTATCCGCGCCAGGCGGCGCGGCTGCGCGACGCGGTCGAAGCGGGGGACCGGTCCGCGCTGTCGGCGCTCATCCCGCGCCCGCGTACCAAGCTCAACCGTCCGTTCGACCACATCAACCTGCACTTATGACCGCGCCGCAGACCCAGGGCGGGGGGTGGACGATGCTGCGTCACCTGCTGCTGCGCCGCGCGGGCTTCCCGATCGACCTGCTGACGTCGTTGGCCGGGGACGAGCCGGCGGCCGCGGTGCGGGAGCTGGTCGTCGCAGCCGGCGAGCTGGAGGCCGCGCGCGCCGAGGCGTTGGCCCGCGCGCTGCCCGCGGAGGTGGCCGCCGCGCGTACCGGCGACGCCCCGCGGCACCGGCTGAGGGAGCTGTCGCGCTGGCGTAGCGCGCTCGGCCGCCGCCGCATCCAGCCAGCGCCAACAGGCTCGTCGGCCCGCCTGCGAGAGCTGGCCGACCGGCTCGCACGTGCCGACAGGCGGGTCACGGCCCTGGCCGCACGCCTCGCCGAGCGGCGGCCCGACGACCGCGCCGACGAGGCACGCCGACTGCGGCGCCTGCTGGACGACCCCCTGGTGCGGCTCGCGCTGGTCCAACTGTCACCGTCGTTCGCCGAACGCACCGATCGGGCGGCGCGGTCGGGCGACGGCGCGCTGGACGCGGCGCTGGCGCGGCGGGCGTACCTGTTCGTCCAACGGCTGGCGGCGAAGAACGAGACGACGAGCTTCTTCGGCCCGCTGACCCACGGGCGGGTGCTGGCCGGCGCGAGCGGGCTGAGCCTGGGTTGCTGCCGGACGCCGGAAGCGCTGGAACGGACCGGGTTCCTGGCCTTCTGGGCGACCGCCGAGCTGGCCCGCGCGGTGTCCCGGGACGCCGCGCTCGCGCCGCTGGTGCCGGTGCGGCGCAACCCGGTGGTACGGCTGACCGGCAGCGGCGTCGTGCTACCCGGCGGGCGTGCCGTCCGGCTGCCCGCGGCGGACCGTTCGCTGATCGAGGCGGCCGACGGCATCCGGGGCGCCGACGCGCTGGTGGCCCACGTGGCGACCGGTGCCGCCGCGGCGGACCCCGACGTGCTGCGCGGGCGGCTGCACCGGCTCCGCACGGCCGGCGTGCTTCTCGCCGACGTCGAACCCGCGTCGACCCGGCTCCAGCCGCTCGACGAGTTGCGCGACTGGCTGCGGCGCTCGGCGCCGGAGTCGCCGTGGCCCGCCGCGCTGGACGAGCTGGCGGAGGACGTGTCCGGGTACGCCCGAGCCGGCGACGAGCCGGCCAAGACGGCCGCGCTGGACACGCTGGAACGGCGGTTCACCGCGCTGACCGGGGCACCGGCCCGGCGCGGCGCCGGCCGCATGTACGCCGACCGGATGGTCGTCTACGAGGAGTGCCGGGGCGACGGCGCGCTCACCGTCGCCGCCGACGTGGCCGAGCGGTGGTGCCGGCAGCTCGCGCCGTATCTGGACGCGTGTGCCGAGTACGGGCGCCGCCGCCGGAACGCGGTGCGCGACCTGGCCGCGCGGGTGCTCGCCGACGCGTCGGGCCGGCTGCCGTTCCTGGTGTTCGCCGACCGGCTCGCCGAGGCGGCCGGCGCGGGCGGGCTCGCGGCGCACCGGGCGCCGGTCGCCGGATTCGAGGCGGACTGGCAGCGGCTGGTCACCGAGGCGACCCGCGACGGCATGGCGCGGCTGGACCCGCACGCCGTGGCGACGCTCGCCGGGAGCGCTCGGGGCGCCCGGTTCGTCTCGCCGGACCTGTTGCTCGGCATGCGCGCCGATGGTGAGTTCGCGGTCGTCGGCGAGCTGCACCCGTACGCGTACGCCTGGGGTTCGCAGGCGCTGTTCGCGCCGGAGCCGGACGGGATGTACCGGGAGTTCGCCGCCGACCTCGGCCCGTGGGACGGTCCGCGTCGGATCGCCACGGTGATCCGGCGGCGGCAGCACAAGGGGATCGTCAGCGACGCGTTCCCCGGCCGGTTCGTCGAGGTGACCGGCGTCGCGACCCGCGATCGGGCACGCTGCGTCGCCGCGGCCGACCTGGAGGTTCGTCTGCAGTCCGACGGCCCGTCCCTGTTCGATCCGGTACGGCCCCTCACCCTGTACGTCAGCGAAGACGACCACCCGCATCTGCAGGCGTTCTCGGCGGTGCCGGTCGTCGCTCCGCGCTACCGCGGCGGGACGGCCGCGCCACGCGTGCTGGTCGGTGACGTGGTGGTGCAGCGCGCCCGCTGGTGGCTCGGCGCCGCAGCCCTGCGGGAGCTGGTCGACGCCCGGTCCGCGGGTGCGCGCACCGTCGCCGCGGCGCTGCTGCGGGCCCGGACCGGGCTGCCCCGATGGGTGTTCGTGAAGGCGCCCGGCGAGCCCAAGCCGGTCTGCGTCGACCTCGACGGATCGGTCGCGGTGGACGTGCTCGCCGGGCTCGCCGCGCCGGTGTGTCGCGCGCCGGACGCCGCGGAGCTGCTCGTCGAGGAGATGTGCCCGGCGCCGGAAGCGCTGTGGCTGCGGCGTGACGACGGTGGCCGACCCGGGTGGTACACCTCGGAGCTGCGCGTGGCGATGGTGCGACGGGGGCGCTGAGCGATGTGGACAGTCGTACCGCATGTGATCGTCCGTACCGCCGGGTTCCCGGTCGAGGAGCTGTGCCACCTGCGCTGCCCGGAAGCGCACGCCGCTGCGGAGCGGGTCCTGTCCGCCGAGCGGGAGCTGACCGACGTGCTGGCCACGCGGGGCTGGGACGCGGCGCGGATCGGCCGCCTGCGGGAACGCCTGGACCGCGGGTTGCCGGTGCGCGGCCGGGCCGGCGACGACACCGAGCGCGCCGGGCTGGAACTGGCCGAGGCGTACCGCTCGGCGCGGGCCCGGCTGGCCGCCGTGGCCGAGGCGGCGCAGGCACGCGCGCGGGACCATCTCGCCGGCTTCGCGGCCGACCCGCGCGTCCGCGAAGTGTTCGCGCTGACCAATCCCGGTCTGCTGCGGGACCTGCGCCGCGGGCTGCGAGGTGCGCGCCTGCACCACCAAGTCGCCTTGTACATGCAGCGGCTGTGCGCGAAGAACGAGACCACGAGCTTCTTCGGTCCGATCAACTACGGCGAGCTGGAAACCGGCACGAACCGCACCGGCACGAACCGCACCGGCCCGTGCGGCATCGAGGTGTGCTGGCCGGGACCGGCGTCGCTGCGTGCGCGCCGCGCACACCTGTCCACGTCGGTGGTCGACGCCACGGTCGGCGCGACCGCGTTCAGCGAGCCGGTACGGGCCTGGCTGGTGCTGCGCCGCCGCTCGGGGCTGCCGTCCCCGGCGCACCCGGACACGCTCGCGTACCGGCTGCTCGCCCGCGCCGACGGGCGTACGGCCCTGCGGGTGCACGCGGCAGCGCTCCGCACCGGCCTCGACGAGGTCGCGGCCGCCGCGCGGGAACTGGTCGGCCGAGGACTGGTGACCCACCAGTTCCAGCCGCCGGGAACCGTGCTCGATCCGCTCGCCTTCGTCGTCGGTCGGCTGGCGTTCGCGCCGGCGCCCGGAACGCGGGCGCTCATCGCGGCGCTCGGTGAACTCCGTGGGCTGCGCGACGGTTTCAGCGCCGCGGATGCCGACGGCAAGGCCAGCCGGCAGCGGGCCGTGACCGAGGTTGTCGCACGCCTGACCGGCGAGGCCCCGGACACGCCGGCGGCGCGCGCACAGTTCTACGGGGACCGCCTCGCGCTGCGCGAGGAGTGCGCGGGTGCGCTGCGCCTGGCGATCGGCGGCGCGGCGGCGGCGCGGCTGCTCGCCGACCTCGCGCCGGCGCTGGAGTTCCTGGCACGGCTGGGCATACGGCGGCGGGCGCTGGCGCGGGCCGCGCTGGCGCGCCGGCTGGGCGTGCGCCGTACGCCGCTGTGGCGCCTGGCCGCCGCGCTGGGCGAGGCCCGGTTGCCCGACACCGAACTCGACCGGCGACTGGCCTCGGCGATCGACCCGGCCGCCAGGGAGGTGGACTTGTCCACCGTGGAGCTGCGTGACCTGCTGCCGGTGGCCGGATCCACCGGCGTGGCCGGCTCGGTCGACGTGATGATCTGCGCCGCCAGCCTCGACGCGTGGCGCGCCGGTGACTACGTTCCGGTCCTCGCCGACGTCCACGACACCGCGCTGCTCACCGACTGGGCGCTGCAGTTTCACGACGACCGCGAACGGGTGCGTGCCGACCTGTACACCCACGTCGCCGCGGCCTGGAACGGCGTGCCGGTGGTCTGCGTGCTGGCCGGACGTCGCACCGGCATCCCGCCGCTGGAGCCGCCGGCCCCGATCGCCGAGCTGGGCGGTCTGCCCGGGCAGCCGAACCCGTGGCGCGTCGATGTCGACGACCTGGTGGTCGAGTCCGACGGCGAGCGGGCGCGGCTGGTGTGTGGCTCGCTGGGCGGCGAGGTCCAGCTGTACAACGGCGAGCTGGACACGCTGACACAGACCGCGTTCGGGGCTGTCCGGCTCGGTGCGCCGCGGATCCGGCTCGGCGAGCACACCCCGCGACTGCGGTACGGGCGCGCGGTCCTCCAGCGCCGCATGTGGACGGTGCCGGCGTCGGCGTTGGCGAGTCTGACCGCGGACGGCGGAGCGGACCGCACACTGCTGCGGGGCTGCCGGCTTTGGTACGAGTACGGGCTGCCTCCCGCGGTGTTCGTCAAGCTGCCGGCCGAGCGCAAGCCGATGTTCGCCGCCGTCGACGCCCCGTACCTGCTCGGTGCGCTGGCCCGGATCGCGGCGCGCCGCACCGGTGGCGCGACGGTCACCGAGGTGCTGCCGGCGCTGGACCAGCTCTGGCTGGCCGATCCGCCGGGACGCCGGTACACCGCCGAACTGCGCTGCGTGTTCGTACGGGCTGCCGAGGCCGGCGATGACTGACCGCGCCGATGTGTACGTCCTGCCGCACGCGGACCCGACCGTGTGCCTGGTCGCCGACGGCCGCCGGGTGCACGACCTGCACGTGTCGGCCGTCGAGCGGCTCGGCGACGCCGTACTACGCCGATGGCGAGACCACGACGCGGGGGAACCGGCCACACGGGCGGTGCTCGCCGCGGCCGCAAAGGTGCTCGCCGGGTTCGACCCGTCGGCGCGGGTGGCCGCGCTCGGCGCGGCCATCGCGCTCGGCGACCCGGGCGGCACCTGGCCGGTCCGGCTGTGGCTGGACGACCTGGAACTGGTCGACGGCACGACTGAGCGGCCCTCGGACATCCTGCGCGCGGCCGCCGGCGTGCCGTTCACCGACGAGGTGGCGACGGTGCTCGCGGCGGCAACCCGCGAGCGGCCAGTCCTCTGGATCGATCGTGATCAGCAGCTTCCGGCGCTCGCCGCGCTGGCGCACCGGCTGCGCACACCGGTGTCGCTGGCCGGTGGCTTCGCCGGTGCCCACTGGGCCGTGCTGCGGGGCTGGCTGCCGGCCGGCAGCGACCTGGTCGACGTCCCCGTGTACTGGCGGCTGCGGACCTGCGGCGGCGGTGAGGCGCGGTGGCTGACCCGGGCGGCCGGGCAGGCGTGGCTGGACTACGTGTCGGCCGACGAGGTGCGCGCGGCCGGGCCGGCATCGGGCTGTGTCGCCGCCATCCTGGGCGTCACGGCCGCGGACGCCACGGGCGTGATCACCGCCGAGGGCGAGCGGCTGGACTGGCCGGCGCTCACCGCGTTCGCCATCGCACTCGACCGGCGCGGTGGACGCCTGCTCGTCGAGCAGATGCTCGGCGCGCCTGGCGAGACGGCACAGTCCACGCTGGGAACCGCCGATCGGCTCGCCGACGCCGACCTACCGTGGCGGATCGCCGGATCCCGCCCGTTCCACCTGCCGGCGCAGCGGGACGGCGCCGCGCCCGGGTGGGCCGGGCGCCCGGTGACGGTACTGCCCGGCGACGCCGCACTGGCGCGCGGCCCGCGCTTCGCCCAGGCCGACCTCCGGGCGGTCCAGCCGGACGTCACGGCGCGGCTGCGCCGGCGCGGACGGCTGGCCCCGGCCCGGGTGGCCGGCGCGTACCTGCGACTGGCCCGCGACACACCGGCCGCTGACGGCCCGGCGCTCGCGCCGGGTGTCGTGGTGGTGACGATCGACGGCGAATGCTGGCTGGTGGACCTGGCCGCCGTACGGACGCTGCGGCTGGACCCGCGGATCGGCGCGCGGTTGGCGGCGTTGCCGCCCGGCGCGCCGATCACGAGCGCGTTCACCGGCAACACGCGGGTCGCCGCAGGCGTCACGGCGATGCTCGCCGGCACGGGCGTCCTCGCCGGCGTGCCGCACGCTGACCCGGGCGGGCACCGATGACCGGGTGGACGCTCGGTGGCTGGTTCGTCCTGCGCCACGCCGGCCTGCCGTTCGACTGGATCGAGCGGCTGGGTGCCGACGAGCACCTGCTGCGCGCCGCGGACGAGGTGCTCGACGCCGGCACGGCGACCGATGCGACGGCCCGGTACGAGCGCGCCTACGCCGAGGCGTACCGCGAGCTGGAACGCGAACTGCACCGGCTCGCCGCTGAACCGCTCGTGGAGGAGGCGGTCTTCGTCTCCGCGCCGGACATGTGGCGCAACGTCTGGCGGCGGTACGTCTCGGACACCGAGCCGGCGACGACCTCCGACGCGCGCCGTACCCACCGGAAGGTGTACACGTACCTGCAGCGGTTCTGCGCGAAGAACGAGACCACGAGCTTCTTCGGCCCGCTCGGGTACGGCGAGGTGGACGCCGCCGCCGACGGGCCGGGCGCACGGCTGTGCCGCGACGAGCCGACCCGGCGGCTGGTGTACTTCGCGCACTGGGCTGTGGTCGAGCTGGCCCGCGTGATGCGCCGGGACCGTGCGCTGCTCCCCGCGCTGCCGGTCGCCGTGGCCGAGCCCGAGCGCCTGTCCGGCGTCGCCGGCGGCGGGGCCACCGGGAAGCTCGCCGCCGACCTGTGCGACGGCGGGACGCCGACCGTGGGTGCGCTCGCCGCGCGCCACGGCGGTCTCGGAACGACGCTGCGCGCGCTGGCGCCGCTGCTGCACAGCGGGGTCGCCGAACTCGGCCCGCTGTACGCCGGCGGGCGCGCCGACGAGTTCGACCGGCTGCGCGCGGCGCTGGCCGAGCTGGATTCCGGTGAGGCCGCCGACCGCTGGGTGCGCCGGCTGGCCGATCTGGACCGGTTGCGCGAGGAGTACCGGACGACCGGCTTTCCCGATCGGGTGTCGGTGCTCGACCGGCTGGAGGCCCGGTTCACCGAGGTGACCGGCCAGCCGGCCCGGCGCGGCGGCGGAATCTACGCCGACCGGTACGTCGTCTACGAGGAGTGCCGGTCGCCGTTCCGGCTCACGATCGGCGGCGCGGCGGCTGCCCGGCTGACCGACGCCGTCCAGGCCGCGCTGACGTTCTCGGCCGCGTACGGCGACCTGGTCCAGCGGCGGCACCGGGCCTGGGTGCTCGAGCGGTGGCCGGCGGATCGCGCGACGATGCCGCTGCCCGAGTACGCCGAACGCCTCTGCGGCGACGGGGACTGGAGTACGCGCTTCGACGCGGGCGTCGAGGTTCCCCGGCCGCCGCCGGCGCCGCTGCCCGGCCCCCGGTACGCGCTGCCGGACATCTGCCTCGCCGCGCGTACCGTCGACGACCTCGCCGCGGGCCGCTTCGACGTCGTCGTCGCGCGGGTCCACCACCACCTGCTGCTGGACAGCTGGCTTGCCGTGGCACACCCGGACCCGGCCGAGTTCGCCCGGCCCGCGGCGACGTGGGTGCGCCGGCACGCCGAGCCGGCCGGGCTGCTCGGCGCCGCGGTGAGCCGGCGCAACAAGGGGTTCTACGTCTACCCCGGCGAGCAGGTCGCGCTGCGCCACCAGCGCGCGGTCGAGACCGCCGGCGCCGGGCCGCTGCGCCCCGCGTCGACGTTCACGGTGACCCGGGAGCCGGACGGGCCGCGGCTGCGCGACGCAGCCGGCCGAGAACGCCGGCTGTACCTGCCGCTCGCCGACCTCACCGGCTACCCGCCGCTGGCCGCGCTGTCCGCGCCGCCGGTCCTGCACGCCCGGTTCGGCCCGGCCGCAGGCGCCGGGGCCGGGGTCGGGGCCGTCGCGGAGGTACGCCTGGACGGCGCGGTGTACCAGCGACGCCGCTGGCATGTCGAGGCCCCCGGCGCCCGCGGGCTGACCCCCGCCGCCCGGTTCCTCGCCGTCCGGCGCCTGGTGCGCCAGTACGGTCTGCCGCGCTTCGTGTACGTCCGCAGCGATCGGGACCGAAAGCCGTACTTGCTCGACACCTGCTCGCCGCTGGCCGTCGAGCTGTTCGCGCACCGGTCACGCCCCGGCGAGCACGTCCAACTGGAACAGATGTCGCCGGGAGCGGACCAGCTCTGGCTGACCGACGCGGCCGGTCGCCGGTACACCTGCGAGCTGCGCATGCCGGCGTTCACCGAGGGGGGTGCCGGTCCGTGATGCGGTTGCTGGACAGGTTCGTCCTGCGGGGCGCGGGGTTCGAGTTCGACGACGCGCGGCTGCCGGGCACCGGCGCGGGGAGCCTCGCCGCGCGACTGGCCGCGCTGGACGTCGAGGCGGACTGCTTCGCCGCGCTCCTGGTCGCCGAGCTGGCCGGACTCGAGCCGGACCGCGCCGCGCGGCGTCCGGTGAAGCGGGCGGTGAGGCGGCGCGAACCGCTGCCGACGTCCACCCCGTACGGCCCGCTGTGGAGCGACCTGACGACGGCGTGGAACGCGCTGGCCGAGCAGCGGTCGGCGCTCCGGGCCCGGTACGCCGACGCGGTCGACGCGGAGATCGCCGCCGCCGACGCGCACCTGCGGTCCTGGTGCGCCCGTCCGGGGGTGGCCGAGGCGCTGTGGTCGTCGCATCCCGGACCGGCGGACCTGCTGCGCCGCTACGCGCAGCACGCTGTCTCCGGCGGCCAGCCCCGGCGGCTGGCGCTCCGCTACCTGCAGCGGTTCGCGACCAAGAACGAGACCGCGTCGTTCTTCGGCCCCTTCCAGTTCGGCGACGTGACCGCCGTCGCCGGTGCCCGAGCGCTGCTGGTGTTCGACCCGGAGTCACCGCGCCTGAGCGAGCGGGTCACGGCCCCGGCCCGGTTCGTCGTGGACGAGCTCGCCGATCTCGCCGCCGCCGAGCTGGGCGGCGACCCGACCGTACCGATGCGGCCGCATCCGCTGGCCCGGCTGCACGACGGCGTGCTGCGCATCGGTGACCGGCGGATCGCGTTACCCGCCGCGCTGGCCGGCGCGCTCGCGGACGGACCGGTCCGCCTGGCCGCGCTGCCGGAGGCGGTCCGCCCGGCCGCCGGGCGCCTGGTGAACGCCGGCATCCTGCGCGCCGACCTGCGCCCGCCCACCACGTCGCTGCGGCCGCTGGCCGAGCTGGCCGGGCGGCTGACGGGCCGGCCCGGGGCGGCGGGCGAGCGGTGGCGCGACCGGGTCGGGCAGGTGCGCGACGGCATCGCCGCGCTGCAGACCGAGCCCTGGCCGGCGCGGCGCGACACGATCGCGAAGCTGGGCGAGACCGTGAAGTCGTGGGGCGTACGCGTCGACGACCGGCCCACGGGCCTGTACGCCGACCGCAGCGTCGTGTACGACGAGTGCCGCGGCGGGCTGCGGGGACTCGCGCTGAACGCGGACGCGTTCGCGGCGCACATACCGGCGGTCGAGGTGGTGCTGCGGGTCCACGCCGCGCACGCCGCGGCGGTACGCGCGCGGACCCGGCTGTGGCTGGCTGCTGAGTGGACCCGGCTCGGCCTGCCGGACCGGGTGAACCTGGCGGACCTGCTGGCGGCGCTGGGCGAGCAGCCGGTCCCGGTGCTGGAGCCGGGCCCGGCCGGGCGGGCTCTGTGGGATCGGCTGGCCGCGCTGGCGCCCGCGGGCACGACCGAGGTGCGCCTGACCGCGGACGCGGTGTACCGGGCCTTCGCCGGCGTGCTGCCGGACGAGCCGTTCCTCTGCTCGCCGGACTTCTTGGTGCGGCGGCGGCCGGGCATGGCCGACGGTCTGGTGCTCGGCGAGGTCCACCACGGCTCGCAGGTCTGGTGCTGGCTCGCCGCCACGCTGGACCAGCACGAGCGCGACGCGATCCGGCAGCGGCTGACCGGCTGGGCCGACCTGCTGCGCGGCGACGCGCGGCTGGCGACCCTCGTCGAACCGCGGTTCACCGGCAAGACGTTCACCATCGAACTGCCGGGCCTGGCGATCGAGCGGATGGGCCGCTCGGCGCTGCCCGCGCACTTGGTCCGAGCGCTCCACGAGGTGACCGCCGACCGCACCACCATGCGGCTGAGCGACGCCCAGGGCCCGCTGGTGCTGGCGCCGTCCAGCCCGGTCGACCCGATCGTCAGCGCGTTCGGCGGGCTGGTGCTCTGGGGCCCGCGCAGCCCCGGGGCCGCGGCGCACCAGCCGCGCGTCCTGGTCGACGACCTGGTGTGGTGGCGGGAGAGCTGGCGGCTGTCCGCGGAGGATCTCGACGCGCTCGTTACCGCCCGTACCCCCGCCGAGGCGCTGTACGTGGTCGCCCGCCTGCGCGCGGACCTCGGCCTGCCCCGCTACGCCTACGTGCGGGTCAGCGGCGAGCCCAAGCCGGTGTTCGCCGACCTGACCTCGGCGGCGTACTGCGACATGCTGTCCCGGCTGGTGGCCAAGCACGCGCCGGGGGTCGGTGCGCCGCTGGCCGACGTGACCGAGACGCTGCCCGAGCCGGTCGAGCTGGCACTGTCCTGCGCGGAGCGACGGTACACCAGCGAGCTGCGTACCACGGTGCTGGTCGGTGGTGGCTGATGGGTCTGCGGCTGTTCCCCGAGGCGGTGCTGCGCAGCGCCGGCCTGCCGATGCGCCTGCTCGACGACATGGTCGACGACGCGACGGTGGCCGAGGTCGACCGCGACGGCGCGCGGGCCGCCGAGCGCGCGGTCGCGCACGCCGATGCCGCGCTCTCGGCGCTGTGCGCGACCGAGGCGTTCCAGCGCGCGGTCGCCCTGTCCCACCCGGACGTACTGCGCCACGCCGTCCTCTCGATCGCCGAGGGCGCCGGCCGGCGGCACCGCAAGCGGGCGCGGACGGCGACCGCGCTGGCGCAGCGGCTGACCACGAAGAACGACACCGCGAACGGGTACGGCCCGATGGACCGGGTCGCGCTGGGCGGCGAGCCCGACCTGGCGCAGCCGGTGGCGCGGGCCGACCGCGGCGCCGAGCAGGCCGGCTTCGTCAGCGCCTGGGTCGCCGAGCGGATCGCCGACGCGGTCGCCGCCGACCCCGAGCTGGCCGGCCGGCTGCCGGACCGGCTGGTGGCGGCCGTTGAGGTCACCGAGTACGGGCTGGCGGCCGGCGACCGGCGGATCCGGCTCACCGACGCCGAGCGCGGCGCGGTCGGTCAGCTGGCACGCGGGGACGTCGGGTGCGAGCCGGCCGCGCTGGATCGGCTTCGCCGGGCCGGGCTGGTCGTGCGGCGGCTGGACATCCGGCCGGCGACGGTGGACCCGCTCGGGCGCCTGGCCGACGACCTGCGCGCGGTGCCCGGCGGCCAACGGTGGGCCGGCGAGCTGGACGCGCTGCGGGCGCTCGCCCAGCGGGTCGCCGACGCGCCGTGGCGCGCCCAGCAGGCGTTCGTGGCCGAGCTGACCAGGCGGGTGACCGCGCTGACCGGGTCGCTGCCGGAGCGGGCACGCGGCCGGTTCTACACCGACCGCGACGTCCTGTACCAGGAGGGGCGCGGTGCGGCGGCGGCGTACGGTGTCGGCGGCCGGCTGTACGAGCGGCTCGTCGCCGGGCTGGAACCGGTCGCGCGGCTCGCCGCGTACTACGGCAGGGCGCAGCACCTCGACCACGGCGACGCGTTGCGCGCGGTCGTCGGCGACCGCGAGATCGGGATGGTCGAGCTGATGGCCCGGCTGGCCGCGGCGCCGGGGTGGCAGCACGGCGTGCCGGCGCGCCGTGCCGGTGTGCTCACCGCCCAGCTCGGCGAGCGCTGGTGCCGCACCGGCCGGCTCGACCGCGGGGAACTGGACGCCCTGCCGGGCGGCGCGGCGCTCGACGGCGTCACCGAGCCGGCGATCTTCTCGCCCGACGTGATGCTCGCCGACGGGCCCGAGCCCGGCCTCGTGATCGGCGAGGTCCACAGCGGACTGCACACGTTCGGCCTGTTCGAGTGCTTCTGGCCGGACAACGGGTCGGCGGCGTGGGCGGCGGGCCACACACGGCTGCCGGACCGGTGGGCGCAACTGGTCGCGCCACGCTCGCAGGGCAAGGCGTTCATCGCCGAGCTACCCGTACGGTCGATCGAGTTCCGGGCACGGGCGGTGCGTCCCGGCGCCGTCGGCCTCGGCGCTGTGCGGATCCGCTGGGACGGCCCGGTGCCCTGGCTGCTGCTGCCGGGCGGCGAGCGGCGCCTGCTCGTCCCCGGCGACCAGGACAACCCGCTGTGCCGCGCCCTCTCACCCGGACTGGCGCTGTTGCCCCGGCTCGGTGCCGGCGATCACACGCCGAGGCTGTCCGCAGGCGACGTCGTGGTGCAGCGCGAGCGCTGGCGGGTGAGCGTACCGGCGATCGAGCGGCGGGACCCCGCGGCGCAGTTCGCGCGCGTGCGGCGGTGGCGGCGCGCCATCGGCCTGCCCGAACGGGTCTTCGCCCGGCCGGCCGGTGCGCCCAAGCCGTTCTTCGTCGACTTCCGCAACCCCCTGCTGGTCGACCTGTTCCTGCACTGGGCACCGGCGGGAGCCGACGTCGAACTGACCGAGGCGCTGCCCGACCGCGGGCAGCTGTGGCTGCGGCGCGGCCCCGAGCGGTACACCGCCGAGCTGCGCATCTCCGCACTGTGGAGCGCGGACTCGTGACCGGCCTCGCGCACGGCGGCAACACCGCGGCGGCGCTGCGCTGGTCGGTGTACCCGGTGGCGCAGTTGCGGACGCCCGGCTTCGGCTGGACGGCGACTGTGCCCCGCCCGACGGGTGCCAGCGCCGAGGCCGAACGGCGTCTGGTGCGTGCCGAGGCGGCGGTCGCCGACGCGCAGGCGGCGTTCGTGGCGCGGGTCTTCCCGGCGGTACGCGACCGGTTTCCCGAGCTGGACCGGGCCGCGCGCAACGCCGCGGTCCGGTGCGGCCGCCGGGTCCGCAGGGCGCTGCTGATCGCCGACGGCCACGCCGCGCTGCTCGGCGACCTCGGCCACGCCGGCTGGGTGTCCGTCTGGTCGGCGGCCGTCGTCGATCGCGACGCCGCGGCGGACGGCCTGGCGCACGCCTTGGCCGAGGAGTCCGCTCACGTCCTCGACCAGGTTCGCGAGCGGGTCCGCGAGCCGCGCGTGGCGCGCGCGCTCAGCCAGTCCACACCCGGCTTCGCGGCCCGCCTGCACCGCGACGGCGGTGTGCTTCACCAGCCGGACCGCCTGCGCGGCAAGGACTTCGCCGACCTCGCCACGGCACACCGCTTCCTGCGCCGGATCGGTACGCGGTGCGAGACCGTGTCGTTCTTCGGACCGTCGCTGTTCGTGCGGTTCGACGACGCCGAGGCCGAGCCGCTGCGGGCCGGCGCACCGGCCGCTGAGCGGGTCGACGTGGACGCCGCCGCCTGGCTGGTCCGCGACCTGGCCGAGCGCGCCCGCCGCGGGTTGCCCGCCGACCGGCTGCCGGTCAGCCGGGATCCGCTGTGGCGCACGGACGGCGACCGGCTGGTCCGCGACCTCGACGGCCGTACCGTGCCGCTCAACCCGGCGCAGGTGGGGCTGTGGCGGCTGCTGGACGGCTGGCGTACGACCGGCGAACTCGCCCAGGCGAGCGGGTCGCCTGTCGCCGAGGTCCGCCGCGAGCTGGCCGGCATCCGGTCGGCCCTGCGGATGGGCGTGACCGTCCCGGCCACCGAGCGCCACGGCCTCGCCTGGCTGGTCGACGCGCTGGCGAGGCTGGCACCGGCCGGGGCGGCGGTGACCGCACCGGCCCGGCTGCGTGAGCACCTGGACCGGGTGGCGCGCACCGACTGGCCGGAGCGCGCCGAAGTGCTCGACCGGGCCGGGCGCGAGTTACGCGGTGAGGGCCTCGCGACCAGTCGCGGCGAGGGCGCCCAGTACGCCGACCGCGCGTTCTGGCACGAGGAGTGCGCCAGCCCGTACAGCGAGCGGACCGTGGCCGGCCGGCCGACGGTGGACGGCATCGGCCGCGTCCTGGCCGCGACCGTGCCGTTGCTGTACCTGATCGCGGTCCTGGAACGCGCGGACGCGCGGCTGGCAGTACGCCGGGCGCTCGGTGGGCAGGCCGTGAACCTGGCGGTGGCCGCCGGGCGCCCGGTGCCGGCCGCCACGCCCCGCGCCGACGCGCTGCGCGCCGCGCTGGCGGTGCTGGCGACCGAGCGGGCCCGCGCCGGGCGGGTGAGTCTCTCCTCGTCCGAGGTGGACCAGCTGTGCGCGCCGTACTGGGCAACGCTCACCGCCGACGAGAGGTACCCGGCGCACGCGCTGCCCGGCGTCGACCTGCTCGCCACCGGTACGCCGGGGGAGGGCGCCACCTGGGTGGTCGGGGAGGTTCACGACGACTCGACGTCGATCCTCGGCGGCTCGTCAAGTCGCGTGCACAGCGACGCCGCGACGCTCTACGACGCGTTCTGCCGGACGCTCAGCGCGAACCTGCCGGTGGCGTCACTGGCCTCGGTGGTGTCCCGGCGCCGGAGCATGCACATCACGCCTGAACCACCGGGTCTGAGCATCGAGCTGACCGGCGTGTCGGCGAAGCCGCCCGCGCAGGTCGTGCCGATCTCCGCGGTGGCCGTCGCGCCGGACGGCGCCGCGGTCACCGTCGACGGCACCCGGTACCACCTGTACCCGGGCGACCTGCGCAGCCCGCTGCACCGCGCGGTGTCGTTGCCCTGCCTCACCGGGCTCGACCTCCCGACACCGCCCGGCGATGGGTTCGTCGCGACGCCGCGGGTCCTCGTGGACGGCGTCGTGGTGCACCGCGCCGCCTGGTCCGGACGCGTCGACGCCGATCCCGGCACCCCCCTCGCGTGGTGGCGCCGCGTCCAGCGGCTACG
Organism: Actinoplanes siamensis; assembly: GCF_016862395.1. Lineage (GTDB taxonomy): Bacteria > Actinomycetota > Actinomycetes > Mycobacteriales > Micromonosporaceae > Actinoplanes > Actinoplanes siamensis. The sequence continues at coordinate 22,320 of NZ_BOMW01000027.1, read as the reverse complement.
GCGCGAGCACCGGCTGCCGGACCGGGTGTTCGTGCGCCACGAGAGGGAGCCGAAGCCCGTCTTCGTCGACCTGGACGATCCGGTGGCCGTACGGGACCTGGCCCGGTTCGGCGCCGGCCGGATCCGGGTCTCCGAGTGCCTGCCCGACGTCGACCAGCTGTGGTGGCGTCCGCACGGCGCCGCGCAGGCGGCCGAGTTGCGGCTGGCCTGCCTCATCTCACCCGATCGGGACCTGCCATGAGCCCGCGGTGGAGCGTCTTCGAACTCGGCGTGGTACGCGCTGCCGGGTTCGGGTTCGGCCTCGTCGAGGGTCTGGCCGCGCCGGCGCTGTACGACGCGACGGTCGAGCACGCCCGGATCACCGCGGAACTCGACGCCGCCGAGCGCGCGTACCTCGCCGCCACCCGGGTGCCGCGGCCGGCCGGCCCGGAGGACGTTCACCATACCGGCCGGTGCCTGCGCCGATTGCGCCAGCGCCAGCCGATCGGGCCCGACGCGCCGATGCCGCCGGATCTCGCCGATGCCGCGTTCGCCGAGCGGTGGAACGTCCTGTGCGCGCGCCTGCGGGACTCGGCCGGCCCGCTCGGCGACGCGTACGCCGAGGCGCTCGCGTCGGCGCGCGACCACCTGGACCGGAGCCTGCGCGACGACGTCGTGCGGGCGGCCCTCGTTCTGCTCACCCCGGAAATCCTCGACACCGCCGTCCGGATCCTGCTGCGGCGGCCGCCGACCGGTGCGGCGCCCAACCAGCGGGAGCGCAAGATGGCCGCGTTCCTGCAGCGGCTGGCCGCCAAGTGCGAGACCAACGGCGTGGCCGGCCCGATCGGGTATGCGCGCCTCGGCGCCGGCACGGTACCGCTGCCGGAGCGGGCGGCCCATCGCGGGTTCCTGGCGTACTGGGCGGCCCGCGAACTGGCCGGCATCTGGCTGGACGGCGCCGACCTCGGCGGCCGGTCCCGCCGGCCTGGCTCGCGTGCCCCGACGCTGCCCGCGCGGTCCCCGGCCGCGCGGTACGTGCGTGCCGTGGCGGCCGGGCGGCTCGACCCCCGCCCGGAGCGGCTGCGTGAGCTGCACCGGCGCGACCTGCTCTGGGTCGGCGGCTTCGCCGTGCCGGCGGGGGAGCCGGACGCGCTGGCCGCGCTCGGCGCGGTGGCGGCCGGGCTGCCCGACGCGGCCGCCGGTGCGCTGGTGCGCCGGCTCGCCGACGCCGCCGCGGCGTTCGCGGCCGGTGACGCGACGACCAAGCTGGACGTGTCCGCGCGGGTCGGCCGGTTGCTCGGCGAGCGGGGCGTCGACGCGTCGCGCCGGGGCGCCGGGGCGCTCTACGCCGACCGCGTCCCGCTGTACCAGGAGACGTACGACCCGCGGCTGGCGTTGTGCCTGGACGCGCCGGCGCGCGACCGGCTGGCCGCCCGGCTGGCGCCGGTGCTCGACGTCGCCGCCGCGGCCGGGGTACAGGCGTGGTGCGCGGCCCGCGACCGGTTCACCGAGGCGTGGCGGGCGGCGTTCGGCGCCGCCGCCCGGCGTTCGCTGACCGACGTGTTGTCGGCGCTGGAGATCCAGCGGGAGCAACCGGTCACCGGCACCCCGGTCGCGGGGGAGCTCGCCGCGCTGGTCGCGGACCGGTGGGACGGTGTGAGCCGGACAGTCCTGCTGCCCCCGGCGGACGTCTCGCGCCTCGCGTCTCCGGTGGGTCCGGCACCCCCGGTGTTGCTGTCACCGGACCTGCACTTCGACACCACCGACCCGGAACGGGTACGGCGCGCGGACGCGCCGATCATCGTGGGCGAACTGCACTGGGGCCTGCAGGGGCTGACGAACCTGTGCAGCCTGCTGCCGAACCGGGACACGCTGTCCGGCGCCACGCGCCGGTGGCTCGGCGCCACCGTGCCGGAGCTGGTGCACGTGGCCACGTCACAGAGGTTCGGCAAGCTCTGCTACCTGGAGCTGTTGCCGCACACGCTGGAGCTGAGCGGGCCGGCGACCTCGGCCGACCGGGCGCTGCGCACCGACCAGCTGGACGTTCTCGACGACGGGTCGGTCGTGGTGCGTGACAGCGGAGCACGGATCGCCCTGCTGCTCGGTGATCCTCAGGGCCGGCTGCAGTCTCCGCTGGGCGTACCGAGCGCGGCCTGGCCTACGGTGGATCTGGGCCCGTTCACCCCGCGCGTCGTGGTCGGCGACGTGATCGTGCAGCGTGCGACCTGGCGGTTGCCGGCCGGGGCGCTGGCCGCCGACGCCTCGCCGGGCCTGCCGCGATACTCCGCCGCGGTGCGCGCGATGCTCGGCCGGGGGGTACCGCGCCGCTGCTTCGCGGGGACTGCGGGGGAGCGCAAGCCGTTCTACCTCGACCTGGCCAGTCCACACCTGGTGGATCTGCTCCTTGCGGAGGCGAAGGGCGGGCCGGTGCGGCTGACCGAGATGCTGCCCGGTCCGGGACGGCTGTGGCAGGACGCCGGCGCCGATCGGCGGGTGTGTGAGGTGAGGCTCGCGGTGCGGCGGTCGACCGGACCAGAACCGGGCCGACGAGGGTGAGGGGGCAGGCATGGGCGAGGAAGTGACGGTACTCGGTGTCGGCGGGAGCATGCGCGCGGATTCGTCAACCGAACTGCTGCTGCGGATGGCGCTGCGCGAGGCGCGGAACCAGGGCATGCGGGTGAAGCTGTTCCCGCTACGCGGCCACCCGCTGCCGCTGTTCGATCCGGGCATGCTGGCCGATCCGCCGCCGGCCGCGCGGCTGCTGCTGAAGGAGGTGCGCGCGGCGCAGGCGATCGTGTTCGCCAGCCCGGTTTACCACGGGACCGTCGGCGGCGCTTTCAAGAACACCATCGACTACCTGCAGGCGCTGGCCGACGACGACCCGCCATGGCTGTCCGGCAAGGCCGTCGGCCTGCTCGCGGTCGGCAGCATGGCCGGCGCGGCGCTGCAGGCGATCACCGCGATGGAGCACATCACCCGGGCGCTGCGCGCCGTGGCGATGCCGACGGTCGTGGCGGTGGACTCCAGCGAGGGCGCGGCGTGGGGCGACGGCGGCCAGGCGACGATCGCCGCGCGGCTGGAACGGATGTGCGGCGAACTGCGCCGGTACGCCTGCGCCGGGACGTTGGCGAGAACCACATGACCGAGCCGGCTGTGTACTTCGCCGAACGGCGCGAGGCGGTGCACGTCCTGCGTCGCGGCGATCGGACCACCGCCGAGGTGGGCCGGTACCTGGGGATGGGCCGCAGCACGCACCACGGCGGCGACGCCCGCTACGAATACGACCGGGGCGTCCGCGCCGACGCCGCCGAGCTGTCCGCGTCGGACCGGGAGCACCTGGCGGCGCTGCGGGGCCCGTGGCCGGCGGAGGTCGCCGCTCGCGACGTGCTGTCGGCCCTGGCCGCGGACCTCGCCGACCGCGCCCGGCCGATGGGCTGGTCGCTGCTGACCGTCAGCCTTCGCGTGTACGACCAGCGCATTGTCGCCGGCGTGCCCGGTGGCCTGCGGCCCGACCGCCGCCGGTTCTGCACCGCGAACCTGGAGGCGACCGTGGCGGCCGACGGCCGGCCGCTGCGCGTGCGGCGGGACTCGGCGATCGCCGACCCGGCGGGGCTTCCCGCACTCGCCGGCGGGCTGTTCGACCGGCTCCCCGGCGACCTGGCCGAGGCCGCCGCGCTGCCCGAGCGGACGCTGCCGGACGGGGTACGCCCGGTCGTGTTCGATCCCGGCGCGTGCGCGATCGTGTTCCACGAGTTGTGCGGACACCCGCTGGAGGCCGACGTGGTCGCGAGCCGACAGTCGTACCTCGCCCCGCTGCTCGGCAAGCCGGTCGCGCCCGGATGGCTGACCGTCCTGGACGATCCGTTGTCGGCCAACGCGAGCTTCGGGTACCGGGTGGACGACGAGGGCGTTGAGGCGAGCCCGGTCCCGCTGATCCGCGATGGCGCCGTCGGCGAGATCATGCACAGCCGGAGCACCGCCGCCGTCGCCGGTACCGTCGCCAACGGGCACGGGCGCCGGATGAGCTACCTGTACCCGGCGATTCCCCGGCAGGCGCACACGCGCGTGCTGCCCGGCCCGAACACGTCCGGCGAGGTGGCCGGGGCGCCTGGCGAGGCGGTGCGCGTCGGACGACTGCGGGTCCGGTACGTGCACCTCACCACCGGCGAGTTCGGCCTGCACGCCCCGCAGGCGCTGCTGCTGCGCGACGGCGTGCCGGTGGCCCGGCTGGGCGAGGTCCACCTGTTCGGTCGGGGACTCGACGCGCTGCGCGAGGTGGAGGCGGTCGCCGCCGATCCGGCGGCGTGGATCGGCGGCGGTGGCTGCGGGAAGCTCAACCAGGGCCCGCTGATCGTGGGCTTCGAGCAGCCGGCCGTACGCATCGGTGGGCTGCGTACCGTGTCGGCCGGGGAGGTTGCGGGATGACGGTGCCGTTTCCGTCGTGGGACGCGGTACGCCTGGCACGGGAGGCGGTCGCCGCCGCGGCGCCCGCCGCCGACGAGGTGGAGCTGTGGGTGCACGACACCGCGGAGCTGAGCTGTTCGCTGCTACCGGCGACCGGCGCGCTGACCACCGTGCACGGCGGCGGGTGGGGTTACGCCAGCCGCGTGTGGGCGGACGGGCGGTGCGGCTGGGCGGCCCGCGCGGTGGACGACCTGGACGACCTGTGCCGACTGATCGACCAGGCGCACTGGACCGCCCGCGATTACGGCGTACCGAAGCAGCCGCCCCCGGTGATCACGGTGGACACCGCCCGCCGGCAGCCGATCACCAGCCGACTGTTCGCGGACGTGGTGCAGTCCAGCGCCACCGGCCTGGCCGACAAGCTCACCGCGATCGGCGCCGCCGTACAGGCCGTCATCGTCAACCGGTACCAGACGATCGCCGGGTTGGTGACCCGCAGCGGCGCCGACGCGGCCGAGTACTACAGCGACGAGCGTCTGATGGCGCGCTGCGAAACGCCGTACGGCGCGGTCTCCGACGCCCAGTCGCGCATGGCGCTGCACGGGCGGATCGACGACGAGCCGCTGGTTGCCCGGGTGGCCGACGCGCTCGGCGCGCTGGCCGGGCCGGGTGTCGCGCCGCCGGGCGACCTACCGGTCGTGCTGCGCCCGGCGGTCGCCGCACCGCTCGCCGGTGCGCTCGCCTGGCTACTGTCCGGAACGACCGCGATCGCGTACGGCGGGATCGCCAAGGCGCTCGGCCGGCAGCTGTTCCCGCGCTGCCTGCGGGTCGACGACCCGGGCACCGAACAGGGTGAGCCGCTGCGTACGGTCGACGACGAGGGATACCGGGTACGCCCGGTCGAGCTGGTCGCCGACGGGCGCCCGGTTGCGCTGCTGCACTCGGTGGACAGCGCGCGGGCCATGGGCCACGAACCCAACGGCCGGGGTATCCGGTTCGGTCTGCCCGAGCAGCCGATAGGTCAAGCGATCCGGATGCGGATCGCCGGTGGGCGTGGCGTCATGCCGGCCGATCACCTGGAACTGTGCTGCCGGATCGACAACCTGAACACCATGCCGGTGGCCGGACGGCTGGAGCTGATCGTCGCCGGCTGGATCGTGCGCGGCGGCCGGCGGATACGGCGGGTCGCGCCGTTCGAGCTCAACGTCGACCTCCTCTCCGCGTTACGCCTGCTCATCGGCACCGGCGACGACGCGGTACGGCTGGTCACCGCCGCCGAGGTGACGCTGCCGTCGCTGGTGCTGCGGAGGCTGCCGTGAACGAGCGGGCCGACGTGGTGGTCGTGGGCGCCGGCGTGGTCGGGCTCAGCGCGGCATGCGAACTCGCTGCTCGCGGCGCTGGCGTCGTCGTGGTGGACGCGTCGCCGCGCGGCGGGGACGGCTCCCGCGCGGCGGCCGGTGTGGCCGTACCGTCGCTGCGCCTGCTGACCGATCCGGTGCTGGCCCGGTTCGTGGACGAGGCGGCGGCGCGGCTGCACGCCGACGTGGCCACCGCCGGGCCTCCGCTGCGGCTCGGCGAACGGGTCCTGCGCCCGGCGTGGACAGCGGGCGAGCGGGCCGAGTTGGAGCGGGCCGCCCAACGTGCGCCGGCCGCGTTGGGCCGGTGGCTGGAGCCGGACGAGCTGCGCGCGTGCGAGCCGGTCCTCGACGGCGCCGACGTGCTCGGCGGCTTCGCCGTCGACCGGGGGTACGTGGTGGACACCGACGCGTACCTGGACTCGCTGGCCCGGCGCTGCGCCGTGGCCGGCGCCGAGATCGTGCTCGGCTGCCCGGTGCTGGAGATCCGCGACGGCGCGCCAGCGACCGTACGGGCTGAGCGCCGCTCCTGGACGGCCGAGCAGGTCGTCGTCGCGGCCGGGCCGTGGTCGGGGCGGATCGGCGGGCTGCCGCCGCTGCCGGTGCGCCCGGTGCGCGGGCAGATAGTCGAGCTGGCCTGCGCCGGGATGCCGCTGCGCTCGGTGGTGTCCGGCCGGACGTACGTGTGCCCGGCGGCCGACGCCCGGATCGGCGTCGGCTCCACCGAGGAGGCCGCCGGCTTCGACGACCGGGTCACCGCCGCCGGCGTGGCGTTCCTGCTGGCGAAGGTGGTCAGCCGGTTTCCCCGGCTGCGCGACGCGACCTTCGCCGGTGCGCGGGCCGGGCTGCGCGCGGCCACGCCCGACGGCAGGCCGTCGATCGGCCGGTACCCGGGCACGTCGCGGGTGCTCGTCGGCACCGGGCACGGCGGGCAGGGCATCCTGACCGGCCCGTACACCGGTTGGGCGCTGGCCGAGCTGGTCGAGCGGCGCGCGGTCGACCTGCCGGCGGAGTTCGACCCGGGCCGTACGGCCCGGCCGGACGGGGCGCGATGACCGGAGTCGGGGAGCAGCCGAAGGCCCGCCTGTTGCGCGGCAACCGCGCGTTCGCCGCGCTGTGGCTGGCCCGGACGTCGTCGTACTTCGGCGACTTCGTCACGCTGACCGCGCTGGTGCTGTACCTGTACGACCGTGGCGCGTCCGGCACCGAGATGGGCGTGGCGCTGGCCGCGCGCGCACTGCCGCAGGCGTTCGGACCGCTCGCCGGCACCGTGGCCGACCGGTGGGAGCCGCGCCGCATCATGATCGCCTGCGATCTCGCGCGGGTGGTCAGCGTCGGGCTGATCGCGGTGCTGCTGCCGCCGGTCGAGGCGCTCATCGCGCTGATCGCGGTGACCAGCCTGCTGAGCACGATGTTCCTGCCGGCCGGCAAGAGCTGCGTACCGCTGCTGGTCGGCCGGGACCGGCTGGGCCGGGCCAACGCCCTGCTCGGGTTCTCGCACAACATCGCGCTGGCGACCGGCCCGGTGATCGGCGCGGCCCTGATGAACTGGGTCGGGCCGCGCGCCGCTTTCGGGTTCGACGCCGGCACCTACCTGGTGTCGGCGCTGCTGCTGCTGGCACTGCCCGGCCGGCTGCGGCGCGGTGCCCCGGCGGCGGGGCCGGGGTTGCTCGCGGATCTGGGCGCGGGGCTGCGCTACGTCGCGCGGCACCGGGTCGTTCGTGCGGTCGCGCTGGCGCTGTTCTTCTCGGTCCTGTTCGCGGCCATGGACAACGTGGCGTTGGTGTACCTGGTACGCGGCGACGAGGGCGGCAGCGCCGTGTCGCTGGGTGTGGCGACCGGCGTGTACGGCGTCGCGATGGTGGTCGCGCCGATGGCCATCGCGCTCAGCCGGCGCCGGTTCGACGGCGTCACGCTGCTGGTGACCGGCCTCACGCTGAGCGGCATCGGGCTGACCGCCGTCTCGTTCGCCGCGCCGCTGGTGCTGATCGTCGCGTGCTACGCGATCGCCGGGGCCGGCAACGGCTTCGAGAACGTCGGCTGCGACACCGTGATCGGCGAGAACGTCGAGGAGGACAAACTCGGGCGAGTGTTCGGCGCGGTGTACGGGCCGATCTTCCTCGCCGAGACCTTCGCGTCGCTGCTCTGCGGCGCGCTGCTGCAAGCGACGTCGAGCCGTACGGTGTTCCTGGTCGCCGGCGGCGGGCTGCTCGCCGTCACGCTGGCCGTCTACCTGTCGGCCCGGTCGGCCCGGAAGCATCCGGACATGTGATCTCATCCGTGCAACCTCTGGCCTCGGGCGTTCGGCGCGGCGGGCGGCCCAGCGCGGTTTCGTGTTCGACGGCGCGGATGTACCGGGTCAGGTCATCGCGGCGCGGCGAGTTCACGATCGAGGTCGGCGCGCAGCCGGCCGGTGTCGACGCCGATCGGCTCGAGCAGCAGCGACGCGGTCGAGCCGGTCTCCTCGATGGCGGCGGCAAGCAGGTGGGTGGTTCCGGTGTCGCGGTGTTCGTGGCGGCGGGCGAGGGCCGGCCGGCCAGGTCGCCGCGGGAGGTGGCGACGACGTCGCCGTGCAGACTGAAGATCTGCCACTGCAGCGTCCCGGACGCGCTCGAGTACAGGGCCGCGAGGCCGGACAGGCCGGTGATCGTGCGGGTGTACCCGTTGTTCTCGCCGATCCACATCGGGTTGTCGGTGTCGTCACCGTAGTGGTTGACGCTCGCCGTGGTGGTGGCGCCGACGCTGGTGTTAGCCCCGCACCGGATGTCCACGATCACGGTGTGGAGCGTGAGAGCCGTCCGGCCGCGTCTGTGCTGAGACGCCGAACTCCTCTTTCATGATCCTTGCGACCGGCGAATCGGGCCGATCCCGGGCGACGCCGTCGACGGTGACGTCGACGACCTCGTCGAAGAACGCGACCAGGCCGGCGAGCGGCGACGCCTCAGGCAGCGGGTCCGGGTAGGTCCAGGCCAGGTTCACCCCCACCGCGAACGACAGGTATGTGGCGCGGCCCTTGTACGGGCAGGCCGTCACCATGTCACTGGGCAGAACCTCCGCCTTGAGGTCCTCGCGCGGCAGGTAGAAGCGTGGGCACAGCTTCGTCTCGAACACCAGTGTCGGGGTGTGTGATTCGGCGAGCAGCACGCCATCCCGTTCGATGCGCACGTGCCGGCTGCTGCGCCGCGCGTCGACGCGGGAAAACGGGTCGCGCGGGTGCGCGAACAGGGGCTCGTCCTCCTCCGTCCAGTCGAACGCGTCGAAGTCGAACGCGACGTGACCGGCGAGGTCCGCGTCGCCCGGGCGAAAGGCGGCGCGCTCGCGGACGTCGTGCCCCACATGCACGTCGTACGGCTGCCCGGGCGTGGAGTGCACGGCGAACGGGATGCCGGGGTGCAGCACCGGTACGTCGCTGTCCGCGGCCGGCCCGACCGGTACGAGTTCGGCTCGGACATCCTTGTCCGGCACGGCGTACGTGGGCACGATGCGGCGCGGTTCCCACAGCAGCAGTGCGGCACGGCTGTCGACGACGAGCGGGCCTCCGAGCTTGGCGCGGACCCATTTGCCGGTCGACGCGTGCCGCAGCACGCCGGACAGCCTCATCATCTCGTCACCGACGTTCAGGCTCATGCCGGTAAGTCTTGCCGCTACATCCGGGCTCGGACGCCGTTCGTCGAATTTCGCGGCTTGCCGCAACCGCACATCGGCGTATCGCCGGGCGCCGTCATCGCCGGTGCGGCGCCGCACTCGGCGGCGGTGGCAAGGTTCTTCCCAGGTTATCAGGCGGTGAGCGCCGGTACTCCCATCCCATCAACGGTCCGGCGCGTCGTGCTCTACCTCTACGCCGCCTGCGGCGACCGCAGTGCTCCTGAGCCCGCGCCCGCCGGCCCGGCTCCGGGAGCGACGCGACCGCGTCCACGTCCGAGCGGACGCTGATCCACCGGTCCCGGAGCGGCCCCGCCGGGCCGGTCGGCGTGGACAGTGTTCAATGGCCGCGTGGATCGTCAACGGCTGAGCAGCATCGCGCACACGCACCACCCGATCGCGGCGCCGGTCTCCGGGGTGACCGTCAACCGGCTCCTGCGTCGGGCCGATCGCGGCCCGGCGGCCCGGATCCTCGACCTGGGTTGCGGCCAGGCGGCGTGGAGCTTGCAGGCCCTCGCGCACAGCCCGGACGGGCACGCCGACGGCGTCGACCTCAATCCGTACGCGCTGGAGCGCGCCGCGCACGCCGCCGAGGAGCGCGGCCTGGCCGACCGGATCACCCTGCACCAGCGGGACGCCCGTAGGTACGTCGCGGACGGCGACCACGACCTGGTGCTCTGCGTCGGGTCGACACACGCGTTCGGCGGCTTCGCCGACGCGCTGGAACTGGCCGGCCGGCACGTCAACCGGGACGGGGTGCTGCTGGTCGGCGAGGGGTTCTGGGAGACGCCCCCGACCGAGGCGGCGCTGTCCGCGCTGAGCACCACCCCGGACGAGTTCACCGACCTGGCCGGGCTGGCCGACGCCGCCGCGAAGGCTGGCTGGGCGCCGGTGTACGCGCACGTCAGCGAGCCCGCCGAGTGGGACGACTACGAGTGGTCGTGGACCGGGTCGCTCACCGGGTGGGCGCTGGACAACCCGGGGCACCCGGACGCCGCGCAGGTGCTCGACGCCGCGCGGGCGCACCGGGACCAATGGCTGCGCGGCTACCGCGGGGTGCTCGGCTTCGTCACCCTGGTCCTGCGCCGCGGGTAGGCGCCCGGCGGCCCGGCGTCAGCTCGGGTTCCGCTGACACCGAGGAGAAGCATCACCAGGGGTGCGACCTCGCGCGGCGCTGCCGAGTTCTTCCCGTCCGGCGTGAAAAACCGCTCCACGTGCCCGTCCTGACGGGATTCGGTTCCGGAAATTGCAAAGATTAGTCCAACTATTGCGGGGATGTGTCCGCCACTGTAACGATGGCCATCAATCGAGACAGGAGTCCCCCATGGCCGTCTCCCGGCGTACCCTGCTGTCCTCCACCGCCCTGGCGCCCGTTGCCGCCGCTCTGGCCGGCGCCGACCCGGCGACGGCCGCCTCCCCGCCCGGCGACGTCGTCGGCAAGATCAGCGTCGGGTATCAGGGCTGGTTCGCCTGCCCCGGCGACGGGGCGCCGATCGGCGGCTGGTGGCACTGGAGCCGGGACCGCTTCCAGCCGCCGTCGCCGGCCAACACCACCATCGTCTCCTGGCCGGACACCCGCGACTACGCGCGCACCTACCCGACGGCGTACCCGAACCTGGGCGACGGGCGGCCGGCCGCGCTCTTCTCCTCCTACGACCAGCAGACCGTGGACGTCCACTTCGACTGGATGCGGACCTACGGCATCGACACCGCGGCGCTGCAGCGCTTCAACCCCTTCGGCGACGAGGGGCCGACCCGCGACGCGATGGCGCGGAAGGTGCGCGCCGCTGCCGAGCGGACCGGCCGCAAGTTCTACATCATGTACGACGTCAGCGGCTGGGCGGCCATGCAGTCCGAGCTCAAGACCGACTGGACGGCCACGATGTCGGCGTACGCGTCGTCCGGCGCCTACGCCCGGCAGAACGGCAAGCCGGTCGTCTGCATCTGGGGTTTCGGCTTCAACGACGACAACCACGACTTCCCGCCGGCCGCCTGCCTCGACGTGATCAACTGGTTCCGGGCGCAGGGCTGCTACGTGATCGGCGGCGTGCCCACCTACTGGCGCGAGGGCCGCAACGACAGCCGCGCCGGGTTCCTCGACGTCTATCACGCCTTCCACATGATCTCGCCGTGGATGGTGGGCCGCGCCGGGGACCTGGCCGGGCTCGACTGGTTCTACACCAACGTGAACACCGCCGACCAGGCCGACTGCGACGCCCACGGCATCGATTACCAGCCGTGCGTGCTGCCCGGCGACCTGTCGGCCGGGCACCGCCGGCACGGCGACTTCTACTGGCGCAGCGTCTACAACATGGTCCGGCTCGGCGCGCAGGGCCTCTACGTGTCGATGTTCGACGAGTACAACGAGGGCAACCAGATCGCCAAGACCGCCGAGACGGCCGCGTCCGTGCCGGCGGGCGCCGGGATCCGTGCGCTCGACGAGGACGGCACGTTCTGCTCCGCCGACTACTACCTGCGGATCACCACGGACGCGGGGAGGATGCTCAAAGGGCAGATTCCGATCTCCGCCGTACGGCCGACTCCGCCGGCCACCGCGACCACGCCGCCACCGCAACCGGGAAGCGATCTCGCGGCCCGGAAGGCGACCGCCGCGAGCAGCGCCAACGGCCCGTATGTGGCGGCCGGCGCGGTCGACGGGAACACCGGCACCTACTGGGAGAGCGCCAATCACGTGTTCCCGCAGTGGCTGCAGGTGGATCTGGGCGCCGCGGCGCCGGCCGCCCGGGTGGTGCTCAGGCTGCCGCCGTCCTGGGAGGCCCGCACCCAGACGCTGACGGTGGCCGGCGGCACGGACGGCGCCACGTTCACCACGCTCGCGCCGTCCGCCGGGCGGCTGTTCGACCCGGCCTCGGGCAACACGGTGACCATCACGTTCCCGGCGCGGTCCGTGCGGTACGTCCGGGTCACCGTCACCGCGAACACCGGCTGGCCCGCGGGCCAGCTCGCCGCCCTGGAGGTCTACACCGGCTGACGCACGACGGGTGCATGCCGGCCGCGTGGCTGGTCGGGACGTGAACATCCGGCCGGGCGGCAGGCCTGGGCCGTGACCTCACACCTTCGTGACACCGGACCGCCGTCGACCGCACCCGAAGTGGTGAAATCGGTCGAAAAGCCAGCGCGTTGCGCGACCGGCTGCCTCCCGGCTCCGACACTTGATCAAAGCGAGTGTGAGGGGGAGTGCGCGTGCGACAGCGACGAAAGAACTCCGGATGGCGCGTCCCGGTGACCCTGGCGGTGTGCGCGGCGGGCGCCGCCCTCGGCGGCTACGTCCTGACCGGCCCCTCGCGGGTGCTGGCCGAGCCCGGCCCGGAGACGGCCGCCGGCCAGGCGGAGCGGATCGAGCGGGCCCTGTCGTCGACGCGCCCGCCGCTGCCCGCCGGCATGCCCACCGGCAAGCCCCGGATCGGCAAGCCCTTCGACGCCCTGACGCCCGGCGAGATCGGCCATGCCCGCTGGCTCGCCGACCGGCACCGCAAGAACCCGGGCAGGCGTGTGGACGGGTCGCCCGGCTACGAGTTCCTCTCCGCCGCGCCGGCCGACGAGCCGGGTGGCCGCAAGGTCGCCGTGACCTCCTACGACTACGCCGCCAACGTGCAGGTACGGCAGGTCGTCGACATCACCACGGGCGCCGTCACCGAGCACAGCGGCCACGGCGTGCAGGCCCCGCCGTCCGAGACCGAGAAGATCCACGCCCTCCGGCTGCTGATCGACTCGGACGCCGGGGCGCCGCTGCGCGAGATCCACCGCAGGTCGACCGGCCGGGAGCTGACCAGCCCGGCCCAGCTCGACGTCAACGCGGGAGCGCTGCTCAACCCGCCGGCGACCGGCGACGGCGCCGCGTGCGCGGTGGACCGGTGCGTCACGTTCCAGGGCCGCGTGCGCGACGGCGCCTGGCTGTACTTCGGCGACCTCGCCGTGGATCTGACCGCCAAGACGGTCCGGACTCTCGCGTGAGCAGGGGCAGGGTGCGCTCGATGAGACTGTTCGCCGCCGCGGTCGCGGTCGTGCTGCCGCTCGCCGTGCTGGGCCCGGTTGGCCGCGCCGCATCCGCCGAGGCGGCCTCGGCCTACTGCTCCGGCAACTCGTTCGTCAGGCAGAAGCTCACCGCCGGCACCCGGTGGCAGTTCTGCTGGCACGTCGACGACTACCGGGGCCTGGTCCTGGACAAGGTCGCCTTCCAGGGGCGCAAGGACGGCGCGCCGATCCAGGTGCTCAACTCGATCGCCCCGGTCCAGATGCAGGTGCCCTACGACGTCGGCACCGCCGAGTTCGAGGACCTGATCGGTTACGGCTTCGGCCGCAACGCCAGCGACATGACCGCCGCCGAATGCCCCGGCGGCCGGATCGTCACGGCGCACCGCGCGTACACCGACGCGGCGGGCGACTGGGTGGAGAAGAACCAGCCGGTGCTCTGCCTCCGGGAGGTGAGCAGCGGGCTGGCGTACCGCTCCACCTGGCGCACCGGCGCCGACCGGCCGCTGGTCACCGCGCAGGGCACGGTCCTGTCGCTGAGTTTCCTCTCGGCGGTCGGCAACTACGAGTACGAGACGAGCTACAAGTTCGCCGACGACGGCCGGATCGACGTCGCCCTCGGCGCCACCGGCGAGGTCACGCCGAGCATCTGGACCGACCGGATGGTGGGCCCGCAGGCGCGCAACTACGGCTGGCCGATCGGCAAGGGCAATCGCGACTACTCCGGATCCCACTACCACAGCGCCGTCTGGCGGGTGGACTTCGGCATCGGCGGGCGGCCGGACCAGAGGGTCGAGCAGAGCGACACCGCCTGGACCGGCGCGCGGGGCGGGCAGTCCGCGGTGCTGCGGACGGTGCGCCTGCCGATCGCGAGGGAGTCGCTGCGCACCATCGCCGACCGCCGGGAGTGGCGGGTCTACAGCCCGTCCAGCCGCAACGCCGACGGGCATCCGCGGGGTTACGACATCGTCTTCGGCCGCAACGAGACCTACCCGGCGCATCCGAGCCTGCGCAACGCGCTGGCGTTCACCACCGCCAAGCCGTGCGAGCAACTGCCGATGTACAACAACGACGTCGCCTGCGCCAACGAGACGGTGATGGACTACGCCGACGGCGAGAAGCTCACCCATCCGATCGCCTGGGTCAACGTCGGTTTCCACCACATCGTCCGCGACGAGGACCAGAGCCCGATGCCGGTGCACTCGCAGGGCTTCACCCTCTACCCGCACGACTTCTCCGCCCAGTCGCCGCTGACCCCGCCCAGCCGCGCGGGCCGCAACGGCTTCGTGCCGAACGAGGACCGGCAGGGGCGCGGCGTCACGTTCAGCCGGGGGTCGGCCACCACCCTGCGGCTCGCCGAGTCCTCGGTCGCGGCGAAGACCCGGGCGTCGGTCACGGTGACGGTGCGGCCGGCGGATCCCGACCAGATCGCGGCGGGCCTGCTGACCGTACGGGACGGCGACCGCACCCTGGCGGTCACCGACATCAGCAAGTCCGACCGCGGCACCAAGGTGATCCGGCTGCCCGCCCTGCCGCCCGGCAAACACGTGCTGACCGTCGCCTACGGCGGCTCGGCGCGCGTGGGCACCAGCACCTCGGCGGCGGCGGTGCTGACCGTCGTGCCCGGCGGCAACCCGTGAGGGCGGCGTTCCGGGCGGTCGCCGGCGTCGTCGCGATGGTCGTCCTGACGGCCTGCGACGTACCGGCGGCCCGCCCGGCGCCGGCGCCCGGCGCCGCGGCCCCCGCGCCGGTCGCGCCGTCGGCGCAGGAGACGGCCTACGTCGCCGGGATGGCCGAGCACCACCGGCAGGCACTGCGTCTGGTGGCGATCCTGCGCGGCCGGCCGGGGGTGCCGGAGCGGATCGGGAACCTGGCCGAGCACCTCGCCGCGGTGCAGGCGGCCGAGGCCGCCGACATGAGCGGATTCCTGGACGCGTGGGCGGCGGAGCCGATGGCCGGGGAGCACGCGCACCACCACGCGCAGCTGTCCGGCGTGCTGCCCGAGGAGCGGGTCCGGGCCCTGGGCGGGGTCTCCGGCGCGGCCGCCGGCCGGCTGTTCCTGCAGCTCATGATCGCCCATCACGAGGGCGCGGTGGAGATGTCCGAAGGGGTGCTCCCGGCGGCCCGCAACCCCTGGGTGATCAGCCTCGCCCGGCACGTCGTCGCCGAGCAGCGGGTGGAGACCGGCGCGATGCGGCGGATCCTAGCCCTAAGGTGAGTCGAACTCCTCGAAGACGAGCAGCGTCCGGGTGTTCACCACACCCGGCATGCCCTGGATCTCGTCCAGCACCAGCCGCCGCAGGTCGGTGTTGTCCTTGGCGCGGACCAGCAGGATCACGTCGAACTCCCCGCCGACCAGGGCGATGTGCACGACACCCGGCAGCGCCCGCAGCCGCTCGCCGACCACCCGCCACTCCTCCTGGTGCAGGTTCACCGTGACGTAGGCGGACGTGCCCATGCCGGCGGCGACGTGGTCGACGTCCGCCCGGAACCCCTTGATCACGTTGGTCTCGCGCAGCCGTTGCACCCGGGCGTACGCGTTGGCGCGGGAGATGTGCAACGTCTCGGAGAGCGCTCGGATCGACATGCGCCCGTCGCGGGTGAGCTCGCCGAGGATCCGGCGGTCGATGTCGTCCAGCTCACTGGCCACCTGTCTGCCTCCGCGGCTTTTGACGTTCGCTAGGTTGGACGTCTGGCCCCGTGGCGACGTACGCCAGACGCATTTTTCTCGATCTGTCTCAGATTATGGAACAAGTGTGTGCCAGGGCACAGCATTACCGCATGACGCCTGACCTCCGTCGGCTGTTGCCGTCCGATAGCCCCGTCACCCTCATCGATCCGGATGGACATGCGACCGGCGACGTCCCGGACGACGCGACCCTGCTCCGGTCGCTCGGCGCGCTGATCACCGCCCGCCGGCTCAACGATCAGGCATACGCGCTGGTCCGGCAGGGCCGGCTGGCCGTCTACCCGTCCTCCCACGGCCAGGAGGCCTGCCAGGTCGCGGCCGCCCAGGTGCTGCGGCCGCAGGACTGGCTGTTTCCGACCTACCGCGACACGGTCGCCGCCACCGTCAAGGGCGTCGATCCGGTCGAGGCGCTCAGCCTGCTCAAGGGCGACTGGCACTGCGGCTACGACCCCTACGAGCACCACGTCGCCCCGCACACCACGCCGCTGGCCACCCAGCTGCCGCACGCGGTCGGCGTGGCGCACGCGGCCCGGCTGCGCGGCGAGCCGGCCGTGGTGATGGCGATGTGCGGCGACGGCGGCACCAGCGAGGGCGACTTCCACGAGGCGCTCAACTTCGCAGCGGTCTTCCACGCGCCGGTGGTCTTCTTCGTGCAGAACAACGAGTACGCGATCAGCGTCCCGCTGTCCCGCCAGACCGCCGCGCCGTCGCTGGCGCACAAGGGCGTCGGCTACGGCGTCCCCGGCGAGCGGGTCGACGGCAACGACATGGCCGCGCTGCTCACCGTGCTGGGCGCGGCCGTCGAACGGGCCCGCGCGGGACAGGGGCCGCAGCTGGTAGAGGCGCACACCTACCGGATGCAGGCGCACACCAACGCCGACGACGCGACCCGGTACCGCGACGACGCGGAGGTGGCGGCCTGGGTGGGCCGCGACCCGATCACCCGGCTGCGCGCCTACCTGACCGGCCGCGGGGCGCTGACCGCCGAGGCCGACGCGGAGTTCGCGGCCGCCGCCGAGCGGGCCGCCGCGCACCTGCGCGACGGCCTCAACCAGGACGTCGAGCCCAACCCCGAGGACCTTTTCGCGTACGTCTACTCGACCCCCACCACCCAGCTGCGGGAGCAGGCGGCGCTGGTGGCGGACGAGCTGAGCCGGGAGGTGGCACAGGCATGACCACGGTGGCGCATCACAAGCTGTCCCTGGCACAGGCGCTCAACCGGGCGCTGCGCGACGCCATGGCCGAGGACCCCACGGTGGTGATGTTCGGTGAGGACGTCGGCGCGCTCGGCGGCGTCTTCCGGATCACCGACGGGCTCACCGCCGAGTTCGGCGAGGACCGCTGTTTCGACACCCCGCTGGCCGAGTCCGGCATCGTCGGCATGGCTGTCGGCATGGCGATGAACGGCATGCGGCCGGTCGTGGAGATGCAGTTCGACGCGTTCGCGTACCCGGCGTTCGAGCAGATCGTCAGCCACGTCGCGAAGATGCGCAACCGCACCCGCGGGCGCGTCGCGCTGCCGATGGTGATCCGGGTGCCGTACGCCGGCGGCATCGGCGGGGTCGAGCATCACTGCGACTCCTCGGAGGCCTACTACGCGCACACGCCAGGCCTGCAGGTGGTCGCGCCGGCCACCCCGGCCGACGGCTACGCGCTGCTGCGCGCCGCGATCGCGGACCCGGACCCGGTGATCTTCCTGGAGCCCAAGAAGCTCTACTGGAGCAAGGAGGAGATCGAGTTCCCGGTGCGGGCGCCGGGCATCGGCACGGCCGTGGTCCGCCGCGCCGGCACCGACGCGACCCTGATCGCGTACGGGCCGACCGTGCCGGTGGCGCTCGAGGCCGCCGAGGTGGCCGCCCAGGAGGGGCGCAGCCTGCAGGTCGTCGACCTGCGCTCGATCGTGCCGTTCGACGACGAGACGGTGTGCGCCGCGGTCCGCTCGACCGGCCGCGCCGTGGTGGTCGCCGAGTCGTCCGGGTTCGCCGGGGTGTCCGCGGAGATCGTCGCGCGGGTCACCGAGCGCTGCTTCGCCGCCCTGGCCGCGCCGATCCGCCGGGTGACCGGTTTCGACATCCCGTACCCGCCGCCGAAGCTGGAGCACTTCCAGCTGCCCGGGGTGGACCGGGTGCTCGACGCCGTCGACGACCTGCAGTGGGAGGAATCATGACGACGCGGACCTTCGCGCTGCCCGACCTCGGCGAGGGCCTGACCGAGGCGGAGATCGTCCAGTGGCTGGTGGCCGAGGGCGACGTGGTCGAGGTGGACCAGGCCGTCGCCGAGGTGGAGACGGCCAAGTCGGTGGTGGAGGTGCCGTCGCCGTACGCCGGCCGGGTCGCCACCCTGCACGCGCCGGCCGGCAGCACGCTCGCCGTCGGGGAACCGCTGATCAGCGTGGTGGCGGTGGCGGTGGAGGCGGACACGTACCGGGAGGAGGAGCAGGCCGGCTCGGGCAACGTGCTGATCGGCTACGGCACCGCCGCGGCGTCCGCCTCGGGCCGCAAGCGGCGGCCGCGCCGTCCGATCACGATCCCGGCCTCGCGCACCCGCCCGCCGCAGGTGGTCTCGCCCCTGGTGCGCCAGCTTGCCAAGATCAAAAACGTCGACTTGAGTACGGTCGAGGCCACCGGCCGGGGCGGCGTGATCACCCGGGGGGACGTGGAGCGCGCGGTCGCCGCGAGCACGCCCGCCACCGCGGCCACCGGTCCGGCAACGGCCGCCACCGCCGCCACCGCCGCCACGCCGGCTGCTCCGGCAACGCCGGCCGGCTCGCCCGCGGGAGAACGGCGCGTACCCCTCAACGGTTTCCGCAAGGCCGCGACCGCCGCGCTCAGCCGCAGCCGCAGCGAGATCCCCGAGGCGACGGTCTGGGTCGACGTGGACGCGACGAGGCTGTGGCAGGTCCGGGAGAGCAACCCCGGCGGCCCCGGGCTGCTCGCCTACATCGCGCGGTTCACGGTGGCGGCGCTGCGGGCGTTCCCGGTGCTCAACGCGCGCTTCGACGCCGAACGGCAGGAGATCGTCGAGTACGAGCGGATCAACCTGGGCATCGCCGTACAGGGAAATCGGGGTCTGCTCGTCCCGGCCGTGCGGAACGCGGAGACGATGACCACCACGCAACTGGGCGACGAGATCCGCCGACTCACCGCGGCCGCCCGGGAGGGCCGGGTCAGCCCGGAGGAGCTGTCCGCGGGCACGTTCACGCTGAACAACTACGGCGCCTTCGGCGTCGACGGCAGCGCCGCGATCATCAACCATCCGCAGGTGGCGATCCTGGGTTTCGGCCGGATCATCGACCGGCCCTGGGTGGTCGACGGGCAGCTCTGCGTTCGTAAGATCACGCAGATGAGCTTCGTGTTCGATCACCGCGTCTGCGACGGGGGCACGGCGGCCGGCTTCATGCGCGACGTCGCCGACGCGATCGAGGACCCGGCCTCGGCGATCGCCCACCTGTGATCCTGCTCGCGGAGCCCCCGGAGTCCGGCCCGTCCTCCGGGGACGCCCCGGACGGCGGACACGACCCGCTCGCCGGCGCGGGCGGATCCGCCGCCGGCGGCCCGGCGTTGGACGTGGCGCTCGGGCCGCTGCTGCTGCGGCACGGTCTCGGCGACGCCGTGGACATCCTGCGGGTCCACTCACCCGGGCCGACCGCCGCGTTCAGCCGCCGGGACACGTTGCGCCCCGGCTACACGCGGGCCGCCGAGGTGGTCCGGCAGGCCGGTTTCGTCCCGGTGGTCCGGCCGCAGGGCGGCAGCCTCGCGGTGTACGACCAGGGCAGCGTGGTGATCGACCACGTGCACCGCTCGGGCCCGGCGGCGCCCGATCCGGCTGCCCGGTTCGCCGGGTTCGCCACCATGCACGCCGCGATGCTCGCCCGCCTGGGCGTCGACGCGCGGATCGGCCCGGTCCCCGGCGAGTACTGCCCCGGCGAGTACAGCATCAACGCGGCCGGCGCCAAGCTGGCCGGATCCGCCCAGCGGGTGACCCGGGACGGCTGGCTGTTCAGCACGGTCCTCCAGGTCAGCGGTGCGGCCCGGCTGCGTCCGGTGCTGACCTCGGCGTACGCCGAACTCGGCTACCCCTTCGACCCGGCGACCGCCGGCGCGATCGAGGACTCCGTTCCCGCGGTGACCACGGCCGCCGTCCGGGCCGCGGTGCTGGCGGCCTACGGCGTCACCGGGCCCGCGGTCCGCCTGCCGCGGGCGGTCCTGGAACTGCTCCGCTCCTGACTCCGGCGCCGGCGGCCGACGGCGACGCGCCCGTCCCGTCGGTCCACCGGCGCGGCCGGTGCGGATCAGCTCCACCGGCGCCGGCGACAGCTGGCGCAGTGTCGCGGACCCGCGCTCATGCCGGTGACGCGGGGTCGCTGCGGACCAGCGGCACCAGCAGCTCCAGCACCCGGTCCAGCTGCGGCCGGGCGCCGGAGCAGTCGTCCGAGGTGAGCGTCCAGGACGGCGTGCTCAACGCGTACCGGAAGCCGTCGGCGCAGATCGCGGTGGTCGCCGCCGGCGTCGTCGCGCGGGCCAGGCCGGGCTCGGCGAGCACCTGTCGCAGCGCGGCGATCCGGTCCGCGTCCAGGGCCAGCGGGCGTCCGGTGACGCCCCGGTGGGTCACGGTCGCCGTGCCGTCGGGCTCGATGTGCAGGTGGTCGTCGAAGCCGGCGAAGCCGCCGGTGCGGGAGAAGTCCAGTGGGAGGACCGCCGCCGGTGCCGGGCTCCCGGTCCGCGGTGTGGCGCCGGTCGTGCCGGCGGCGCCCTGGCCGGCGCAGCCGGCGAGGCCGGAGGAGAGGACGAGGGCCGGCACGAGGGTTCGTCTCATGCCGCTTGGACGTACCCGCTGGAGTTCTGGTTCCGCCGGGCTCAGCCCGGGATCAGGTCCGGCTCGGCGGCGGGCGTGGCGTGCAGGCCGGTGGCCGGCACGGTGCGGGGGCCGGCCTCGGTGTCCAGGTGCACCCGGTAGCCGGTGGGCGGGCCGGTCTGTCCCCACTCGGCGCCGACCACGGTGCCGTCCACGCCGCCCGGTTCCGCTCCGCTCAGCCGGACCTGGGTGCCCGACGGGCCGGCGCCGCCCGGTTCCGCTCCGCTCAGCCGGACCTGGGCGCCCGGCGGGAGAGCGCCGAACGGCTCGGCGAGCAGGGCGTCCAGAATGTGCCGGACGCCGTCCAGCGATCCGCTCAGGCTGGTCGAGCGCAACTCCCGGCCCAGGGTGATCGCCGCGTCGCGGACCCGGCGATCGGCATCGGTCTCGCCCGCGGTGAGCGCGGCCTCGATCCGGGCCCAGAGCCGCCACCGGTCGTGGTCGAGCAGCCGTCGCGCCGCCCGGTCGAGGCCGGCGCAGGCGATGTCGACGGCGGCCTCCTCACCCAGCTCGGCCGCCCAAGCCAGCTCGTCGCGCGGCGGCGGCAGCGCGGGTGACTCGTGCGCGAGCACCGCGTACAACATGGCGATCGTGGTCTCGCGGCCCTCGCCCGCGTAGAGCGGGCCGGCAGGCACGGCCCGCAGCGGCGGGAATCGCCGGACCAGATGCTCGGCCCGGCCCAGCGGCAGGTCGGCGGCCAGCCGGGTGTCGTGCACCCGGGCGTGGAAGGAACGGTTCGCCCGGGCCTCGAGCATCCAGGCCCGGTGGTCGTCGCCGCTGGTCGGGGAACCGGCGCTGCGGTGCCGGGCCGGCGCCGGGGCCTGCGCGGCCAGCAGGCGCGCGGCCACCGAATACGCCACCCCGAGCTCGGCGGCGAGGGCCCGGATCGCCCGTTTGCGGGCACGGTCGGGCACAGCACGTCGGTCGCGAGTTGTGGTCATCGGCGTCCTCCCCGGCCCAGTTTAGGCCCCTTGCCGCCACACCTGCGGGACAGAGCGGCGGCCGTCGCCGTTGTATGGTGGGGGAGCAGCGCGCCTGCACGAGCGTTGCGCGGCTCCCCACGCGGGTCGCGCGCCAACGCCAAGAGGCTCCGACTCAGCGCACGCGACACCTGTCCATCTCCGCACGTCAGCGTGCGTCTCCTTGGGCGGGGTGCGTGGGACTTCGCCGCGAGGACGTGAGTGTCGTGTTCGAGCGTTTCACCGACCGGGCCCGCCGGGTCGTCGTCCTGGCCCAGGAAGAGGCCCGGATGCTCAACCACAACTACATCGGGACGGAACATGTCCTGCTCGGCCTGATCCACGAGGGTGAGGGCGTCGCCGCCAAGGCCCTGGAGAGCCTGGGCGTGTCGCTGCCGGCGGTCCGGCAGCAGGTCGAGGAGATCATCGGCCAGGGTCAGCAGGT
>NZ_BOMW01000026.1 GCF_016862395.1 Actinoplanes siamensis | reverse complement strand
AACCAGCTGGCCGCCGAGACCATCTGAGCCCGATCACTGCGGAAGGCCCCGGTCCTGGTGGGACCGGGGCCTTTCGGTCGGCAGCAGGACCGCCGCCAGGATCGGGGCGGTCACCAACGGCCCGCCGATCAGCACGCTTGCGGCGTACCGGAAATCAGTGATCCTGCGGTGGGAATGCTGACCGCGAGGTCGGCAGCGACGTCCGGCAGCAGGCCATGATGACTAATTCGGTCATCCCGATGGCGAAGGTGCCGACCGAGAGGGCGGCCAGGGCAGGCCCGGGACGGGCCGTCGCGACCTGACGAACGTCGATCATCCGTTCATCTCAACCGAACGTGTATGGGAGCGCTACCGAAAAAGGTCTGACCGTTGTTGCCGAACAGGTCCATGCGGTCGTCATCAGAAACGGCGGCTACCGTGTAGCCGATGCCTCCTTCAGCCGAGCTTCCCGGGTTCCTGCACAGCGTCGCCCCGATCCTGGACCGTTGGGGTTACCTGGCCCTCGCCGTGGTGATCGGCGTGGAGAGCTTCGGGGTGCCCGCGCCCGGACAGACGATCATGGTGGCCGCGTCGATCTACGCCGGCGCCGGCCGGATGAACATCTACGTGGTCGCGTTGATCAGCTTCTTCGCCGCGGTGATCGGCGACAACATCGGGTACTGGATCGGCCTGCGTGGCGGCCGCAGAGTGGTGCACCGCTGGGGGAAGTACATCCTGGTCACCCCGGAACGCCTGGAGAAGGCCGAGCGGTTCTTCGCCCGGCGCGGCAACCGGATCATCGTGGTGGCCCGGTTCATCGACGGGTTGCGGCAGCTCAACGGCGTGATCGCGGGGATCACGAAGATGCCGTGGAAGACGTTCACGATCTACAACGCGATCGGCGCGGCGCTCTGGGTGGGCTGGTGGACCACGGTGTCGTACCTGCTCGGCGCGAACCTGGTGACGATCATGGAGCACGCCCACCGGTACAAGTGGCTGGCGATCGGTGCAGTGGTGGTGGCCGTCGCGATCTACGTGACGCTGCACGTCCGGCACATCCGCCGGCGCCGGGCCCGCGCGACGGCGGCCGCTCCGATCGAGGAGAACCCGGCCTAGGGGCTCCGGGTGAGCGGTCCGCCGCCGGCCGCGCCCGCTGACGATCCGGTGGTACGGCCGTGGCCCGGTTGCTGTCCGCCGACCACCGGCCGGTCGGCCAGGGGTTCGCCCGCCACCTCGGCCGAGGCGTAGACCGGCTCGCCGGCGGTGACCGGGGGCCGGTCCGGTTCGCGCAGGCCGAGCATGACCAGCCACTCGATCAGCTGGCGGTGCACCGCGTCCGGGCCGTGCAGGTCGCCGGTGACGGTCCACGCCGCGGGATGCACCAGCATCGCGTCGGTCTGCCACCCACCCAGTCCCCCGTGCGAGCCGACCAGCTCCTCGAACGCGGCGACCTCCTGGGTCTCCGGGTCCATCGCGCTGATCACGACCAGGTCGCCGATGTGTGCCGCCTCCTGGTGACGCAGCAGGTCGGCGCGCGCCCGATCCCCGTACGGCAGCAGGGGGTCCTGCCCGGAGACCACGCCCTCCCGCAGCCGATGGCTGCCACCCGGGCCGTAGGCGATCGGCCCGTCCTGGTCCCCGACCACGACCAGACCGATGCCCGGATGGGCGGCCAGCCCGGGGATCAGCCGGGGGTAGGTCTGCTCGATCTCGGCCCGCAGCACCCGGTGCGTGCGGCGGGTGAGGTAGATCAGCGACAGGTTGCCGGACGAGAGCACCAGCAGCGCCGCGGATACCGGTGGTGGCGCCGGGGCACTGCGGCCCTGCTCCTCGGCCGGTTCCCGGGGGCCGGCGGCCGGGTCCGCGGTGAGCCGCTCGACCACCTCCTCCAGGGTCTCGCCGTGCCGCTGCCGGAACGTGGCCCCCTGGCTCTGCCCGTGGTCGGAGAGCACCACCAGGTGATAGCGCCGGGCCGCCTCGGGCGAGAGCCGCTCCAGCACGCCGAGCATCCGGTCCAGGCTCTCCAGCTGGCGCATCGACTCCGGCCGGGCCGGGCCGGCGTGGTGGGCCACCTCGTCGTAGTCGACCAGGTCGCAGTAGATCGCCGGGACGCCGCGGGCCATCTGCTCGGCGATCAGCGAGACGTTCACGTCGCGCAGCAGCATGGCGGCCGGGCGCAGGGCCAGATAGGCGCCGGAGCGGCTGACCCGGGGCTGCAGGTTGCGCCGGCGCTGCAGGCGGGCCTGGTGCAGCTCGGTGAAGACCTCGGCGACGCCGAGGACCAGCGCCCGGGTGAAGCCGTACGGCGAGGCCATGAACGCCGCCCAGCCGCGCGCCGACCGGCCGGGCAGGGCCGCGTGGCTCACCGTCAGCAGGCTGGTCGCGGCGTCCCCGCCGAAAGCGTTGCCGATGCTCACCCCGCCGTCGCGGAGCAGGCCCCGGCCGTCGCTGAGCCGGCGCTCGATCACCGCGGCGTCGCGTGGCCGGTTGGAGACCATCACCTTGCCGGTCTCCTTCTCGAACCAGCGGAACGCCGGGATCTGCCGGGACGCGCCGTGCAGGATGCCGGCCTGGGACGCCGGGGTGGTGGACGGCAGCCCGGTGTGCCAGCGGCGCAGGCTGTGGCTGCCGGAGCGCAGCCACTGCCCGAGGACGGGCAGGTTGCCGGCCCGGATCGCCCAGCGCAGCACCGGCTCGGCGACCCCGTCGAGCTGGACCACGAGCAGGCCCGGCTCGGTGCCCGGACGTGGCCGGCGCAGCGTGAACAACGGCGCCCCGGACCGCCGGGCGGCCCGGCGGCGCACGCCGCGCATCAGCAGGCGCGCCTCCCGGACGAACGTGTCGTCGCTGCCGGCGTCGGCCATCCAGTCCAGCAGGGCGGCGAAGATCACGGCGACGATCGCCGCGACGACGAGGGTCGGCAGCCCGCGGATCCGGTTGGCCGGGTCCAGTCGCAGCGCCACCACCATCACCGCGACCTGCGTGATCACGCCGAACAGCATGGCGCCCCAGCCACCCAGCGCGGTAATCCCGAGCAGCAGCAGCGGCCGCAGCACCGCGCCGACGACCGCGACCAGGACCACCAGGTTCAGCGTGTCCAGGATGTCGGCGCCGGCCACGCCGGGCATCAGCCACAGGGTCAGGGTGACCACCACGAAGGTGGTGATCGCGCTGCGCAGCACAGCACGGGCCCGGCCCAGGACCCGCCGCCAGGCGAAGAGGGCACGCATCTCAGGGCTTAGGGCCACGGCTCGACAATGGCACAGCCGGTCGCGCGGGGTGCAGCCCCACTCGATCGGGTGAGCCGGGGGGCGATCACCGGCTGGGCGCGCTAGGTTCGTGCCGGTGCGTGTCCGGTCAGCGGTCTTAGTCCTGCTTATCCTGATCTTGTCAGCTTGTCAGGCTCCTTCGCGCCCGCCGCATCCCGAGCCGGCCCCGGCCGCCGCCCGGGTGGTGGCCGGATATTTCACCGAGTGGGGTGTCTACCAGCGCGGCTTCCGGGTGAAGAATCTGGCGGTCAGCGGGGCCGCCGGGCGGCTCACCCACCTGCTGTACGCGTTCGGCAAAGTGGACGGGGGCCGCTGCGCGGTAGGTGACGCGTTCGCGGCGTACCAGAAGCCGGTGGCCGCCGCGGACAGCGTCGACGGGGTCGCGGACACCGCGTCCACGCCGCTGCGCGGGAACCTCGGCCAGCTCTGGAAGCTGAAGGGCGCGCACCCGGGGCTGAAGATCCTCTGGTCGTTCGGCGGCTGGACCGGGTCGGCCGGGTTCACCGAGGCGGCCAAGGACCCGGCCGCGTTCGCCCGGTCCTGCCACGCCCTGCTCAACGACCCTCGCTGGGCCGGCCTGTTCGACGGGATCGACGTGGACTGGGAGTACCCGAACAGCTGCGGGCTGCAGTGCGACCGCAGCGGGCGGGAGGCCCTGCCCCGGCTGCTCCGGGCGCTGCGCACGGCGTTCGGCACCGGCCTGCTGGTCACCGCGGCGGTGCCCGGTGACGTGCGCAAGCTCGAGTCCACCGACTACTCCGCGGCGGCGACGCAGGCGGACTGGCTGAGCGCGATGACCTACGACTACTTCGGCGCCGCGGACACCGACAGGCACAGCACCGCGCCGCACTCGCCGCTGACCACGTACCCGGGCATCACGCGCGCCGGGGCGACCACCGAGGCGACCGTGTCCCAGCTGCTCGGACAGGGGGTGCCGGCGGCGAAGCTGCTGTTCGGGATCGGGTTCTACGGGCGCGGGTGGACCGGGGTGCGCGGCGCCGGGCCGGGCGCCACCGCGACCGGACCCGCGCCGGGCACGTACCAGAAGGGGATGGAGGACTACCGGGTCCTGGCCGGGCGGTGCCCGCCGACCGGGACGGTGGGCGGGACGGCGTACGCCCGGTGTGGCGCCCAGTGGTGGTCCTACGACACCCCGGGCACCATCCGCGGGAAGGTGGCCTATGCCAGAAGCCGGTCGCTGGGCGGCGTCTTCGCCTGGGAGCTGTCCGGTGACACTCCCGGTGGCGCGCTGGTCGCCGCCCTGGCCGGCTGACGGGTCAGCCGCAGAAGCCGGTGCTGGGCGGGATGTTCATGGCGTCGCCGGCGCCGCACTCGACGGCGCTGCCCTCGCCCTTCTTCGCCCACTTGCCGGTCTTCCGGTCGTAGGCGAAGAAGATCCGGCCGTCGCCCTGCTGGTCCGGGCTCGGCGCGATCATCGAGGCGACGGCCCAGTCGTCCTTGCACTTCACGCTGGACTCGTCGATCCTCCAGCCGGCCGGGTAGTCGGCCAGCTTCTGCAAGGTGGCGGTGGCGACCGGGCAGCCCCCGGCCGGCTTCGCCCGCTCGGTTGCCGGCTTCGCCCGCTCGGTGGCCGGCTTCGTCGCGGCAGCGGCCACCGTGGTGGTGGTGGCCGTCGCGGTGCGCGCGGCGGTCGCGGTCGTCGCGGCCGGGGCCGGGGCGGCGGCGGTCTCGGCCTTGTCGCAGCCGGTCAGGGCGATCAGGCCGGTGGCGGCGACGGCGAGGACGGCGGTGCGAGTGAACATGACGGAATCCCCCGTGCGGAGTGGTGGTCTCAACGGGGACCATGTTCGCGGTCCCGGAGCGCCCGCGGTCCGTCGAAGGGAACCGTTGGCAGTCTTTGGGGAGTCAGCCGATCCGGACCCAGACGTTGTCCAGCGCGCCGTTGAACTGATCGTTGTCGCGGGCGGCGCCCTTGCCGCCGATGCTCAGCGGCGAGTCGTTGGCGACCGAGAGCCGGGCCGGCACCTCGGTCCGCCCACGCAGCACATTGTCCACATAGATGTCGAACCGGCTGCCGGCCCGCTCGCAGCGCACGGCGTGCCAGCGCCCGTCCGCCACCGTCACCGAGCTGCGCACCAGCCGGATCACCCCGGGCCGACGCTCGTCGACCAGCACGCAGCTGGGCTGCCCGGCGACGCCGTCGACCTGCAGCTTGTACTGGCTGCCGGTCTTGGAGTAGCCCTTCTGCACGACGTTCTGCCCCTTGCTGGTCTGCCCCGGGGCGAGCAGCACGTCCGCCCCGTACGACAGGTCGCGGGTCCCGGGGTTGAGATCGGTGGTCCCGGGGCTCTGCAGCGCCACGTGCGGGCAGACGGTGAGCTCGCAGCGGGCCGGGAAGGCGAGCGCGTTGCCGGTGCCGTGCACCACCGGCCGGATCACGCCGCCGTGCCCCGCGACGACCCGCAGGGTGTGCCCGAAGCCGGAGTCGTCGAGGATCATCGTCTGGCCGTTGAAGTCGTAGCGGGCGACGACGGCCGGCACCGGGGTGTCGGCGATCGGAACGGGAACCATCATGATCAACCGAAGAAGTTCTGCACCTGGGTGAGCGTCAGGTAGCCCTGTCTCTCCAGCTCCCGGGGCACCGAGGTCAGCGGCTTCTCGATCACCGGGACGTCGTCGGCGCGGCTGGGCGGTGGAGCCGGCTCCGGGTCCGGCGGCAGGTCGGGCAGCGCCATCGCCTCGCGGATGACCTCGAACATGGTCCGCACCTCGGCCACCGCCCGCCGCATCAGCTCCTGATCGGTGCAGGCCGGCGGGAGCGCGCAGGTGAAGTTGGCGCGCAGCTGGTCGCCGACGTGCCGGATGTCGGCGCTGGGCCGCAGGTGGTCCACACCCTCGGTGACGATGCCGAGCTGACATCCCCGGAAGCCGGTCCGGTCCCACCACTGCTGCCAGCGCGGGTCCGCGCCGATGGTGTGTACGGCGTGCTGGAGCGCGATCAGGTAGTGCCGCGGCGCCCGGCCGTCCCGAGTTGCCGTCCCCAGCCGCGGGTGGAGCCAGAACTCGTCCATGGTTCGCATGTTTCCAGGATTCGGCCGCGGCTCGTGGGAATTCGGGGGTCGCGCGTCGGGGTGGAAACCGGTCACCTCCCATGACGCAATTGCATAAGTACATGATATAAATTTCGGGTGCGCACCCGGACGGGGACGCGGCCGCCGCGACCGACTTCGGGCGTCTTCCCGCGGGTCCGCGGCGGATCACGCACGCCGCGGGGCGAGCTCGGCCCCGGCCGCCTCCTGGCCCCGTGCAGCGGCCGGGACCGCACCGGCTCTGCGAGCCGCACGTGCGGCGCCGGCTGAACGACCTGCTCACGAAGGACTGATCGCATGCTCGCCGTAGACCATCCGCGCTACAAGTGGGTCGCGCTGTCCAACACCACGCTCGGGAACCTGCTCGCGACGATCAACTCGTCGATCGTGCTGATCTCGCTGCCCGCCATCTTCAAGGGCATCGAAATCGACCCGCTCGCCCCGGGCAACGTCAGCTACCTGCTCTGGATGCTGATGGGCTACATGCTGGTGACCGCGGTGCTGGTGGTGACGCTCGGCCGGCTCGGCGACATGTACGGCCGGGTCAAGATCTACAATGCCGGCTTCGCGATCTTCGCGGTCGTCTCGATCGTCCTCTCGGTGGACCCGTTCACCGGCGGCACCGGCGCCGTCTGGCTGATCGGCTGGCGGGTGGCACAGGCCATCGGCGGCGCCATGCTGATGGCGAACTCGGCCGCGATCATCACCGACGCGTTCCCGCCCCGGCAGCGCGGCATGGCGCTCGGCGTCAACATCGTGTCCGCGCTGGCCGGCTCGTTCATCGGCCTGGTCGCCGGCGGGGTGCTGGCGGAGTGGGACTGGCGCTCGGTGTTCTGGGTCAACATCCCGCTCGGCGTGATCGGCGCGATCTGGGCGTACCGGTCGCTGCACGACACCGGCGTCCGGCGGCAGTCGAGGATCGACTGGTGGGGCAACCTGACGTTCGCGATCGGGCTCACCGCGGCGCTGGTCGGCATCACCTACGGGATCCAGCCGTACGGCGGCCACACCCAGGGCTGGACCAACCCGTGGGTGCTGACCGGCCTGATCGGTGGCGCGGCCGTGCTGGTGCTCTTCGGGATCATCGAGACCCGGGTGGCCGAGCCGATGTTCCCGCTCAGGCTGTTCCGCAACGCCGCCTTCACCGGCGGCAACCTGGCGAACCTGCTGGCCAGCATCGCCCGCGGCGGCCTGCAGTTCATGCTGATCATCTGGCTGCAGGGCATCTGGCTGCCGCTGCACGGGTACGACTACGAGCAGACCCCGCTCTGGGCCGGCATCTACCTGGTCCCGATGACGATCGGCTTCCTGGTGGCCGGTCCGCTCTCCGGGTTCCTCTCCGACCGGTTCGGCGCCCGGCCGTTCGCGGCCGGCGGCCTGCTGGTGATGGCGCTGTCCTTCGCCGGCCTACTGCTCGTGCCCGGCGACTTCAGCTACCCGGTGTTCGCCGTCCTGATCTTCGTCAACGGGCTGGGCGGCGGCCTGTTCTCGGCGCCGAACACGTCGCTGCTGATGTCGACGGTTCCGGCCAACATGCGCGGCGCGGCCTCCGGGATGCGGGCCACCTTCATGAACGCCGGCCAGGTGCTCTCGATCGGCGTGTTCTTCTCGCTGATGGTGGCCGGGCTCGCCGACTCGCTGCCGGCCAGCCTGCACGCCGGGCTGACCGCGCAGGGGGTGCCGGCCGACGTGGCCGCCCGGGCCGCCGAGGTGCCGCCGGTGGGGACGCTGTTCGCGGCGTTCCTCGGCTACAACCCGATCGCCGAGCTGCTCGGGCCGCAGGTGCTCGGCGCGCTGCCGGCCGGCCACGCGGCGCAGCTGACCGGGCTGCAGTTTTTCCCGCGGCTGATCGCCGACCCGTTCCACGACGGGCTGGTGGTGGTCTTCTGGATGGCGATCGGGATGGCAGTGCTCGGCGCCCTCGCCTCGCTGATCAAGCCGAAGCCGGTCGCCGCCGGGAACGACCCGGTCACACACGAGGCCGAGCTGAGCGCCGAGATCAGCGAGGCCCAGCCGCTGCTTCCGGCGGCGCGGATCGCCGAACCGCTGGACGATCCCGCGACCCGGGACCAGTAGGAGAACGAGCGGCGCGGCTCACGAGGCCGCGCCGCTTGCGCACCGCGCGGTCAGCGGGGCGGCGCCGCCCCGGGCCAGCCCGAGCTGCACCGGCCGCCGGGACAGCACCGCGTCGAGCATCCAGTCCGCCCCCACCCGCACCCGGTTCCCCGGCAGCGACATCAGGTGGTGGCCGCGGGTCACCAACTTGGCCGCGGCCCCGCGCAACGGCACCCCGAGCGGGTCGGCCGCCGCCGACCGGCCACCGAGATCGACCACGAAACCGGGATCCCGATGACGGTACGACCGGCGCCGCCCGTGCCCGTAGGAAGCCGCCACGTTCCCGGCCGCCAGCCGCCCCTGCCGTACCGCGTGCCGCGCCGTCATCCCGGTCAGCGCGCCCGGCACCGCCGCGGCGTCCCCGCAGGCGAACACGTCCGGCCGGCCCGGCACGTTGAGGAACTCGTCCACGATCAGCCGCCCGTCCCGGGTGGCCAGCCCCAGACCCGCGACCAGGGGCTCCGGCCGGACCCCGACGCACCAGACCAGCGTCCGGGTCGGCACGCTCTCCCCGTTGGTGAGCCGCACCCCGTCCGGCCCGGCCTCGGCGACCCCGGTCCCGGTCAGCACCTGCACCCCGCGATGCCGCAGCACCTGCGCGGCGGTGCGCGACAGGCGTGGGTCCAGCGTCGGCAGCACCCGGTCGGCGGTGTCCAGGATCAGCCACCGCGGCTGCAGGGAGCGCCCGTCCGCCAGCGCCGCGGTGAACAGGGCGCCCTGGGCGGCGACCTCGGTGCCGCCGTAGCCGGCGCCGGCCACCACGAACGTACACCTGGCCTGCCGCTCCACCGGATCATCGGACTGCGCCGCCAGCTCGACCTGCCGGATCAGGTGGTCGCGCAGGTGAAGCGCCTCGGCGAGTCCCCGGAACCCGTGGGCGTACTCGGTCACGCCGGGCACCGGGAGCAGCTTGTTCCCGCTGCCCGGCGCCAGCACCAGCCGGTGGTACCCGATCACGCCGCGCCGGCCCTCCGGGTCGGCCCACCGCACCGTACGGGCGTCCAGGTCGAACGCCCCGGCGTGCCCGAGCAGCAGCCGGACCCCGGGAAGCGCCAGCGGCACCGAGATCCGCCGGGGTTCCAGCACCCCGGTCGCCACCTCCGGCAGCAGCGGCAGGTACAGGAAGTAGTCGGTGGGATTCAGCAGCACGATCTCGGCCCGGCCGCGGGCGATCCGCAGCAGCCGGCGGGCCGCCGCGTGTCCCGCGAAGCCGGCGCCGACGATGAGAATCCGCGGACATGGCATGCGGATCACACTGCCACCAGCGGGAACAGGCGCGGCGAAGTTGCCGAAAGTGCTCCGGTGAGGTGGCAGCATCGGGTGCGATGACCGCGACCGGCGCTTCGGCGGCGGCCACGACAGCGCCCGGCCCGCCCCGACGGCGGCGCCGGGGACCACTGGTGGCCGCTGTGCTGGTGGTCGTGCTCGGCACCGAGCTGATCCTCGGGTGGCCGGCGCTGACCGAGGCGTACGCGCAGCTGCGCGCCCCGCACTGGGGCTGGGTCGGCGCGGCGCTGGCCGCCGAGATCGTGTCGATGGGGACCTACGCCCGGATGCAGCGGGCGCTGCTGCGCGGCGCGGGCACCAAGGTCAGCGTGCGGCGGCACGTGGCCATGGCGTACGCCGCGCACTCGCTGAGCGTGACCCTGCCGGGTGGCCCGGTCTTCTCCACCAGCTTCAACTTCCGGCAGATGCGCCGGTACGGGGTGTCGCCCGCCGAGGCCTCCTGGTGCATCGCGCTGAGCGGGGTGCTCTCCACCGGCGCGCTCGTCCTGGTCGGCTCGGCCGGCGGGATCCTGGCCCGCAACACCGGCAGCTGGCACACCGTGGCCGGCTACGCGGCCGGCGCGATAGCGGTGACCGCCGCGGTCCGGCTGCTCGCCACCCACCCGCTCTGGCTGGACCGGCCGGTGCGCGTGCTGCTGGGCGGCGTGAACCGGGTGCGCCGCCGGCCGCCCGAGCACGGCGCCGACCGGCTGTTCGGGTTCGTCACCCAGTTGCGGGCGATCCGGGTGCACCCGGCGCACTTCGCCATCGCGGTGCTGCTGGCCTGCGCGAACTGGCTCTTCGACGCGCTCTGCCTGTGGCTGTGCTGCGTCGCGACCGGCGCGGACCGGATCACCGGGGTGCACCTGCTGATCGCGTACTGCGCGGGAATGGCCGCCGCCAGCATCCCTGTCGTCCCGGGCGGCCTCGGGGTGGTCGACGCCGCCCTGGTCCTGGGCCTGGTCGCGGGCGGTCTGACCAGCGCGGCAGCGGTCGCCGCGGTGGTCCTCTACCGGTTGATCAGCTTCGGCTTCATCATCGGCGCCGGCTGGCTCGTCTGGCTCCT
The DNA here is from genome assembly GCF_016862395.1 of Actinoplanes siamensis. GTDB lineage: Bacteria > Actinomycetota > Actinomycetes > Mycobacteriales > Micromonosporaceae > Actinoplanes > Actinoplanes siamensis. The sequence continues at coordinate 170,189 of NZ_BOMW01000026.1, read as the reverse complement.
GCTCCGGCACCGCGCGAAGCGGGCCTGACCGCGACGCTCGCCGAAGGCGCTCAGGCCCGCGCGGCGCTCGCGCGCAACACCTGGGTGCGGGCGTCGCTCGCCCGGAGCGCTCAGGTGCGCTCCTCCGGGCGGACCGGCGCCTGGTCGCCCTTGCGCCCGAAGAGCTTCCAGCCGCGCTTCTTCTTCTCCACCACCGGGACGGCCACGCCGTTCAGGATGTCCAGGCGCTGCCGGGCCACCGGATTGTTCGGCTCCAGCCGCAGCGACGTGGTCAGCGCCTGCCGCGCCTGGTCCACGTGCCCGAGCGCGGCCAGCGCCACCCCGTGCGTGAAGTAGTAGTGCGCCTCGTTCGGGTCCAGGCCGATCGCCGTGCGCGCGGCCTGCTCGGCGTCCGCGAGCTGGCGGTCGGCGGCGAGCAGCGCCCAGGCCACCCGGTCGTGCCAGAGCGGGTTCTTCGGCTCCACGATGACCGCGCGGTAGGCCATCGACATCGCCTCGTCATGCTTGCCCTGCAGGGTGAGCGCCCGGCTGGCGATGGCCAGCGGCCGGGGGTCCTCGGGCGCCAGCTCGATCGCCCGGTGCGCGGCGGCGAGCGCCGGCTCCACCTGGTCCAGCGTGAGCCGCACGCGGGCCATCAGGATCCAGCCGGCGGCCGTCCGCGGGTTGCCGGCCAGCGCCGGTTCCAGCACCGCGGCGGCCTCGGCTGGCTGCATGTTCTCGAAAAGGGCGGCGGCCCGGGCGACGGCCATGTCGGTCGGGTCGGCGAAGGCGCGTTCCGCCGCCCCGGGGTAGGCCGGGGCGGGATCGGCGGGTGGGGCCAGGTCGGTCATCGGGCCGCTCCGGGTAGCCAGGGGACAGGGCTGACAAGCCTCATGTCGGCAGCCCGGGTCGTTTTCTTAGGACTTGCCCGATTGCCGCGAGCACCAGGGCCGGGTGTCCCCCGGGTCTCCGAAGGCGCCGTCCCGGGACGAGCTCAGGACTCCGGGAGGAATTCAGGACCTCGGGGCGAGCGAGGTGAGCAGCCGAACCGCCAAACCGGCCACACTGGCGACCCCGAGCAGGCTCGGCAGCCAGGCGGCCGGCGCCACCGTCGCGGTCAGGAGCAGTGCGAGGGTGAGGGCCGCCGCGGCGCTCGCGGCCCGCTGCCGGGTCAACACCTCCTTGAGGTACGACCGCAGCACCCGGTCCAGCCGCGCCAGGAAGTACCCCGCGTACCCCGCCGGGGCCAGCGCCGCCGCCGCGGCCAGCGCCCGGGCCCAGGTCGCCGAGTCCTCCGCCACCCGCCAGCCCAGATAGGCCAGCACCACCATGATGATCGCCGCGTAGATCAGGAACTGCCGCAACGCCGCGTCCAGCAGATGCCGGCTGGCCTCCTGCCGCGGATCCGCCCGTAGCGCCGCCACCAGCCCGGTCACGCCCCGGGCCAGCCGGCTCAGCGCGAACGGGTTGCGCTGCACCACGTCGAGGGCGGCCAGTTCGTGCCGGGCGATCGCGTTCTCCGGTTCCAGCCGCAACGCGTCCCGCAGCGCCTCCCGCCCCCGCTCCGGACGGTTCAGCTGCTTCATGACCATCGCGTAGGTGATCCGGAAGTCGGCCTGCTCCGGGTCCAGCCGGATCGCCTCCCGGGCCGCGTGCTCCGCCTCCACCGGCCGGTTGCCGTGCTCCAGCAGCGCCCAGGCGAGCCGGTTGTGCCGGTACGGGTTGTCCGCCTGCCCGGCCACCGCCGCCTGTGCCGTGCCGATCGCCTCGTCGTGGCGTCCGAGCGCGGTCAGCGTCCGGCTCAGCGCGGTGAGCGCCTCGGACGACCCGGGCGCGTGCGCGACCGCCCGGGCCGCCACCTCGTGCGCCAGCTCCGGGCGCTCCAGCGCCAGCTGTGCGTGGGTCATCAGGACCAGCGCGGTCACGTGGTCCGGCTCGGCGGCCAGCACCGGTCCGAGCAGCCCGGCGGCCGCCTCGGGCGCGCCCCGTTGCAGTTGCAGGCGGGCCAGCGCGATCGGCTGGGTCATGGCCGGTCACCCGGCGGGACGCTGGCGTAGGCGCGGACCGGGAACGTGCCGAACTCGGCGACGCGCGGCGGCACCGCGGTGAACCGGGCGCCCCGCTCCGGCACCGCGGCGAGGTTGGTGAGGTGTTCGACGATCGGGATCCCGGCCGCGAGCAGCAGGCTGTGTGCCGGCCGCTCACCTCGCGCGGCCGCGGAGATGTCGTCGATGTTCACCGCGTCGATGCCGACCAGCGCCGCGCCGTGGTCCACCAGGTGGCGCGCGCCCTCCCCGGTGAGGAAGGGCGCGTCCACCCCGTAGTCCTTCGTGGCCCAGTGCTGGTCTCCACCGGTGTGCAGCAGCACCGCCCGTCCCTCGACGTCCACACCGGCCAGTGTGTCAGCGGTGACCCCGCGCGGGCCGCCGATCGCCCGGACCACCACGGCCGGAAGCTCGGCGAGCCGGTGCAGCGGCAGGCCGGCCAGGTCGGCGCCGTCGGCGTAGCGGTGGAACGGACTGTCCAGATACGTCCCGGTGTTGCCGACCATGGTGATCCGGTCGATGGAGAATTCGGTGCCGGGCGCGTACCGGTCCCGGGACTCCGCGCGGTTGAGGTGCCGGCCGATCCGCGGGGCGGGCAGTCCCGGATAGGTCACCAACCCGTCCCGGATCACGTGGCTGAGATCGACGAACCGATGTCCCGGCACAGCGCCTCCCGATCAGGACAGGCCGATGACCCCCTCGGCGATCAGCCAGATGCCGAAGATAGCGAACAATGCCGCGGCGCCCCACTTGATGATGTGCTCGGGCAGGTGCCGGCCCAGATAGCGACCGACCACGATGGCCAACGCGTCGGCGGCCACCATGCCCAGGGTGGAGCCGATCCAGGTGCCGACCGGGCCGTGCTGGGTGGCCAGTGTGATCGTCGCCAGCATGGTCTTGTCACCGAGCTCGGCCAGGAAGAACGCGCCACCGACGGCGAGGATCGCGGAGCCGGTGGACCGCTCCGCCTTGTTCTTCTCGTCGTCCGTCAGCTTGTCGCCGCGCAGCGTCCAGGCGCCGAACGCCAGGAACGCGATGCCGGCGACCAGCGAGATCCAGTCGGTGGGGAGGGCGGCGCCGAGGCCGTAACCGATGCCGACCGAGACCAGATGCACCAGCGCGGTGGCCGCGGTGATGCCGACCAGTACCGGCAGCAGCCGGAACCGGGTGGCGAAGGTCATCGCCATGAGTTGGGACTTGTCACCGAGCTCGGCGACGAAGATGACCGCGAAGCTGATGCCCAGCGCGGCAAGGAAAGCTGACACGAATATCTCCCGGTTGAGCGATGACCGGGTTTCGGACGCGGGCGACCTCGACCCGGCCGTCGCAGTGAACGGCCTGGTCGAAGGTCTCGCTCGCCTCGGCAAGAGGCCGCGCGGCCGGACGATCCGAGGATCGTCAGTATGTCGACCGCGACGTTGGGAGCTACTCCCCTTCGCGTGGTCGAGCATAGCCGAACTCGGGAAAAGCCCGGCTGAGAGCTTCGCCACCGGGCTTTCCGCTAAGGCCGGGCGTCCGGCTCGGCGGTCCGTTCCGCCGAGACCGGGAGTCCGGCGGAACCGTCCGTTCCGCTGAGGACCGGGCGTCCGGCTGAACCGCCCGCGGGGATCAGGGCTGCAGGCGCAGCACGTCGGACGGGGCCGCCGCGCTGCGCATCGCCGGGTGGCCGGCTTCCGGCGGCGGCAGCGGGGCGCACTGCTTGTCGGAGCGGTCACCGGGCACCCGCCGCGGCAGCGCGCCGGTCGCCAAGTAGTCGGCGATCGCGTCGTCGACGCACGAGTTGCCGAAGAGCGATCCGGCGTGCGTGGTGCCGTTCACGCCCTCGATCAGCGCGGCGCGCGGGAAGCGCCGGCGAACCTCCAGGCTGCCCGCGAACGGCGTGGCCGCGTCCAGCGTCTCGCTGAGCAGCAGGATCGGCGGCACCTTGGCGCCGTCCACCCGGACCGGCTCGTCCGCCTTCGCGGCCCAGTGCCGGCACGGCGCGTTGTACCAGGCGTTGCCCCAGGTCTCGAACGGCGCCCGGTGGTAGATCTTCCAGTTCTCCTTGGACCAGGTCGCCCACTTGGCCGGCCAGGGCGCGTCGGTGCACTGCACGGCCAGGTAGACGGCGTAGTTGTTGTCCGCCCCCGGCTCCTGCGGGTTGTCCTCGTCGAAGAGCGCCTTGAGCCCGGCCGGGTCCTTCTTGGTGACCCACTCGGAGAACGCCCGGCCGGTCTTCTCCCAGGCGAAGATGTAGTACCCGGGCTGCAGGAAGACGTCTGTCAGCTCGGCCGGGCCGATCACCCCGCCGGCCGGCTTCGTGGCCAGCTCGGCGAGCTGCCGGTTGTAGAGCTTCTCCACGTCCGGACCGGTCTTGCCGAGGTGGTAGACGTCGTCGTGCTTCGCCAGCCAGCGGAAGTAGATCTTGATGTTGCGGTCGAAGGCGACGTCCTGGTCCAGGTTCGACCGGTACCAGACCCGGCCGGGGTTGACGTTGCCGTCCAGCACCATCCGGCGGACCCGGTCCGGGTGCTTGGTGGCGTAGACCTGGCCGAGGTACGTCCCGTACGAGAAGCCGTAGAAGTTGATCTGATCGACGCCCAGCGCCTTGCGGATGCTCTCCATGTCCCGGACCGAGTCCTCGGTGCGCATGTGGTGCAGCAGCGCGCCGCCGGCCCGGGCGCAGTCCGCGGCGTACTGCCGGGTCTTGGCGTGCCAGGCGTCCTCCAACGCCGCGGTGACCGGCACGTACGCCGGCCGGCGGTACCCCGCGTAGTCGCTGTCGCAGGTCAGTTTGGGCTTGCTGGCGCCGACGCCGCGCGGGTCGTACCCGATCCAGTCGTACGCGTCGCCGGCGCTCTTCGGCACCTTCGCGCCGAGCGAGGCCATGCCTCGCCCGGCGCCGCCCGGTCCGCCCGGGTTGACCAGGACGACGCCCTGGTACTTGTCGGCCGGGACGGTGTGCTTGATCCGCGCCACGGCCAGCTCGATCTTGGTGCCGTCCGGTTTCGCGTAGTCCATCGGCACGGTGACGGTGCCGCACTCCACGCCCTGCGCCTTGAGCGTGATGTCGGTGCAGGGACTCCACGCGATCGGCCGTGTCCGGTGGTTCGATGTGCCGTGCGGCGGAGCGGCCGCCGCGGGTGTGATCGCGATGCTCGCCGCACCGAGCGCGACCACGCTGGCGGCCGCCCAGATCCTCTTCATGCCTCACCCTTCGATGTCCGATTCGCCCCATATGCTGAGCCGTTCTCGGGCACTTTCCACCGCTCCACGCCGTGGCGGCCACCGAAGGTGTGAGATCAGGCGGAATGGCGTGCGCGCTGGGCGATCAGGGCTACCAGGCCCAGCACCGCGACGATTCCGGCGTACCAGAGGGCGGTGGTGTGCAGGCCCAGGCGGTTGGCCATCAGCCCGGCCACCCCGAGCGCGCCGCCGGCGAGCAGCCCGCCCCCGGCGACGGTCAGCACCCGCGCGGTGGCGACCCGGCGCAGCAGGAACGAGGTGACCGCGCCGGTGCCGCAGACCAGCGCCACCACCAGGCCGCCGGCCAGATGGTCGTGGATACCGAACGAGTCGGACGCGACCGACGGGCCGAGCGAGAGGTAGAGCCCGCCGAGCGCCCAACTGGCCACGATGATCGGGACCAGCGCGAACAGGTCGCCGCGGAGCCGGGCGGGCACGCCGAGCCGCGGGATCAGCGAGGCGGCCGCGCGATGGCCGCGACGCTGCTGGACGCCGCCGTCACCCGCTGACCCGCCTGGAGCCGTCGGCCTCCTCGGAACGGACCCGCTCGGGACGGTGAGCGCCCGGCGTCCGTTGCCGCGGGACCCGCGGAGCCGGCCCGCCCTCCGGTGGGGCGCTCTCCCGCCGGGAAGCCACGGGATCGCCGGCCCCCTCCCCGGCGGCGGGCCGGGGCGTGACGACCACCGCCGCGCCGCCGAGCCCGATCCCGGCGTACCGGACCGGCCGCAACCACCGCAGCACCAGGGCATGCCCGAGCCCGGCCACCGGACACGCCGCGAGACCGGCGGCCACCACCCGGACCCACGGCGATCCGGCCGGCACCCCCAGCAGCCCGCGCAGGTTGAGGCACGCCAGCTGGAGCAGCACGCCGAGGGACACGGTGGACAGGACAGGCGCGACGAATCGGGTCCAGAGGTTCTCGCCGCCCGGCACGCGGTTCAGGTGCAGCAGCGCCGCCACCGCGGCGAGCAGCAACAGCACCAGGACGGCGAGGCCACCCCCGATCGCCAGCCACCGCGCGGTCCGGATCGACTCCTCGGCCCCGGCGAGGACCGCCCCGGTCAGCGCGGCGCCCGCGATCAGCGACTGGGCCAGGGAGGCGGCGCGCGGAGCGCGGGTCCGCGGCGAGACATCGGCCAGCACGCCGGGCAGCACCCGCTCCCGGCCGAGGGCGAACAGGTAGCGGGCGATCACGTGGTGCACCGCGAGGATCGCCGCCAGCAGCCCGGTGAGCAGCATCAACCGGCCGATGGTCACCGCCCACGGCGCCAGGCGGTCGCCGGCCAGCGCGAACAGCAGCTCCGGACCGCGGGTGGCGGCCAGGCCGGCCACCCCGCGCGGCCCGGCCCCGACGATCAGGCTCCAGATCGCACCGGCCAGCAGCAACGCGAGCAGCAGGACCGACAGCCGGGCGGCCCGGCCCGGGGCCCGGCGCGGATCACGGGCCTCCTCCGCGTACACCCCGGTGGTCTCGAAGCCGGCGAACCCGAGCACCGCGGCCGCCAGCAGCAGGCCGAGCAGCGGCCGGTCGATCCCGGACACGTCGCCGGGCAGGAACGTGCCGGTCCCGATCCGGCCGCCGGCCGGGCGCACCACGTTTGCCGCGGCCAGGCCGCTGAGCACGGCCACCTCGGCGACGGTGAGCACGGCGACCACCGCGGCGGCGGCCTCGACCCGGAGCGTGCCGCACCCGGCGACCACCACCCAGCATCCGGCGGCCATCGCCCACCACGGCGGAGTGACGCCGAACCAGCTGTGCAGCAGGGGCGCGGCGGCCTGGCCGGTGAGCGCGTAGAGACCGAGCTGCACGGCGTGGTAACCGGCCAGGGCCAGCCACGCGCCGGTGAGCGCGGCGGGGCGGCCGAGACCGCGGGCGATTTGCGGATAGGCCGCGCCGGCGCTGGGTCCGCGTCGGATCATGGCGGCGTACGGCGTACCGAAGAGGAGCAGGACCACCGCGACCGCGCCGACGCAGAGCGCCGCCAGCGGCCCGGCGCCGGCGGCCAGCAGCGGCGGCGCCGCGAGGACCACCGTGACGAACGGCGCGGCCGCGGCGGCGCCGAGGAAGGCGGCGGAGCCGGCGCCGAGACGTCCGTGAGCGAGCCCGGCGGATGCCGTGTCCGGGGGTACGTCGAGGGTGCCCACGGATCTATTCAGGCGTATCGAACCGGACTTTGACAACCATACGTGATCGCACAATGACCGCTCGTGACCAGATTGGCACACCGGTCCGGCAATTCCTCAACTGGGATGGGTGGCGGCCGACTGCATCATTGTGCTCGCCACCCAGCAACTGACGGAGTTCCTCGCCGTCGTCGCCGACCGGCCGGATGAGGCCGCCGCCCAGCATGCCGCCGTGGAGTGCGCCGTGCGCGCGCTCGATGCCGACCTCGCGCTGCTGATGGTCGACGGTGGCGTGGTGGCGGCGGTCGGACTGCCGCTCGAGCGCATTCCGGCGTACGCCCTGGCCGAGATCGCCGCCGGCCGGCGCTCCGCCTTCCGGGCCGACGGCCGCGACTACGCGGTCACCCTGACCCAGCTGGGCGGGGCTGTGCCGGGCATCCTGGTGCTCGGCCGCCACACCCCGTTCTCCATCGAGGAGGTGTGCCTGCTGCGCGGCATGGCCCGCGTCCTCGAGCTGAGCCTGCAGGCGCTGCAGCTGATCGAGGCGGAGCGCCGGCAGTCCGCCGAGAACGACCGCCTGATCACCTCGCTGCAGCGCCGGCAGCGATTGTTCGACGAGCTGAGCTCGGTGCAGCGGGCGATCGCCCGGCGCGAGCCGCTGCGCCGGATCCTCGACCAGATCACCGCGAGCGCGTCCGAGCTGCTCGACGTGGAGATGTCCGGCCTGACCGTGCTGGATCTCGACGACCCGAGCCGGACCAGCCTGATCGCCAGCCACGGCATCTCCGACGAGGGCGTGCAGCGACTGCAGGCCATGCCGGTCGCCACGCTCGGCGTCGCCGGCCTGGCGATGATGGGCGACGAGCTGGTCGCCGTCGACGACTACGCGAACTCGCCGATCGCCGTGCCGGACATCGTCCGGTCCCGGCTCAGGAGCGTGATGGCGGTGCCGGTGCACGAGGACGGCGTCGTGGTCGGCGCCCTCTTCGTCGGCTCCTTCCGGGGCGTGCGCGAGTGGGACCGGAGCGCCCAGGACGTCCTGCGGGCCTTCGCCGAGCACGTCAGCCTGGCCATCACCGACGCGCGCACGCTGCGCGAGATGAGCCACGCCTTCCACGACTCGCTGACCGGCCTGGCGAACCGCTCGCTGTTCACCACCCGGATGGAGAACGCGCTCGCCACCGCCGGGTCCGCCGGGGTCGCCACGCTGCTGGTCGACCTCGACCGGTTCAAGGTGGTGAACGACTCGCTCGGGCACGCCATGGGCGACCGGCTGCTGGCCGCGGTGGCCGACCGGCTGCGCGAGTGCCTGCGCACCGGGGACACCGCGGCGCGGCTGGGCGGCGACGAGTTCGCCGTGCTGCTCCCGGACGTCTCCGGGGTGGAGGCGGCGGTGCCGGTGGCGCGGCGGATCGTGGCCGCGCTGCGCGACCCGTTCGAGCTGGACGGGCGGGAGATCTACGCGAGCTGCAGCGTCGGCGTGGCGTACGCCGAGGCCGGCTCCACCGGCGCGGACGACCTGCAGGTTCGCGCGGACCTGGCCATGTTCGAGGCGAAGAAGCTGGGCAAGGACCAGTTCGCGGTCTTCGAGCCGGCCATGCGCGAGTCCTTCCAGAAGCACCTGCAGATGGAGGCGGACCTGCGCCGGGCGGTGCTGCGGCACGAGTTCGAGCTGCGCTTCCAGCCGATCGTGCGGCTGCGCACCGAGGAGATCTCCGGCCTGGAGGCGCTGGTCCGCTGGCAGCACCCGGAGCGCGGGATGATCCCGCCGATGGAGTTCATCCCGCTCGCCGAGGAGACCGGGATGATCGTGCCGATCGGCGAGTGGGTGCTGCGCGAGGCGTGCCGCCAGGCGGCCCGGTGGAACGCCCAGCGCGCGGACGGGCAGAAGCCGCTGACCGTCAGCGTGAACCTCTCCGCGGTCCAACTGGAGCGCGCCGACCTGCCGCAGCTGGTCTCGTCGGCGCTCGCGGAGAGCGGGCTGCCGGCCCGGTGCCTGGTCATCGAGCTGACCGAGTCGCTGTTGGTGGACCACCGGCCGGAGACGCTGGACCGGCTGCGCGAGATCAAGGCGCTCGGGGTGCGGCTGGCGATCGACGACTTCGGCACCGGGTACTCGTCGCTGGCGTACCTCCGGAACTTCCCGGTCGACATCATCAAGATCGACAAGTCGTTCGTCGACGACATCGGCGACCTGCCGGCCGCGGCGGCGCTGACACTCGGCATCATCCAGCTGGGCCAGGCGCTGCAGCTGTCCACGGTCGCCGAGGGCATCGAGCACATCGGCCAGCTCAGCGAGCTGACCGACGGCAACTGCGAGCTGGGGCAGGGCTACTACTTCGCCGAGCCGCTGACCGCGGAAGCGATGGACGACCTGCTCTTCCCCTCCTAGAAAGCCCCGGCCAGGATCGCGCCCAGGCCCGCGGCGCCCAGCCCGGCCAGCACGCTGACCAGCACGTACGCGAAGGCCTTCGCCGGTTCCCCGCGGCGGGCGAAGGTCAGCGCCTCCCAGGAGAACGTCGAGTACGTGGTGAGCGCCCCGCAGAATCCGGTGCCGACCAGCGCGGTCGGGCCGGGCGGCAGCGACGAGCCGAGCACCAGGCCGAGCACCAGCGAGCCGGCCGCGTTCACGGCCAGCGTGCCCCACGGGAACGCGGGACCGTAGCGGGCCTGGAGGTAACGGTCGGTGAGGTAGCGCAACGGCGCCCCGATCGCCGCGCCGACCGCGACCATCAGCACGGTCATCGGCCCGGCTCCCCGGCGGAGGCCAGCGAACTGCCGGCCCAGACCGCGAGGAGCGCGCCGAGGACTGTGGCGGCCAGGTAGACCACGGCCACGGTGGGCTCGGCGCGCAGCACCTCCACCTCGGCGGTGGAGAACGTGGTGTACCCGCCGAGCACGCCGGTGCCGAGGAACAGCCGGGTCAGCCGGTGACCGGGCCGGAACCGGGCGAGCAGGGTGTGCAACACGCCGATCAGGAAGCATCCGGAGACGTTCGTCGCCCAGGTGGCCCACGGGAAGTCGGCAGGGGCGTGCGGCCAGGTGGCGCCGATGGCGTACCGGGCCAGCGCGCCGAGCACCCCGCCGGCCGCGACGGCGGCCAGGCCCGGGCGGTCCACGTCGAGATCCATCACCGGGGACGGTATCGCGCGGGCGGCCGGGGGGACGTGGCGGCGTCCTCCCCGACCGGTTCCGGGCGCTTCGGGGCAGATCCGTCGATGACGGTGAAACGACGTGAAACAGGCGATGTAAATGCCTGTTGACCTGCGCCTCGGCGATTTCAGCGTCCACTGTAGGCGATGATCTTGCGCGGTGGAAACCGGCCCCCGCGGCCGGCGCCCCGCGCATCACGATCGAGGGCGCTCGGCCGTACGGCCGCATCGGTGCGGCCCGGCCGCGAAGCGCACCCGGACCACACCGCGGACCTCAGCCCACCGGGGTGAGCGGACGCCGTGCCGCCGGCGCCGGCCCGGCCACGGCCGGCACGTCGTGGGCGATCGCCGGGAGCCAGCGCAGCCAGCGCGGGAGCCACCAGTTCGCCCGGCCGAGCAGGGCCATCACGGCCGGCAGCAGCACCGCCCGGACGATCGTCGCGTCCAGCAGCACCGCCGCCGCCAGCCCGACGCCCAGCTCCTTCGTCGAATTCAGCGGCAGCGTCGCGAACAGCGCGAAGACCGCAACCATCACCACCGCCGCGCTGGTGATCACGCCGGCCGTCCGGCCGATGCCCTCGCGGACCGCCTCCCGCGTGCTCAGGCCCTGGTCGTGGCCCTCCCGGATCCGGCTGAGCACGAAGACGTGGTAGTCCATCGACAGGCCGAACAGGATCACGAACAGGAACAGCGGCATCCAGTTGGTGATGCCGCCGGTGGACGCGAAGTCCAGCTGCCTCTCGAAGTGCCCGTACTGGAAGACGTAGACCAGCATGCCGTAGGCCGCGGCCACGGAGAGCAGGTTGAGCACCACGCCGGTGACCGCGATCACCACCGAGCGGAACGACACCAGCAGGAGCAGGAACGCCAGCCCCAGCACGAATCCGAAGACCCAGGGCAGGCTCCCGTCGAGCTGCTCGTTGAAGTCGGCGTTCGCCGCGGTCTCGCCGGAGACCAGGGCGGTCGTGCCGGGCAGCGCGCCGAACGTGTCCGGGACGATCCGGTCACGCAGCGTCCGGAGGGCCGCCGTGGCCGTACTGTCGTCGCCCTTGCCGACCAGGCCCACCGAGACCACCGCGACCGTTCCGGCGGGGTTGACCTCGACGTCGATCGGCTCGACCAGCTGCCCACTCGCCTTCGCCTGCGCACGGAACCCGGCGAGCGCCCGTCCGAACGGCTCGCCGCGCACCGAGTCACGGCGCACCACCACCCGGGCCGGCGTGGTCCGGCTCGGGAACGCCTCGCCGATCGCCTTGTACGCCTGCACGATCGGCGCGTCGGCCGGCAGCCCGTCGATGCCCTCCGACTTGGTCCTCAGGTCCAGGGCCGGCGCCGCCAGCGCGCCCAGCGCCGCCACCGCGACCAGCACCGAGACCAGCGGCTTGGCCAGCACCACCCGGAGCAGACCGGCCCACACCCGGCCGCCGGCACGCCGCCGGTACAGCCCCGGGATCCTGATCGCGTCGACCCGGTCGCCGAGAGCCGAGAGCAGCGCCGGCAGCACGGTCAGCGAGCCCAGCACGGCGGTCGTGACCACCAGGATGGTGCCCAGCCCGAAGCTCACGAACGTGGTGTCGTGAGTGAGGAACATGCCGGCCATCGCCACCACCACGGTGAGACCGGAGACCCAGATCGACCGGCCGGAGGTCTGCGCGGCGATCATCAGGGCCCGGTGCGGATCGGCCCCGGCGCGCCGCTCGTCGCGCTCCCGGCGGATGTAGAACAGGCAGTAGTCGACCCCGACCGCGAGCCCGACCAGCAGCATCACGTGCGAGGTGGCGTCGACCGTCGGCGCCAGCCGGCTGAACCCGGCCATCAGGCCGATCGCCGCGACCACAGCGGTCACCGCCAGGCCCACCGGCAGCAGCGCGGCCACCACCGCGCCGAACGCGACCAGCAGGATGCCGAGCGTGACCGGGATGGAGAGCATCGACAACCGGGCCAGCCCGGCGTCCAGCTCGTCGCCGATCAGCTTGTCCCCGCTGGCGTCACCACCCTCGACGATCAACAGGTCCGGGTGCGCGGCCTGCGCCTTCGCCACCGCGTCCAGCGCCGGGCCGACCCGGTCCGCCGCGGTCTCCGGGTCACCCCGGACGCTGAACGAGACAAGCGTCGACCGGCCGTCCGGCGACTCGATCGGCTGCTGCACCCCTGTCACGTCGCTCAGCGTCGCCAGCGTCCGGGTGACCTCCGCGGTGGCGGCCGCCCGGTCGGCGCCGGCCCGGTCCTGGATCAGCACCATCTCACCGGCCGGCCGCTCCGGGAAGCCCGCCCCCTCGACGATCTTCTCGGCCCGGCCGGACTCGCCGTTCCCCTGGTCCGCGCCGGACGCCGCGAGCGTGCCCAGCATGCCGCTGAGAACGGTGGCGGCGGCCACGAACGCGATCCACCCCAGGATCGCGAGCACCCGGTGGCGGGCGCTCCAGATCGCCACCCGAGGCGCGATCCCCTTGACTTTCCCCCTGTGCTCCATGCCTGAAGACGCTATGGACCACAGCGATCACGATGAAGCCAGCAAGCCCCCCCGGACCGGGGTAGGGCCAGCCCTACGTCTGCAGGTAGGCCAGCACCGCCAGGACCCGCCGGTGCTGTTCCTCGTCCTGGTACAGGTTCAGCTTGGTGAAGATGTTCCGGACGTGCTTCTCCACCGCGCCCTCGGTGACCACCATCTTGCGGGCGATCGCGGTGTTCGACATGCCCTCGGCCATCAGGCCCAGCACCTCGCGCTCGCGCGGGGTCAGGCTGCGCAGCGGATCGTCGCGCCGGCGCCGCACCAGCAGCTGACCGACCACCTCGGGGTCGAGCACGGTGCCGCCCTCGGCGACCCGGCGCAGGCCGTCCAGGAAGTCGGCGACCAGCGACACCCGGTCCTTGAGCAGATAGCCGACCGCCCCCCGGCGATCGGCCAGCAAGTCGTCCGCGTAGGAGACCTCGACGTACTGGGAGAGCACCAGGATCGGCGTCCCCGGCACCGCGGCACGGGCCTCGACGGCGGCCCGCAGGCCCTCGTCGGTGTGCGACGGCGGCATCCGGACATCCACGATCGAGACGTCCGGACGGTGTTGCTTGACGGCCTCCACGAGCGAGGGCCCGTCGCCGACGGCCGCGACCACCGTGTGGCCGTTCTCCTCGACCAGGCGAACCAGGCCCTCCCGCAACAGCACCGCATCGTCGGCGATAACCACCCGCATGCGGCCACTCTGTCAGATTCGTTCTCCCTCAGAGGGGCAGGGCCGCGGTCAGGCACGTCCCCTCGCCCTCGGCGCTGTCCACGGCCAGCACCCCGCCGGCCGCCTTGACCCGGTCCTCCAGGCCGGCCAGCCCATGCCCCTTGGCCAGGCTCGCGCCACCCACCCCGTCGTCGGAGACCGTCACCAGCAGCCCGGTGGCGATCCGCTGCACGCTGACCTGCACCTCGCTGGCGTGACTGTGCTTGGCGACGTTGGTCAGCGCCTCGGCGACCACGAAGTACGCCGTCGACTCGACCGCCGGGTCCAGCCGCTCGTACACCGGCGCGTCCAGATCCACCGGGACGGTGCAGCGGCCGGCCAGCGCGGTCAGCGCGGCCTGCAGGCCCCGGTCCACCAGGATCGGCGGGGCGATCCCGCGGGACAGCGCCCGCAGCTCGTCGAGCGTCTCGCGGGTCTGGGCGAGCGCCTCGGCCACGGTCACCCGGGCCAACTCCGGGTCGGAGGCGAACTGCTGCTCGGCACGGCCCAGATCCATCGCCAGCCGGACCAGCCGCTGCTGCGGGCCGTCGTGGATGTCGCGCTCCAGCTTGCGCAGCGCGGTCGCCTCGGCCGAGACGGCGGCCGCCTTCTGCTCCTGCGCCACGTCCCGGGCCGCGTTCGCCTCGACCACCTGCCGCCGCAACTCGTCGACACCGCTGAGCAGGCCGCGGGCGAACAGTGCCTCGACCAGCGCCGCCCCGCGCACCACCGGGACCAGGGTCACCGCGAAGAACGCGCCGACGATCAGGTAGCACGTGATCCGGGTGGCCGCGTTGTCCGCGAAGCCGAGCAGTTCCGGCAGCTCCATGTTGTCCGGCGTGTGCGGGACAGCCCAGTCGTACAGCGGATAGGTGAGGCCGCTCAGCGCCCCGAACCACCAGGTGAAGACGAAGCAGAACGCGATCGTGCTGGGGATGAACCGGAAGATGCCGTGCACCATGTCCAACCAGGACTGACCGTCGGCGATCGGGCTGAACAACTTGCCGACCCAGCCCTTCGACCTGGCCGAGCGGTAGTGCGGATGCGGGATCTGCCGGCGCAGCACCGGGCCGATCCGCAGCCGCTCCAGGTGGGCGAAGCCGCGGGACATGGCCAGCGCGCCGGCCAGCAGCGGCAGGCCGACCCAGATGATCGCGGTGCCGACGCCCACCGCGAACCCGGTCAGGCAGAGCACGATCGTGATGATCCCGAGAGGGAAGCCGAGCAGCACGTACTGCGTGTCGATGCCCAGCTGGCGCAGGTGACGCGGCGGGTTTGTCATGCCCTCGACGGTAGGCACCGGCGCTCTCCGATCCGATCCCGCGGACCGCCCACCCGGCGGTAGGGTTAACCCGACCGTCAGGGCGCGGTCACGTCGATGACGACCTTGCCAACGGCGTGATTCTCGACCGCCTCGTGCGCGCGCGCCACCCCGTCCAGCGGGAAACGGACGATCGGCAGGCCGTGCTCCTCCCCCACCCGGAAGACGCCCGAGTTCACCGCCTCGGCGACCGCCGCCACCGCGTTCTCCTTCTGCCGCGGCGTGGTGGTGCAGGTGAGCACGAAGTCCAGGCTGACGTTCTTGTACATCGCCGGAAAACTGGGCACGTCCAGCCGGGCGCCCAGGTAGATCGCGATGTGCCCGCCCGGGGCGACCACGTCCAGATCGAGCTCCAGGTTCCCGGTGTCCACCTCGACGATCAGGTGCGGGCCGGCGCCGCTGAGCTCCCGGACCCGGGCCGCCACGTCCTCCTCGCGGTAGTCGATCACCTCGTCGGCGCCCGCCGCGCCGGCCAGCTCGGCCTTGGCCTTGCCGCTCACCGTGGTCAGCACGGTGGCGCCGGCCCACTTGGCGAGCTGGATCGCGGCGTTGCCGACCGCACCGGCCCCGCCGGCCACCAGCACCGTCCGCCCGGCCAGCGCGCCCGGCCCCAGGCGCGCCGGGCCGTCCCCGGCCACGGTGAGGCAGCGGTGCGCGGTCAGCGCCGGGATGCCGAGGGCCGCGCCCACCTCGAACGGGACGTCGTCGTGCATCCGGACCACCTGGCGGCGGGGCAGCACGACGTACTCCTGGGCGGTGCCGTCCGCCCGGCCGAAACCCGCGTCCCAGACCCAGACCCGGTCACCCGGCTCCAGGCCGGTCACCCCCTCGCCCACCGCGTCGACCACACCGGACCCGTCCTGGTTCGGCACCCGCGGCGGCGCCACCCCGTCCGGCACCCCGCGGCCGGAACGGGTGCCGGTGTCGGTCGGGTTCACCGCGGAGAGCACGATGCGCACCCGGACCTCGCCGGCGCCGGTGAGCGGCAGGGCACGGTCGACGATCCGGAGGACCTGGGCGGCGGGACCGGGCCCGTGGAAGACGGCAGCACGCATCAACCCACCCTATGACCCGTCACAAGGCCCGGCTCATCACCAGACGGGGCCACCGGTCCAGCCCGTGCGCGGCCTCCTCGGCCCGGATCGCCCGCAGGCCCGGCGTCACCTCGGCGTCCGGCACCGGGCGGAAGCCGAGACGCCGGTAGTACGGCGCGTTCCAGGGCACCTCGGCGAAAGTGGTCAGGGTCAGCGCCGGCGCGCCCCACTGCCGGCCCCAGGCCGCGACGGTTCCGATCAGATCCGCGCCGAGCCTCTGGCCGGCGTGGGCCGGGTGCACGGAGACCTGTTCGAGATGCGCGAGGCCGTCGACGCGCTTCGCGATGGCGTACGCCACCGGCCCGTCCCCGGCCCCGGCCACCACCCAGGCCCGCCCGTCCCGCTGGTACTCCAGCAGCTCGGCGGTCGGGAGCGGCTCGTCCCGCGCGACCGGTCCCATCTCCACCGCCAGGAACAGCCGCCCGGCATCGACCTCGATCCGCCGCATCGCCGGGATGTCGGATTCCCGGGCCGGTCTGATCATTCGTCCTCCCACCGTGTTCCGCCGATTCAACCCCGCCCGGGCTCAGCGGCTCCACCCGGTTGCCGAACAGGAGTAGGCACACCGCCCCGCTCTGGAGGTCCACGTGTTCACCGTTCTGATCGCCGACGACGAGGCCGACCACCGGGAACTGCTGGCCTTCGCGTTGCGCAGATTCGGCTACCAGGTGGTGACCGCCGGCGACGCCGGCAGCGCGTTCGACGCGCTGGCCGGCGGCGGCATCGACGCCGCCCTGATCGACGTCCGGATGCCCGGCGCCTCGGGCATCGACCTGTGTCGCCGGATCCGCAGCGACCCCACCCTGGAGTCGTTACCGATCATGGTGGTCAGCGCGGACGTGCACCGGGAACGGATCACCGCGGCCCTGCACGCCGGCGCCGACGACTACCTGACCAAGCCGTTCGTCCGGGACGAGCTGGTGGCGCGGCTCGGTGAGCTGCTGCGCCGGCCGGGGACCGGGTCGTGCCGGTCGGCGGCGGCCGCCCGCGTCGCGCTGGCCGCCGCCCGGCAGGCCGTCCCGCCCGCGCCGCCCACCCGGCACTCCGCCGCTCGGCACGGGACCGGGGTGACACCGGGCGCGGCGTAGGGTTCCCCGCATGGAACCGGTCCGGTACGCCACCGCCGCCGGGCGCCGGGTGCTGCTGGCCACCGTGCTCGGCTCCAGCCTCGCGTTCATCGACGCCACAGTCGTCAATCTCGCCCTGCCCGAGCTGGGTCGTGACCTGGGCGCGTCCGCCGCCGCTCTGCAGTGGACGATCAACGGCTACGCGCTGTCGCTCGCCTCGCTGATCCTGGTCGGCGGCTCACTCGGCGACCGGTTCGGCCGCAAGCGCGTCTTCCTGGCCGGCATCACCTGGTTCGCGCTGGCCTCGCTGCTCTGCGGCCTCGCGCCGAACGCCGAGCTGCTGATCGCCGCCCGCGTCCTGCAGGGCATCGGCGGCGCGCTGCTCACCCCGGGCGCCCTGGCCATCCTGGAGGCGTCGTTCGTGCCGGAGGACCGCGCGCGGGCCATCGGCGCGTGGTCCGGGCTGGGCGGCATCGGCGGGGCGCTCGGCCCGTTCCTCGGCGGCTGGCTGCTCGAGATCGGCAGCTGGCGGTACCTCTTCCTGATCAACGTGCCGGTGGCCGCGCTGGTGGTCCGGGTCGCGCTCCGGCACGTGCCGGAGTCCCGCAACCCGTCCGCGGCCCACGGCTTCGACATCGCCGGACTGCTCACCGGCGCCGCCGGTCTGGGCGGCCTGACCTACGGCTTCACCGCCTGGCCGGCCCACGGCGCGGGCTCCCCGCTGGTGCTGTTCCCGCTGGCCGCCGGCGTGCTCGGGATGGCCGCGTTCGTCCTGTCCGAGCGGCGCTCCGCCCATCCGATGATCCCACCGGAGATCTTCCGGCACCGCGCCTTCACCGGCGCCAACCTGGTGACCTTCCTGGTCTACGCGGCGAACGGCGGCGTGTTCTTCCTGGTCGTGGTCAATCTGCAGGTGGTCGCGGGCTATCCGGCGCTGGCCGCCGGCCTGGCCATGCTCCCGGTCACGGTGATCATGCTGCTGCTCTCGGCCCGCGGCGGCGCGCTCGGCCAGCGGATCGGGCCGCGCATCCCGATGACCGCCGGGCCGCTGCTCTGCGCCACGGCGCTGGTGCTGATGTCGGCGATGGGCCCCGGCGCGCCCTACCCGACGCGTGTCCTCCCCGCCGTCGTACTCTTCGGCCTGGGCCTGGCCCTGCTGGTCGCGCCGCTCACCGCGACCGCGCTGGGCGCGCTGGACGACGCGCACGCCGGGATCGCCTCCGGCGTCAACAACGCGGTGGCGCGGGCCGCCGGCCTGCTCGCGGTCGCGGTCCTGCCGCTCGCGGCGGGCCTCGGCTCGGGGTCGCTCACCGAAGCCGCCCAGCTCCACCCGGTCTACCACCACGCCATGCTGATCTGCGCGGCGTTGATGGTCGCCGGCTCGCTCACCGCCTTCCTGACCATCCCCACCCGGCTGGCCAAGCCCACCCCGAACCGCTCCTTCTGCGATCCCGCGGCCCCACCCACCCAGACCACCACGTCCGCCTGAGCCGGACCCGCACAGCCCCTCACGCACGCCGAGACCCCTCTGACCAGCAGCCAGACCCGCCCGGCTGGCCGTGCCTCACGCTCACCGAGACACCCGGGGCGGCCGGACGCCGGGCCTCGTCCGGCGCTCGGGAGTGGGTCAGGTGGGGGTGGCGGTGCCGAGGATCTTGCCGTCGCTGTCGGTGATGACTATGGCCCGGACGTCGGTTGCCGGGAACGAGCTGGAACCCTCGACCTTGGCCGTGTGCTCAGGCGTCTCGCCCCAGACGGCGGCCTGCTGAGTCGTGCCGTCGGCCTTCTTGACCATGCAGAAGAACGGGGCCTTGCCCTGCATCCCGGTCATGTTCAGCGCGACCGCGACACCCCACGTCTTCTTGGTGAGCACCGCCTGCCCGCCCATCCCGCTCCCGGTCGCCGCCTGGAAGTTCGCGGTGATGGTCTGCGCCGCGACGGGCGGCTGCTGCGACGGGCCGCCGTCGCCGCGGTTGAGGATCACGCCGTACCCGATGGCGCCGGCCGCGATCACCGCCACCGACGCGGCGACCAGCCACCGCACCCGGCTGACCCGGGTCTCCCGGGTCTTCTCCGCCCGCATCCGGCTGAGCAGGTTCTCGATGTTCTGCGGACTCGGCCGCGCGGCCGGGGCGACCGTGAGCGGCGGAAGATCACCCCCCAGGTGCCGGGCGTCCGGCAGGTGCTGCAGCATCTCCGGCACCGGCGCGAGCCGGTCCAACTCGGCCCGGCACTCGGCGCAGTCGTGCAGGTGCGCGTCGAGCCGGTCGGTGTCCGCCTCGTCCAGGCCGCCCAGCAGGTATCCGCCCAGCAGGCGGTGCAGGCTGTCGTGCTCGTCGAGATCGCTCATGCCACACCCCCGCTCCGCAGCATGCCCATCTCCTCGAAGACTGCCCGGAGCGCGCGCACCGCGTAGTAGGCGCGCGATTTCACCGTGCCCTCCGGCACCGAGAGCCGTCGTGCCGCGTCGGCCACGCTCTGCCCCTCGTAATACATGGCCTGTATCACCGCCCGGTGTTCCGGGGAGAGCCGTTCCAGCGCTTCCGCGACCAGCCAGCCCTCCACCATCTGATCGACATTGTCCGCCGACGGCACGGAGTTGACCGCGGTCTCGTCGGAAACCAACCTGGGCCGGCGCTGTTCCGCCCGCCACGCGTTGGTCACCACGTTGCGCGCGATGGTGAGCAGGTACGACCTGGTCCGCCCGGGTTCCGGGTCGAGGTGGTCGATGTGCTTCCAGGCGCGCAGCAACGTCTCCTGCACCAGATCCTCGGCCTTGTGCCGATCGGAGACGTATCGCGAGACGAAATTGATCAGTACTGCGTAGTGCTCCGTGTAGAGCGCGGTCATCAGTTGCTCGTCGGGGCTCACCCGTCGCTTCATCGGCGCCAGCTCCCATCGGGTTCCGCCCGGCCACCCGGATGTACATCGTGGCACGCGGATCGGTTCACGGTGGGGGCGGCGAACCGGAAAACATCGATGCCCGGCCTCTTAGGAGGGACCGGGCATCACCGGCCGGGCGGCGCGAGCCGCAAGACAGCGCAACCGGTGGGGCGGCGCGAGCGACGAGCCGGCGCCAGCCACAGAGGCGGCGCGAGCCGTGCGGATCAGCAGGCGCCGCGGCCGCCGTAACGGAACGTCCGGGTGCTCAGCTGCGCCACGGTGTAGTAGTCGCTGGTGGTGCGCACCACGATGTCCGGCGTCGGGCCGTTGAGGTACGCCACGCTGCCGATCCGGGCCGAGGTGGTGTCGTCAGAGTTCCTGCCGTTGCCCATCTCGGTGCACGGCTTCTCGGAGGACGCCGCGACCTCGCCGAAGACCTGGACCAGGCCGGTCTTGGTGAACGACACGTCGCCCCAGAGCTTGGCCGGGAAGTAGCCGACCCACTCGGTGTCGTACGCCACCCACCAGGCGTCGTTGTAGAACTGGATGCCGAACCGCTTCTGCTGGTCGACGGCGAGCGTGTCGCCGGGCTTCACGGTCCTGCTGTACTGCACGAAGCCGCAGCCGTTGTAGCAGGACGTCTGGCGGTTGACCCAGTGGTAGACGAACATGTGCGGGTCGTCGTCGCCGTTGACCACGCGGTCCACGTTCCAGCCGACCTCGACGATCTGGTTGCCGTCCGCGGACTGCACGGCCAGCTCGGCGAGCGTGTGGTAGTCCCGCTTGCCCAGCCTCGGCTTGTTGATGGTCAGGTTGACGTAGGCGCCGTCCGAGACGGCGGCCTGCGAGCCGACGTTGTAGATGAAGTTCACCGTCGGCCCGGAGCTGCCCGGCGAGGCGAAGGCGGAGGCGGACGGCGAAGCCGACGGGGAGTCCGATGCGGATTCGGACGGGTCGGCCGACGGCTCCGGCGGCACCACATTGGTCTTCGCGGTCCGCAGGAACGTCGACTTGTTGCTGCGCCCCTTCGGCGCGTACTCGTCGGCGGGCGCCCCGCTGTCACCCTCGGCCGGCGCGGCGACGCTGAGCCCGGCAACCTTGAGGGCCTTGCTCGTGGCCCCGTCCTTGCCGCGCTTGACCCGCTGCGGCCGGGCGCCCCACGGCAGCTCGGCGGGGGGCCGGAGAGCGGGGGCGGCGGCGGTGGCCGGCGCGGGCTCGTCCGGGATCTGCTCGGCACCCGCGTGGAGCGTGGAGACGACTCCGATCGCACCGATCACCGCGACGGCAAGGCTTGCGGCGAGCAGACCGCGGCGTGACTTCAACACGTGTCCGTCCTCGTTCATCGGGAGGGGAGCTGCGGCGGGGAGAGCACGCCAGGACCCGGCGGCGACCTCACCATATAGCCTTCTCAATTGCCCAGAGACGTCCCGACCAGGAACTCTGCCGTAACGGCTGAGGCCGTCGACCATTCCGGTGACACACTGCCCACTTTGTTCGACACAGCGTGCGCACGCTATTGCGGACGGCAATTGTTCGCACCACGTCACGAAAGAGGCAAAGATCATTATGCCTCTTTCGGGGGACGTGCCGGATCCGGGAAACCGCCCCACGCGATCAACTTCTGTGGTAAAACCTATCTTGCCGATAGGTTATGTATGTCGTCCCGAGGAGAAACGCATGTCCGCCACCGCCCTCCGCCTCGACCACCTCGCCATCGCCCGGCAATTCGCGAACGCGCCCCAGGAGTGGGTGGTGCCGCCGCGGTTCGACCCGGTACAGCGGTGGTATCACCGGCTGGCGGTCGCCGACGACCACGAGGTCTGGCTGCTCACCTGGCTGCCCGGCCAGCAGACCGAGCTGCACGACCACGGCGGCTCGGCCGGCGCGTTCCACGTCTTCAGTGGCACCCTCACCGAGGACACCGTCAATGGCCCGGCCGAGGCCCCCCGGGTGGTGACGCGCGACCTCGGCGAGGGCGCCGGCCGCCGGTTCGGCACACACCACGTCCACCGCATCGTCAACCGCGGCACCGACCCGGCGATCAGCGTGCACGTCTACGGCCCGGCCCTGACCGCGATGACCAAGTACCGCCTCGGCCCGGCCGGTCTGGAGGTCCTCACCGTGGACAAGGCCGGCGCCCAGTGGTGACCGCGGCCCCCGCCGGCTCCCGGAGCATCGCCGAGATTCTGGACGAGGCCCGAGCCCGCCTGAACCGCCTGGGCCCGCTGGAGACCGACACCGCGGTCCGCGACGGCGCCGTCCTGATCGACATCCGCCCGGCGGCCCAGCGCGCCGAGTTCGGCGAGATCCCGGACGCGCTGATCATCGAGCGCAACGTGCTGGAGTGGCGCCTCGACCCGCGCAGCGACGCCCGCCTGCCGTTCGCGGACAACTACGACCTGGCAGTGATCATCACCTGCCAGGAGGGTTACACCAGCAGCCTGGCCGCGGCCGCCCTGCAGAACCTCGGCCTGCACCGCGCGACCGACCTGGCCGGCGGCTTCAAGGCCTGGAAGGACGCCGGCCTGCCCACCACGGCGGCGGCCTGACCGGCAGAGCCTTGGCGGGCCCTGGGTCCCAGTCTCCCGATGCCCCGGCAGGGTCGGCCGGGCGAGCACTGGTCACCCCGGGTAGACGACATCCGAGCGTCCGCTGTAGAGGTGCCGGGCGCCGTCGGTCCGGTGACCGGTGTTCGGCGCGTCCAGCCAGACGACGTAGGGCGCGCCCGGGATCAGCCCGGTGATCGTGGTGCTGATCGTGCAACCGGTGCCGGCCGGGACGTCCTTCCAGGGCGGCTCCGGCTGGGCGCCGGTGACCAGCTCCTGCGGTACGGCGGTGACCCGGTAGTTCGAGTCGTACTGCCGGGGCCACTCCACCTTGAGGCCACGCGGGACCGGCGTCACCTCGATCGGGATCAGCACCTCCTCGGTCCGCGTGAAGGTCTTGGCGCAACCCGGATCCGGCGAGGCGGACAGGGTCGCGGCGCTGGGCCGGGGCCGGGGACCGAACGCGGACGGGGTGGGGCTGGCCGACGGGCTGCCGGTGCTGAGCAGCTGCCAGGTCTGGCCGGGGGTGGGTTCCGCGGCGGTCTCGGCCGTCTCGCCACCGCCGCAGCCGCCGGCGGCCAGCACCAGCGCCACCAGCATCGTCATGGTTCCGACCCGCCGCACTCCGGTCCCTCCCGTCTCCGCTTCCCACCTGAGATTCGGCGGCCTCCGCGGCCGGGCTTAGCGGCTGCGCCGACGACCAGCCCGCGACGGGGCGTCACGAGGTCACCGCGATACGTCAGGATCGCTGCCGCGGCGCGCGGATAGTGACGAACACCACAGACGGACCAGGGGGGCCTTGCCGGCACATAGCGAGATGCGGATCACATCGTCGATGCTTCCCGGTCGCTGTCCTCAGGCGGCCGGGAGCAGGCGATGCCCGGCCATCTCCAGCTCGCCCTCGTGCAGCACGGTCACCGGCGTGCGCAACCCGGACGACTCGTCCTGCAGGACCACCGCGCCTCCGTCGACCCGGTACGTCCCCCGCGGCCGCTTGCGACGGCCGGCGATCTCACCGGCGTACGTCCCGTCGGTGCGCAGTTGCAGCGTGACCGAACCGTCCTGGCTACGCCAGGCGCCCACCACGGCGGCACCGGTCACCACCTCGGGCGGCCGCGGGACCGACCCGAGGCCGGTCTCCGAGGCGCGGCCCATGGCGATCGCGAGCATCGCGGCGGCGTCCAGAACTGTGGTGTCGACGTGTGGAGAGCTGGAGGATTGCATGGCCCTCTCGTTCGGCCCGCGCGTCGGCCGGCGACAGGAAATGTTGAGTTGCTTCTACGTAGCCGAGCCGCCCTTGAGCGATCCGAGCACCGCGGCGGCCAGCTTCTCCAGGTAGTCGTCGTCGATCGGTTGCCGGGAGACGGCCAGCCGCCAGTACAGCGGGCCGAGGATCAGGTCGACAGCGACGTCGGGGTCGGTGCCCTCGGGCAGCTCACCGCGCGCGACGGCCTGGCCGACCAGCTTCTCCCCGACCGACTGCTGGTGGATGCGCAGCACCCGTTGCAGCGTCTCGGCGATCTGCGGGTTGCGGGCCGCCTCGGCCATCAGGTCGGGGATGATCTGCGAGGCGACACGGTGCTGCAACGCCCGGCTGACGATCATCATCAGCAGGTCGAGGTCGCTGGCGAAGCTGCCGGTGTCGGGAACCGGCACCTTGCGCCCGGCGACATCGGTGATGATCTCCAGTACCATCTCGAGTTTGTTGCTCCACCGCCGGTAGATCGCCGTCTTGCCGACCCCGGCACGGCGGGCCACGGCCTCGATGGAGAGCCGGCCGTAACCGACTTCCGCGAGTTCGCTCATGACCGCGTTACGAATCGCCACGGTGATGTCATTTCGGAGCACCGCCGCTCCGGCCGGTGCGCGCTTCACTGTCGCCACC
Organism: Actinoplanes siamensis; assembly: GCF_016862395.1. Classification (GTDB taxonomy): domain Bacteria; phylum Actinomycetota; class Actinomycetes; order Mycobacteriales; family Micromonosporaceae; genus Actinoplanes; species Actinoplanes siamensis. The sequence goes on along the minus strand of NZ_BOMW01000026.1, from coordinate 145,659 downwards.
GGGTAACTATAGCGCTACGACGTAACGGTTGCGTTCCGCCGCATCGTCGGCTACCGTTCCTCCCACGTCGATACGAACCCGTTCCATCGGCGTCGGCGGGCGCCTGTCATGCTGCTATCTGTGTCTGAAGGCAATGCAGCGGAGTCCGCCGCCTCGTACCGGCCGACGAGATCGGAGCAAAACTCCATGCCAGAGACAGCGGTTGCCGATACCGCTACCGGCGTACCCCTCAAGGAGCTCGCCGCGCGGCACGGTCTGGCCTCATCCGGGCGGCTGCTCGGACCGGTGGAGTACGCCCGCCAGTTGTGGGGCTACCGGCACTTCATCACCGCGCACGCCAAGGCGAAGACCGTGTCCACCCTGGGCACCACGAACCTGGGCACCCTGTGGCAGGTCCTGACCCCGGCCATCAACGCGTTGGTTTACTACATCATCTTCGGCGTCATCATCGGCACCGGGGCGAACACGACGAACTTCGTTCCGTACCTCTGCATCGGTGTCTTCGTCTTCGGTTTCACCCAGGCGACGGTGTCGCAGGGCGTCAACTCGATCACCGGCAACCTGGGACTGATCCGGGCGCTGCACTTCCCGCGTGCCAGCCTGCCGCTGTCGGCCGCGCTGGTCGAGATCCGCAACTTCATCACCGCGATGGGCGTTCTGCTGATCATCGTGCTGATCACCGGTGAGCCGGTGAACCTCCAGTGGCTGCTGATCCTGCCGGCGATGGTGCTGCAGGCGATGTTCAACATGGGCATGGCCATGGGCGGCGCCCGGCTCGGCTCGAAGATGCGCGACATCAAGCAGCTGATCCCGTTCATCATGCGCTTCTGGATGTACGCGTCGGCCGTGCTCTACCCGGTCACCCGGTTCACCGACCACCTGCACGGCTGGAAGCTCCACCTGGTGGAGGCCAACCCGATGCTGGTCTTCGTGGAGCTGTACCGGCACTCGCTGATGGAGAACGTCACGCTGGCCGGCAGCCCCCGCCTGCTCTGGACCGAGGCGGTCATCTGGGCCGTGGTCGTGTGCGGTGCCGGCTTCCTGTACTTCTGGCGTGGAGAGAAAGGCTACGGCCGTGGCTGACAACGAGCGCGTTCCGACAGTCATCGCCGACGACGCCCACATCATTTACAAGATCGTCGGCGCCATCGGGACCAACCAGGCCAGCCCGCTCTCCGCCTTCAAGCGGCTCCTGACCAAGACCAACTCGGCGAACGTGCGCGAGGTGCACGCGGTCAAGGGCGTCAGCTTCGTGGCCTACAAGGGCGAGGCGATCGGTCTGATCGGCAGCAACGGTTCCGGCAAGTCGACGCTGCTGCGCGCGGTCGCCGGCCTGCTCCCGGTGCAGCGGGGCGCGATCTACGCGGCCGGTCAGCCGTCGCTCCTGGGTGTGAACGCGGCCCTGATGAACGACCTGTCCGGCGAGCGCAACGTCGAGCTGGGCTGCCTGGCCATGGGCATGTCGCCGGGCGAGGTCAAGGAACGGACGAAGGCGATCATCGACTTCTCCGGAATCAACGAGCGCGGCGACTTCGCCTCGCTGCCGATGCGGACGTACTCGTCCGGCATGGCCGCCCGCCTGCGCTTCTCGATCGCCGCGGCGAAGCAGCACGACGTGCTGCTCATCGACGAGGCGCTGGCCACCGGTGACGCGAAGTTCCGCCGCCGCAGCGAGGCCCGGGTGCGCGAGCTGCGCGCCCAGGCCGGCACGGTGTTCCTGGTCAGCCACAGCGAGCAGTCCATCCGGGACACCTGCGAGCGAGCGATCTGGCTGGAGTCCGGGCTGATCCGGGCGGACGGCCCGACCGCCGACGTGCTCAAGGAGTACGAGAGCTACATGAAGAAGTAGGTGGGGACCCACAGGAGAAAGCCCGGGCCGCTTCGGCCCGGGCTTTCCTCTTGCTGGTACGGCCGGTCAGGTCACCGAGAGGTGCACGTGGTTCGTGTGGTCCGTCGAGGGAGTGCCGCCCGCCCCGCTGTAGGACTTCCAGCCGCTGCTCGGCAGCCAGATCCGTTTGAACCAGATGACGTAGAGCACCCCGAGCGTGTCCGAGTTCTTGATGAAGTAGTTCGCCAGGTTGTTGCCGTACGTCCGGCTGCTCCCGGTCGCCACCCCGCCGAAGCCGCTCTTGTCGGCGGCGAAGTCACAGGCCCGGCCCTTCGGATGCTCACCGCTGTTCTGGTGCCGGAAGCAGGCGACGTACCGGGTGAAGCCGTCCTTCTGCGCCTGCTTCAGCGCGAACGACAGGCGCGGGGTGATGCAGCCCGTGGTGGTCGGGTCGTCCACGCTGCAGCCACCGGCCAGGCTGCCGGACGGCTTGTCGGCGGTCGCGCCGCCACCGCCGGAGCTGCCCGAGTCGGCGTCGTCGGCGGCGTCGTCGCCCTGGTCCGCCTCCTTCAGCGCCTGCTCGGCCTGGGCCTTACGGTTGGCCATCACCTTGACCAGCTTCTCCTGGTCGGCGACGGTCTTGTCGATGGCCGTCTTGGCCTTCTGCTGGTTGTCCCGGGTGGTCCTCAGGTCGGCGATGGCCTGGTTCTGCCGCTCGGCCACGGTGCTCAGCAGCTGGGCGCGGTCCAGGAAGCCGGCCGAGGTGTCCGAGGTGAGCAGCGCGCTCAGCGGGCCGAGGCGGCCCATCGTGTAGGCCTGCTCGGCGTACTTGTTCAGCGCCTGCTGCTGCGGGCCGATCGCCGCGTCCAGCTTCTTCAGCTCGGCGCCGAGCTTGACCTGCTGATCCTTGGACGTCGTCAACTTGGCCTTGGCGGAGACGTAACCTTTCGAGGCCTCGTCGAGTTTGTCGAGCAGGGACTTGGAACCGCCCTCACCGTCGTCACCGGACTCCCCCGGGGCGGCGAGGGGCCGGGGAGCCGCGGCGGCCGGCGTGGCGACACCGCCGATCCCGCATGCGGCGACCAGCAGCGCGAGAACGGCCACCCATGGTCGCCGCGCAGTCACATGCTGCACTGGCTGTTTCCTTCCGTCGGCCGCCGGCCGGGTTAGCTGACGGGTTCGGGACGAAGGAAATCCCTACCGCTGGCGCGGATTCACCCCGGAAGAAATGTGGATCCCCGGCTCGCTGTTTGTTGCGATTAGGCGGCGGTCCCCGGGCGGGAACCGTGACCGACCATACCCACTCGATCGACGAATCGACAGTTCTCGCACCCGCTGCGACGACGCCATCACAATTCGTGATGCCATTACGGAAAGTCGTTGAGAGGTGACACTTTTGGCGGTTTCTCGTCAGCTGATGCGGCGTGATATCTCAGGTAAACTGACCGCCGGTCCTGCCAGGACGGCACCGCCCCCGAGTTGCCGGCAGGCCGCCGCCCAATCGCCGAAAGGCGAGCCGGGGAACCAGGTAGTTGGGGTGAATCCGCATTGTGCGGTAGGGATAGCTTCCGTCCCGAACCCGTCAGCTAACCCGGTCGGCGGTGACTAGGAAGGATTGTTGATGACCGCACGTCCCCGCCGGTGGCTGACGCTTGCCCTGGCGCCGCTCGTGGCCACCACGATATTCGTGGCGCCGGTCACGCCGGCTCTCGCCGCACCAGGCGGCAGCTCGTCCACTCCCGCGGAGGGTGACGAGGACGACGACCTCTCCGCCCAACTCGAGGCGACCAACCGGCGGTTCGTCAACGCCAAGGCAGCGGTCGAGACGTCCAAGAAGAACCAGAAGGCCCTGGCCACCAAGATCGCAGACGCCGAGAAGCGCCGGGACGCGCTGATCCCGGAGGTCAACGCGATCGCCCGCCAGCAGTACGAGTTCGGCAACCTGAGCACGCTGAGCTTCCTGCTCCGGGCCGACTCGTCGTCGGACTTCATCGAGAAGGCGGTCTCCCTGGAGGAGATCAACAAGCTGCACGACGCGAAGCTCAACGAGCTGAACAGCACCCTCGCCACCATCACCGACAGCAAGACCAAGCTGGACGCCGAGGTCAAGAACCACGAACAGCAGCTGGCGATCCAGAAGAGGCAGCACGACTCGGCCGAGGACCAGCTCGAGCTGCTCGGCGGCGGCACCGGCATCAACAAGACGATCACCAACGGCTTCGTCGACGCGGTCTCCAAGGTCGCGTCGCCCGCGCCGCGCAACTCCAGCGGCGGATTCTCCGCGGAGCCCTGCAACCAGGTCGACCCGACGACAAACGGCTGCATCACCAAGCGCACCCTGCACCTCTACCAGGAGGTGCGGAAAGCCGGGTTCAAACTTTTCGTCGGCTGCCATCGCGACGGCGGCCCGTTCGAGCACCCCAAGGGCCGGGCCTGCGACTGGTCCCTGCAGAAGAGCGGCTTCTCGGCGGCGCACAACGACGCCATGATGCGGTACGGCAACGACCTCACCGCGTTCCTGGTGCGCAACGCCGACCGGCTCGGCATCTACTACGTGATCTGGTACAAGCAGATCTGGTTCCCGGCCACCAACAACTGGCACGCCTACCACGGGCCGAGCGACCACACCGACCACGTGCACGTGTCCCTGCTGTGAGGCCGTGACGCCCCACGATCCACGGAGAAGGCCCCCGCTCTCGACGAGCGGGGGCCTTCTCCGGTTCGTACCGCGGAAATCAGTGATGCGGCGTCGCACGCCGCACCGGAGCGCGGCCGGCGGGCTGCGTCGGCGCCGGGCCGACCGGACCGGCCGACGGGATCGGCATGGTCACCGGGCGGACCTGGGTGACCTCGACCTCCTTGCCGTGGTGCACCAGGGTGAGCCGGGCCGAGCCGCCGCCGTTGCGCAGCGAGTAGGTCACCTCGTCGGCCGTGACGTTGACCCGCAGCCGCAGGCCGCGCCAGAGCAGCGAGAAGTCCAGGTTGTTGATCCGGCTGGGTAGCCGCGGCGCGAACGAGAGCTGACCGTTGAAGTCACGCATCCCGCCCAGGCCGGCCACCAGCGCGATCCACGAACCGGCCAGCGACGCCACGTGCACGCCGTCCCGCGCGTTCTGGTGCAGGTCGTGCAGGTCCATCAGGGCGGCCTCGCCCAGGTAGTCGTGGGCCAGCTCGAGGTGCCCGGTCTCCGCGGCCAGGACGGCCTGGACACAGGCGGAGAGCGACGAGTCCCGGACGGTCCGCGCGTCGTAGTACGCGAAGTTCCGCGCCTTCTCCTCCGCGGTGAACGCGTCGCCGCGGATGTACATCGCCATCACCAGGTCGGCCTGCTTGACCACCTGCTTGCGGTACAGGTCGAAGTACGGGAAGTTCAGCAGCAGCGGGTACGCCTCCGGCGGGGTGTTCTCGAAGTCCCACTCCTGCAGCCGGGTGAAGCCCTCGCACTGCTGGTGGACACCGAGCTCCTGGTCGTACGGGATGTGCACGGCCGCCGCCGCGTCCCGCCAGGAGGCGGCCTCCTCGTCGTCCACCCCGAAACGCCGCGCCAGGTCCGGGTGGCGCTTGCAGGCATCCACCGCGGTCATCAGGTTCTGCTGCGCCATCAGGTTGGTGTAGATGTTGTCGTTCACCACGGCGGTGTACTCGTCCGGGCCGGTGACGCCGTCGATGTGGAAACGCCCGTGCCGGTCGTGGTGCCCCAGCGAGCGCCACAGCCGCGCGGTCTCCACCAGCAGCTCCAGGCCGACCTCGCGCTCGAAGTCGTAGTCGCCGGTGGCCTGCACGTAACGCCGGACCGCGTCGGCGATGTCCGCGGCGATGTGGAAGCCCGCGGTGCCCGCCGGCCAGTAGCCGGAGCACTCCTGGCCGCGGATGGTGCGCCACGGGAACGCGGCGCCCTGCAGGCCCAGCGTCTGCGCTCGCTCCCGGGCCAGGTCCAGCGTCGAGTGCCGCCAACGCAGCACGTCGGCCGCCGCCGAGGGCTGGGTGTAGGTGAGCGCGGGCAGCACGAACGTCTCGGCGTCCCAGAACGTGTGGCCGTCGTACCCCGGACCGGTCAGACCCTTGGAGCCGATCGGGCGCTTCTCCGCCCGGGCGCCGGCCTGCAGCGTGTGGAACAGCCCGAAGCGGACCGCCTGCTGCACCTCCGGGTCGCCCTCCACCCGCACGTCGGAGTGGTCCCAGAAGGCGTCCAGGTACTCCTGCTGCTGCTGGACCAGACCCTCCCAGCCGTCCAGCCGGGCGCTGGCCAGGGCCGCGCCGACCTGGTCGCGCAGGGCCGGCAGCGATCGGGCGCTGGACCAGCCGTACGCCGCGAGCTTGACCACGCGCAGCTTCTGCCCCGGCTCCAGCCGGCAGGCCACCGTGGTGCGCAGCCAGTCGCCGTGCCCCTCGGTCGTGATCGCGTGCCGGCCCGGCGTCTCCACCAGGTGTTCCATGGCCGCGGCCATCCGCAGGTCACTGACCTTGGTGCGGTGCACGAGCAGGCCGCCGGAGCGCTGCTCCAGCATCTCCTCGGCCTGCAGCGGCTGGGCCAGCACGGCCGCCACCCGGGGGTCCTTGCTGCTGGGCGGCAGCTGCTCGTTGGCCACCAGTTCGGACTGCAGGATCAGCCGGGCCGACTCCTCGAGCGGCTCGACCTCGTAGAGGAAGGCGACCACCGCGCGCTGTGTGAAGGAGACCAGGCGCACGGTGCGCACCCGGATGCCCTTGCCGGACGGGGAGACCCACTCCACGGTCCGCTCGAGCGTGCCGGCCCGCATGTCGAGCACGCGCTCGTGGGAGCGCAGCTCGCCGTACCGCACGTCGAACGGCTCGTCGTCGACCAGCAGCCGCATCAGCTTGGCGTTGGTGACGTTGACCATGGTCTGGCCGGACTCGGGGAACCCGTAACCGCCCTCGGCGTGCGGCAGCGGCCGCAGCTCGTAGAACGAGTTCAGATACGTCCCCGGCAGGCCGTGCGGCTCGCCCTCGTCCAGGTTGCCCCGTATCCCGATGTGGCCGTTCGAGAGCGCGAACACCGACTCGGACTGGGCCAGCAGGTCCAGGTCCAGCCGGGTCTCCCGGATGTGCCAGGGGTCGACGGGGTAGGCCCGTTCACGGATCACGGTCGTGCCTCTTCTTAGTGATTGAGCAGTTCGGAAAGATCGGTGACGACGACGTCGGCCCCGTTCGCGCGCAGCGCGTCGGCCTGGCCGACCCGGTCCACGCCGATCACGACGCCGAAACCGCCGGCGCGGCCGGCCGCCACGCCCGCCTGGGCGTCCTCGAAGACCGCGCAGCTCTCCGGTGGGAGGCCGAGCAGTTTCGCCCCGTGCAGGAAGGTGTCCGGCGCGGGTTTTCCGGGCAGGCCGAGCTCGCGGGCGACGATCCCGTCCACGCGGGCCTCCAGGAGGTCGGCGATGCCGGCCGCCTCCAGCACGTCCTTGCAGTTGGCGCTCGCCGAGACGACCGCGCGGCGCAGCCCGGCGGCCTTGGCGGCCCTCAGGTACTCCACCGAGCCGGGGTAGACCTCGACGGCGCCTTCCTCGATCTTCTGCAGGACGAGGACGTTCTTGCGGTTGCCGACGCCGTTGACGGTGTCCTGGTCAGGATCGTCGTCCGGCGAGCCCTCGGGAAGGGTGATGTTCCGTGAGGCGAGGAACGTCCGGACGCCGTCAGCGCGCTGGCGCCCGTCGACATATCGGTGGTAGTCGGCCCCGGGGTCGAACGGCACAAACGGTTGATCATGCCGTCGAGCCCATGACTCGAGGAACGTGTCGAACGTTTGTTTCCACGCGGCACTGTGCACAAGGGCGGTGTTGGTGAGCACACCGTCAAGATCGAAAAGGCAAGCGGTCACCTGGGAAGGAAGTCCGAGCACGCGCCCAATGTAGTCGCACCCGCCGCGGGACGAGAGGCGAAGGGCGGCTTCACATTTCGCCAGTGTTTCATAAGTCACTCAAGCTGCTGTTTCAGCTCTCAGCTCAACGGCGGCAGGTCCATCCGCAGGCCGATCGACGTGCCGATCGGCCCCGTCGCCGTGGTCACCTCGTCGCACAGCTGGTGCGCCAGCCACAGCCCACGGCCACCGATCTCCTCCGTACCGGGGAGGAGATGGCTGTCCAGACACCCGTCCGGGATGCCCGGGCCGGAGTCGGTGACCACGCACCAGACCGAGCGGCCCTCGACCCGCAGGACGATCCGGCCGTGCCCGCCGGCGTGCAGCACCACATTCGTGATCACCTCGTTGACGGCGAGCACGTAACCGGCGAGCCGCTCACCGGACACCCCGACGGTCGGCAGCAGGCGGGTCACCTCGTGCCGCAGCACGGTGATGTCGGCGTCCCCGAAGGTGCGGTCCAGCAGGACCGGGACGGCCGCCCGCGACGGGACGGCATCGATCCCCGGCTCCCCTCCGGGGGCCGAGCGCACGGTCTGGCCGATCCTGTCCTCCACCGTCGTGCAGCCTACGCGCTGTGGCCGCCCAGTGGCGGGAGGCATCCACGATCCGCACCGGAAGTGGCGTTCCGCCCGGTTCTCGCCGCGCTCGCCACCGCTCCTGCCCCGCTCGGCACGATTGTCACCGCCAGCCGACATCGATCCGGTCCCCTCGTTCGTCGAAGAAGTGCGCCGCGTCCATCCGGACCGCCACGGTGAGCGGATGCCCGGGGTTGACCGCCGGGTACGGCGCCAGCCGCACCGACAGCTCGGCCGGCTTGCGGTGGTGCCGGCCGGGGTCGTTGAGCAGACTGACCGGGCCGTCCTTGGTCTCCGCCGCCGCGGTCGGATTCCCCCTGGTCAGGCGCTGTAACGCCCCGCCCAGCCGCTTGAGTGCGCCACCCGGGGCGGCCGGCTCGGCGACCGCGCCGCCGGTCTCGTCCACCACGATCGCGGTGGCCCCGATGTCCAGGTAGGCCAGCGACTCGTGACCGTGGTGCTCCAGGTAGCGGATCCGGCCGTGCAGCACCGCCCCGGGCGTGTCGGGAGTCACCGGGGTGAGCGCCTCGGCCCGCACGCCCACCACGATCCGCTCGCCGTGGTAGCGCGCCACCGCCCGCGACCGCGGGTCGGACCAGGCCAGGTAGAGCGTCTGCTCGCCGAAGTTGAGCGCCACGTACCGGTCCAGGTGCACGTAGACCGCGGCCTCCAGCAGGTTCATCCGCGGCGAGCCGAGGAAGGCGGCGACGTAGAGCGTGGCCGGGCGCCGGTAGACCTCGGTCGGGGTGCCGAGGTCCTGCAGCACGCCCCGCCGCATGATCGCCACGCGATCCGCCATGGTCAGCGCCTCGGCCTGGTCGTGCGTCACGTACATGGTGGTGACGCCCAGCTCCCGGGTCATGCTGGTGATCTCCGCGCGCAGCTCGGCGCGCAGTCCGCTGTCCAGGTTGGAGAGCGGCTCGTCCATCAGGAAGATGCCGGGGCGGCGGACCATCGCGCGGCCCATCGCGACACGCTGCCGCTGCCCGCCGGAGAGCTGACTCGGCCGCCGGCCGAGCACCTCGCCGATGCCCAGCGCGCCGGCCACCGCGCCGACCCGGTCGGACCGCGGGCCCGGCTCGACGCCGGAGAGCTTGAGCGGGAAGCCGATGTTGTCGGCGACCGTCATGTGCGGATAGAGCGCGAAATCCTGGAAGACCATGGCGATGCTGCGGTCGCGCGGGGGCAGGTCGAGCACCGGTTCGCCGTTGAGCAGGATGTCGCCCTCGGTGGGGTCCTCCAGGCCGGCGATCATCCGGAGCACGGTGGACTTGCCGCAGCCCGACGGGCCGAGCAGGACCATGAACTCGCCGTCCCGCACGTCGAGGGACACCCGATCCACGGCAACCGTGCCATCTGGCCAAACCTTGGTGACGTCTTTCAGCGCGACGGTGGACACCGTCAACCTCCCCGATCGACTGTGATCCCGATCCCACGACGGTCGGCAATCGGTTAATGACTCTGCGAGGGGTTTCGATGCTTTGCCATCGGGTGAACGTGCCATTCGCAGATAGTGATCATTCGATTACGGAGATCCGCGCATTGCGGTTCTTGCTGTGCACTCTTACAGCAAGAACCGACATTTCTCATAGCCGTTGTTGACGGATCGCCAACGAATCGCGTCGATTGATCGATTCCGGCGCGGAAAGATCGTGTCGGCGCCTTTTACACCCGCTCCTCCGATTCGCGCCACGACGCCCCCAGGTAGTGCTCCGCCCCGGCACCGGCGCGGCCGGCAGCACCCGCCCGCGCTCCTCAGGCAGATCGCCCGCCGGGTCGGGCGCCACCAACACCGCGCCGCGGCCCCCGCCCTGGCCGCCCAGACTCCGCAGCAGCCCGTGCCGAACCACCGGATCGTCCGCGCAGAGCAGCAGCGGCGCCCCGGGCCCGGCGGGCCGCTTCGCGCAGGCGCTCCGGCAGATCGGCGGAACGCTCGATCCGGTCGACGCCGGACGCCCCGGCCGCGCGCAAACCGGCGCTGCGATCAAAGGCGAGAAGGCGGCTCCGCCGGCGGTGAGGCCGGTCCCGGAATTCGCGTGAAGGGCTGCCTGCATCACCTCTCGTCTGCCATGACGATGCCGGAGCATGACAATGCCGGATCCGCAGGTCAGGGGCTCGGCGAGGCGGCTGAAGGTTAACCGCGGAGGACATCCGGGTACGGGTCTCCCCTACGGGAGCACGGTCCCCGGTCTCCACCTGCGGGATGAGGGACGGCCGCGCCACCGTACCTACCGTCGAAGTGGTCCAGGGCAGAAAGCCCCGGCCACCACTGAAGGAGTGGATGATCGTGACCCGCCCCCTCAAGTCGTATTCTCTCGCCCGCCCCCGCGACAACCGCATGATCGCCGGCGTCTGCGCGGGTCTGGCCCGCCGTTTCGGCTTCTCCACCGGCGTGGTCCGTCTGGCCTTCGTCCTGTCGTGCCTGCTCCCCGGCCCGCAGTTCATCGCCTACCTGGTCCTCTGGGCCCTGATGCCCAACGAGTGACCCCGCCGGCCCTCCCGGGGCCGGCCCGACCAGAGTGCGGCCACGCTCGGAGCCCAGTGACGCTCGGAGCCCAGCCACACCCGAGGCCGAGCCACCCGCAGAGCCCAGCCACGCGCTCGGAACACGCTCGAAGCCCAGCCAGACCCGAGGCCCAGCCACACCCGAGGCCCAGCCACGCAGCAGCGGACATCGAGATTCCATGAATACTCTGCCGGGCTAGTGGGCACATATCAGACAAGCAGCCGCAGACCGCGATTGGATGCCGCACAACGGACCTATCGCGGGGACCACCCAAGAACTCCCGGCCGGGCGGAAGCCGGGCTGGCAATCCCGGCCGGGACCTCATCGCCGACCGGCGCGGGCGACGCTCGCTCCGGGAAAGAGACGCTTGCCTCGGGAGCAGACGCTTACTCCGGGAAGAGGCCGCTCCAGGAAAGCGCTACGACCGCCGGCCCTGAGGAGGAACCCGCGGCGGACGGCAACACCGCCCACCGCGCCAAGAACGTGAATCGTGCCCCGGCCGCCACCGGGTCGCGGTTCCCGACGCCGCCGCCCTACCCCCCCGGGGGCGGCGGCGTCACTTGTCTCCGGGGCCACGCTCCGCAGGCCGCTGCCACACCGCAGCCATGCACGAAGACCCGCCACACTCCCGCACGCCGCTGCCACACCACGAGCAAGCACGACACCCCGCCACACCCCCGCAGGCCACGAAGTCCCCTACCCGGCACGGGAGCTCTCGCGCTTGGGGGGCGGCCGGCCTCCGCCGCCGGCGACACCTGAGGCGAGCCGGCGGCGGAGGATCTCACTCACGGACTGGTGAAGCTGACCTTGACCGAGGTGTAACCCAGCCGGGCGAACAAACTCTCCAGCATCATCTGGGTGTTCTGCTGGGCCCGCTGGTCCAGGCCGCTGGACTTGGCCGCTTCCGTGATCTTCTGCTGGGCCGTCTCGTACACCCGCTGCTGTTTGTCGGTGTCGCTGCGGAACGCGTCACCGATGCTGGTCAGCAACCCGCGATTCTCCTCGACGACGTAGCTCTTGGACATGTCGAGAGCGGCCTGCGACTGCTGCGGCGGTGGCAGCACGAGCTCGATCGTCTTCTTCTCGTTGTCGACCTTGAGCGCGTCGCCGCTGAGCGCGCCGAAGTCGACGTAGGTCTCCACTGTGCCCGAGCCGACGAACAGGATCCGCCGGTTCACCAGGAAGTCCGGAATGTTCTCCTTGTTCTGCTGCAGGTCGACGATCACCTGGAAGGTGCCGTCGGCGGCGACGTAACGATGCAGATCGCGCATGGACTGCAGGAGCACGGGCTGGCTGCGGTCGACGGTCTGATCGGAGAACGGGTTGTCGAAGGAGGGCAGCACGTTCATCGCGCGCAGCCCGAAACAGGACGCGACGATCAGGGCGAAGACGAAGCCGACGAAGATCAGCAGCCGGGCGAAGAAGCTCGGCCCGCGCTCCGGCGGAGTGGCCGGGGCGACCGGCTCCGCCTCCTGGGGCACAGCCGAATACTCCTTCGTCGTCGGCTCGTCGACTTCCGGTGTGTGGGCCATGCCTCAACGGTACGGAGGGGGTACGACAATTCGCATGCCGAGACCCCGGAGACATGACCTCCGACGCTCACGGCCCGTCCCGCACTCGCGCGATCCGCGAGTCCGGCCCTAGCGCGAAAAAGCGTTCAATCCGGTCAATTTCTGGCCGATCGACAACTGGTGGATCTCCGACGTCCCCTCGTACGTCAGCACGCTCTCCAGATTGCTGGCGTGCCGCATCACCGGAAGCTCACCTCGGATCCCGTTCCCGCCGAGGATCGTCCGGCACTGCCGGGCGATCTTTATGGACTCCCGTACGTTGTTCAGCTTCCCGACACTCACCTGCTCCGGCCGCAGCGGCGCGCCCCCGGCGTCCCGCATCCGGCCGAGGTGCAACGCCAGCAGGAAACCCTTCTGCAGTTCCACCGCCATGTCGGCGAGCTTGGCCTGGGTCAGCTGGAACCCGCTGATCGGCCGGCCGAACTGCTCGCGCCCGGCGGCATAGTCGAGCGTCGCGTCCAGGCAGTCCCGGGCCGCGCCGAGCACCCCGAAGACGATGCTCAGCCGGGCCTCGGTCAGGCAGGAGAGCGGCGCCATCAGGCTGCGCGCGCCGGGCAGCCGGGCGCTCTCCGGCAGCCGCACCCCGTCCAGCACCAGTTCCCCGACGGCCGAGGCGCGCAGTGACATGTTGTGCCGGAATTCGCGGGCGGAGAACCCGGGCGTGTCGGTCGGCACCGCGAAACCGGCCACGCCCTTCTCGGCGCGGGCCCAGATCACCGCGACGTCGGCGATCGGCGCGTTCAGGATCCAGGTCTTGACCCCGTCGAGCACCCAGTCGTCGCCGTCCCGGCGGGCCCGGGTGGACATCCCGGTGGGGTCGGAGCCGTGGTCCGGCTCGGCCAAGCCGAAACATCCGATGGATCGGCCGGCCGCCAGCGCGGGCAGCCAGCGGTCCCTCTGCTCGTCCGAGCCGTACCGCCAGATCGCGTACATCACCAGGGAGCCCTGCACCGAGACCAACGACCGGACGCCGGAGTCGGCCGCCTCCAACTCCATGCAGGCCAGGCCGTAGGCGACGGTGGAGACGCCGGACAGGCCGAATCCGGTCAGATGCATGCCGAACAGGCCGGCCTTGCCCAGTTCGACGGCGAGATCCCGGATCGGCGGATCGCCGTTCTCGTACCAGCCGGCCACGTCCGGGCGAACATGATCGTCCGCCACCCGGCGGGCGAGAGCGCGCGCGGCGCGCTCGTCATCACTCAGTAGGTCGTCAAGATCCAGCAGGTCAAGCGGTCGAACAACCATGCATGTCAAATTAACGGAGTTGTCAGCCCTCTACGACCAATACGCGGGCGTGAATCTGATTGCGCTGCTGGAGGGCGGCGCGCAACGCGCGGTGCAGGCCGTCCTCCAGATAGAGGGCGCCCTGGTACTCCACGACGTGCGGAAAGAGATCACCGTAGAAGGTCGAGTCCTCGGCGAGCAGCTTGTCCAGCGCCAGCTCGCGTTTCGTGGTGATCAGATCGGCGAGCCGGATGGGCCGCGGCGGGATCTCCGCCCACGCTTTCAGCGTGGTGTGATGATCAGGGTACGGGGCTCCGTCCCGGACCGCTTTGAAGATCACGGCGGCTGCCCCTTTCCCTGCACGACGTCCCTCGGTATGCCAGCGTAGCCGCGGGCCGATCAGCCCTGGACGGCCGAAGCCCACCGGCCATGATGCACCACGTCGTCCACCGGACGGTGACCGCGCTTGAGTGACGGTGACCTCTTGTCGGTTCCCCGATAGCCGACGGTGAGAGCACCGACCGGGCTGAACTCCCCGGGTACCCCGAAAGCCGCCTTGACGTCCGGCACCCGGTCGGCGGGCAGCCCGATGAAGCACGACGCGAGCCCCTCGTTGACCGCGGTGAGGTGCATCAGCAGCGCGGCGAAACCGGTATCGACGTCCCAGTACGGCACCGGCCAGCGCGCCTCGTCCCGATCCGTCCAGCCCTTGTCCGGCTGGGCGTACCGGTCCAGGTAGACCGATTTGTTGGAGAACGCGACGACGATCAGCGGGGCGGTGCTCATCCGCCGCAGCCATCCGCCGGCGTCCCCCCGGGCGGAGGCGGTCACCGACCAGAACAGCTCGCGGTCCTCCGGGGCGGTCAGCACCAGGAAGCTCCAGCCCTGCGAAAAACCCGCCGACGGCGCGCGCAGCCCGTGCCGGACGATCTTGTCGACGAGCTCCGGCGGCACCGGGCGTGTGGGGTCGTACCCCCGGACCATCCGGCGCCGGCGGATCACCTCGTCGAACTCCATCAGGCGCGGATCCCCCACGCGGTGGTCCAGGTCTCGCCCGGGGCCAGCACGATCAGGTCACGGCCGGAACGGAACGCGTCCGGCGGGCAGGTCATCGGCTCGACCGCGATCGACCGGCGGTGCCGCTCGCCGTGCAACGTGTCGCCGGAGAAGACCTGCCAGTACTTGAACTTGTCGTCGGCCCAGACGGTGATCCGCGCGTCCGAGTCCGGGTCGGCGAGCACCACCTCGGTCAGCCCGTCCGGGCCGAAGTCGATGTCGCCGAACGTGGTGTCCAGGACCGCGGTGCCGAGCCGGCGGGGCTCGGCGTAGTCGTAGTCGGTGCCGGCCACCTTCTGGGCGCCCAGCGGCAGCAACCGATGGTCGGCCAGCAGTCGGGTCCTCGCCGGCACCTGCAGCACGGTGTCGTCCACCGAGACGCCCGGCAGGCGCAGGTACGGGTGCACGGAGTAGCCCCACGGGGCGTCCGCGTCGCTGGTGTTGACGACCTCCTGCACGCCGCGCAGCCCCTCGGCGGAGACCGACCAGCGGGTGCGCAGGGTGAGCGCCCACGGGTAGCCGACCTGCGGCGGAAGGTCGTACTCCAGGGTCACCGCCGAGGCGGTGTGCTCGGTGGCCCGCCAGCGCGACCAGTTGACCAGCCCGTGGATGGCGTTGTGCCGGGCCGGCTCGGAGAGCGCCAGCTGGTACTCCTGGTCCTGGAACGTGTACTTGCCGTCCCGGATCCGGTTCGGCCACGGGGCGAGGATCTGGCCGGCGGAACCCGGGGAGATCTCGTCCGGCCCGAAGCCGTCGAGCAGCTCGACGCCGCCGGACGAGAAGCTGCGCAGCGTGCCACCGACCTCGGTGAGGACGGCACGGCGGCCGTCCGCCTCGATGGACCACTGAACCCCGGATTTCGCGGCTGTGTCTGTCATACCCGCGACACTATCGTTCGGCCTCCGCCACCGGTTCCGGGACAGGCCGGTACCGGGTCAGGGCGGGGAAGGCGACCGCCAGCACCACGGCCAGCGCCGCGGCCAGGATCCCGCCGCCGACCCAGGACGGGCCGACGCCGGTCCACTCGGCGGTGGCGCCGGCCCGCAGATCACCCAGTCGGGGACCGCCGGCCACCACCACGGTGAACACCCCCTGCAGGCGGCCACGCAGCCGGTCCGGGGCGAACGTCTGCATGATCGTCTGCCGGTACACCGCGCTCACCAGGTCCGCCGCGCCGGCCACCGCGAGCAGCACGATCATCAGCCAGAGCTGGTGGGCCAGACCGGACAGGGCGATCGCCACGCCCCAGCCGACCACCGCCGCGACCAGCGCGATGCCCTGCCGGCGGACCCGGCCGATCCAGCCCGAGGTGAGGCCGCCGAGCACCGAGCCGATCGCGATCGCGCTGAACAGCCAGCCGACCGCTGACCCGCCGCCGAAGCGGTCCTCGGCCACCGCCGGGAACAGCGCCCGCGGCATGGCGAACACCATGGCGATCAGGTCGATGCCGAAGGAGAGCAGCAGCACCGGCTGGGTGACCAGGAACCTGAGCCCGGCCGCGATGCCGCGCAGGCCGGCAGTCGGCTTCTCGCCGGACTCGTCCGGCTCCGTCGGCGGGATGGGCGGCAGCCGCCAGGTGGCCCAGAACGTCACGGTGAACAGCAGCGCGTCCACCGCGTAGGCCACCGAGACGCCGGTGCCGGTGGACCAGACTCCCATGATCAGGCCGGCCGCCAGCGGGCCGAGCACACCGCCGGCCGTGGTGGTCGTGTAGTTCAGCGTGTTCGCCGACGGCACCAGATCGGCCGGCACGATCCGCGGGATGATCGACTGACGCGCCGGGGAGCTGATCGCGAAGCCGATCGACTGGACCGCGGTCAGCACGAGGAGCAGGTGCGGGCTTCGTACCCCCGCAATCGCCTGCGCCAGCAGGCCCAGGGTGACCACCCAGGTGAGTGCCGAGCTGGACAACAGCAACCGGCGGCGGTCCACCACGTCGGCCACCGCGCCGCCCCAGAGCCCGAAGATCAGCAGCGGGACCAGACCGGCCACGCCGAGCAGGCCGACCCAGAACGGCGAGTGCGTCACGGCGAACATCTGCACCGGCACGGCCACCGAGGTGAACTGGAAGCCGAAGAAGGACGCGCCGTTACCGATCCACATCCGGCGGAACGTCACCAGCCGCAACGGGGCGGTGTCGATCATCCAGGACTTCTTCTTGTCGACGCCGGCCACGCTCACGGGGCGAGCCTCTCCACGATCCAGCCGGCGTCGGACCGGCGGTAGCGCAGCCGGTCGTGCAGCCGATTGCTGCGGCCCTGCCAGAACTCCACGGTCTCCGGGACCACCCGCAGCCCGCCCCAGTACGGCGGCGCCGGCACCGGCCCGTCGCCGAACCGCTCCAGCGCGGCGGCCAAGCCGGCGTCGACCGCCTCCCGGCCGGGCAGCACCCGCGACTGCGGGCTGGCCCACGCGCCGAGCTGGGAGCCGCGCGGCCGGGAGGCGAAGTAGGCCTCGGTCTCCGCGCGGGAGACGCGTTCCACCCGCCCGGAGACGATCACCTGCCGCTGGATCGCGAACCAGGGAAAGACCAGACTGGCGTACGGGTTCTCGGCCGCCTCGCTCCCCTTGCGCGACCCGTAGTTGGTGAAGAACACGAAACCGGCCGCGTCGTACCCCTTGAGCAGCACCGTGCGCGCGGAGGGACGCCCTGCCGCGTCCGCCGTCGCCACGATCATCGCGTTCGGCTCGGGCAGCCCGAACGCGGTCGCCTCGGCGAACCAGGCCGCGAACTGGGCGGTCCAGTGCTCCGCCAGCGAGCTCTCCAGCAACGGCCCGTGCTCGGTGTAGTCACGGCGCATCCCCGCGGGGGACGGCGGATCGGATGGCATCGGAGGTACTTCCTTTCGGCTGCAACGACGTTAAGTCCGCGACCGCCCGGTGTCAGTTGAACCAGGATGGGTGTCATCGAGAGCACAATGTCCACGGGTCGACCATGCGGTTACTCGGCGGGCAAGATGAATCACCCACCGCAGCTCACGTCTTCAGGGAGTGCCGTGTCCGACTTCAAGCCGGGGCTCGAGGGCGTCACCGCGTTCGAGACCGAGATCGCCGAGCCCGACCGGGACGGGGGCGCTCTGCGGTACCGCGGCGTCGACATCGAGGACCTGATCGGCCAGGTCTCCTTCGGCAACGTGTGGGGCCTGCTGGTGGACGGGCGATTCGGCCCGGGTCTGCCCCCGGCCGAGCCGTTCCCGGTGCCGGTGCACTCCGGTGACATCCGGGTCGACGTGCAGTCCGCGGTCGCCATGCTGGCGCCGTACTGGGGGCTCTCCCAGCTGCTCGACATCACGGACGAGCAGGCCCGCAAGGACCTCGCCCGGGTCTCCGTGACGGCGCTCTCCTTCGTCGCCCAGGCGGCCCGCGGGCTGGGCCTGCCGGCCGTCCCGCAGAAGGACATCGACAAGGCCGAGACCATCGTGGAGCGGTTCATGCGCCGGTGGCGCGGCGAACCAGACCCGCGGCACGTCAAGGCCGTCGACGCCTATTTCATCTCGGCCGCCGAGCACGGGCTGAACGCCTCCACCTTCGCCGCCCGCATCGTCGCCTCCACCGGCGCCGACGCGGCGGCCTGCATCTCCTCCGGCATCGGCGCGCTCTCCGGCCCGCTGCACGGCGGCGCGCCCACCCGGGTGCTGCACATGCTGGAGGCGGTCGAGCGCAGCGGCGACGCCGAGGGGTACGTGAAGGACGTCCTGGACCGCGGCGAGCGGCTGATGGGTTTCGGTCACCGGGTCTACCGCGCCGAGGACCCGCGGGCCCGGGTGCTGCGCCGGATCGCCAAGGAGCTGGCCGCCCCGCGGTACGAGGTGGCCGCCGCCCTGGAGACCGCCGCGCTGGCCGAGTTGCGCGAGCGCAAACCGGGCCGGGAGCTGTGGACGAACGTGGAGTTCTGGTCAGCTGTGGTGCTCGACTTCGCCGAGGTGCCGGCACACATGTTCACCTCGATGTTCACCTGCGCCCGGGTGGCCGGCTGGAGCGCGCACATCCTGGAGCAGAAACGGCTCGGCCGGATCCTCCGCCCGAGCCTGCGCTACCTGGGGCCGGAGCCGCGCAAGCCCTCGGAGGTCGAGGGCTGGTCCCAACTCACGCATAATGTGTGACCGTGGCCCAGCCAATCCGCGGCGGAAAACCGAGGCAAATTCGTGAATGACATCCGGATCCCTGACGCGATCAAACCTGTGGACGGCCGCTTCGGCTGCGGGCCGAGCAAGGTCCGGCCGGAGGGTGTCGAGGCGCTCTCCGCGGTGTCCCGCACCTTCATGGGCACGTCGCACCGCCAGAAGACGGTGAAGGAGCAGGTTGCCCGGCTCCGGAGGGGTCTCGCCGACTTCTTCTCCCTCCCCGAGGGGTACGAAGTGGTCCTCGCCAACGGCGGCACCAGCGCCTTCTGGGAGGTCGCCACGTTCGGCCTGGTCCGGCAGAAGGCGCAGTTCGCCGAGTTCGGCGAGTTCGGCGCCAAGTTCGCGCAGGCGGTCACCGACGCGCCGTTCCTGGCCGAGCCCACCGTGCACAAGGCTCCGGGCGGCCAGGCGGCGTTCCTGACCGCCGAGGCCGGCGTCGACGTCTACGCGAGCGTGCACAACGAGACCTCGACAGGTGTCGCGGTGCCGGTCCGCCGGGTCGCGGGCGCCGACGAGGGCGCGCTGGTGCTCACCGACGCCACCTCCGGCGGCGGCAGCCTCGACGTCGACCTGCGCGAGACCGACGTCTACTACCTGGCCCCGCAGAAGGCGCTCGGCTCGGACGGCGGGATCTGGCTGGCCCTGATGTCGCCGGCCGCGATCGAGCGGGCCTACGAGATCAAGGCGACGAAGCGGTACATCCCGCAGTTCCTCGACCTCGTGACCGCTGTTGAACAGTCGCGTCTGGAGCAGACGTACAACACGCCGGCGCTGGCCACGGTCTTCCTCGCGGCCGAGCAGCTGGACTGGATGAACGCGCAGGGCGGCCTCCCCTGGGCGGTCAAGCGCAGCGCGGAGAGCGCGGCCGCGGTCTACGGCTGGGCCGACCGGTCGTCGTTCGCCACGCCGTTCGTCACCGATCCGGCGCTGCGCTCGGCGGCGGTGGCCACCATCGATTTCGCCGACGGGGTGGACGCCACGGCGATCGCCAAGGTGCTGCGCGCCAACGACATCGTGGACACCGAGCCTTACCGGAAGCTGGGCCGCAACCAGCTGCGGATCGCGCTGTACCCGACTGTCGACCCGACGGATGTGGTGGCGCTCACCACGTGCATCGACTGGGTCGTCGAGCGGCTGTAGGCAATCCGTCGCCGGACTTGGCGCGAAGCGATCAGGCAGGCATAGTCCCTACGAAGGAGCGGGTACGTACCGACTACACATCGTGAAGATCATCTTGGCTGGTCAGATTGTTTGACGGCGTGGCTTACCCCCATTGAGTGACCAAGGCGCGTACCGTGTTCCAAAACGCGCCCGGGTGGCTGACTCTCGGGAGCACAGGCCAACGCGACGGGACGGAGGCAACGCATGCGGCCGGTACGCTTCGTCGCCCTCTCCGAGGACGGACAGGCCCTCGTGCTCGCCGATGAGGTGGGCCGACTACTCGCGCTGCCGCTGGACGACCGGGTGGCCGGGGTGCTCACCGAGGGCCCCGCGGCGCCGGGCACGGCCGTCGCCGTGATCGCGCCGGATGCCGCGCCCTCCCTGTCCCCCCGGGACATCCAGGCGCGCATCCGCTCCGGCGAGTCCGCCGAGGACGTGGCCCGCATCGCCGGGGTCCCCGTCGACCGGGTGCTGCGCTACGCCGGCCCGGTGCTGCAGGAACGCGCCATGCTGGCCCAGCACGCGCGCCGCACCCGCCTGAAGACGTCCGATTCCGGTCAGCCGCTGGCCGAGGTGGTCGACAGCCGGCTGGCACAGCACGGCATCGACACCGACAAGATCTCCTGGGACGCGTACCGCAAGGACGACGGCACCTGGCGGATCATCGCCACCTGGCCGTCCGGCAAGGCCACCGCGCAGGCCATCTGGGACCTGGACAAGGGCCGCCAGGTGGTCGCCCCGCACGACGACATGGCGCAGTACCTCTGCGCCGAGCGCCCGACCCAGATCCTCGGCCAGGACCCGGTGCCCGAGCGGGGCGGTCACGGGCTGCCCGGCCCGGCCCGCAGCAGCGAGCCCACCCGCGGCGGCCACGGCCTGCCCGCGGCCGACTCGCCGGCCCGCCCCACCCGCGACCCGATCCGGGCCGGCCGGGACGCGCTGCTCGCCTCCCTGGACCGTCCGCTGGAGGGCCAGTCCGGCCGCAGCCTGGAGCCGGTCTCCCCAGCCGCCCGGCGCCCGGTTGCCGGTGGCGCCGCGGCGCTGCTCGGCGGTGGCTCCGGCTCGGCCTTCGACGACGACGCCGACCTGCCCAAGGAAGTCCCGGCGGTGCCGTCGCTGGCGGTCCTGCGCCCGCGGCGTACGGTCGGGCAGAACTCGCCGGCCGGCGGCGAGGGCGAGGAGAGCAAGCCGCGCAAGCGACTCCCGAGCTGGGACGACGTGCTCTTCGGCGGTGGCCCGGCCGCGCGGGAGTCCTCCTGAGCCGACTCTTCGTGGCCGTCTTCCCACCCGCGGCGGCCCGGGAGGATCTGCTCCGCCGGCTGCCGTCCGGGGCCCGGTTCACCCGGCCCGCGAAGTGGCACATCACGCTCGCGTTCCTCGGCGACGTCCCGGATTTCCGCGTGCCCGAGCTCGCCGACGCCCTGACCACTGTCCCGCCGCCGCCCTCGTTCCCGCTGCAGCTCACCGGAGCTGGCCGATTTGGATCAGCGGTATGGGTGGGGTTGGGCGGTGCTCTGCCGGCGTTGGCGGCGCTGCGGGAGTCGGTGCGGGCAGCCCTGGAGGGCGCCGGGTTCGGCATCGACTCGCGGCCCTTCCGGCCGCATCTGACCATCTCGTACCGGAGCGGGCGGGGGCTGTTGCCGGCGATTGGGGGGTACGCGGGTCCAGAGTGGCCGGTGACCGGATTCGCCCTCGTCGAGAGCCTCCTGGGCAACTACCACACCCGGCAAGAATGGTCCCTGCCAGCCACTCCCCCCGCTCCCAGCCCCCACTGAGTCCCCAGCCCTCCAACCCGCGCCGGCTGGCCTTCCGGGTCCTCCGGCGGCCGGGAGACCCCTGAGCGCCAGCCGCACGCCGCCGACTGGCAGCCAGAGGCGCCTCCGGCGGCCCGAGGGACCGCTCAGTGCCGGCCGCGCGGGGGCGGCCGGCAGCCGCGGGTGTCTCCGGCAGCGCGAGAGAGCGCTGAGGGCCGAGTCCCGAGATGGGGCTGGGCGCGTGAGGGGTGTCCGCCGGAAGAGAGGCGTCGGGGTCAGTCGCGGAGCGCCAGTCCGGCGGCTTCGAGACGGGTTTCGACTCGGAGGCGTTCCATCTCGCGGTCGACGCCCTGCAGCGGCTGCAGCTGTTCCGCGACGCCCAGGCAGCGGCAGGCCAGCCGCAGCCGTGCGTCATAGGCCTGCAGCAACGCCGCCATGCAGCTTTCCGACGACCGCAACAGCCCACTGCGCCGCTGCCGATCGAGTCGGCGCAGGTCGTACGCCAACTGCTCGATCGGAACCGCGGGAAGCGCCTCCATCCGCGCCGCCAGGTCGACGCCGGCCAGGTCTCGGTCGAGCCGGCGCAGGTCACGACTCTGCGGCCCGGGGCGGCGAGCCCAATAGGCCTGGGTCGATCCCTTTCGGGGCTGACGGCCCGGAGCCGGTGCCCGGCGGAAGGAGGAACGCCGCTGGGGCAGGTGGCCCGGGGGCGTGGGCCGGCGCGAAGCGGGACGTCGGAACAGGGCCCGGACACAAGGCAGGATCAGCAGCGTCACCCACGCCGCCGAGATCACGACCAGTTGCGCCATCGCCACGATCTGACGTTATGCCGGGATCCGGCCGAGCCGGAACACCCGTTCGGCGGACCTGATCTGCCAACTACCTGAGTGCCAGGTTCCTTACCGACATCGGGCACTTGACCGGTGCGCTTATCGGACATTGTTTCCGGTATGCGAGAGTCCGCGCCAGACCCGACCGGGTGACGCGGACTGGACCTGAACCGGGAACGTCCGCCGGAACGAATCAGGATCGGATGACCGGCGCCGGCTCGCGGCGCGACCGCAGGGCGTCGGACTCCGAACCGGAAGCGGGCCGCCCGGCCGCGAACTCGGCGGGAGCGACCGGCGCCGGCTCCTGGGCAGCCTCGGTGGAGATCAAGCCAACCCTTGGCCGCGGCCGCATCCGGAACACCAGACGATCGCCGCTGGCCCGCAGCTGCCAGGCCAGCGCGGCCACCGCGGCGACGAACGACACCAACCCGCCCATCCAGATGCTCGACGGCACCCCGTAGTGCTCGCCCCACCACCCGGCCAGCGACGCGCCGATCGGTGTCGAACCCAGGAAGACCAGCACGTAGAGCGCCATCACCCGGCCGCGGTACTCCGCGTCCACGCCCATCTGGACGCGGTGGTTGGCGGCCTGCGCCAGGTAGATCGAGAAGAACCCGGTCGGCACCAGCAGCAGCGCCGCGACCAGGAAGGTCGGCGCGAACCCGACCGCGAACTCGATCACCCCGAAGGCGAGCGCGGCCCCGATCACCCGGTACGCCCCGGGGCGGGCCCGCCGCCCGCTGCCGGCCAGCGCGCCGCACAGCGAACCCGCCGCGAGAGCCGTGGTGAGCAGTCCGAACGAGGACGCGCCGGCGTGGAAGTTGATTTTCGCGAGCGCGGCCAGGGTGACCGGGAAATTGAACCCGATCATGCCGATCACCGCCATCAGAGCGATCGGGAGGACCAGGTCGGCGCGCTTGCCGACGTACCTCAGGCCGTCCAGCACCCGGGCCTCACCGCGGGACCGGCGCTCGATGCCGTACAGCTCCGCGGTGGTCATTCGCAGGTAGGTGAGGACCGGGGCGACCGCCAGTACGGTCGCGACCAGGAACACCACCCGGATGGACAGCACCGACAGCAGGACGCCGGCCAGCGCGGGGCCGCCGACGCGGGCGGTGTTGAAGGTGGCCGCGGAGAGCGCCAGCGCGTTCGGCAGCAGCGGCAGCTCGACCAGCTCGGAGACGAACGCCTGCCGGACCGGGGTCTCCACCGAGTTGGCGATGCCGAACAGCAGCGCGAACAGGAAGACGTGCCAGAGCTGGACGATCCCGGAGGCGACGATCACCGCGAAGGCGACAGCGGTGACCGCGAACACGGTGTTGGCGACGACCAGCAGCTTGCGCTTGTCGTAGCGGTCGGCGAGACGCCCGCTGTAGAGGGTCAGCACCATCACCGGCACGAACTGCAGGGCGGTCACCACTCCCAGCGCCCCCGGCGAGTTCCCGGACAGGTCGAGGACCAGCCAGTCCTGGGCGGTGAACATCGTCCAGACGCCGATCAATTTGATCAGCTGGCCGACGGCGAAGAGGCGATAGTTCCGGACTCGCAGGGATCGGAAAGTCGTGTCCAGCACTGCCCGCATGTGGTGGTGCCTCCTCGCTCGGTCGTACGCGTCATCGTCGTGTGACGCAGCGGAACGACCGGAAAGGGGTCAGGCGCGGGCGACGCGTTGCAGAATCTCGGCAGCGCGCGCCAGAGTGTCCCGTTCCTCGGGGCTGAGCTGGTCCAATTGCACGGCCAGCCACTCGTTCCGGGCTCGCTCGTGCGACGCGTACACCGCGCGCCCCTCGTCGGTGGCGGCCAGGATGACCTGGCGCCCGTCGGTGGGGTGTGGCGTGCGTGCCACCAGCCCGCGCTCCTCCAGCTTCCCGACGATCTTGGTCATCGTCGGGGGCTGCACCCGTTCCACATCGGCGAGCTCACGTGGGGTGAGCGCGCCGGCCAGTTGGAGACTGGTCAACGCGGACAGCTGGCTGAACGTCAGATCACCCACCGGGCGCGCCTGCCGGACGCGCCGGCTGAACCGGATGATCGCGCCGCGCAGCGTCTTGGCGAGCGATTCCGCTGTGTGCTCCGTCGTCATCACCCGCTCCGTCACGATACTTAGCCTAGCTAATGAGCATGGCTAACGACATGTGATCAACCGTATGACGGCCGTCACCGGGCACGCGAGGCGCCCGGTGACGGCCGGAGGGTCAGAGAACCCAGGACTCCAGCGGGCCCCGGGCGAAGTAGAGCACGAAGAGCACGGCCACCCCGTACAGGATCGGGTGGATCTCTCGCGCTTTTCCGGTGGCGGCCTTCAGGACGACGTACGAGATGATGCCGGCCCCGATGCCGTTCGAGATCGAGTACGTGAACGGCATCAGCGTGACGGTCAGGAACGCCGGCACCGCGATGGTCCAGTCCGACCAGTCGATCTGCCGCACCGCTGTCATCATCAGGAAACCGACCACCACGAGCGCGGTCGACGCCGCCTCGAACGGCACCACCTGCACCAGCGGCGCGAAGAACACGGCCAGCAGGAACAGCGCGCCGGTGACCAGGTTCGCCACGCCGGTGCGGGCGCCCTCACCGACACCCGAGGCGCTCTCCACGAAGGAGGTGTTGCTGGACACGCTGGCCGCGCCACCGGCGGCCGCGGCGATCGAGTCGACGAGCAGGATCTCCCGCGTACGCGGCGGCATGCCCTCCTCGTCCAGCATCTCGCCCTCCTGGCCGACCGCCACCATCGTGCCCATGGTGTCGAAGAAGTCCGCCACCAGCAGGGTGAAGACGAACATCAGCGCGACCAGCCAGCCGGCGTGCTGCCACGAGCCGAGCACGTTGAAGTGCCCGAGCAGCGACAGGTCGGGGGTGTCGACGATCTTCTCCGGCATCTTCGGCACGTTCAGCGACCAGCCGTGCGGGTTGGTGACGACCGAGCCGACGCCGGTGATCGCCTCCACCACGATGGCCAGCACCGTGGTGCCCAGGATGCCGATCAGGATCGCGCCCTTGATCTTGCGGACGAACAGCACCAGCGTGAACAGCAGGCCGATCGCGAAGACCAGGGTCGGCCAGGTGAGCAGCTTGCCGCCCAGGCCCAGCTCGACCGGGACGGTGGTGTTCGAGGCGTCCGGCACCCGGTGCACGAAGCCCGAGTCGACCAGGCCGATGATCATCAGGAACAGGCCGATGCCCACGCCGATCGCGGTCTTCAGCTGCGTCGGCACCGCCTTGAAGACCGCCGTGCGCAGACCGGTCAGCACCAGCAGGCCGATCAGCAGGCCCTCGATCACCACCAGGCCCATCGCGTCGGCCCAGGTCATCTGGGGCGCGATCTCGTACGCCACGAGCGCGTTCACACCGAGGCCGGCGGCCAGCGCGAGCGGGAACCGGGCCACCACGCCCATCAGGATGGTCATCACGCCGGCGACCAGCGCGGTGCCCGCGGCCAGCGCGGCCAGCGGCAGGTGGGCACCCTTCTGGTCGGCGCCCCCGGCCAGGATCAGCGGGTTCAGGACGACGATGTACGCCATCGTGAAGAACGTGACGAAGCCGCCACGGACCTCCCGGCTCACCGTTGAGCCGCGCTTGGTTATCTCGAAGAAGCGGTCGAAACCGTTACGCGGCGCGGCGGTCTCTGCAGCTGTGGACATGCTGGCCCTTCCGGGTGGCACAGTGAACGACGCGCGCATGCTTTCAGATGGGATGACCTCGGCAAAAGCGCTGTGATGTTACAACTCTCACGTCCTGCGCCGAGACGTTCCGTAATGGCCTTACCCTGTCGGGGTGAGTGACCTGTCTCCCGCCACCCGGGCTGACGATCCACCCGCTGGTCTGACCGTGGTGACCGGGACCAAGCCGCGCCCGGAACCGCTGGACCCGCCGATGGTCCCGTTCGCGCTCGGCGGCCTGGCCGCGTTCGCCGTGGCCGCGCTCGTCTGCCTGCTGGCCGGCGCGCCCGACCAGTGGCTCGAGACCTGTGTGGCCGGCTTCCTGGTGGGCATCCCAGGACTGATCACGATGATCGTGCACGACCGGAACCGGAAGCGGCGCCGGGCGCTCTCGCACCCGGAGTTCCGTGCCTCCTAGCTGTGGCCGTAGTCCTCGGCGGGCTCGCCGGACTCGACCGAGCCGTGACCACGGCTGACCGCGACCGTCTCCACCTCGCTGTCGTCGTAGACCGTGGGCAGCTCCTCGACCGGCTGCTCGGGGGCGGCCAGCAGCGCCTCGGAGTGCGCGCCGCAGCCGTGGTCGGCGCTCACCGCGCGGCCGTCGTCGGGAGCGTAGAGGTTGCCGCAGACGCCGAACATCTGCCGCAGTGAACCGGCCAGCGGCAGGTAGAAACCGCAGGTCCCGCAACGGGCGTTACGCGGCGCGGCGGTGGCGATCGGAGCCTCCGGACCGGCGTCGCCGTCATACCACCGCTGGGCCGTCTCGATCCGGCCCTCCTGCGACATCACCCGGGACCGGCCCAGGCCCAGCTCCCAGGAGACCTCCTCGACCGCCGCGTCGTCGCTGAGCACATAGCCCGGGGTCAGCCGGTCGTCGTCCGGCGCGGTCGGCATGAGATCGCCGACGCCCAGGTCACCGGGCTGGACCCGCTCGTTCCACGGGACCCAGCCGGGGGCGAGCAGCGCGTCCGGACCGGGCAGCAGCACGGTCTCGCAGATCGTCACGTGGCGGCTGCGGGGCACCCGGGTCACCGTGACGGCCCAGCGCCAGCCGCGATAACCGGCCAGGTGCGACTCGAAGAAGTGAGTAACGACACGGTCGCCCTCGGCCACGGCTTCCAGATGCTCGCCGATGTCCGCCGGGTCCACATCGGTGATCGCGCCACGGGCCACCCCGACGGCATCGGCACAGACCTGGTCGAGTCGGGCGGCGCGAGAGGTGGTCCTGGAGGTCACCCGCCCATTGTTGCCTACCGAACCCCACCGCTCGCAACGACTCCCCATTTACCTGTGGACAACGACTCCCATTTACCTGTGGACGCAGACCGACGAAGGTCGCCCGGATCAGTCAGGATGGTTCCCATGCCGCTGCTTCCCACTCTCGGACGCGCCGTCGGCACCGGCGTCAGGGCGGTGCGCGTGCTGGTGCGTGGCTCGATGCGCGGGGGCGCCTGGGCCACCCGGCGGGTCGGCGCCGTCCGCGCCCGCGGCGCCGCCAACGAGATCGGCATGATCCGGCTCTTCGACCTGCACGCGGTCTCCTGCGCCGGCGACGCCCTGATCGCCATCGGGCTGGCCGGCACGATCTTCAGCGTCCCGCTCGGCGAGGCACGCAGCAAGGTCGGGCTCTACCTGCTGATCACCATGGTCCCGTTCGCGTTGCTGGCGCCGGTGGTCGGTCCGTTGCTCGACCACTTCCGGCACGGCCGGCGCTACGCCCTGGCGGTCACCATGCTCGGCCGGGCCTTCCTGGCCTACGTGATGTCCGACAACCTGCTCGGCTGGGGTCTCTATCCGGCGGCCTTCGGCGTGCTCGCGCTCTCCCGGGCCTACGGGGTGGCCCGGTCGGCAGCCGTGCCCCGGCTGCTCCCCGACGGTGTCGGGCTGTCCCAGGTGGGCGCGCGGGCCAGCGTCTACGGCACGTTCGCCGGCGCCGTGGTGGCCCCGATCGGCCTGCTCGCCTTCAAATTCGGCCCACAGTGGCCGCTGCGGGTGGCCACGATCATCTTCATCGTCGGCATGGTGGTGTCGCTGCGCCTGCCCCCGCGCGCCGACTCCGACCCGCCGGAGGCCATGCCGCGCGCCTGGCGCACCGTGCTCGGCCTGGGCCGCGGCTCGGACCGCCCGCTCTCCGGCCGCCTGGTCCTCGCCACCCTGATCGGCAGCGCCGGCCTGCGCCTGCTCTACGGTTTCCTGCTGCTCTTCACAACCTTCGCGATCATGGCCGGTGACGTCGGCACCTCGCTCCTCGGCTGGGAGCTCGGCAAGGGCACCGCTGTCGGCGTGGTCGGCGGTGCGCTCGCGCTCGGCACCTTCCTCTCCACCGCCGCCGGCACCGGCCTGCGCATCCGCCGCCCGCTCGCCCTGCAGTCCGGCGGGCTGGTGGTGACCGCCGGCGTGGCGATCTTCGCCACGGTCTTCTGCAACCTCGCCACGATCGCCTTGCTGGCCCTGGTCACCGCCGTCTTCAGCGGCATCGCCAAGCTCGCGGTCGACGCCAGCATCCAGGAGCGGGTGCCCGAGCGGCTCCGGGCGACCGCTTTCGCCCACTCGGAGACGGTGCTGATGCTGGCCTGGGTGGCCGGCGGCGGCATCGGTCTGATCCCGCTCGCCGGGCGGCTGGGGGTGGCGCTGGCCGCGGTGCTCGCGGTGGTCGCGGCCGGGCGGGCCGGCTGGTCGGCCGCGCGGCTGCGCGACGAGCGCCTCGCGGGCCGCCCGGACAATTCCGCGGGAGACGCCACCGCTTCCGGCCCTGCCGATTCCGGTCCGGGCCGCGACGCCCCTTCCGGTACGACGTCAGCCCGCCCCCACCCGTCATCCCCGGACGGATCGCGCCCGGCCACGTCCGGCTCACCGGATACCTCGCACGCCGGCTCCGCCGGCTCCTCGCGCGCCGACGACTCCGCCCGGTCCGGCGATTCCTCGCGGTACCCGGGCGCCACCGGGGCCGGCGGCTCTTCCGGGCCCGGCGGCTCCTCGCGTCCGGGCGGCTCCTCCCGGACCGGCGGCTCCTCCCGGACCGGCGACGAGGACGTGTTCTACGAGGCGGCCGACCCGTGGCCGGACGCCCCGACGGTCCCCGACCAACCGGGCCACAATCCGCCCGCGCAGCGCCGCCCCGCCGGGTCCACCGGCACCCGCGACTTCGATCCCGAGGCCGGCTGCCGCCCGGAGCGCCCGGCCGGCGACCGGAAGCTGGACACCACCCTGGTCGACGAAGCGCCCGCCCGGGGCTGGTGGAGCCGCCGCAGGAGCAAGGCCACGAAGAAGCCCGCCAGCCCGCCGCCACCCGCGCCCGCGGACGAGCCGACGCGCCGATTCGACCCGCCCACCGCGGAGCCGACACGCCAGTTCGACCCGCCCACCGCGGAGCCGAAGCGCCGATTCGATCCGCCTACCGGGGAGCGTCCGGGCCGGGGCGACACCGAGCGGGGCTCCGCGCCACCGGGGTACCACGTCTACCGGCCGTCCTCCGCCGCGTGGAACGGCGACACCGAGAGCGGTGCGGACGCGTGACCCCGTACCCGCTCCTGGCAGTCACCGCGGTGCCCGCCGAAGCCGGCGCCCTCCGCGCGGTCCTGGACCCGGCGCTGGTCGCCGTCGAGGCGGTGGGCGTCGGCCCGGCCGCGGCAGCCTCCGGAACCGCCCGCCTGCTCGCGCGGGGCGACTACCGCGCGGTGGTCAGCGTCGGCATCGCCGGCGGCTTCGCCGGCCGGGCCGAGATCGGCGCAACGGTCCTGGCGACCCGCACGATCGCCGCCGACCTGGGCGCGGAGTCCCCGGACGGCTTCCTGCCGATCGAGGAACTGGGCTTCGGCAGCAGCCTGCTGGAGACCGACCCGGCGCTGCGCGAGGCCCTGGCCGCCGCCCTCCCCCAGGCGATCACCGGCGACATCCTCACGCTGAGCACGGTGACCGGCACCGCCGGGACGGCCGCTCGCCTCGGGACCCGGTTCCCGCGGGCGGTCGCCGAGGCGATGGAGGGCTACGGCGTGGCGGTCGCCGCCGCGGGCGCCGCTGTGCCCTTCGCCGAACTCCGCACCATCTCCAACGCGATCGGCCCCCGGGACCGCGCCGCCTGGCAGCTGCCCGAGGCGTTCGCCGCTCTCCGGGCGGCCGCCCCCGCCCTGCAGTCCCTGCCCTGACCGTCGAATTCGACGGATCCGCCGGACGCTCCGGCGGTCGACCGACGTGCCGGGAGCGCGGAAGGCGGCCGGGCAGATCGATCGCCCGCCGGCGCGCCGGCGTTCGCTGCCCGGCGCCGGACTCACAAGAAGATGAATTCTTTTACATGAATCTGTTGCTGTTGATGATCGAGCCCGGCATGCTGCGCTGACGAGAGTATGACGTACGTCGCTGAATCGACGTCGAACGTCGCTGACGGCTGAGCGAGGCACGATGAACGAGATCAGCGCCGGGCAACGGGTACGTCTGATCGCTGCCGGCTATGCCGCCCAGGGGCTCGGGTACGCAGCGGTCGTCACCGCGCTACCCGCGTTCAAGGAGCGGCAGGCCCTCAGCGACGCCGTCGTGTCCACGATCCTGCTGCTCGTGTGCGTCGCCGCGGCCGGCGGCTCGATCGTGGCCGACCAGGTCGCCGCGCGCCGGGGCAGCCGGTACGCCCTGGCCGCCGGCCTGTTCCTGGTCGGGGGTGGACTGGCCGCCACCACCTTCGGCACCCCGAACGTCGTCTTCGTCGCGGTCCTGCTGCTCTACGGGATCGGGCTGGGCACTGTGGACGCCTCGCTCAGCATGCAGGGCGTGCTGGTCCAGGCCCGCCTCGGCCGCAGGGTGATGAGCCGGCTGTTCGCCGCGTACACCGCCGCCGCCGTCGGCGCCGCCCTGCTCACCTCGCTGGCGCTGGCGGTCGGCGGCGGCGCGTCGATCGCGGTGGGCGCCGCGGCCGGCTTCGCGGTGCTGATCGGTGTCGCCGGCTGGCGCTTCTTCGAGCCGGCCCGCACCGAACGCTCCAGCGTGGTGCACGAGACGGGCGGGCGGGCGGTCCGCCGCGTCGTCTGGACCTGCGGGATGCTGATCTTCACAGCCTTCCTGGTCGACTCCGCGGTCAGCACGTGGAGCTCGGTCTACCTCAAGGACTCGCTCGCCGCCGCGGCCTCGGTGGCCCCGCTCGGCTACGCCGCCTACCAAGCGACGGTGCTGGTCAGCCGCCTGATCGCGGATCACCTGGCGCAGCGTGCCGGCCGGGTCACGATGGCCCTCGGCGCGCTCGCCGCCTGCGGGACCGGCTGCGTCCTGGTCGTCCTGCTGCCCTCGGCCGGCGCCGCGATCGCCGGCTTCGCGATAGCCGGCATCGGGGTCGGTGTGCTGGTTCCGCTCGCCTTCAGCGCCGCCGGCGAGTCCGCCGGGGGGAGCAGCGACGAGGTCGTCGCCCGGGTCAACCTCTTCAACTACGGCGGCGCCCTGCTCGGCGCGGTCCTCCTGGGCGCCCTCTCCGAACCGGTCGGTCTCCGGGCCGCCTTCCTCGTCCCGGTGCTCGGCGTCCTTCTCACCCTGCCCCTGGCCCGACGCCTGAACCACCTCGCCGCCGGAAGCCGAACCCTCCACCCCACCTCCTGAAACATACTTGTCCACAGGTTGTGCACACCCGACGCGGCCGGCTCGCCGGCGGCCAGCCCAGGGGTCCCTCGACGGGTCCGAGAGACCCCTGGCTGCCAGCCGGCCCGCGGCGGCGCGCTGCGGGCTGGAGTAGGCAGCGCCTCGCGGACCCGGCGCGGGGTGCGGCGGGTGCGCGGCACAGCGGGCCGGCGGGATGGAGGTGGTTAGGCTTGGCGGGTGCCAAGGCTGGTCGATCGTGACGTGCGCCGGGGGGAACTGCTCGCGGCGACCTGGCGGGTGGTCCGGGCCCGTGGGGTCGAGGGGACCACGACCAGGGCCATCGCCGATGAGGCCGGGTGTTCGCTGAGCGTGCTGGCGCACTTCCTCGGCGGCAAGGACGACATCCTGGTGGCCGCGCAGAAGGCGGTCTACGACCGGATCGTGGAACGGGCCTTCCGGATCGGCGGGGAACTGTTCGGGCTGGCCGCTCTCCGCGCCGCGCTCGACGCGGTGCTGCCCCTGGACGACGAGCGGGCCGCGGACGCGCATGTCAATGTGGCCTTCGCCGGGGCGGCGCTGTCGCATCCCCGGCTGGCGGAGTCGCGGCGGGAGTCGCACCGGGCGATCCGGGCGCATCTGCGCACCTGCCTGCGGGAGGCCCGGGAGCTGCGGGAGCTCCGCGACGGTGTGGCGGACGAGGCGGTCATCGACGACTTCATCATCCTGGTGGAGGGCAGCACGCTGCTCGGCCTGGTGGACGGCTGGGCCGAGGAGGGCCGGGCGGAGCGCCTGACCCGCCTCGCCGACAACTTCGTCAACCAGCTCGGGAAGTGACCCCGGGTCACCGGGTCGGCTGGGACGCGATCCGGGTCGCGGTGCCAGTACCAGGAGTCTCTCGGCTCGGGAGGTGACCTCGGGTCACCGGGTGGACTGGGACGCGATCAGGTCTCGGTACCAGTACCAGGAGTCCTTGCGAGTGCGGACGAGCGTCTCCCGGTCCACGTGAACCAGTCCGAAACGCTCGTCGTACCCCGCCGCCCACTCGAAGTTGTCGAAGGCGGACCAGACGTAGAAGCCCTCCACCCGTACCCCCGCATCGATCGCCTCGACCACCGCCCGCAGGTGGGCGTCCAGATAGGCGATGCGGCGGGGATCCTCGACGCGGCCCGCGGGGCCGGGCGGCGTGTCGTGGAACGACGCGCCGTTCTCCGTGACGATCACCGGCGGCAGCGCGGGATAGCGGTCCCGGAGCGCGACCAGGATCTCGGTGAGCGCGGACGGCACGATCGCCCAGCCGAAGTCGGTGCGCTCGTCGCTTTTCACAGGCACCGGGCAAAACGGCATCCCGTCCGGGATGTCCACCTCCAGCACCCCGGAATAGTCCTTGCCGGCCCGGGGCGCCTCGACGGCCGTCGGCTCGTAGAAGTTGACGCCGTAGAAGTCCAGGCGGGCGCCGATCAGCTCCAGGTCGCGGTCCAGCTGCGCGCCGGCGACGCCGACGCCGGCCCGGATCATCTCGTCCGGGTAGTCGCCGAGCAGGATCGGGTCGGAGAACGTCCAGTTCGTCAGGGTGCGGAACATCTCCGCCGCGGACACGTCCGCCGGGTCACCGCCCGCCGGGTACACCGGGAAGTGCTGGTTGGCGATGCCGATCGCGCCGGCGTCGTGGGTCCGCAGCACCTGCACGGCGAGCCCGTGCGCGAGCAGCTGGTGGTGCGCGACCGGCAGCGCCGCCAGGCCCAGGCCGCGGCCCGGGGCGTGGTCGGTGAGCGCGTACCCGTAGAGGGTCTGGACGTTCATCTCGTTCATGGTGATCCAGTCCCGGACCCGGTCCCCGAGACGCAGCACCACGGCGCCGGCGTGGTCGGCGAGCCGGTGCGCGGTGTCCCGGTTCAGCCACCCGCCCCGGTCCTCCAGGTCCTGCGGCAGGTCCCAGTGGTAGAGCGTGGGCACCGGCCGGACCCCGGCGGCGAGCAGCTCGTCGACCAGCCGATCGTAGAAGTCCAGCGAGGCCAGCGCCCGTGGCCAGGAGACGGAGAACCGGTAGTCGCGCGCCCCGGACTCGGCGATGTGCGTGACGTCCTCGGCGTACCGGTGATAGTGGTCGATGGCGACCCGGCCGTGCTCCCCGTGCCGGACCGTCCCGGGCCGCGCCGTGAAGGTGTCCCAGATGCTCGGCCCCTTGCCGCCGGCGTCCCAGGCGCCCTCGATCTGATAGGCCGACGTCGCCATGCCGAACCGGAAGCCGGGCGGGAATCGCATGGATGATCCTTTCAGGACAGCGCCTGGAGTCGCGGCAGACAGGCCAGCGCGAGCAGCGCGATGGCGGCGGTGAGCAGGTAGAGGACCGGATAGCCGCCGAGCCGGGTGACGACCGGCGCGGCGACCACCGGGGCGAGCAGCTGCGGCAGGGTGCCGGCGACGTTGGCGACGCCGAGCATGGTGGCCCGGGTCCCGGCGTCCGGCAGCACCTGCGTGAGCACCGCCAGGTCGACCGCGACGTAGGCTCCCCAGCCCGCCCCGACCAGCACCGACGCCACGATCACCACGGCGGCCACCGGGACCAGCGCCATCAGCACGGTCCCGGCGGCCAGGATCACCGCGGCGGCCGCGACGAAGATCCGGCGGCGTTCCCAGCGGTCCGACAGCACCCCGCCGGCGAACCCGAGGACGCCTGCGAACAGCACGTTCACCACGGTCAGGAGGAGCACCCAGGTGGCCGTGTCGGCGACACCTACCTGATCGGACAGATAGTAGAAGAGGTAGACCAGGACCAGCGCGTTCACCAGGTTGAGCAGGAATCGGATCAGCCACGCCCAGGCGAACTGGGCTCCGGGCCGCACCCACCGGGCGCGCGGCCGCCCGGCCGCGTGGGCCGGCTCGCGGTGGGTCAGCAGCAGGGCGGCGCCCAGAGCCGGCACCGCCACGGCCACCGCGACGTAGCCGGTCGCGCCGGGCCCGACGACTGCCAGCGCGGTGCCGAGGACCACTCCGGCGATCTGCGCGACGCCGAACAGCGCGCCGACCGTCCCGCGCTGCCGCTGCGGAACCCGGTCCCCGATCATCGCCGCCAGCGCGGCGAGCGGCCCGTTCAGTCCGGTCTGGACCAGCGCCCAGCCGGCGATCATGACCGGGCGTGAGCCGGCGGCCGACAGGACCAGCAGGCCGGCGACGCCGATCACGGTGCCGGCCACGAAGATCGGCCGCCGGGAGCCCATCCGGTCCGAGATGGCGCCCCACAGCGGGTTGGCGACCAGCGAGGCCGCCGCCCCGATCGCGGTGACCAGGGCGAGCAGCGACTCCTTACCGTCGGCGCCGGCCAGCCGGGCGGCCTGCTCGGGCAGCAGGATCTGGATCGGCCCGAACCAGCCCGCCGCCACCCCGATCATGGCCAGCGCGTACGCGGCCATCCACCGGGTCCGGACCGGCGCCTCGGTGATCGTCATGAGCGAGCTTTCTCCCACATCGTCACGTAGGCCTCGGCTCCGCTCATGAGTTGCCTGGTCAGTACGGCCTTGTCGGCGCCCGCCTGGTTGGTCAGGTCGGTGATCCAGTCGGCGTACAGGCCGTACTGGGCGACGCCGTCGGTGTTCAGGTCGAACGTGCGCGTGCCCCAGACCTGCCGGGCCACGGTGGCGCCGTTCACCGCGGTGAACGGGTAGGTGAGCGGGCTGGATCCGGCGTTCAGGCGCGGCTCGGCCTGCGTGCCGAGGCCGTTCACGTCGGTGCCGACGCCGTACCCGGTGATCTTCGAACCGTTGCGGAGGGCCTTGTTGGCCCGCCATTCGTCGAGGAACGTCGGGGTTCCGGAGCCGTCGTCGGTGGCGGCGAAGGCGTACGAGGCGACGAACCCGCCGACCCCGAGCACCCGGTCGACCAGGGCCCGGTCGGCCCAGGTGTGCACCGAGGTGACCCCGGCGTAACCGGCCTGCTCGGCCAGGTCCAGCACGGCCGAGGCGGTCTTCACGCCCATGTGGTCGATGTGGATGATCATGCCGCGATCCATCATCTTCCGGATCAGGTACGTCCCCAGCGTGGTGAGCCCGCGGACGTTGCAGATCCGGCCGCTCGGGTACACCGGGAGGATCGTGCCGGCCGGCAGGCCCACGCCCAGCGAGAGCAGCTTCGCCAGGTCGTCGCTGACCAGTGGCTGCTCGTTGTCGGACGGGCCGGTGCAGGTGGTCGCCTGCCACCAGTGTCCGGTGGAGAGCAGGTTGCCGACGTTCACCGCGGCGCCGGTGACGCCCCCGTCGAAGCGGGTGCCGCCGAACGCGTTGTCGAACTTGTGCACCGGGTAGAAGCCGCTGACGCCCATGCTCTGCAGTTCGTCGAGGCCCCGGTCGACGTCCGCGGTGGTGCACTGCGGCACGTCCTGGACCTCCCGGCAGCCGAAGATCTCCGAGTTCTCCACGCCGATGGTGACCGCCAGCTTGCCCTGGGCGGCGATCGACCGTACCTGCGCCGGGGTGGTTGCCAAGCGGAACCACCCACGGCCCGGACCTCCGCTGCGGGCATCGATGTAGTCCTGCATCTTCCCCAGGTAGGTGGACTGCGCGCGGATCTGGTCCATCTCGTCGCAGGAGGTGTGCCGCAGGGTCAGACCGCAGATCACCCGGTTCGCCACCAACAGCACGTTGAGCACCCGCTGGCCGGACTGCCAGGCCCGTTCCAGGCTGCGGAAGTACGACGCCTCGTGCAGCATCGTGTCGCTCTGCGGCCAGTCGGTGAACGACGGCCAGCCCTGCTCGGACGAGTTGATCGGATCGGTGCCCGCGATGATCGCCTCGAGCAGCGCGCCCCAGCCGAGCGTGGCGTGCGAGGGGCAGCCGGCGAGGGCGACCGGGGCGCCGCCGGGCGCGTACGCGTCGCCGCAGTGCAGCGATCCGCCGAACGCCTCGGCCGCGGTGATGTGCGCGTGCGCGTCGATCCAGCCGACCAGCTTGCCGCCGGTGTCGACGGCCGGACCGGGCGTGCCGGTCACCCCGGTGGCGATGTCCGGGACGGCCGCACATCCGGTGGCCGCGGTGAGCTTCATGGTCGCGCTTCCGGCGCCCAGGCCGCCGAGGTACGACCCCATCTGCTGCCCCGTGGCGGTGGAGACGAGCCGGTACTGCCCGGACGAGGAGCTGACCGTCCAGTCGGCGCGGTCCCCGTACGCGTCGCCGGCCCACACCCAGCCGAGCGTGCTCTGGTACGGCGGCGCGCCGGTGTGGTCGCGGAGCAGGTAGCGCCCGAGCTGAGTGGCCTCGAAGCGGAACGGCTCGGCCTTCGACGCGGTGCCGGTGAAGCCGTAGCCGACCGAGTCCTTGAACACGTAGCCGAGCGAGGCGGATTCGTTGAACGCCTGGAGGGTGACGCACGCGCCCTCCAGGTCGTAGGCAGGCGTCCAGGTCGCCGCCGCTTCGGCGGGCGCGGACAGCCCGCCGACGAGGCTCAGCACCAGGAAGCCCGGGAGCAGTTTGCGACCCACGGGGCACCCCCTTGGTAGATCAAATGATCTGACAAGGCGGAGTGTAGAAATTCACACCCGGATTGAGCCAGAGGTGAATGTGAATATTCTTCCTGACCGGCACACATGGTGTGGCGAACTGGACAAGCAGGCCGCCGGGCGTCCTGCCCGGCACGGGGATAGCGTTGTCACGTGACGCTCTCCCTCGCGGTCTCGCCCTGCCCGAACGACACGTTCGTCTTCCACGCCCTGATCCACGGTCTGGTCGGCGGCGCCCCCGCTGTCGATCTGACCTTCGCGGACGTCGACGTGACCAACACCGCCGCCGAGCGCGGCGAGTTCGACCTGGTCAAGGTGAGTTATGCGGCGCTGCCGTGGCTGCTCGACAAGTACGATCTGCTGCCCTGCGGGGGCGCGCTGGGCCGCGGCTGCGGTCCGCTGGTGCTGACCCGGGACGCGCGCGCCGACCTGACCGGCGCGACCGTGGCGGTGCCCGGCGACCGGACCACGGCGTACCTGCTGATGCGCCTGTGGTCGGCCGAGCAGCCGCCGGCGAGGATCGAGGTGGTCCCGTTCCACCAGATCATGCCCGGGGTGGCCGACGGGACGTACGACGCCGGCCTGGTCATCCACGAGGCCCGGTTCACCTACCAGCGGTACGGCCTGACCGCCCTGGCCGACCTCGGCGAGTGGTGGGAGTCGGACACCGGCCTGCCCATCCCGCTCGGCGCGATCCTGGCGAAGAAGGGCACCGTCGACCCGGATCAGGCCGCCGGGTGGATCCGCGAGTCGCTGCGCAAGGGCTGGCTCGACCCGGCCGCCAGTCAGGAGTTCATCCTGGCCAACGCGCAGGAGATGGAGCCCTCCGTGGTGCGGCAGCACATCGAGCTCTACGTCAACGAGTTCACCCTGAACCTGGGCAGGGACGGACTCGCCGCCGCCGACGCCCTGCTCGGGCGCGCGGCGGCGGCGGGCCTGACGCCTGCTGTGCCGTCCCTGGTCTCCTAGGAGGCCCTGTCGAACTCGTCGGCGATCGCGTGCAGCAACTGCGCGATCTTCTGCGCCGCTTTCTTGTCCGGGTAACGCCCGCGCTGGAGCGTGGGCTGCACCGAGGTCTCCAGCACCTTGATCATGTCCTCGATCATGCTGGCCGTCTCCTCCGCCGGCCGGCGGCGCGCCTCGGCGTCCCGGGCCGCCAGGGACGGCGGCGCGTCCAGCAGCTTCACGCCGAGGGCCTGGGCGCCCTTGCGGCTGTCCACCACACCGAACTCGATCCGCTGTCCCGTTTTCAGGTCGGTGACCCCCGCCGGCAGCGCACCCTTGGGCAGGAACACGTCTCCGCCCTCATCACTGGTGACGAATCCGAATCCCTTCGTCGCGTCGTACCACTTCACTCGACCCGTGGGCACCGCTGACCTCAACTTCACTCAATGGACACAACTGCTCACGGGGAGCCTATCCAGCCGAGGGCCCGGACCCAACTGCAATCTCGTTCAGGAGTGCCGGGAAACTGGTCAAGTCGGACAAGACGTACGAGGCTCCGGCATCCCGGAGGTCCTCGGCCGAACACGGTCCGGTGACCACGCCGATGCCCGGCACCCCGGCCGTGCGGGCGGCGACCATGTCCGCCACGTGGTCGCCGACGTACCACCGCACGCCATGCTCCACCAGGGCGGTCGCCTTGCCCTCGGCGAACAGGTCACCGGCCAGCCCGTCGGCCCGCATGCCCAGATGGTCGAGATGCAACCGGGCCAGCCGGCCCAGTTTCGAGGTGACCACCACGACGCGCAGCCCGGCCGAGCGGACCGCGGCGAGCGCCTCGACGGCTCCCGCGGTCGGCAGCGCCGGCCGGATCGCGTGCTCGGGGTAGAGCGCCCGGTAGGTGGTGACCGCGTCCTCGATCTCCTCGGCCGGGAACCAGTGGCGCAATTCGTCCCGCAGCGGCGGGCCGAGCCGGGAGACGGCCAGATCGGCGTCCACGTGGACGCCGGTCCGCGCGGTGAGCGCCCGGTACGCCTCCCGGATCCCCGGCCGGGAGTCGATCAAGGTCATGTCCAGGTCGAAGCCGACCGCCGGAACCACTACTGACCGTGCGACTCGTGGTAGCGCAGGCTCTCGACCGGAAGCGGGAAGATCTGGTCGTCACCGAACGGCGACGGGGCGGCAGCCCGGTCGGAGATCAGCTCGGAGACGTGGATCTGACCCTTCATGTCGACGCCCCGCGCCGAGCCGCCCCTGGTCTTCGACACGTCGGTGCCCGGCAGCTTGCCCTCTGACGCCACGTTCGGTCCTCCTCTGATCGAGGTCCGGCCACGCCCGGACCCGCCACCATCGTCCCATGAACGTTAGCGTTGAAGACGATGGCCACCACATTTGCGGATCAACTCCGGTCGCTGCCCGACGAGGCGCTGGGCGCGCTCCTCCAGCTGCGCCCGGACCTGGTCGTTCCGGTGCCCGCCGACATCTCGGCGCTGGCCGTGCGCGCGCAGTCGCGCGGCTCGGTCGCCCGCTGCCTGGACGGGCTGGACGAGTTCACCCTCACCATCCTCGACGCGGCCCGGGTCACCCGCGCCGCCGACACCGCCCTCACCTCGCTGGACGCCATCCTGGAACTGGCCACCGGGGTGGCCGAGGACGACGTACGGGTGGCGGTCGACCGCCTCCGGGTGCGTTTCCTGCTGCACGGCCCGCCGGAGGCGCTGCACGTGGTCGGCGCGGTCGACGAGGTCACCTCGGCGTACCCGGCCGGTCTCGGCCGCCCCGCCGACTACCTGGACGCGCATGCCGCCGCCCTGGTCGCCGACCGCGCCAAGCTGCGCCGCACGGTGCTGGCCGCCCCGCCGGGCGCCCGAGCCGTGCTGGACCGCCTCGCCGCCGGCCCCCCGGTCGGCGCGCTGAGCCGCAACGAGGTCGCCGAGCCGGTCCGCTGGCTCGTCGACCAGCACATCCTGGTGCCGATCTCGGAGGCCGGCCGCGCGCCCCGCCCGGACGGCGACCTGGTCGAGCTGCCCCGCGAGGTGGGGCTGCTGCTGCGGCGCGACACCGGGCCGCTGGGCCCGCTGCGGCCGTTCCCGCCGATCCCGGACGCGACGACCCGCGACGTCAAGGCGGTCGACTCGGCCGGCGCCGGGCAGACCATGGAGGCGGTACGCGCGGTCGAGTCGCTGCTGGAGGCCCTCGCCGCCGAGCCGGCCCCGGTGCTGAAGACCGGCGGGCTCGGTGTGCGCGACCTGAAACGGCTGGCCCGGGCGGCCGGCGTGGACGAGCCGGGCGCGGCGCTGCTGGTCGAGGTGGCCTACGCGGCCGGGCTGCTCGGCGAGTCGGAGACCTCGGTGCACCGGTCGCCCGGCGCGGTTCAGGAGATCTTCCTGCCCACCGGGGCGTACGACCTGTGGCGCGCGGCCGGCATGGCACAACGCTGGAGCGTGCTGGCCCGGGCCTGGCTGACCATGACCCGCCAGCCGGGACTGGTCGGCAAGCGGGACGACAAGGACCGGCCGATCAACGCGCTGGCCCCGGACGCCGAGCGGGCCGGGGCGCCGCAGGCCCGGCGGGAGGCCCTGGACACGCTCGCCGACCTGGAGCCGGGCGCCGCGCCGGCCGTCGACGACCTGCTCGCGCTGCTGGCCTGGCAGGCGCCGCGGCGGGCGCGCGGGCGGGAGATCGGGCACCGGGACGGGTACACCGGGGCGGCGCTGCTCGGGATCACCGGGTTGGGCGCGCTCACGTCGTACGCCCGCCTGCTGCTCACCGACCCGGAGACCGCCGGGAGCGACCCGCTCGGTCTCCACCCGGAGGAGTCCCCCGCGGACGCCGTCCGCGCGCTCGATCATCTGTTGCCGGCGCCGGTCGACCACATCCTGGTGCAGGCCGACCTGACAGTGGTGGTGCCCGGCCCGCCGGAGCCGGAACTCGCCGGCGAGCTGGACGTGGTCGCCGAGCCGGAGTCGGTCGGCGGCGCCAGCGTCTTCCGGGTCACCCCGGCCAGCGTGCGGCGGGCGCTGGACGTCGGCCACACCGCGGCCGACCTGCACGCGCTGTTCCGCCGCCGGTCGCGCACCCCGGTCCCGCAGACCCTGGAATATCTGATCGACGACGCCGCCCGCAAGCACGGTGGGCTGCGCAGCGGCTC
Source organism: Actinoplanes siamensis (assembly GCF_016862395.1). GTDB lineage: Bacteria > Actinomycetota > Actinomycetes > Mycobacteriales > Micromonosporaceae > Actinoplanes > Actinoplanes siamensis. The sequence goes on along the minus strand of NZ_BOMW01000026.1, from coordinate 104,353 downwards.
GGCCGGTTCCTACCTGCGCAGCGACGACGAGGCGCTGATCGCCGAGGTGCTCAGCGACAAGCGGGTGACCGGTCTGGACCTGCGCCGGATCGCGCCGACCGTGCTGGTCAGCCCACGCCCGGTGGCCCGGCTGCTGGGCGCGCTGCGCGAGGCCGGCTTCGCGCCGGTGGCCGAGGACGCCGGTGGCGCCGCCGTGCTCACCAGGCCCAAGGCGCGGCGGGCCCCGTCCCGGACGCCGCGGATCGCCGAGCCGTCCGGTCCGCCGACGTTGTTCGGCCCGCGCCTGGCCGGCGTGGTGGAGCAGCTGCGACGCGGCGACATCGCGACCCGCGCGGCACGGCGGGCGCCGGTCACCGTGCGCGCCGCGCACGGCCAGGCCGGACCCGGCCTGACCGCGGTGCAGCAGCACAGCCAGGCGATGGCGGTGCTGCAGCAGGCGGTCCGGGACCGGGCCAAGGTCTGGGTGGGGTACGTCGACTCGCACGGCGCCACGCTGTCCCGCCTGGTCCGCCCGGTCTCGCTGAGCGCCGGCTACCTGCGCGCCGAGGACGAGCGGGGCGAGAGCCTGCACACGTTCGCCCTGCACCGCATCACGGCGGCGGTCACCGAGGAGTGAGACCCACCGCCGGGCCGTGTACGCCCCCCGTCGCGTCACGACCCGGCCGGATGGATACACGCCTGATCGCACAGAAACGTCGCGCCCGATTTCCGTGGCAGACTGGAGGGTCGCCTTTGCAACGGAGGATGTGCGTGAACGGCGGACCGCTGATCGTGCAGTCGGACAAGACCCTGCTCCTGGAAGTCGACCACCCGGACGCCCAGGCCTGCCGGATGGCCATCGCACCGTTCGCCGAGCTGGAGCGCTCGCCGGAGCACGTGCACACGTACCGGTTGACCCCGCTCGGCCTGTGGAACTCGCGCGCCGCCGGCCACGACGCGGAGAGCGTGGTGGACGCGCTGATCAAGTTCTCGCGGTACCCGGTGCCGCACGCGCTGCTGGTCGACGTCGCCGAGACGATGGACCGTTACGGGCGGCTGCAGCTGCTCAACGACCCGGTGCACGGCCTGGTCCTGCGCGGGCTCGACAAGATCGTGCTGCTCGAGGTCGCCAGGTCGAAGAAGCTGGCCGGCATGCTCGGCGCCCGGATCGACGACGAGAACATCGCGGTGCACCCGTCCGAGCGCGGCCGGCTCAAGCAGGCGCTGCTCAAGCTCGGCTGGCCGGCCGAGGACCTGGCCGGTTACGTGGACGGCGAGGCGCACGCCATCGACCTGGCCGAGGACGGCTGGAAACTGCGCTCCTACCAGCAGGAGGCGGTGGACGGCTTCTGGGCCGGCGGCTCCGGCGTGGTGGTGCTGCCCTGCGGCGCGGGCAAGACGCTGGTCGGCGCGGCCGCGATGGCCACGGCGAAGGCCACCACACTGATCCTGGTGACCAACACGGTCGCCGGGCGGCAGTGGAAGCGTGAGCTGATCGCGCGCACCTCGCTCACCGAGCAGGAGATCGGGGAGTACAGCGGCGAGCGCAAGGAGATCCGGCCGGTCACCATCGCGACGTACCAGGTGCTCACCTCGCGCCGCGGCGGCGCCTTCACCCACCTCGACCTGTTCGGCGCCCGGGACTGGGGACTGGTCATCTACGACGAGGTGCACCTGCTGCCGGCGCCGATCTTCCGCTTCACCGCGGACCTGCAGGCCCGCCGCCGGCTCGGCCTGACCGCGACGCTGGTCCGGGAGGACGGCCGCGAGGGCGACGTCTTCTCGCTGATCGGGCCGAAGCGTTACGACGCCCCGTGGAAGGACATCGAGGCACAGGGCTGGATCGCCCCGGCCGAGTGCGTCGAGGTGCGGGTCACGCTGACCGAGGCGGAGCGGATGTCGTACGCGGTGACGGACGCCGAGGAGCGGTACAAGGTGGCCGCCACCGCCCGCACCAAGCTGCCGGTGGTGAAGGCGCTGGTCGACCGGCACCCGACCGAGCAGGTGCTGGTCATCGGCGGTTTCCTGGATCAGTTGCACACCCTCGGCGAGTTCCTGGACGCCCCGATCGTGGAGGGATCGACGACCAACAGGGAACGCGAGCGCCTGTTCGACGCGTTCCGCGCGGGATCGCTGCGCACCCTGGTGATCTCCAAGGTCGGCAACTTCTCGATCGACCTGCCCGAGGCCGCGGTGGCGATCCAGGTGTCCGGCACGTTCGGCTCCCGGCAGGAGGAGGCGCAGCGTCTCGGCCGGGTGCTGCGGCCCAAGGCGGACGGGCGGCAGGCGCACTTCTACACCGTGGTGTCCCGGGACACCATCGACACCGAGTACGCCACGCACCGCCAGCGGTTCCTGGCCGAGCAGGGCTACGCCTACCGGATCGTGGACGCGGACGACGTGCTCGGCCCGCCGCTCCCCCAGGTGGACTAGGAGTGCCGCTCCGGGACCGGCGGCCTGGTCACGCTGGGCGCCGGTTCGGAGCTGTCGCCCCGGGCCAGCGCGAGTCCGAAGCAGAGCAAGAGCAGCACGGCCACGGCCGCGACAGCCGCGATGATCCAGCCGAGCCGCTTCGCGTTCCCGCGGGCCGGCGCGGAGAACGGCGGCGTCGCGGCGTACGGCGGCGGCGCGGCTGCCCCGAACGGCGGCGCGGCCGCCGCGTACGGCTGCTGATTGACCGCGGGCGGCGGGCCGGCCTCTTCGTAGGCCGCCGCCGCGACCACGTCCGGGCTGCCCAGCCGCTCCAGGATCTCCAGCAGCTCCCCCTCCGACCGCACGTTGCGCTCGGTCCGCTCGGTCTCGATGTGCGCGGCCAGGTCGGCCAGCAGCTCCCGGCGCTGCAGCAGCGGCAGGCCGCTCAGGCGCCGGTCCACCTCGTGCAGGTACTCACCGACCACGTCGGTCTGGTTGGGCTTCATGCGATCTCACCGGTTCCCACGAGACGGTCGACGGTCTGACGGAACGACACCCACTCGGTGCGGAAGTGCGCTAGCGCGGACCGCCCGGCCGGGGTGAGGCTGTAGTAGCGCCGGGGCGGGCCGCTCGGCGACTCGGCCCACTTGCTGTCCAGCATGCCGCCGCGGCGCAGCCGGGACAGCAACGGATAGATCGTCCCCTCGGTCGCGGCGAGCGACTGCTCCTCGGCGAGCCGCCGGACGATCTCGGTGCCGTAGCGATCCTCGAGCTCCACCATCGCGAGCACGCAGAACTCCAGCGTCCCGCGCCGCAGACCGGAGGCCAACTGCGCTGCTTCTGCCATGTGCGACAGAGTACCTTGCGGCGCAAGGTACTTCCACAGCCGCGCTGCCCGCGACACCACCGGCCGCGCGATCGGCAACCGCGAGGCGGGCCGGGCCGGAGCCACGCTCCTCGTCCAGTGGTCAGCGGTCCGCGTCCGCAGTCGGCGGAAGCGGCCGCGCGGGCACTGCCGACGGCGCCGGCAACGGCTTGAGCGCGGACGACAGCAGCACCGAGACGACCAGCAGGGCGCCGACCGCGAGCAGCCCGCGCGCCACGCCGATCCGGTCGCCGAGAAACCCGATCAGCGGCGGTCCGCCGAGGAACGCGACATAGCCGATCGACGCGACCACGCTGACCCGGGGCGCCGCCCTGGCCGGATCGTCGGCCGCCGCGCTCATCCCGACCGGGAACCCGAGCGAGGCGCCGACGCCCCAGAGCAGCGCCCCGGCGAACCCCGCCACCGGGTGCGAGCCGAACGCGAAGACCAGCAGGCCACCCAGTCCGATCACGGCGAGCGCGCGGACCACCGGGACCCGGCCGTACCGGTCCAGCAGGACCGGGCCGTACCACCGCCCGATCGTCATCGCGGCCAGGAAGACCGCGAAGGCCAGCGTCCCGAGCGACGCCGAGGCCCCGTAGTCGTCGATCACCGCGACACTGATCCAGTCGATGCCGGCGCCCTCGGTGAACGCGAAGGCCAGCACGAACACCCCGATCAGCAGAGTCCGCGGCTCCGTCCAGAAGGTCAGGAAGCCGGACCCGCCGGTGCCGGGCGAATCCAGATCGGAGGAATCGGGGCCGAATCCCTGTACGGCGAACACCACGCTCGGCGTCGACACCAGCACCATGACCACCAGGTGCGTGGTGACCGACACCCCCAGGGCCACCGCACCGGCCCCGATCAGCGCCCCGGCGACGGTCCCCACGCTGTACCCGGCGTGGAACCGCGGCATGATCGCCCGGCCGATCCGCTGCTCCACCACCGCGCCCTGGACGTTCATGGCCACGTCCCACGCCCCGGTGGCGAACCCGTACAGGTAGAGCCCGGCCACCACCGGCGCCACCCCGACCTGGTATCCGACCGCCACCGCGGTCAGGGCCACGCCGAGCAGCACCGCCATCACGGCGACCGTCCGCCGCGACCCGAACCGCCCCACGAGGTGCCCGGCCAGCGGCAGCGAGGTGATCGACCCCACCGCGGTGGCCAGTAGCACCAGCCCCAGCTCGGACGGGCTGAGCCCGAGCGAGTTGCGGATCTGCGGGATCCGGGCCGCGAAGCTGGACATCGCGACGCCCAGGAAGATGAAGGCGAGGTAGACCGCTCGCCGGGTGGTGATCACCGAGGGGACGGTACCGGGCGCCTGTCTACACTCGTGCCCGTGCTGGTGGAACCGGATTGGGACGTCGCGGTGATCGGGGCGGGCCCCGCCGGGCTGGCCGCGGCGCACGCCGCCGCGTCCGGGGGCGCGCGGGTGGTGGTGCTGGAGCGCGCCGAGCACCCGCGGTACAAGACGTGCGGCGGCGGCCTGCTCGGCAGCTCGCTGCGGCTGAGCGCGGAGACTCTGGCGGCCGTGCCGGTGCGCGACACCATCACCAGCCTGACCTTCACCCTGGCCGGGCGCCGCGAGTTCACCCGGAGCTCCACGGAGCCGCTGCTCTCGCTGGTCCGGCGGGACGACTTCGACCACGCCTGGTGCGAGGCGGCGGAGCGGGCCGGCGCCGTCGTCCGGCAGAACACCCAGGTCCGCGCGCTCGACCAGGACGAGCACGGGGTGCGCGTGACGCTGGCCGGCGGCGGGACGGTGACCGCTCGCGTGGTGATCGGCGCGGACGGATCGGCAGGCGTCACCAGCCGGCACGTCGGCGTCGTCTTCGAGCAGCAGGACCTCGGCCTGGAGGTGGAGCTGGCGGCCACGCCGGAGGACCGGGAGCGCTGGCGCGGCCGGGTGCTGCTGGACTGGGGACCGTTCCCCGGGTCGTACGGCTGGGTCTTCCCGAAGGACGACGAGCTCACGGTCGGCGTGATCATGGAGAAGGGCCGCGGCGCGGACACCAAGCGCTACCTGCGCGACTTCGTGGCGCGGCTGGGTCTCTCCGACCGCACGGTGCTGCGCGACTCCGGCCACCTGACCCGCTGCCGCACCGCGACCTCGCCGTTGCGCGCCGGCCGGGTGCTGGTCGCCGGGGACGCCGCCGGCCTGCTCGAACCGTGGACCAGGGAGGGCATCAGCTATGCGCTCCGGTCCGGCAGGTGGGCGGGCCAGGTGGCCGCGGAGAGTCAGGACCTATCGGCGTACGACCGGCGGGTCGCCGCCGAGCTGCAGCCGGAGATGGCGGCCGGCCACCGCCTGCTCGGTGTCTTCACCCGGCACCCGTCGCTCGTGCACACCGCGATGTCCACCGGTCTCGGGTGGCGCGCGTTCACCGGCTTCTGCCGCGGGGACTTCTCGATGGCCGGCGCGCTGGGCCGCCCCGTGGTGAAAACCGCGCTGCGCCTGCTCGGCAGCCGGCCGGCCCAGGTCCAACCGGCCGGCTGACCGGCCGGCTCCGCGTCCACCACCGGCCGAGGCGCGGGCCGGAGCCGGTGAACTGGATCGCCAGCGGCGCGGGTGCCGGGGTGTGGGGAATGAGCCGGCCGGTCCGCGCGAGCGCCTCGTCGAGCCCGAGCGGCCCCTTGCTCTCCCGGCGCTCCGCCTGGTACCGCTCGGTGAGCTCGTTCAGCAGGGTGTCGGCCGTCCCGTGCGGCGCGGCGACGGGGTCCGGATCGGTGGCGTGCGGATGGCCGTCCACCAGAGCAGTATGCCGCGCTCGGCCCGCGGCTCCCACCGCTCCGCGTGGGAACGGATTCACACGTTGCTGAATTCGTCGGACTTGACGCCGGCGATGAAGGCTTCCCACGCTTCCCGGTCGAACGACAGTGGTAAGCCATCGGGATTCTTGGAGTCCCGCATCAGGAACAGATCGCCGGCTCTGGCGACTTCGACACACGATCCGGTGGCACAACGTTTGCTTCGCCGCCAGCGCGGTTCCCCGGTCGTTTCGATCATTTCCGTGCACCTCCGTGGTGATTCGAATTCCACGGTAAGCGACGAGGACGGCACTGGAGAGTCACCGACATGAGTGAAAACGAAAGGACGCCGCTTATCTCACGAATTGTGAGCTATGCGGCGTGGATTGGAAACAAAATATGTATTTTGCGAGTATTTTTGACCGGCCCGCTCCGGCTGGAGCGGGCCGCCCACGGGCTTTCAGAAACGGAACTCACCCGCGGTTACGCCCTCGACAAACGCATCCCATTCGGCCTTGGTGAAGGTCAGGGCGGCAGCGTCGGGGTTCTTTGAATCGCGGATCATGTAATTGTCGTCGACCTTGGCCACCTCGACGCAGGTCGACGTGCCGCAGCGGCTGCTCTTCCGCCATGCGGGCGCGTTCATGCTGTCCATCTCAGAAATCTCCACATGCTCTAGACCGTGCCCCCGGTGGATACGGCCAGCTTCTTGTTATGTGTTCGCCCGGATCGATCGGTCCAGGGCGTCCAGCTGTTGCCGGATGAAGGTGATCGTGTCCTCTTCGTCAGCGGCTTCCTGCCAAACCTTGTCGAAGCGCGCGCGATGTTTCGCGGTCGCCTCCCGGTCCTCGATCATTTCGTCGCCGAGACCGGTCTCGCGGTAGAGCACCTCCCCCTCGCCGAAGGCGAGCAGGTCGAAACTGGCATTGTTGGTGACCGCCGCGTCCAGCCGGAACGGCACCATCCGCATCCGGATGGTGCCGTTGGTGGCGAGTCCGGCCAGGTCGCCGAGCTGCTCGGCGAAGATCGCCGGGCCGCCGATGGTGCGGCTCAGCACCGACTCGTCCACCATCACCATGATCTCCACCTGCCCGGACGCGGCCCGCGGGAGCAGCGCCTCACGGCGCAGTTGGCGGGCCTCGACCCGTCTGTGGATCTGCGCGGCGCTGAGCTCCTCCTCGAAGCGGCTCATCAGGGCGGTGGCGTAACCGGGCGTCTGCAGATGCCCGGGTACGTAATAGATGGAGTACGAACGGATCGCGGTCGACTCGTTCTCGTACTCCACGAGCTTGCGGGTGGCGTCGGTCAGGCCTTCCCGGAACTCGGGCGTCTGATACCACGCCTGGCGCTGCTTGGTGCGCGCGATCCGGGTGTCCGCGATCATGGACGCGACCCGGGACCGGTCCCGGATGCCGAGCAGGCTCATCAGGGGGCGCAGGTCGTTAGGGGAGATCGACACGTCGCCGTTCTCGATGCGGATGACCTTGCTGAGTGACCACTCCATCTCCTCAGCCACCTGAAGTTGGGTGAGGTCGGCCCGCTCCCGCGCCTCGCGGAGCGCGAGCCGTACGCGCCGGCGCGCGACAGTGGGTGAATCACCCTCAGCCATCAGACCTTCATCGTTGAAGTAGTCGAACCGAGCCTGCGATGGAGCGCTGTCAACTTGCCACCTCGCTGACTGCCAAGTGGCAACCAGCGAGGTCGCGGACATCCTATTACTGTCCTATCAGAACGAGACGTGCCAGGTGCAGTTTTGGTTCATCCCACCGGAGTCACCCGTTAGGAAGCCGCCATCCGCGCTGGTCACGCGGCAGCTAGGCCATAACCCCAGGGCGTGCGCCGGCCGTCTTCCATGGCCCTGCGCAGAGCGCGGCCCACCTGGTTGAAGACCCGCACATCACTGGAGGAGTAGAGCACCACGGCGACCCCGTGATACTGCGCGTGCAGTTCCCAGCGGCGTGGCTCGCGCCAGAAGAAGGCGAGCAGCGGGCCGGCGACGGCGAGCAGGCCGATCACGTAGAGTGCCGGATTCGCCAGCAGGGTCCAGGCCGCGCCGACCGCCAGGAGTGCGCCGGCGGCGAGACGGGGCGCGTGGGGCCGGGTGCGGGCCGGGGTCTGCACCAGTCCGACGTGCCGGAGCCCGGTGATGGCGAAGGCCCGCGATTCCGGCGTGGTGTGCCAGGTGAAGAGGGCCTCGGTGACCTCAGCGTCCGACCCACGGTAGTAGGTGCGTATGCCGCGTGTGCTCATGGCGCACTCCTTCTCGCGTTACCTTGCGAGGAGGAGAGGGCCGGGGCCACCATTGGCGCGAGAGACCAACCCCGCCTCGCTCGTGCAGCACTGGAACGGTCGCGATGGGAACGTCGCAGAAGACGAAGAAAGTGCTGGAGAGAGCGGACAACGGCACCCGTTTGCCGCCGGGTGCCGTTGTTGTGTCTCTCCCTCCGGCTCCGCCCTTGTTGCTCTACGGTCAGTGAAGCACGCCACGTATCGCACCGCCACCGCGCAGACTGCCATGTTGCAGATTACGGAGAACCCGGTGACGGACCGGAGGTGTGGCTCTCGGCACGCACGATGGAGTTTCATCGCTGGAGGTACCGGGCAAGCCAACCGAGCAAGCCACGACGGACCTGCATTTTCGCAGGTAGGAGGGCGAAGGCGGATGGAGAACCGATTGAGTGTCGCGGGGCAGGCGGTCCAGCCTGTTCTGATCATGTTCCCGCTGGGCCTGTTCGCTATGGCCGTTTTGTTCGATGTGGCCGACTTGCTCGGCGGTCCTACCATCCTCGGCGCGCTGGCCTACTGGAACATCCTCGCCGGGCTGGTCGTCGGGGTGTTCGCGATGCTCGCCGGGGCGGCCGAGGTGATGCTCCTGCGCCGTCCGCAGGCCCGCCGGCTGGGCGCGCTCCGCACGCTGATCAACATCGGCGTGCTGGTGGTCTTCGCGGTCATCCTGATGGTCCGGATCCGCGCCCACGACCGGGTGGCCGGCGGTGGGCTGTTCCTGATCGAGGTGCTGGCGCTCGCGCTGGCGGGATTCGGCGCCTGGTTCGCCGGCCAGCTGGCCAACGGCCGGACCCCGGCGTTCGCGCGGGCCGCGACCGGCGCCCGCGAGTACTGAGTCCTACGAGGAGGGATCCTCCAGACTGCGGATCTGACGGTCGATGAAGGCGAGAGTGGTCGCCTCATCGGCCACCTCTTCCCACACCTTGTCGTACCGGGCGCCGTGTTTCGCCGTGGTGTCCCGGTCCTCGATCATCTCGTCACCGAGGCCGGTCTCCCGGTAGAGCACCTCCCCCTCGCCGAGCGAGAGCAGATCGAAGCTGGCGTTGTTGGTCACCGGCGCGTCCAGTGAGAACGGCACCATCCGCATGGTGATGAGGCCGTCGTCGATCATCCGGCGCAGCTCCCGCAACTGCACGGCGAAGACCGCCGCCCCGCCGATGGTGCGCCGCAGCACCGACTCGTCCAGCATCACCAGGATCCGCACCTGTCCGGACCCGGCACGGCTCAGCAGCGACTCGCGGCGCAGCTGGCGTGCGTCGATGCGCCGGCCGATCTGATCGGCGCTGAGCTCGTCCTCGAATCGGGTCATCAGCGCTTTCGCGTAGTCCGGCGTCTGCAGCGGGCCGGGCACGTAGTACACCGAGTAGGACCGGATCCGGGCCGCCTCGTGCTCGTACTCCACCAGCTTGCGGGTGGCCTCGGTGAGGTTCTCCCGGAAATCGGGCGTCTGGAACCAGGCCTGCCGCTGCCGGGTGCGGGCGATCCGGGCGTCGGCGACCATCGCGCCGACAGTCGTCCGGTCCCGGATCCCCAGGTACGCCAGCAGCGGCCTCAGGTCGTTCGGAGAGATCGACACGTCGCCGTTCTCGATCCGGATGACCTTGCTGAGGGACCACTCCATCTCCTCGGCGACCTGGGCCTGGGTCAGGTCGGCCTTCTCCCGCGCCTCGCGGAGCGCGAGCCGGACGCGCCGGCGTGCGACGGTGGGTGAATCGCCCTCGGGCATAGGTCCTTCATCGTGGATTCGTCGGTGTTCTCGGCGAGGGGGCACGCATGCGGGCCCACTCCTATTACTGTCCTATCAGAACAGCCCGTGCAAGCGCACGGTAGTGACAACCGCACGCCTGGTGTGGTTTGCCGCCCGTGTCCGGAAAAGCCCACTCGGGAGCCGGTGGCCGGAAAAGGAACCGGCACCCGGTTGCCGCCGGGTGCCGAACTGCTCCCCCGCTACGCATCCGCCCGCGTAGCTCTGTACATCAGTCAAGCACGCCATCCGGCTGTCCGCCAGCAGACAAAGTGCCATGCTGCAGGTTGCCTGGCGGCCGTTCGCCGTCCGACGGGCGACAGCCACCCGGGAAACCCGAACAAAAGCGATGCGCCGGTACGCGATCAGCCGGCCGCCCTGGCCTCGGCGGCAGCCGCCCACTCCGCGTCCGCCGCCTGCTTCGACGCGAGCCCGTGCTCCCCGTCGTACCGCCGGAACCTGGGCAGCGCCACCGCCAGCGCCAGACTGCCGGCCACGCACAGCGCCCCGCCCACCCAGATCGACCCGCCCACGCCGAGCGACGTGCGCGCCATCAGACCGGAGCGCAACTGCCCGAGCAGCGGCCCGGTGGTGTACGACAGCATCTCGATCCCGGCCAGCCGGCCGCGCAGGTGATCGGGGATCGTCTGGTTCCAAATGATCATGCGGAACAGCCCGGAGACCATGTCCGCGGCGCCCGCGAAGGCCAGGCAGAACAGGGTCAGCCAGAGCATGTGGGACAGGCCCACCCCGACGATGCCGACACCCCAGAACGCGGCCGCGACGATCACCATGAGGCCGTGCCGGTGCACCCGCTCGGTCCACCCGGAGCCGACCGTGGCCAGCATCGACCCGACCGCCGGCGCGGCGTAGAGCAGGCCGAGCACCTCGGGTCCGCCGAGCCGGTCGGCCAGGAACGGGTAGAGCGCGGACGGCATGCCGAAGAACATCGCGTTGATGTCGACCAGGTAGGTGCCGAGCAGTTCCGGCCGGGACGCCGCGTACCTCAGCCCGGTGACCACGCCACCCAGCGACGGCCGGTCCGCTGCCGGAGGCGGCGGCACCGCCCGGACCAGCGTCAGCAGGACCAGCGAGACCGCGAAGGTGAGCAGGTCGAACGTATACACCCAGGCCAGGTCGAGCGTGGCGATCAGGACGCCGGCCAGGGACGGGCCGATCAGCTGGGAGAACTGCATGCTCAGCGACTTGAGCGCCATCGCGGCCGGCACCTGTTCCGGCTCCACCAGCCGGGGCAGCATCGCGCCCATGGCCGGCTGTTGCAGCCCGGCGAACGCCGCGGTGAGGAACGCGCAGACGTAGAGCAACCACAGGTGCGGCTCGTCGGAGAGCGAGTTGATCAACAGCAGCCCGCAGGTCAGCGCGAGCGCGGCCTCGCTGCCCCGGACCAGCAGCCGGCGATCGAGGTAGTCGGCGAGCGCGCCGCCGACGAACGCCATGATCAGGATCGGGGCCAGCTCGCAGACCCCGATCAGGCCGACCATCAGCGGGTCGTCGGTCAGCTTCGCCACCTGGTACGGAATGGTGACGTAGCTGATGAACGACCCGAAACTGGTCACCGCGCCGCTGAAGAAGACCAGCCGGAAGTCCCGGGAGGTCCGTAACGGGGTGAGATCCACGCTCAGTCGGCGTCTACGGTCGGCCATGATCGGCCATCCTGCCCGGGAACGCGCTTGCGCGCACCGCGATCTACCTCATAACCGGCTACTTCATCACCAGGCGGCCGGTGGACTCGAACGTCGCCAGATCGGCCAGCGCCTCGTCGATCACGAAGGACTTCGGGCCGGGCAGCGCGTCCAGCGGGAACCAGCCGGCGTCCACGCTCTCGTCGGTCTGCCGCAGCAGCTCGCCCTCCCAGGTGTGCACCCGGAAGGTCATCAGCACCTGCTGGTACGTGTGACCGTAGTCGTTGGTGTAGGTGTAGGCGGTGTAGAACGCGTACGGCGTCAGGGAGGTCGCCTTCAGCCCGGTCTCCTCCCAGAGCTCCCGGACCGCGCACTCCTCCATGCTCTCGCCGAGCTCCATCGCCCCGGCCGGGATCGCCCAGCGGTGGTTGTCCGAGCGCTGGATCAGCAGCAGCCGGTTCTGCTCGTCGAGCAGTACGGTCCGCGCGCCGACGAAGAAGATCGTGTCGATGTCGCCGACGCTCGCCCGCACCTTGCCCAGATACGACTCAGCCCAGGTCAACGCCACTGAATCACCCCGCCGGGAAAAACCCGAGAAAACCCCATGGACAGAGCCTAACTATGCCGACTTCTTGGCGGTCTTGGCAGCACGCGGACTGGCGGCCTTCTTGGCGGTCGTCGTACTTTTCGCGGCTTTTTTCGCGGGAGTGGCCTTCTTCACGGCCTTCTTGGCCGGTTTTTCAGCGGTTTTCCCGGACGTGGCGGCCGCCTCGCCGCGCGCCTTCTTGGCCCGCTCCACCGACGCCTTCAACGCGGCCATCAAGTCGACCGCGGCCGGCGCCGCCTCCTCCGGCTCCTCCGGCTGGACCACCTCCCGGCCCTCCACCTTGGCGTCGATGACCTCCTGCAACGCCGCCCGGTAGTTGTCGGTGAACTCGTCCGGGTGGAAATCGCCGGCCATCGAGTCGATCAGCGAGCTCGCCATGGCCAGCTCGGCCGGCCGGGTCTCGATGTCGTCGTCGAGGAAGCCGAACTCCGGGGTGCGCACCTCGTCCGGCCACATCATGGTGTTGAGCACCAGCACGTCGTCGCGCACCCGCAGGGTGGCCAGCTGCTCCCGCTGCCGCAGCGCGATCTTCACGATGGCCACCCGGTCGGCGTCCCGCAGAGCGTCCCGCAGCAGGACGTACGGCTTGGCCGCCTGCCCCTCCGGCTCCAGGTAGTAGGCCTTGGCGAAGAGGATCGGGTCGATCTGCTCGGCCGGCACGAACTCCAGCACGTCGATCGCGCGGGACGTGCTCAGCGGCAGGTCGGCGAAGTCCTCGTCGGTCAGGATCACCATCTCCCCGCCGCCGATGTCGTACCCCTTGGCGATGTCGTCGTAGCTGACCACCTCGCCGTCCAGGGAACAGGTGCGCTGGTACTTGATGCGCCCCCCGTCGGTGCGGTGGACCTGGTGGAAGCGGATGTCCTTCTCCTCGGTCGCCGAGAACAGCCGCACGGCGATCGACACCAGACCGAACGAGACCGCACCTTTCCAGATCGCTCGCATGATCAGCTCCCCAACGCGGTGTCCGATACCTGATCAGGATGGCATTACTGAGACACCTGCGTAAGGTGAATGCTTTTGCCTATGGTGATCGGGTGACGGGATCGCCGCTGTCCCCGATGCTCGCGACCGCGGGCGACCTGCCCGTGGGCGTGGACTGGAGCTACGAGTTCAAGTGGGACGGCGTCCGGGTCCTCGCCCTGTTCACCGGCGGCGCGCCGCAGCTGTTCGCACGATCCGGGGCGGTGGTGACCGCGGCGTACCCGGAGATCAGCGATCTTCATCTGCCGGAGGGAACGCTGCTCGACGGCGAGATGGTCTGCTTCGACGGGGCCGGCCGGCCGTCGTTCACCGCCCTCGCCGAGCGGATGCACGTGCGCGACCACCACCGCGCCGCCCGCCTGGCCGTCAGCGTGCCCGCCACGTACCTCATCTTCGATCTTCTTTACCACGACGGCATCGACTACACCGGCCTGCCCTATCTGGCCCGCCGGGAGCGCCTGGAGGAGCTCGACCTGTCCGGCCCGAGCTGGATGGTGCCGCCGTCGTTCGGCGACGGCCCGGCCACCGCGGCGGCCGCCCGGGAGAACCACCTCGAGGGCGTGATGGCCAAACGATCCGACTCGGTCTACCTGCCCGGCCACCGCTCGCCGGACTGGATCAAGGTGAAGTTCGACCGGACCAACGACTACGTGATCGGCGGCTGGCGTCCCGGCGCCCGCAAGCTCGGCGGCCTGCTGATCGGCATGCCCACCCCGGACGGCCTGGCCTTCCGCGGGCGGGTGGGCGGCGGGATCGGCGCGGTGGCCGAGAAGGATCTGCTCTCGCGGCTGTCGCCGCTCGCCACCCGGGATTCGCCGTTCGCCGCCGGCGCGGTGCCCCGCGAGGATGCGAAAGGCGCCCATTGGGTACGACCGGAGCTGGTGGCCGAGATCCGCTACGGCAACCAGACCCCGGACCGCCGGCTGCGCTTCCCGCGTTTCCTGCGGTTACGCGACGACAAGCTGCCGGAAGAGTGCTCCGACGATGCCCCGTGACCGATTCCTGGTGCAGATCGACGGCCGTGACGTCGAGCTCTCCAACCTCGACAAGATGATGTACCCGGCGGCCGGGTTCACCAAGGGCGAGGTGATCGACTACTACACCCGGATCGCCCCGATGATGCTGCCGCATCTGCGCGACCGGGCGGTCACCCGGATCCGTTTCCCGGACGGCGTCGAGGGCGCGCATTTCTTCGAGAAGAACAGGCCGGCCGGCACGCCGGACTGGGTGCGCCTGGAGACCCTGCCCGTCCCCGGCTCCACCAAGAGCCGCGAGACCGTCGAGTTCGTGGTCGTCGACGACCTGCCCACACTGGTCTGGTCGGCCAACCTGGCGGCGCTCGAGCTGCACACCCCGCAGTGGCGGGTCGGAGCACACCCGGACCTGCTCGTCGTCGACCTGGACCCGGGCGCGCCGGCCGGCCTGCGGGAGTGCTGCGCGGTCGCGGTGCTGCTGCGCGACCGGCTCGGCGAGGACGGGATCACGGCGTACCCGAAGACCTCCGGCAAGAAGGGCATGCAGCTGTGCTGCCCGATCTCCGGCACCCAGGACGCCACGATCGTCTCCGGTTACGCCAAGCGGATCGCCGAGGAGCTGGCCAGGCTGGTGCCCGGCTCGATCACCGCGCGGATGGCCAGGCAGCTGCGCCCCGGCAAGATCTTCATCGACTGGAGCCAGAACAACGCGGCGAAGACCACTGTCACCCCGTACTCGCTGCGAGCCGGCGCCGCACCGACCGCCTCGACCCCGCTGACCTGGGCGGAGACCGAGGCCATGGCCACCGGCGAGGCCCCGGCCCGCCAGTTCCACCCGGCGGAGGTCCTGGACCGCGCCGACCAGCACGGCGACCTGCTGGCCGGCCTCCTCGACAGCGGCCCGGCGCTGCCCGTTCAGCCCGCGGGGGCACGCGGGAGCAGGGACCGTCGGGCGCCGTAGGTTTCCCGCGACCACATGGTCCGGCCGTCCGTTCCGCGTGGAAGCTCCTGAACGCGACAGGCCTGAGCCGTACGCTACCCGGTATGGACGCGCAGGCGGCGCGGGTGAATGTCGCACGTTTTCTCGGCAACACCGCTCTGGGAGCCGGGTCGGTGGTCGTCCTGCTGGGCTTCGTCTACGGCGGCACCACCGCGTTCCAGCCCTACGCCGTCGCCGCGCTGCTCGTGATCGTCGGAGTCGGCCTGCGCCTCGAAGCCGCGATCATGGACCGCCGCTGAGCTCACCTCGGCACCGCCCACCGGTTGCGCTGAACGGGCTGCCCGGTGCACCGGCGCGGCGCACGGATCCGGGAAAATGATTTCCGCAAAGCCGGTTATGGAGTCGTAGCAGTCACACCTGCCTGGGAATTCGAGTCGTGGCTTTTCTTGTGGCCGCCAGCCGTCTCCGCGTACCGGTCCAGCGGATGCTCGGCGACGCCTCGGCGGCCATGACCCTGGACGTGTACGCGGATCTCTTCGAGGACGACCTCGACCAGGTCGCGGATCGCCTCGACCAGGCCGCGCGGCACGGTGCGGACCATTTGCGGACCGGGACCGCTCCGGACACCGTCGTGGAGCTCTTCAAAAACCCCAGGTCGTTGACCTAGGGTTTCTCGTGGAGTCGCCTGACGGAATCGAACCGTCGACCTACGCTTCTCGACCACCACGATCCTGGACTTGTCGTCAGCTACCAAAACTTGGCGTTGACCTGCACAGACGTCGTACCCCAGTGATCGTGAATGGTCAGCACCGGTCAACCGTTGGCAAGGGTTTTCGCGGGATAAGCGGGGGAGAATCTGCCGGCGACATTGGCATGACTCGGCGTGGCTCATCTGGTCCCGGACAGCCATGCGGCGACCCGTCTGCCGATTGCTTTCCTGATCTTCCCGGCCGGGTTCGTCATGGTCGGGTCGGCCGCGGCGAAGGCGCGGTCCACCTCGGCGGTGAAGAAGTCTTCTGCTTCGTCGCCATCGGTCACCGCGCCGCGGGCTGCGCGTGCCCGTTGCCAGAAGGCGTACATGTCGGCGCTGCCCATAAGGTAGTTGAGAGCGCCTCGGAGCTCCGCGAGCTCGATGGTGTGGGCCTCGTATGCCACCTTTTGAAGGTTGAGGATGAGGTTGCAGTAATGGTCCTTCTTCGTCTCGGCCACACCGGGCGCCATCGGTGGCCAGACCTCGCGGAGCTCCGGGTCGGTGATCGCCATCTTGACGAGGTCTGTGTGCAACTGCCGCAAGGCGATCTCGCCGCTGCGCTGCTGCTCCTCCCTGGTCATGGCTAACTCTTCCCGCTGGTTCTGAAGATCACGGCTCTGAAGGAAGAGGGTGACCGCGATGCCGATGAAGGCGACGCCGGAGAAGAACACGCCGACCGGTTGAAGCGCCTGTCCGACCTGCGACCACCGGTTCAGCGTTCTGTCGTCGAGGTTCAGCAGCAGAATGATCGGCACTATAACGCTGGCCGAAACGAGTGATAGGCCTACCACGAGGGCCAAACCGATGGCGACGGCCCACCGGCGAGTCATGGCACGACGATAACAGCCGGACAGGCACGGAAGGTGTTGATCCGATCTTCGCTGAGTGACGGGATGCGCTGTGGGCTATGTCCTCGCGAGGTATTCATTGAGCGGCACGGCCTGCTGACGAAGGTCCGCGACCGTCTGTTCCAGGCGGGCGATCACATTGGAATCACGAGTCAGCCAGCCGCCGGTCTGCCGGCCGACTTCAGCGCTGCCGTAGTCGTGTATCAGCGCGGTGGTCCGGTCGAAGAGCAGAAAGTCGAAGTGGCCTTCGCTGGGTAGGCGCGCATCGTCATCGCGGCGTACGACTTCGATGTTCTCGCCCAGGTCGGCGCGGATACGGTAGCTCAGCAGCTCGTACTTCAGGTATGGGGTGAGTGGCTCCTGCACCAGCCGGACCCGGGCGTATTCGATGCCGCGAGTGCGGATGTCCTGGTAGAGCGGCCGGTCCACCTCGGCCTCAGCGCGCAACAACTCTCGGGCCGTATCAATGTCGCCGCGGTCGTAGGCCGTCTGGGATCGGTTGCCCTCCGCCTCCCAGTACCGCTGCCAGCACTCGAGTTTCAGGAAGCGGGACTTCAGCTGCGACCAGGCGCTCGCGAACGCCACGCCGAACTCGTCGAAGTCGAGTCGGGTGCTGTTCGCGAGCGCCCATGCTGGTGGATGCATCTAGTCTTCCGGGATGTCCTGTTTGGCGGCGACGAAGGTGGTACGCGGCACGCGGACCACGCGCTCGTTCGGGGCGCACCGGGCACCGAGCATCGATAGATCACCGACCTGATCGGTGATGTCCACGCCGATCACCGCATACGCGCCATCGTCGAGTTCGAGGATGTCTGGCGACCCGCTGACGCCGGTGGTGGTGCCCAGCTCGGCGGGGGTTTTGCCGAGGCGGCGGACTGCTCTCATTTGCAGCGCTCCTCACCTGGGGTAGTGAGCTGAAGTGCACAAACTGCCATCGTCTCTCCCCTATGCTACGGCCATCGTCGAGGGGGAAAGCGGTCAGACGAGGTTGAAACGGCCTTCTTCACCCCGGCGGTCGGCCCACCTGGTTGTCTCCGCAGAACGTCCGACGGCAGTGGCGGCAAGCCCGTGCCGAGGCCGGCTTGGAGTGGGTCAAGCCGCACACCTTCCGCAAGACCGTCGCCACGCTCATCGGCAACGAGGCCGAGGCCGACCGCGCAGCAGCTCAACTGGGGCATGGTGAGAAAGGCGATCACCAAGAAGCACTACATCAAGGAGCCCGCCATCGCCCCGGACAGATCCGTCATCCTGGAGAGGTTCGGTGGCATTCCCCCGAAACGGCGACCCCGGGCCGCATAGGCGCGGCAGGCCAGACGTGATCGCCGCTGGCGGTTAGTGGGGGTTTTCAGGGGGCGGTTCAAAACCACCCGACAAAAACAACGGCCCTGACCAGCTAAAACCCTGGTCAGGGCCGTTCTCTGAGCCGCCTGACGGAATCGAACCGTCGACCTACGCATTACGAGTGCGTCGCTCTAGCCGACTGAGCTAAGGCGGCAACGGTGTCCAAGTGTAGAACACCCGTGGCCACCTCGACCGCTGGGGTGGCGATCGTGCCGGACTGCCGATGTCACACCCTGGCGCTAATGTGCCTTTCGTGACGGACGATCAGTCGAAGCCTGTCATCCCCAGGCCCCGGAGTGCCGCCGAGGCGGAGCACACCGTGCCCACCCGGCCGGTCAGCCTCGATCCGCAGCAGCTCGGGTTCACGCCGAAGAAGCCGATCGGCTGGCTGGCGCCGTTGCTGCTGCTGAGCACCGGGCTGCGGGCCCTGCTGGCGATCCTCTTCGGGGCGTACCTGGACAAGCGCGAGCTGCAGAACGCGCTGGACGACGACTTCTTCGACCACTCGGCGACCGCGGACGGCGAGATCTGGCTGGACTACGTCGCCGACCTGGGTGACGGCTTCGACGCGACGTATTCGGTCGCTTGGCTGCTGGCTCAGCCGTCGCTGAGCGTGGACGGGGCGGCGCTGCCGCGCGGGCGCCTGCTGCTGATGGGCGGTGATCAGGTCTATCCGCTGGCCAGCGGGGATGGTTACGAGAGCCGGATGAAGGGGCCGTACCGGGCGGCTCTGCCCGAGGCACCGGCCGGCGAGCCGCGGCCGACGCTGTTCGCGCTGCCCGGCAATCACGACTGGTACGACGGTCTCACCGCGTTCCTGCGCCTGTTCGCGCGCCGCAAGGACGGTCACATCGGTGGCTGGCGCACCGAGCAGCGCCGGTCGTACTTCGCTGTGAGACTGCCGGCGAACTGGTGGCTGTTCGCGGTGGACGAGCAGTTCGGGGCGTACATCGACGATCCGCAGCTGCTCTACTTCGAGAAGGCCGCCCGGCAGATCGGGCCGGACGACCGGATCATCCTGATGACGCCCTCGCCGACGTGGGTCAAGGCGAAGGACAAGCCCGAGGTGTACGACGCGGTGGACTATTTCATCCGCACCATCCTGGCCCCGACACGGGCGCAGGTGCGGGTGCTCGTCTCCGGCGACCTGCACCACTACGCGCGCTACACCGGCACGGATCGGGAGCTGATCACCTGCGGCGGCGGCGGGGCGTACCTGCTGGGCACGCACAAGCTGCCGGGCAGGCTGGTGGTGCCGCCACGGGAGACGCTGACCCGCGGCCGCAGCTACAGCCGGGAGTATTCGCTGGCCGCCCGCTTCCCCGACGCGAAGACCTCGCGCAAGCTGGGCCGGGGCGTGTTCCACCGGGTGCCGCGGCGCAACGCCGGGTTCGCCACCATGCTCGGCGTCATCCACACACTGACCATGCTGCCGATGGCCGGCGCGGCCCGGCAGGGCGGCAACATCCAGCGGCTGTTCAGCATCCCGCTGCTGCTCATGCTCACCCTGATCCTGGTGGGCACGGTGTTGTTCGCGAAACCGCCGGGCGCCTCGTCGGCGAAGCACGCCCGGCACTGGATTCTCGGTGTCACGCACGGCTTGGCGCAGATCGCGCTCGCCGGCGGCGGCACCTGGGTCTGGTTGCGGCTGCCCTTCCAGGAGTGGCCGTGGCCGGGACCGTTCGTGGTCGGGGCGGTTCTCTACGGACCGGTGGCAGCCGTCCTGGCGACACAGTTGGTTGCGCTTTATCTGCTGGTGGCGGGCTCGTTCGACGTCAATTTGAATGAGTTGTACGCGGGACAGGGCATCGAGGACGCGAAGAGTTTCCTGCGGCTGCACATCGCGGCGGACGGTACCCTGACGATCCACCCGCTCGGCGTGGACCGGGTGTGCCACAAGTGGTCCGCCGATCCGGACGGCGAGCCGCATGCCCCGTGGCTGCGCCCCGAACAGCCGCTGGCGGTCCACCGCATCGAGCCTCCGATCGTCCTGGCCGGCGTCTCGGTCCCCCGATCCTGACCCGCACCTCGGCTCACCACCCCCGCAAGCCGGCCCCCACACCAGCTGTCCGCGCGCCCACCAGCCCGGCTGGCCCCGGGGTCTCTTCCGGGGCCGGAGAGACCCCTCAACACCGGCCGCGACCAGCGGGCCGGTAATCAGATGTCCTCCGCCGGAGGCGAGCGACCCTCAGGAGCGGGTGGTCTCGGCGTTGCCGTCGCGCAGGGAATGGATCATCCGCCGCAGGATCCGGAACGCTTCCGACTGCTCGGTCCCGGTCATGCCGGCCAGCATTCTGAGCTCGACGGACCGGACCGCCACGGTCGCCTTCTCCAGGCTCCGCCGGCCGCGAGGCGTGAGGCGCGTGGGAAGGACCTTTCCCACCGGCGCCTCCGCCGGCCTGGTCACGTAGCCGTCCCGTTCCAGGGCTTGGAGCAGCACGTTCATCGACTGCCGGGTCACGAACGCGCCCCGCGCGAGCTCGGAGTTCGACAGGCCCGGTCGTTGCGCCAGCAGCTCGAGGCAGGAGTAGTGCGTCACGCTCATGCCGAGTGGCCGCAGCACCTCCTCCATGGCCGAGCGCAGGACGCTGGACGCCTCTTTCAGCAGGTAGCCCAGCGACGTTTCCAGGTTGACACCGACACCCTCTCGACCCATGTCAGCATTCTGACACAGGTTGATCCGTGTCAGGAACCTGACACGGCGCTAAGGGGCATCGCCATGTCCGTCACCGGCCCGGACTTCGTCTCGCTCCAAGCGCGTGACCTGGACGCTTCGCGGGAGTTCTACGAGTGGCACCTCGGCCCCGTCCGCTCGCCGGCCGAACCTTCACCTTCGCCGCTCCGACGGCTACCAGATCACTCTCCACGACCGACCTGAGCGCCGGCCCCGATCCAGCTCTCCGCGCACCTCTCGTCCCGCGGCCCGCACACCGGAGCACGCGAGCAGGAGCAGAGCACCGCTCAGCTCTCCGGGTATCTCTCGTCGTGCGCCTGCCGCGGTCCACAGACCGAAGCCCGCGAGCATGAGCACCTGGAACCGTCGCTGTCCAAGCGCACCGTCACCGAGTCTTTGGGCACGCTGTGTCCCACCACTCGCCCGTCACCTTCGGGCGTACTCACGCGGCTTCCGATCGCAGGGGCGGACGCGGCAAAAGTCGCGTACAACGGATGTTCGTACTTCAGGCAGCACATCAGGCGGCCGCAGGCGCCGGAGATGCGCAGCGGGTTCAGCGGCAGGTCCTGGTCTTTCGCCATGCGAATGGTGACCGGTTCGAAATCGGTCAGGAACGTGGCGCAGCAGAGGTCGCGACCGCATGAGCCGATGCCGCCCTGGACGCGGGCCGAGTCGCGGGCGGAGAGCTGGCGGAGCTCGACGCGGCAGTGCAGGGTGGCGCCCAGGTCACGGACCAGGCTGCGGAAGTCGACGCGGTGCGGCGCGGTGAAGTAGATCGTCGTGCGGTCGCCGTTGCCGCCGGCCGGGTCCAGGACGTGGTCCACGGCGACGACCTTCATGGGCAGCTCGTGCGCCTTGATCAGCTTCTTCGCGGCGACCTTGGCCTCGGCCTTGCGCTTGCGGAGCGTCTCGTCGCGGCGCAGATCCTCGTCGACGGCCATGCCGACGATCTTGGGGAACCCGTCGGTATCCTCGCTGACCCATTGCGGCGCCCAGACGCACTCCGCCACCTCGGCGCCGTCGTCGGTGGGGACCAGCACGCGGTCGCCGACCGACGGGCGGAACTCGCCCGGATCGAGGTAGAAGAGGCGGCCGTACCGGTTGAAGCTGACCGCGCACAGCATGCCCATGCGACAACCCTACGACCTTCGGCGAGGCGTACCAAATGCCGGTTTTGAACTACCCGGGCGGGTTGTCGCATAGATGTGGCGCAACTGCCCCAATCGACCCTCGTTGGCCAGTCCCGTAGGAGCCGCCCCGCCGAAAGGAACTTTTATGGCATCCGCCAGGTCGCTGGCCGCCAGTGTCGCTGCGCTCGGTTTCGCGAGCACGGTTTTCGCTCCGCTGCCGGCCTTCGCCGCGACGCCCGGATCGAGTGCTTCGACGCACACGCGGCAGGTCGCGCCGGCGCCGTGCGGGCGGGCGGAGCGGTACGCGGCTCAGGCGGAGGCGGAGCTGCTCCGGGTCGAGCGGGTGGATCTCCGGGGTGGAGCGGCCCGGGAGGACGAGGCCGGGACAGCGAATCGGAAGGGCGGGGAGCGGCCATCCGCCGGGCCGGAGGGCGGGGAGCGGCCATCCGCCGGGGCCTCGGAGAGTGCGGAGGACGTGCTGGAGCAGCTCGACGATCGTTCGCCGGGCGCCGCGGGCCGGGGAACGCCAGGCAAAGACGTGGACCCCGCTGCAGGTGGCACCGGTGGGGGCACCCAGGTGGGCCGGTCCGGTTCGGGCGACGGCGCCCAGTCGATCGGCGGCGTCGGGATCGGGGCCGCGCGCAGTGTCATGATCGCGGATGCGCCAGTGAGGTCCGCGGCGTCCGGGCAGGTGCTGGACGGCCGGGTCGACGGGGCGCCCGCCGCCGGGCAGGTGCTGCAGCAGGCGCCGCCGACCCACGACAAACCGGTCGAGCAGCACAGCGGGCCGAAGCGGTTCGGGCCGATCCAGGTGGGCGGCGCGACGATGTCGGCGCACGCGCGCTGGGACCCGGCGATCGGCTGCGGGGCGGCTCGCGGGGAGATCTCCCGGTCCAGTACCGACTTGGAGAGCGTCACGCTGACCGGTGACCTGGTCCGCGTACCGGAAAAGGTCTCCAGCTCGACCAGCACGGCGCTGAGCCGTAGCGGCGGCGCGGCGCGGGCGAACGCCTGGGCGACCGTGAGCGCCGGGCGGATCGAGCTGGCCGGCGGCAGGGTGCGGATCCGGATGTTGCGCGCGCCGACCCTGCGGGTCGGCATGTCCGCCGCCGAGGGCGGCGAGGTCCGGTTCCAGCCCGCCGTGGTCGAGGTTTCCGGACCAGGGATTGCTCGTACGAGGCTGGACACGGGCAGTGACCAAGTTGACGTCGCGGTCCGTAATGTCGGGCGGGTGACCGAGTCGGCGACGGCGCCGGTACCGCCGCCCGAGAGGTCACCACTGCCGTCGATCCCCGGGTTGCCGGCCCCGTCGGGTGGCAGCGGTGGCGGGGCGCCGGTCACGGGTACCACGACCGGCGGCAAGGCGCCGACGGCCGGCACCTCGACGGCCGGCACCTCGACGGCCGGCACCTCGGCGGCCGGTGACGAGACGCCGGTGACGGGGACCTCCGCGGCCGGCGAGAAGGCGGTCGTGCGGGTGTCGCTCGGTGATGTGCGGCAGGCGTCGAAGGGGCACGCTCTGGCGGCCCGGGCCACCGCGATCAAGGTGTCGGTGCTGCGGCCGGGCAAGGCGGGGTACAGAGGGTCCACGGTGGTCGCCGAGCTCGGAATCGGGGTGCTGGAGGCGGCCGCGGTGGCTCCGGATCGGGGCCGGCGGACCGTGGCGACCGGGATTCCGGGCGGGACGTTGCCGGTCACCGGCCCGCCGGTCGTGCCGCTGCTGATCACCGCGGCCGGGCTGCTCGTCGGCGGGGTCTGCGCCGTCCTGCTCGGCTCTCGCCGCCGTCGCGGGGCCGCATAGGTGATCCTCGTAACCACATCGGACGGGTCGCTCCGACCACGGGTGGCGGTTCACCAAGGCCGATCATTGTGCGCCGCCCCGGTCGTGAACACCGGCGCGCGGACGCCAGGTCTGCCCCGGGGCGAAGCCGTCGCGACGTCGGTGCTCGGTGTGGACGATCCGGCCCCGACGCCGCCGGCCGGGAGACACAGCCGGCCGGGAGACCGCGGCCGGCCGGATCAGGTGGATCGCAGCGAACGGGCGTCGTCGAGGAGAGTCTCCGCTCGGTCGTAGGCGTCGGCGATCGCTTGCAGGAGATGCGCGGCGATCCCGGCAGCGGCTTCGGTCTCGGACGGCTCGGGGAAACCGCCACCGGTCAGCACGGTCAGCGCCTCGGCCGAGGTGAGAACCTCACCCAGAGCCGCCGCCAGGACATTTCGGGTGTGGGCCATCCAATCGGTGAGGGCGTCGGCCAGGTCGGCGGTGGCGGTCATGCGGCGGGACAGGCTGTCGGGACCCGCGGTGAGCTGCTCGGCGGTGCGGCGTCGGGCGGACTCGTACGCCTCGGCGGCTTCACCCGTCCAGGCACCGGCCGGCGGAAGCGCGTCAGCCGTGTCGACGCAGGCCTGAGCCTGGGCCCGGAGCTGCGGCGCGGCATCCGCCAAGGCGGCCGGGCGCAACGCGGCGACAGCGCGGACGGCGTCGCCCGGGAGCAGCCGCACGCGGCGCAGCTCGGACCAGACACCGTGCGCCTGCGGGGCACCCGCCGCGGAGAACACCTGGTCGACCCGGCTCAACAGCGGCTCGGTGGCGGCCAGCAGATCATCGAGCCGGTCCATCAGAGCCCTCGCAGGAAGCGGTGGCGGACCGCGTCGTCGGTGGCGGCGTAGTCCCGGGCGTTGCTGCGGACGGACTCGGCGAGATCCGACAGCCGGGTGGCCAGCTCGGCGGCCTCGTCGACCCGGGCCTGCAGGACCGCTGCCCAGGTTTCGTGCAGCCGGCGCCCGAGCCGGCCGGGGCGGCCGGTGTCGTCGGCGCCGAACGCCTCCGCGGCCGGCAGCAGCCGTGGCACCCGGTGGTCCACTGTGGCCAGGGCGGCGGCCGCCCGGTCGATCTGATCGGCGAGTCGGTCCATGTCAGAAGCCCTCCAACGAGCGGAACGAGCCGAACACCTCGGCGTGCAGCTTCTCCCGCGCCCAACGGGCCGCCTCGGTGGCGCTGGTGACGACCGCCTTCAGCTCGCGGGAGAACTCGGCGGCTTCGCGCCTGCTCAGGTCGTCGCGAACCCGGACGTCCACGATGTCGCCGGCCGCGGTCACCACCACCTCGATCGACTGGTCCGGCGAGTGCACCGAGACCTGGTGCGCCGCCACGGCCCTGTCGAACTCGGCGCGCAGCGTCTCGACGCGCTTGTAGCGATCGATCGCGTCGTCGATCCACGTCTCGTCGATCTCCCGGGCCATGCACCAGGCTCCTCACCACGAGTCATGCCGCCGTCGCGTTCCGGAACCCGAATCTACCGGGATCGCGGGGCCCGTGGCGTCCTCTGTGGATAACTCCCGGCCATGAACGCAACGCCACCACGATCCCTGTGGATAACCACGCTCGGTCACCTTCGGAAGCGATATAAGAAAGGGCAGGAGGCGGTGGTACGAGGTGGGCCCGGCGAACCGGAGGAAGCGGGAGGTGGGGGGAGCCGCGTAGGCGGACGGGCGACACGGTCCAGAACCTGATCAAGGAAGAAGCCAGGGGAGGAGCCGCGTAGGCGGACGGGCGCACGCCAGTGGCGCGCGGGCGGAGCGTGCGCAGGCGGCGCAGGCCGGAGCGGATTGTCGCGAAAGCCATACGGGCGGGCATGGACGCGGGCGAGCGCGGCGGGGCCGCGGATGACCGGTCCGGGAGTTCGTCGGGGGTGCGCAATACCATCGTCGGGTGAGTCATGGAGTGTTCTCGGACCTGGTCGGGCAGGACGAAGCGGTCGAGACGCTTCGGCGGGCCGCCGGGGCGGCCGCGCGCGTGGTGGCCGGGGAGCAGGTCGGCAGCGGGTCGATGACCCACGCCTGGATCTTCACCGGGCCGCCCGGGGCGGGGCGGTCGCTGGCGGCGCGGGCGTTCGCGGCGGCGCTGGAGTGTGAGCGGGACGGGGCCGGGTGCGGGGAGTGCCACGGCTGCCGCACCGTGCTCGGGAAGACGCATGCGGACGTGCGGTTCGTGGTCCCGGAGGGGCTGTCCATCGGCGTCGGGGAGATGCGGGCGCTGGTGTTGCGGGCGGCCACCGCCCCGTCGGGCGGGCGCTGGCAGGTCGTCGTGATCGAGGATGCCGACCGGCTCACCGAGGCCGCGGGGAACGCGCTGCTCAAGGCGATCGAGGAGCCGCCGCCCCGGACGGTCTTCCTGCTCTGCACGCCGTCCACCCATCCGGACGACATCTCGGTGACCATCCGGTCACGGTGTCGGGTGGTGGCGCTGCGCCAGCCGCCGGCGGACGTGGTGGCCGCCGCTCTGGTGGAGCGGGACGGGATGGCCGCGGACACCGCCTTCTGGGCGGCCGCGGCGGCGCAGGGCGACATCACCCGGGCCCGGCTGCTGGCCGCGGATCCGGAGGCCCGGGCCCGGCGGGAGGCCGTGCTGGCGGTGCCGAAACGGCTGACCGGCGTCGGCGCCTGCTTCGACGTGGCGGCGGCGCTGGTGCAGTCGGCCAAGGCGGAGGCCGCCGCGAGCGTGGTGGACTTCGACGCGGCCGAGCGTTCGGCGCTGGAGCAGGCGCTCGGGGCGGGCGGCACCGGGCGCGGGGCGGCCGGGGCGATGCGCGGGGCCGCCGGGCAGATCAAGGATCTGGAGAAGCGGCAGAAGTCGCGGGCCACCCGGGCGCAGCGGGACGCGCTCGACCGGGCGCTGGTGGACCTGGCCGGGTTCTACCGGGATGTGCTGGTCACCTCGCTGCGGGCGCCGGTGCCCGTGGTGCACGGGGACGTGGCTCCGCAGTCCGAGGCGGCGGCGCGGAAGTGGACGGCGGAGAGCACGCTGCGCCGCCTGGAGGCCGTGCTGGCCTGCCGCGAGTCGATCAACCAGAACGTCAAGCCGGAGATCGCCGTGGAGGCCATGATGCTCGGCCTCTGGAAGGGCTGAGCAGCCGCCCGACGCGGCGAAGAGGCTGCGCCGGCGGACGGTGCCGGCGCAGCCTGGTCTTCGTTGCCGGGGATCAGCGTGCCAGGTCGGCAGTCGGTGGGCCAGATCCCTGACGCGTCCGGCGAGGCGTCAGCGGGCCAGCAGGAACGTCTCGCGGACCGTGTCGTAGGCCGGCTTGGGCTGCAGGTTCTCGTCGTACAGCGTCGCCGAGCCCTCCCCGCTGAAGACGCCCGGCACCCACGAGTACTTGTCCGTGAAACCCCAGACGGTGTACGAGACGCAGCTCCTGGCCAGCAGGCAGGCCCGCAGCAGCAACCCGAAGCCCTCCGCCTGCGCCTGCACCTTCGCCGAGTCCGCCGGCAGCAGCATCCGCACGTCGACCTCGGTGAACGCGGTCTTCACGCCGAGCGCGTCGAAGCGCCGGACGTTCTGCAGGACGTCGCCGGGGAAGCCGTACTGGACGGCGAGGTGGCCCTGCATGCCGTAGCCGTGGACCGGCACGCCTTGGGCGCGCAGCCGCTTGGCCAGGGCATAGTAGGCGTCACTCTTCGCGTTCACGCCTTCGTTGTTGTAGTCGTTCAGGAACAGCAGCGCCTTGGGGTCGGCCTGGTGAGCCCAACGGAACGCGTCGGCGATATAGCCGGGGCCGAGCGCGCGCAGCCAGATGGTGTCACGGAGCGTGCCGTCCTCGTTGAAGACCTCGTTGGCCACGTCCCACGCCCAGACCCGGCCCTTGAAGTGGCCGACCTCGTCGAGGATGTGCTTGCGCAGCAGCGTGCGCAGCTGCGCGGGGCTGTAGGCGTCCTCGGTCAGCCAGGACGGGTTCTGGCTGTGCCAGACGAGGGTGTGCCCGCGGACGAGTTGGCCGTTCTTGCGGGCGAAGTCGACGAGCTGGTCGGCGGCGGACCAGTCGTAGACGCCGGGCTGCGGTTCGACGGCCTCCCACTTCATCACGTTCTCCGGGGTGACCGAGTCGAACTCGCGGGCGACGGCCTGCTGGTACGGCGCGTCGGCGGCGAGCGCGGCCATGTCGACGGCGGTGCCGACCCGTACGCCGGAACCGCGCGCCGCGGCCCGCTGCGGACCGTCGTCCACCGATGGGCGTGCGCCGGCCGGCGCTGAACCAGCCGGGTGGGCGCCGGGGGTGGACGGGTGAGCACTGGCCGGCGCGGAACCGGCCACGGCCAGGCTGACCGCCAGGAACGCGGCTATGCGACCGAATCTCATCTGATGCGCCTCCGAAAGTTACGGGGACTTGCCGAAACGTTATGCACAGTGCATTGATGTCGTCGACGTGTCCATCGGTGAATATCCGAGCATTCGCATGGAGCAGCAGCCGATATTCTGCCCTTGACGCCATAGATCACCGGCTCTAGGTTACGAAGATCTGTCCCGGAGATTTCCGAAACTTTCGGAGCGTGTGATGTCCACCAGACGCCAGGTCCTCGCTCTTTCCGCAGGCGCCGCGGCCGCCGGCGCGCTCTACGAGAGCCCGGCCGTCGCCGAGGGCGTGGGGCGGGAGAAACGCTGGATCGCCACCTGGGCGGCGGTCCCGACGACAATCCCGCCGGCCCCTCCCCTGGTCCTGGAGGATCAGACCGTGCGGCAGACCGTGCACGTCGGCGTCGGAGGCAGCCAACTGCGGATCCGCCTGACCAACGAGTTCGGCGAGACACCGCTGCGGATCGGCGAGGTCCGCGTCGCCCGGCGGCGGGTCACCTTCGGCGGCCGTACGGCGGTGACCGTCCCGGCCGGCGCGCCGATCGTCAGCGACCCCGTCGACCTGCGCGTCCCCGGCGGGACCAACCTGGTGATCAGCATGTACCTGCCGGACCGCACGCCGGTCACCACGCTTGCCGCGTTCGCCTTCCAGGACAACGTGATCGCCGACGGCAACGTGACAGCGGCCCGGGACGTCACGCCCACCGGCACGATCCAGCAGTACCTGTTCCTGTCCGGGGTGAGCGTGCTCGCGTCCGGCGGGGCGATCGTCACGCTCGGCGACTCGATCACCAACGGCGCGAACACCGCGGCGAACGCCAACCACCGCTGGCCCGACCTGCTCTCGGCGCGGCTGGGACACAGCCTGGGCGTGGCCAACGTGGGCGTCTCCGGGAACCGGCTGCTGCACGACCCGAACCCACCGGCCGGCAGCCCGGCGGTGGGGTACGCGGCGTACTTCGGGCAGAGCGCGCTGCGCCGGTTCGACAGGGACGTGCTGGCCCAGCCGGGCGCGAAGTTCCTGATCGTCCTGCTCGGGGTGAACGATCTCGGACATCCGGGCACGTCGGCGCCACTCGACGAGGTGGTCGGCGCGGACGATCTGATCTGGGGGCACCGGCAGTTGATCGCGCGGGCGCATCAGGCGGGGCTGCGGGCGTACGGCGCGACGGTGTTGCCCTTCAAGGACGACACGCTCGGGTTCTACAGCGCGGAGAACGAGCGCAAGCGGTCCACGCTCAACCGGTGGATCCGGACGTCCGGGGAGTACGACGCGGTGATCGACTTCGACGCGGCGGTGCGGGATCCGGGGGATCCGTTGCGCCTGCGTGCCGCCTATGACAGCGGCGACCACCTGCACCCCAACGACGCCGGGATGGCCGCGATGGCCGCCGCCGTACCTCTGCGGCTTTTCAGGATTTAGGGGTCTCGTCCAGATCCAGAACCTCGGCCATCTCCTCCAAGGCCGATGGCGAGGACTTCGATGACGAGCCCGGCGCTGAAGGCGAGCCGGAGGCGGAAGGCGGCGCGACCGGCCCGGAAGTCTCGGGAGACGGCGCGGCAGGCGAGCCCGACGCGGAAGCCTCAGGAGACGGCGAAGCGGAGGAGCCGGACGTAGCAGGCGCGGACGGTGCAGGCGTGGGCGGCTCGCCGACAAGATCGGCGAGGCGGGCCGCCACCGCGGCGGCGATCTCGTCGGTCGGCCGCGCCGCGTCCAGCACCAGGTACCGCTTCGGGTCGGCCGCGGCCAGGTCGAGGAAGGCGTACCGCACCCGCTCGTGGAACGCCTTCGACTCGCTCTCCAGCCGGTCCGCCCCCGCCCCCCGGGCGCCGACCCGCCCCAGGCCCACCCCCGGGTCCACGTCCAGCAGCACCACCAGGTCCGGCTTCAACCCGCCGGTGGCCCAGGACGACAGCCAGGAGATCTCCTGCACCGGCAGGGTCCGCCCGGCCCCCTGGTAGGCCAGCGAGGAGTCCACATACCTGTCGCTGATCACCACCGCGCCCCGGGCCAGCGCCGGCCGGACCAGGGTGGCCACGTGATGGGCGCGGTCGGCCGCGTAGAGCAGCGCCTCGGCCCGGGGCGACGGCCCGTCCTCGGAGTGGTCGAGCACCAGCCCGCGGATCCGGCCACCGAGATCCGTGGCTCCCGGCTCCCGGGTCACCACCACGTCCCGGCCTTCCGCCAGCAGCTTGTCGGCCAGCCGGGTGACCTGCGTCGACTTGCCGGCTCCCTCACCGCCCTCGAAGACCACGAACACCCCGGTGCGGACGAACTCCTCCGGCGGGGCGAGTGGCCGCCCGCGGACCGAGCCGATCAGGTCGGCCAGGATCGGCACGCCCTTCTTGTCGTCCATCTGCCGGAACGAGCCGATTCCCACCCAGATCCCGACCGCGCCGGCCACCAGCAGCAGCACCCGCGTGGACGAGACGTCCACGCTGGCCACGCCCAGGTCGAGCCGGCGGGAGCTGCCCAGGCCGACCAGCAGGCCGGCCAGGGTGATCGCGAGCAGCAACACCATCCGGACGCCGATCTGCACCACGGCGAAGACCCGGCCGCGGACCGCGTCGTCCACCTCGCCGTAGAGCAGGGTGGTGCCGGCCAGGAAGGCCATGCCCGCGCCGGCGCCCACCAGCAGCGCGCCGACCAGGGCCATGGACAGGTGGAAGGCCAGGCCCAGGAACATCACCGAGCCGCTGGCCAGCACGATGTTCATGCCGAACCAGCGGCGCCGGGACAGCTCCTTGACGATCATCGGGCCGAGGCCGATGCCGACCGCCAGGCCCAGGAAGATGGTGCCGAAGAGCAGGTAGAACGCGGCCTCGCCGGCGCCGAGCGAGGTGGCGTAGGTGCGGGCCGCGCCGATCACCACACCCCCGGCCGCGAACGCGCCGAAGATGCCCAGCACCAGGCCGCGGACCAGCGGGGTGCGTCCGATGTACTTCCAGCCGTCCAGGAACTGGTGGAACATGCTCTGCTCGGCGGCCTGCTGGCGTTCCGCGCTCTTACCGCCGATCTCCCGGATGCCGAAGAACACCACGAGCGCGGTGGCCAGGCGGGACAGCGCGTTCAGGTACAGCGCCAGCTGCACCGGCTGCGCCCAGTCGGGCAGCGCGACGCCGGAGTGCTGGACGCCTGCGGTCAGCGCGGACAGGCCGAGGGCGGCCAGGATCGGGGTGATGCCGTACGTCGTGACCAGCGTCAGCTGGTTGGAGACCTCGATCTGGGACTTGTGCTGGAGCAGGTTCGGAACCGCGGCCTCCTTGGCCGGGATCCAGATCAGCGTGATCGTCTCGCCGACGAACGTGGCGATCGTCGCCCACGTCACGACCAGCGCGGGTGACGCGCCGACCAGCGCGACCACCGGGATCGAGCCGTAGAACACGAATCTGATCAGGTCGGTGATCACCATCGTGTACCGCCTGTCGAACCGGTCGGCGAACACGCCGGCGATCGGCCCGAGCAGCAGCGCCGGCAGCAGGCGGACGGCGATCGTGCCGCCGAACGCCGCGCCCTGCGCCGCCGAGTTGCTGAACTGCGCGGACGCGAAGAGACCGGTGGCCAGCAGGCCGATCCAGTCGCCGAACGAGGCGGCGCCGAGCACCAGCCAGAGGCGGCGGAACGGGCGGATCCGGAGGACGGAGCGGAGCGCGGCCGCGCCCGATAGGTCGACCGGCGCGGTCTCCTGGCGGCTTTCCGTGTTGATGGCCCTACCTCCCCGTGGTCACTGCTCGGAGCACTGTATCCGCTCGCCGCAGGTCACCGGCGTTTCGCACCATCGAGTGGAGCAGAGATGAATGTCTTTCGCATTGATTCGCATCGGGATAGCGTGCCGGTGTGCTCACCGACCGCAACACTCTGCGCCAGCGACTGGAGACGGCCACCGACCACCTGGAGACCCCGATCGCGGTGGTCGACCTGGCCGCGTTCGACGACAACGCGGACCGCCTGACGACCCGTGCGGCCGGCAAACCGATCCGGGTGGCCACCAAATCGGTGCGCTGCCGGGCCCTGCTGGAACGGGTGCTGGCCCGGCCCGGGTGGCGCGGTGTGATGGCGTACACACTTCCTGAGGCGATCTGGCTGGTGCGCCACGGGGTGACCGACGACGCGCTGGTGGCGTACCCGACAGCGGACCGGGCCGCGCTGCGCGAACTGGCCGGCGACGAGAAGCTGGCCGCGGCGATCTCGCTGATGGTGGACCACCCGTCCCAGCTGGATCTGGTCGACCGGGTGTCGCGGCCCGCGAACCGCCCGCCGGTACGGCTCTGCCTGGAACTGGACGCCTCCTGGAAGCCGGCCGGTCCGCTGCACGTGGGCGTCCGCCGCTCCCCGGTGCACTCGGCCGCGCAGGCCGGCGCGCTGGCCCGCACGATCTCCGCCCGGCCGGGGTTCCGACTGGTCGGGCTGATGTGCTACGAGGCACACATCGCCGGGGTCGGTGACGACCCGCCGGGCCGCGCGCTGCGCGCCCGCGCCATCCGGCTGATGCAGCGCCAAGCCTTCCCGGAGCTGGTCGCCCGCCGGGCCGCGGCGGTGCGGGCGGTCCGGGCGCACACCGACCTGGAGTACGTCAACGGCGGCGGAACCGGCAGCGTCGCGGCGACCAGCGCCGATCCCGCGGTCACCGAGGTCACCGCGGGTTCCGGCCTCTACGGGCCCACCCTGTTCGACGCGTACCGCAGCTGGCGGCCCACCCCCGCGGCGTTCTTCGCGCTCTCCGTGGTCCGCCGCCCGGCGCCGCGGATCGCGACAGTGCTCGGCGGCGGCTGGATCGCCTCCGGGCCGGCCGAGGCGTCCCGGCTGCCCCAGCCGTACCTGCCCGAGGGCCTGTCGTTCAGGGGTGACGAGGGGCCCGGCGAGGTGCAGACGCCGCTGCTGGGTGCGGCCGCCGAGCGGCTGCGCCCGGGCGACCGGGTGTGGTTCCGTCACGCCAAGGCCGGCGAACTGTGCGAGCACGTCAACGCAGTGCAGCTGATCGACGGCAGGACAGCCACGCCGACCCCGACGTACCGGGGCGAGGGCCATGCCTTCCTGGGCTGAACCCGCGGGGACCGGCTCAGGCCTGGACGTGCCGGTGCAGATACTCCCGGATCAGTGCCTTCGCCTCGCCCAGCACGGCCTCGTCCCCGTTCTGGTCGCGCCGGAACGCCAGCTTGATCAGCGCGTCGGCGGCCTCCACCGAGATCTGCAGCGCGAACCGGACCCGGGCCCGGTCGATCGGCTGGAACTGCTCGACCAGCAGCTCGGCGAGTCGCTCCGCGATCACCGCGTTGTTGTCCCGGTCCGAGTCGAGCAGGTGCAGGTCGACGACGTCGCCGAAGTGCAACGTGCGGAAACCCGGAACGCTGCGGTGCATGTGGATGTAGCCGTCTATGGCCGCGTCCACCGCGTCCCACCAGTGCGTGAACGTCTCCGCCGCGAACCGGTCGGAGAGGCTCTGCAGGTAGGCGTCCATGTTGCGCAGCGCCAGGGCCTGGACGATGGCCCGTTTGTCCGGGAAGAACTGGTAGACCGAGCCGATGGCGACCTCGGCCCGCTCGGCCAGCAGCGTGGTGGTCAGGCCCTCGTAGCCCACCTCGTCCACCAGCTCGGCGCAGGCATCGAGCATGCGCTGTACCCGGGCAACGCTTCTGCCCTGCACCGGAACCCGCCGCAGCGGTCCGGTGCTGACGGTTGGTGTCGACACGCGTCGCCACTCCCTCTCAGCGTTTATAAATCGAACGTTACTCGGATCAACGAGCGAGGCGCATCGACGGGACGCCAGGTGCTGGTGTCCGCTCGGACGGAGGACAAAAGCCGGAATGACTACACCCGTTGACGCCCGCCGGTGGACGAACTGGGGCCGGAACCAGCAGTCCGTCGCGGAGGTGCTCACTCCCGCGAGCATCGACGAGGTGGCCGCCATGGTCAGCGCCGCGGCGCGGGACGGCCGGCGGATCAAGGTGGTGGGGAGCGGGCACTCCTTCACCGCCATCGCGGTCGCCGACGACCGGCGGATGCTGCTGCACCGGCTGAACCAGCTGGTCTCGGTGGACGGGCCGCTGGTCACCGTACAGGCCGGGATGCCGCTGTCCACACTGAACGTGGTGCTCGACCGGCACGGCCTGGCCCTGCCGAACCTGGGCGACATCGACGCGCAGACGGTGGCCGGCGCGATCTCCACGGCCACCCACGGCACCGGCATCGCGCACTCCACGCTGGCCTCCAGCGTGGAGGCGGTGACCATGGTGACCGCGAGCGGCCGGATCGAGGGGTACGACCGGACGTCCCCCGAGTTCCCCGCCGCCGTGGTGGGCCTGGGCGCGCTCGGCGTGCTCGTCGAGGTGACCCTGCGCTGCGTGCCGGCGTTCGTCCTGCTCGCCGACGAGAAGCCGATGCCGCTGCCGGACGTGCTGGCCGGCATCGAGGACTGGGTACCGGCCAACGATCACGTGGAGTTCTTCTGGTACCCGTACACCGCCCGGGCCCAGGTGAAGATCAACAACATCGTTCCCGAGCACGACCGGCCGCTGCCGCGGTTCCGTGGCTGGCTGGACGACGAGTTCCTGTCCAACACGGTTTTTCAAGGTGTCTGCAAAATCGGTCAGAAGATGCCGGGCGTGGTGCCGGCTCTCAACTCGGTCGCCGCCCGGGCACTGAGCCCGCGTAGCTACACCGGCCGGTCCGACCGGGTCTTCTGCAGCTCCCGGCGGGTGCGCTTCACCGAGATGGAGTACGAGATCCCCCGCGCCGCCCTGCCCGAGGTGATCGACGCGCTGCCCCGGCTGATCGAGGCGCTGCCGTTCAAGGTGCTGTTCCCGGTCGAGGTGCGGTTCACCGGGCCGGACGACCTGTGGCTGTCGCACGGCTACGGGCGGGAGTCCGCCTACGTCGCCGTGCACCAGTACCTCGGCTGCCCGTACGAGCCGTACTTCCGGGCCCTGGAGGCGCTCTGCGAGCCGCTGGGCGGGCGGCCGCACTGGGGCAAGCTGCACTACCGGACGGCGGCGGACCTGCGCCCGGCGTACGAACGCTTCGACGACTTCCTCGCCGTGCGGGACCGCCTCGACCCGGCCCGGGTCTTCACCAACGACTACCTGGACCGGGTCCTCGGGAACTAGCTCACTCCTTGGCGGCCGTGGCCTTCTTCGGAGCGGCCGCCTTCTTCGCCGGCGTGGCCGCCTTCTTCGCGGCGGCGGCCGTCTTCTTGGCCGGAGTCGCCTTCTTCGTCGCGGCGGCCTTCTTGGCGGGCGCCTTCTTCGCCGCCTTCTTGACCGGACCCTTCGCCCGCTTCTCGGCGATCATCTCGATCGCCTGCTCCAGGGTCAGTTCCTCGGGCGTCTGCCCGCGCCGCAACGTCACGTTGGTCTCGCCGTCGGTCACGTACGGCCCGAACCGGCCGTCCTTGACCAGCAGCGGCTTCTCCGACACCGGGTCGACCCCGCCCAGGTCGCGCAGCGGCGGCTTGGGCGCGCCGCGCTGGCCCCGCACCTTCGGCGTGGCCAGCAGCGCGAGCGCCTCGTCCAGGCTGATGGTGAAGAGCCGCTCCTCGCTCTCCAGCGAGCGGGAGTCCTTGAGCCGGGAGATGTACGGCCCGTACCGCCCGTTGCGCGCCACGATCTCGTTGCCCTCGGCGTCCTTGCCGACCACCCGGGGCAGCGTCAGCAGCTGCAGCGCCTGCTCCAGCGTCAGGGTCTGCGGCGACTGCGAGGCGAACAGCGACGAACTGCGCTCACCGCTCTGCACGTACGCCCCGAACCGGCCGGACTTGAGCAGCACCGGCTCGCCGGTCACCGGGTCCTCGCCGAGCGTCCGGTCCCCGTTGCCGGCGAGGAAGAGCTCCTCCACCTTCTCCGGGGTCAGCTCGTCGGGGGCCAGCCCCTCCGGGATCGACGCGCGATCCTCGGCCGGCTCCTCGCCCTCGGCTACCTGGGCCGCCCTGCGCTGCAGGTACGGCCCGAACTTGCCGACCCGGACGACGACCTGCCGGTTCTGCTCGTCGGTGAAGAGCGGGATCGAGTTGACCTCGCGCGCGTCGATCGCGCTGAGGTTCTCGGTCACCATCTTCTTCAGGCCGCCGGCCTTGGCGATCTCCTCGTCCGCCCCGCTGGCCTGGCTGCCGAAGTAGAACGAGGTGAGGAAGTCCAGCTGGGTGCCGTCGCCGGCGGCGATGTCGTCGAGCTGCCCCTCCATGGCCGCGGTGAAGTTGTAGTCCACCAGCCGGGGATAGTGCCCCTCCAGCAGGCCGATCACCGCGAACGCCAGGAACGACGGGATCATCGCCTGGCCGCGCTTCTCCACGTAGCCGCGGTCCTGGATGGTCTGCATGATCGACGAGTACGTGGAGGGACGGCCGATGCCCAGCTCCTCCAACGCCTTGACCAGCGAGGCCTCGGTGTACCGCGCCGGGGGCGTGGTGTGGTGGCCGACCGCGTTCAGCTCGTCGGCGGTCAGCGCCTGGTCCTTCACCAGGTTCGGCAGGCGGCGCTCGGCGTCCTCGGCCTCGGCGTTCTCGTCGTCGGAGGACTCCACGTAGGCCCGGAGGAAGCCGGGGTCGGTGATCGTCTTGCCGGACGCGGAGAAGTCGGCCTCCTCGTTCGCCGTGGAGACCGCCCGGATCCGGACGCTCACCGAGTTGCCGACCGCGTCGGTCATCTGCGACGCGATGGTGCGGCGCCAGATCAGCTCGTAGAGCCGGAACTCTTCGCTGCTCAGCTCCTTGGCGACCTCGCCGGGGGTGCGGAAGTTGTCCCCGGCGGGGCGGATCGCCTCGTGCGCCTCCTGCGCGTTCTTCGCCTTGGTGGTGTAGCGGCGCGGCTGCGGCGGAACGTTGTTCGCCCCGTAGAGCTCGGCGATCTGCCGCCGGGCGGCGGCGACGGCGGTCTCGGAGAGGTTCACCGAGTCCGTACGCATGTAGGTGATGTAGCCCTTCTCGTACAGGCTCTGCGCGGTGCGCATCGTCTGTGCCGAGGAGGTACGCAGCTTGCGGGCCGCCTCCTGCTGCAGCGTGGAGGTGATGAACGGCGCGTACGGCCGGCGGCGGTACGGCTTCTCCTCGACGCGGGTGACCCGGAACGGGCTGCCCTGCAGCCGGGCGGCCAGCCCGCGGGCGCCGGCGGCGTCCAGCTGCACCGCGCCGGATCCCGGCCGGAGCTGCCCGGTGGTGGGCTCGAAGTCCTTGCCGGTGGCGATCCGGTCGCCGTCCAGCGCGATCAGCGTGGCCGGGAAGGAGCGGGCGCCCTCGGCCGGGCCCTGGACCGAGAGCTGGGCCAGGATGTCCCAGTACTCCGCGGTGCGGAACGCCATGCGCTGGCGTTCGCGCTCCACCACGATCCGGGTGGCGACCGACTGCACGCGGCCCGCGGACAGGCCGCGCATCACCTTCTTCCACAGGACCGGGCTGACCTCGTAGCCGTAGAGCCGGTCCAGGATGCGGCGGGCCTCCTGCGCGTCGACCAGGGAGCGGTCGATGTCGCGCGGGTTCGCCACGGCCGCCTGGATGGCCGGCTTGGTGATCTCGTGGAAGACCATCCGCTTGACCGGCACCTTGGGCTTGATCGTCTCGACCAGGTGCCAGGCGATCGCCTCGCCCTCGCGGTCCTCATCGGTGGCGAGGAAGATCTCGTCGACCTCCTTGGCCAGCTTCTGCAGCTTGGCCACCTGCTGCTTGCGGCTGTCGGAGACCACGTAGAGGGCGTGGAAGCCGTTGTCGACATCGACGCCCAGGCGTGCCCACGGCTGCCCCTTGTACTTCGCCGGGACCTCGTCGGCGTTGCGCGGCAGATCACGGATATGGCCGACGGAGGCCTCGACCAGATAGTCGGGGCCCAGATAACCGGCGATCGTCTTGGCCTTCGACGGGGACTCGACGATGACCAGACGGGTCGTCCTGGTGTCACTCGGCACGGCACTCCCAGTTGTTTCGATCCTCGGCGCTCCCCGTTGTCGCACCCGGCGAGGCACAGATGTTCAACGTAACGCGCCGGACAAGCACTCATTCCCGGGCAACCCCGCAGTCGGATGGTAACGGTCCGGCCACCGCACGCGTCCGACCGCGACACCGTACACCGGGAGGACACTGTTATGTCGGACACAATCCAGGAAGATCATGCACCCGCGCCGCCCGGCCACGACTCCGGCGGCGCCGCCTCGGGACGGATTCCGACCAGTTCGGCGAGCCGGATCAGCCTTCGACGACCGGTGATGAGATACGACCGTCCGTCTTCCGACACCCGCCCGGCCAAACCGGCCCGGACCAGCGCGGCGTCGATCGCGCGGGCGTCCTTGGCGGGGTCCAGGCCGAGCCGGAAGCCGCCCGGCCGGGGCGATCCGGCGGCGGCCACCCACAGCCGCAGCCGGGGACCGGAGAGGAAGAGCTGGGCGGCGGCGTCCGGCCAGGCGGCCGCCAGGGCGTTCAATCTTCGGGAGTACGCCGTACGCACCTCGAAACGGGGCACCGGAGTGTCGAGAATCTCCTCTTCCCCGGGCGTTTCCCCGGGGCCGGGCGACTCGGCCCGTACCTCGATCGAGTCTTGATCTTGATCTCGCGGTTTCTCCTCCGGCACCGGCGCCCAGGTGGCGGTCAGGTTCCGCGCGACGAACTCGGCGACCAGCACGTGCACCCGCCACGCCTCCTCGACGACCACGGACACCCGGGCCGTCCCGCCGATGCGCCCCAGCCGGCCCGGACCGGCCAGCAGCCCGGCGAGATCGGCCGGCGACGGCTCGATCGTCTCCGCGCCGAACATCGACAGCTGGCGGCCACCCGGGGTCCCGGGCACGCCGCGCTGGTGCGGACGCCGCTCCACAGGTATCGGCGGAGGCAGGGTCTCGCGCGGTATGAGCGGCCACCCGGTCTCGGTCATTGACACTCGGGCAGCGACTCGAAGGCGTCTCTGAGCTCCACCGAGTCCAGCTTCGAGGTGTCCAGGCCGCTCTTGTCGTACTCCGTGTTCAGCCGGTCCACCACCTTGCCGACCTCGGTGTAGAACGTGGCGGCCGGAGTGGTGGTGAGCGCCTCGATGCCGTCGTGGGCGTTCCGGTACGCGTCGCGCATACCGGCCAGCGAGCCGACGAAGGCCGCGGCGATCTCCGGCCCGTCGGTGACGTCCGGCGCCCCGGCCCGCTCCACGCCCGCCCGAGCCGTCTCGCTGGCCGCCCGGGCGCCCTCGAAGAGCCGGGCGAGGTTCTCCTTCGCCTGGCCGGGCGTGGTGCGCGCGGTCATCTGCTGCTGGGTACGGGTGGTCATGGTGCTGATCTCGCTGCGCCACGGAGCCAGCGCGGTGCACACCGAGGCGGCCCAGGCCTCGGCGTTGTGCCCGGAGGAGCAGGCGCCCAGCGGCACGGCGAGCACGAGGACGAGAGCGAGGGAGATCGTTCGGACCACGCGCATGGGAGCAGCGTACGGCCTCCGCGGGGCACTCCACACACCTCGATCGAGTCAATGGGAACGGGCACCCGGCAAGCGCCGGGTGCCCGTCGTGGACACCAGCGGGACTCAGCCCACGTTGTCCTTGATCCGCGCCTGCCGCTCGTCGTGCGCGGCCCGGGCGGTGTCCGCGGCGCCGGCCGCGGCCGCCTGCGCCGAGTCGTCGCCCATCGAGATCGGCTTGCGCTTGCTCCAGACCACCGCGGAGGTCACGATCGCCACCGCCACGATCGCCACGGTCACCCGCAGCGGCGTGTTCGCGTCGTTGCCGACGCTCCAGGTCACCACGGCCGGGGCGATCAGCAGCGAGACCAGGTTCATCACCTTGATCAGCGGGTTGATCGCCGGGCCGGCGGTGTCCTTGAACGGGTCGCCCACGGTGTCGCCGATCACCGTGGCGGCGTGCGCCTCCGAACCCTTGCCGCCGTGCGCGCCGTCCTCGACCAGCTTCTTGGCGTTGTCCCAGGCGCCACCGGAGTTGGCCAGGAAGACCGCCATCAGCGTGCCCGCGCCGATCGCGCCGGCCAGGTACGCCGCCAGCGCGCCGGCGCCCAGCCCGAAGCCCACCGCGATCGGGGCGGTGATCGCCAGCAGACCGGGGGTGAGCAGCTCGCGCTGCGCGTCCCGGGTGCAGATGTCGACCACGCGCCCGTACTCCGGCCGCTGGGTGCCGTCCATGATCCCGGGGAACTCGCGGAACTGCCGCCGGACCTCCATCACCACGGCGCCCGCCGAACGGGACACCGCGTTGATCGCCAGGCCGGAGAAGAGGAACACCACCGCCGCGCCGATCAGCAGGCCGACCAGGCTGCGCGGGTTCGCGATGTTCAGCAGCTGGTAGATCTCACCCTGCACGTCGGTGATCCCGGCGTCGCCGAGCGAGCTGGCCAGGCTGTTGGTGTACGACCCGAACAGCGCCGTCGCGGCGAGCACCGCGGTGGCGATCGCGATGCCCTTGGTGATCGCCTTGGTGGTGTTGCCCACCGCGTCCAGCTCGGTGAGGATCTGCGCGCCCTTCTCGTCGATGTCGCCGGACATCTCCGCGATGCCCTGCGCGTTGTCCGAGATCGGGCCGAACGTGTCCATCGCCACGATGACACCGACAGTGGTGAGCAGACCGGTGCCGGCCAGCGCCACCGCGAACAGCGACAGGGTGAGCGACGTGCCACCGAGCAGGAACGCGCCGTAGACGCCCGCGCCGATCAGCAGCGCCGAGTAGACGGCGGACTCCAGGCCGACGCTGATGCCGGCCAGCACGACGGTGGCCGCGCCGGTCGCCGACGACTTGCCGATGTCCCGCACCGGACGCCTGTTGGTCTCGGTGAAGTAGCCGGTCAGTGCCTGGATGGCGGCGGCCAGCACGATGCCGATCACGACCGCGCCGATCGCCACGAGTTGCGGGTTCCGCCCGCTGTCCACGATGTCCTTCGCGATCCCCGCGTCCTCGAACCCCGCGAAGGTGGCGGGCAGGTACAGGAACGTGACCACGGCCACCGCGACGGCCGAGACCAGCGCGGAGATGTAGAACGCCCGGTTGATCGCGGTCAGGCCGTTGCGGTCGGACGGCCGCAGCCGGGTGATGAACACACCCAGGATCGCGATCACCACGCCGACCGTCGAGACGATGAGCGGGAAGATCAGGCCCTTCTCGCCGAACGCGGCCTGGCCCAGGATCAGCGCGGCGACCAGGGTCACCGCGTACGACTCGAACAGGTCGGCGGCCATGCCGGCGCAGTCGCCGACGTTGTCGCCCACGTTGTCCGCGATCGTCGCGGCGTTGCGCGGGTCGTCCTCGGGGATGTGCTGCTCCACCTTGCCGACCAGGTCGGCGCCGACGTCCGCGGCCTTGGTGAAGATGCCGCCGCCCACCCGCATGAACATCGCGAGCAGCGCGGCGCCGAAGCCGAATCCCTCCAGCACGGTCGGTGCGTCGTTCTTGAAGATGAGCACCACCAGCGCACCGCCGAACAGGCCCAGCCCCACGGTGAGGAAGCCGACCACGCCACCGGTGCGGAACGCGATACCCATCGCGGTCTCCCGGCCGCCGGGCGCACCCGCCGCCGCGGCCACCCGCAGGTTGGCGCGCGTCGCCAGGGCCATCCCGGCGCCGCCGATGAACGAACTGAAGACCGCTCCGACGATGAAGAAGAGCGACCTCCCGATCTTCACCCAGGTCTCGTTGTCGGTGTCGTGCACCGGCAACAGGAACAGCAGCACGACCGCGATCACCACGAACACGGCGAGCGTCTTGAACTGCCGGAAGAGGTACGCCGACGCGCCTTCCTGCACGGCGCCGGCGATCTCCTGCATGTTCTTGGTGCCCCGGCCGGTGCGCAGCACCGACTGGACGAACATCGCGGCGAAGCCCAGCGCGATCAGGGCGAACACCAGCGCGACGATGACGAATACGACGTTGGATCCGCTCAGGGACACTCCGCCACCCTCGGCGGCGAGGTCTATCGAGGTCCCGGACATCAATGTCCTCCTACCTACACACCGACCGCACCCGGACAGCGGACGAGACCACCCGGGCGCGTTCCCCGGGGGAGCCGGGGAACGAACGACCAGACCCGCGGCCGCGGGTCCAGCGAGTAGCTGACAACTCGCGTACTGTATAGGCCCCACGTGGCGGCCGTCACATCGCGCCCCTACCGTGTCGCGGTGATGTTCACCGCTGTGTTAAAGCTGGGAAGGATGGGTATTCACGTCGGTTGATCTTTTTCCTGGCCGGAGCTTTCCCTGAGTCGGCTATCCGGAAAAAACGAAATGTCGTGATTCAGGATAGAGGGCAGGTAAGGATCGCCCGGCGTACACACCGGGCCGGGCCGGCAAGATCAACTCTTTGGAGTCAGAATCTTCAAGGCGTACGCGGCGACGGGTGCGGGTCTTCGCTTCCGCTGAGGTCGCCGGCTGTGCGGAACCTACGCCGCGTTCTTCAGGCTGTGGGTGGCCGCGGCGGGTCGCGCGGGCGCGTTACGGCTCGTCGTGCGTGACTGTTGCGGCCACACCGGGCGTGGGCGCCTGCGGGCCGAGCTCAG
Organism: Actinoplanes siamensis; assembly: GCF_016862395.1. Lineage (GTDB taxonomy): Bacteria > Actinomycetota > Actinomycetes > Mycobacteriales > Micromonosporaceae > Actinoplanes > Actinoplanes siamensis. The sequence goes on along the minus strand of NZ_BOMW01000026.1, from coordinate 61,845 downwards.
CGGCGGGCCACCGGCCAGACCATGCGGACCTCGGTGCCCGGACCGTCCTCGACCGGGCGCACCTGCAGATCGTCCACGAAGCCGGCGAGCAGCGCGAACCCGACGCCGGTGGTGAGATCGTCCTCGGTCAGAGACTCGGCGGCGAGCTCGTCCGGCGGGAGCTTGGTCAGGCCGATGCTCGCCTCGATCGGGGCGTGGTCGATGACCCGGACCGTGTACGACCCGGAGTCCGACATCTCCACGGTGACCAACTCGGTGAGCCCGTACTGCCGATGCAGGGCGACGGCCCGGGTGCAGGCCTCGCCGATGGCCAGACGCACCTCGTCCAGCAGCGCCTCGTCCACCCCGGCCCGCCGGGCGACCGCCACGCCGACCAGCCGGGCGGTGCGCACATGCACCGGCGCCGGCGAGAAGGACAGCCGAACCGTAGCCATCACGAAGCGGGACCGCTGCCGTCGCGTTCGGTGGCGGCCTCGACAGTCGGGAAGATCGGGAAAACCTGGTCCAGCGCGGTGATCCGGAAGATCTTGAGCAGCGGCTCCTTGGCGCAGACCAGTCCGAAGGTGCCCTGCGCGGTCCGCAGTCGTTTCAGAGCGCCGACCAGCACGCCGAGACCGGTGGAGTCGAGGAACTCGACCCGCTCCAGGTCGACCACCACGTCCCGGGCGCCGGCGTCGACCAGCTCGATCAGGCGCTCACGCAGTCGGGGAGCGGTGTAAACGTCGACCTCGCCACCGACTTCGAGCACCGTGTGCTCGGCGACGGTGCGGGTCGCCAGCGACAGCTCCATCGGTCCTCCTCCCTGATCTCCCCCGCGAATCTAACCACCGACCGGTGGTGGGCGACGCGTGGCACCCACCGTCCTACCCGTTTGGGCCCTCCATCATCCCGCCGTCCGGATTTCCGCAACGCATCACCCCGTGGTCGTCCGGGACGCCGTCGCCGGTGGTGTCCCGGCGCCCGCGCGGCCGCGTCCGGAACCGGCGGGCCCGTGGTGTCACCGCCCGGCGTGGCCGCGTCTGGGGGCGGCGGGCCGGTGGTGTCACCGCCCGGCGTGGCCGCGTTTGGGCGCGGCGGGCCGGTGGTGTCACAGTGCTTGGCGTGACTGCCATCGCCCCGGGTCCCGCCGAGCTGCTGCATCGCCTGCGCGCCCGGAGCAGCTCCGCCGAGCAGTCCCCGATCACCCACGTCGAGCGGGTCACCGCCCGGACCGGCCGGGTCGCGGAGTGGCCGGCGTGGACCGGCCCGGACGTCCGGGAGTCCTTCGCCCGGCAGGGGATCGGCGCCCCGTGGGAGCACCAGGCGGCCGCGGCCACCCTGGCCTGGCAGGGTTCGCACGTGGTGCTGGCCACCGGCACCGCCTCCGGCAAGTCCCTGGCCTACCAGTTGCCGGCGCTCACGAAGCTGGCCGCCGACCCGAGGGCCACGGTCCTCTACCTCGCTCCGACCAAGGCCCTCGCCGCCGATCAACTACGCGCGCTGAGCCGGCTGGGCCTGGACGGAGTGCGTCCGGCGACGCTCGACGGCGACACCGCGCGCGAGGAGCGCGAATGGGTCCGCCAGCACGCCCGCTTCGTCCTGACCAATCCGGACATGCTGCACCACGCGCTGTTGCCGGCCCACTCCCGCTGGGCCACGTTCTTCCGGCGCCTGTCGTTCGTCGTGGTCGACGAGTGCCATGCGTACCGCGGGGTCTTCGGCTCCCACGTCGCCCACGTCCTGCGCCGCCTGCGCCGGACCGCTACCCGGTACCGCAGTTCCCCGACGTTCATCCTGGCCTCCGCCACCTCGGGGGACCCGGCCGGCAGCGCGTCCCGGCTGATCGGCGCGCCGGTGACCGCGGTGACCGAGGACGCCTCGCCGCGTGGGGCGGTCACGTTCGCCCTCTGGGAGCCGCCGTTGCTCCCGGCGGAGCCTGTCGAGCCACCCACCTTCATCCCGGCCTCGCGCTCCGCCACTCCGCAGGTCCACTCGTCCGGCCCCGCCCACGACCCCTCCCGCAGCCTCGATCGCCCATCCGGGCGCGACCCCTCCCACGGCCTCGATTCCGACCTGGAGAACTCGCCACCGGTCCGGCGGTCCGCGCTCAGGGAGACCGCGGATCTCCTCACCGACGCGGTGGTCTCCGGCACCCGCACGCTCGCCTTCGTCCGCTCCCGCCGCGGCGCCGAGGTGGTCGCCTCGATCGCCCGGCGCTCCCTCGAGGAGGCGGTCCCCGGCCTCGGCTCCCGCGTCGCCGCGTACCGGGGCGGTTACCTGCGCGAGGACCGCCGCGCCATCGAGCGGGCCCTGATCTCCGGCGAACTGCTGGGACTGGCCTCGACGAACGCCCTGGAGCTGGGCGTCGACCTGGCCGGACTGGACGCGGTGCTGATCTGCGGCTGGCCGGGCACCCGGGCGTCGCTGTGGCAGCAGGCCGGTCGTGCCGGGCGAGCGGGCGGCGAGGCGCTCGCGGTGCTGATCGCCCGGGACGACCCGCTGGACACGTACCTGGTGCACCATCCGGAGGCGCTGTTCGGCCGCCCGGTGGAGGCGACCGTGCTGGACCCCGCCAACCCGTACGTCCTCGGGCCGCAACTGTGCTGTGCCGCCTCGGAGGCCGCGCTGACCGAGGCGGACCTCGAGCTCTTCGGCGGCGAGGCCGCCCGCGCGACGGTCCAGGCGCTGGTGGCCGAGGGGATGCTGCGCGAACGCCCGTCCGGCTGGTACTGGACCGAACGCGGCCGCCCCGACGTCGACCTGCGCGGCACTGGGGGCGCCCCGGTCCAGGTGGTGGAGGCGGCCACCGGCCGGCTGCTGGGCACGGTGGATCAGGGCTCGTCGCACGTCATGCTGCACGCCGGCGCGGTCTACCTGCACCAGGGCGTCACGTACGTGGTCGACGACCTGGATCTGGAGGACGCCATCGCCCTGGTCCACCCGGAGGAGCCGGACTGGACCACGCACGCCCGTGACGTCACCGACGTGGCAGTGGTCGCCGTCCGGTCGTACGTGGACGCCGGCCCGGTCGGCCTGTTTCTCGGCGAGGTGGACGTGACCAGCCAGGTCGTGTCGTATCAGCGGCGCAGGCTGGGCAGCGGCGAGGTGATCGACACCCGCCCGCTGGACCTCCCCGCACGCCAGCTGCGCACGGTCGCCGTCTGGTTCACCGTGTCCCCACGTGCCCTGGCCGCCGCCGGTGTCGAACCGGCCGACTTCCCGGGCGCGCTGCACGCCGCCGAGCACGCCGGGATCGGCCTGCTCCCGCTGATGGCCACGTGTGACCGCTGGGACATCGGCGGCCTCTCCACGGCGAACCACCCGGACACCGAGGCGCCCACGGTCTTCGTCTACGACGGCCATCCGGGCGGCGCCGGCTTCGCCGAGCGTGCCTACGCCACGGCCACCGCCTGGCTGCAGGCCACCCGGGAGGCCATCGCCTCGTGCGCGTGCGAAGCCGGTTGCCCCTCCTGCGTCCAGTCGCCGAAGTGCGGCAACGGCAACCACCCCCTCGACAAACCCGGCGCCGTCAAGGTCCTCGACACCGTCCTGGCCGCTCTCCCTCGGGACCTGCCGGCCGCCCTCCCTCCGGACCTGCCGGCCGCCCTCCCTTCCGAGTAGCCGGTTTCTCCTACCCGGTGCCCGGCGCAACGGGGTAGGTCGCCGGCCCCGCGCGGGCGGCGGCGGTGGTCACCATCGGCACCGAGCGCACCGGCACCTCCGTCCGGACCACCACCTCCAGACCACTGACCTCGCACGACGTCAGCCGCGCCCGATTCGCGGCGGCGTACCGCGCGGCCACCGCACACGCCACGCCGGGACCCTCGACGGCCCGGCCCGCCCCGGCCAGCGCCGCCAGATCGGCGGCGGTGCGCGCGCTGTGCCGAGTCACCCGGGCCGCGACCACCATCGCCCCGGCCATCCCGGCCGCCACCAGGAAGAGCCCGACCGCCAGCACGAAGATCGACGCCGCGCCCCGGTCCCGCTCGTCTCGACGCATCCCCACCTCCGTCAGTCGGTGACCGGCCCCGGCGCGCCCGGTTCACGGGCCGCCACCGCGCTGGCCGTGACGGTGATCCCGGGCAGAGCCGCGCCGAGAACGCTGACCCGCACGGACACCGTCGCGGTCACGCTCTCCCGGTCACCGCCGATGCGGATGTCGGCGCCGTCCGGGGCCATCCGCACGGCCACCGACGATCTCTCGCCGCGGGCCTCGGCCAGCGCCGCCTCCCGGGCCGCGTCCAGGCACTGCGCCTTGGCCAACACCGCCGAGACCGCCGCGATCCCGGCGAAGAGCAGCACCATCAGCGCCGGCAGCCCGGCCGCGAGCTCGGCGGTGAACGCACCCCGGTCGCCACCGGGCCGCCGGCGCCGTCTCACGTCAGCACCGCTGTCACGTCAAGACCCCCGGTCATTTCAGACTCTTGGTGATCAACCCGGACAGTGCGGTCTGGACCGCCGAACTGGTCAGCACCTTGTACAGCAGACCCGCGAAGCCGACCGCGGCGAAGAGCCCCACCGCGTACTCCGCGGTGCTCATCCCGGCGTCCGCCGCCTCGATCCGCAGCCGCCGAAACTCTGCGACGAGTTGATACATGTGCTCCTCCTCGATTCGCTCGGCGCGGCCCGGCGCCGCGCCCTCGCCTTACCCGGGCGCCCACCGATCCGGCGGCACACCCACCCACACCACGACCTGGCCCGTCAGTTCCGCGCCACGTCATGGCTCACAGCACCTCGCCGAGCATGGCGACCAGCACCGGCACCAGGCCGGCCAGCAGAAAGGCCGGCAGGAAACAGAGCCCGAGCGGCAGCACGATCAGCACCCCGGCCCGCTGCGCCGCCGCCTCGACGGCGACCGAACGGTCCGCCCGCAGGTCGCCGGCGAGCCGTTCCAGCGCACCGGCGAGCGCCCCGCCGCTGGCGCTGGACCGCACCGCCGCCGCGGCCAGCCGCTCGGCGCCCGTGACGTCACCGAGGTGCGCCCACGCCTCGGCCGGCCCCGCCCCGAGCCGCAGCGACCGCGCGGTCCGCTGCAGCCGCGCTCCGAGCGGCCCGCCGAGCGCGTCCGCCACCGCGGCCGCCGCGCGGTCCACCGGCGCACCCGCCCGCAACGCCGCGGCCAGCAGATCCGCACCGAGCGGCAGGTCAGCCAGCGCCTCCTGACGCTCCCGCCGGACGTCAGCGGGCTCCCGGCGGCGCAGCAACCGCTCGGCGCCCACGCCGGCCACGAAGCCGACCGGCACGCCCCACCAGCCCCCGATCAACCCGGCCACCCCGACCGCGACCAGCCCCGCGAGCAGAATCCGGTTCCGCAGGTCAGGCCGCACGGCTGGGGCTCCGGCCGGCGCGCCGAGCCGTCCCAGCCGCCGCCCGGCCCGCCGGTGCAGCACCGGCGCCGCGAGCACGAGCCCGGCCGCCACCACGAAAGCGAAGGTCACGGCCATGCCTACGCCGCCTCCGCACGCGGCACGACGACAGCCGGCGGCCCGTCGCACGACCGCGCGGACCGCGCCGGAGCCGCCCGCACCACCGTGGCCCGGCAGGCCGCCGCCGGCGCGGGCGCCCCGATCAGCGCCGCCACACAGCACTCCCGCAGCGGCGCCCGCACCGGCCCGCCCGGTCGCAGCACCGCAGCCGCTCCGCACGACTCCGCCATCAGCCCGGCCCGTCCACGAGACGCCGCGCCCACCGCAGCCCACCGGACTGCAGCAGCAACGCCACGGACGCACAGCCCGCTCCCAGCGGCGTGTGCAGGAGCACCCGCAACGGATCGGCCCCGATCGCGTACCCCAGACCGATCCCGCCCACCGGCAGAGCCGTGAGCAGCAACGCCGTCGCCTGCGCGCCCGCCGCCTGGGCAGCGGCCGAAGCCGCCGCCCGATCCGCGGCCCGGACATCCGACTCGATCCGGTCCAGCAGATCCGCCGCCGGCGCCCCGGTCCGCTCGGCCAACCGCCACACCGCCCCGGTCAGCCGGGCGATCCGCCCGTCCCCGGCCAGCCACCCCGCCACCGGGGCCCCGGCCGGACCGGTTGCGGACAGGCTGAGCAGACCAGCCACGGAAGACGACGCCATGGCCGGCGGCAATCCCGCCCGCAGATCAGCGACCAGGGCGGTCAGGCCGTCGAGCGCCGCCGAGCGTCCGGCGGCCACCCGTTTGCGCCCGGCCCGGCGTACCCACTCCGCCGTGCCCAGCCCGGCATAGACCGCCCCGACCAGCGCCGCCACCGGCCCGCCCAGCAGCAGCCCGGCACAGGTGGCCACCGCGGCGGCCGCGAAGACCGCCCGCCGGTCGAGAGGCACCCGCACCCGCGGCAACCCGCGAAGCCGCACGGCCGGCCCCCGCCCGGACAGCCGAGCCAGCACGCCGGCGCCCGGCCAGGCGAGCGCCACCACGCAGCCGAGCAGGCAGGCCACCAGCACCCCGGTCACGACGCCCCCAGCACCGGCGGCACCCGGACCCCGCGGTCCAGCAGCATCCGCCCGAGCACCCGCGACCCCGCGCCGGCGCCGGACCGCCTCTCCCAGGCCGGCGCCACGGTCGTCAGGCGCGACTCGCCGGACGGCGCCAGCACGCTGATCGACTCCAGCACCCGCCCGCTCGTGGTCCGCCGGACCTGGAGCACCACCTGCAAGGCCGCCAGCACCTGAGCGTGCAGCGCCGCCCGCGGCAGGCCGCCGAGCAGTCCGAGCGCCTCCAGCCGGGCCGGCACGTCCCCGGGCGCGTTGGCGTGCAACGTCCCCGCCCCGCCGTCGTGCCCGGTGTTCAGCGCCCCGAGCAGATCGACGATCTCCGCTCCCCGGCACTCCCCGACCACCAGGCGGTCCGGCCGCATCCGCAGCGCCTGCCGGACCAGGTCGGTCAGCCCCACCGCGCCGGCTCCCTCCACATTGGCCGTTCGTGCCTGCAGGGCGACCACGTGCGGATGCACCGGGCGCAGCTCGGCCGCGTCCTCGACCAGCACGATCCGCTCGGTCGGCGGCACCAGCCCGAGCAGCGTCGCCAGCAGGGTGGTCTTGCCGCTGCCGGTGCCGCCGGTGACCAGGTACGCCAACCGCGCCGCCACCACCGCCTCCAGCAGCGGCGCCACCACGGCCGGCACCGTCCCGTGGGTGACCAGGTCGCCGAGGCTGAACGGCCGCTGCCGGAAGGTCCGCAACGACAGGTACGGCCCCTGGGTCGCCACCGGCGGCAGCACCGCGTGCACCCGGGTCCCGTCGGGCAGGCGCGCGTCCGCATACGGCTGCCCGTCGTCCAGCCGCCGCCCACAGGCCGCGACGAGCCGCTGCGCCAACCGCCGTACGTCCCCGGCCTCTCCCAGCCGGACCGCCGCCCGCTGCAGCCCAGCCCCACGGTCGACCCAGACCTGCGTCCCGTTCACCAGCACGTCGGTGACCTTCTCGTCGGCGAGCAGCGGCGCCAGCGGCCCCGCTCCGATCAACTCGTCGCGCACCTGGTCGGCGAGCCGCAGCACGGCCCGGTCGCCGAGCACCCCGCCCTGCCGGCGGACCACGTTCACCACCGCCGCCGAGGTCGCCTCCACCCCCTCGTACGCGAACTGCCGCCGTACCCGGTCGACCATGCTCACGCCGTCACCACCCGTGTGCTCATCAACTCGTCGATCAGCCGCCGGCAGAGGTCGGCGAGCGGCCCCTTGCCGCCGGCGGTCGGTGCGGTCCCACGCTCGAGCGCCTGGCACATCGCCGGCTCCGGCCGCAGCGATCCGGCCAGCGGCACCCCGAGCGTGTGTGCGATGTCCCGGGGTTTCAGTCCGCCCGGCGCCGGCCCGCGCACCACTGCCGCGACCTGCTCGCAGTGCGGCCGTACCTGGGCGAGAGTGCGCGCCGCCGACGCGGTGGCGCGCAGTTCGGCCGGGACCACCAGCAGCGTCCGGTCGGCGGCCTGCAGGGCCAGCACCGCGGCGTCGTCGAGCTGGCGCGGCAGGTCGGCGACGATCACGTCGCGGCCGCGCCGGGCGGCGTCCAGCGTGGCCGCCATCGCCTCGGCGGGCACCCCGGCCAGTTCGTCCCGGTCGAAGGAGAGCAGCACCAGGTCGCCGCGGTGCGGCAGGGCGCCGAGCAGGGCCGGCGGGTCGACCCGGCCGCCGGCGCCGGCCAGTCCGGGCCAGCGCAGGCCGCTCACCCGTTCCCAGCCGAGGACCAGGTCGAGCCCACCGCCGAGCGGATCGGCGTCGATCAGCAGGGTTCGGTGCCGGGCCTGGACGGCCATCGCGGCAAGGCCGGCGGCGAGGATGCTCGCCCCCGCGCCGCCGCGGCCGCCGATCACCGCGACGGTGCGCGACACCGCTGGCGAGCGTGATTCCCCGGTGAGCTGCTCGATCAGCCAGGGTTCGGCTTCGGGCAGGACCGCGACGTGGTCGGCGCCGAGCGGTTCGGCCACGGACCAGAGCTGGTCGCCCGGCGCGCCGCGGGCCACGACGATCACCCGGGACCGGCGCGGCAGCCGGGCGCGTACGCAGGCGGCGGCCTGGTCGGCGCCGATCAGCGCGAGCGGGGCGGGCAGGAAGCGGGGTCGCGCGGCGGCCGGATCGGGCGCCACGTCGACCTCACGGCCCGCCGCGGCGGCGAGACGCAGCAGGTCGTCCAGCAGTTCGGTGTCGGCGGTGACCAGGAGCGGGCGGGACGGCAGGGACATCGCGGTCTCCGATGGGTGGGCGCGGTTGGGCCCGCCCAACGTCGCGGTCCGCCCACTGTCCCGGCAATCGACGAGCTCGCCACGTGTGGATAAGTTGGGAGGCTGTGGACAGGCCCCGGCGAACGGCTGATTTTGGTACGGCCACTGGCGAATGGACCGGCGCGCGTTGGGTATGTTGTCCCGACACGGACCGACGGAGTTGGCATGGATAACTCGATCCGGACCACGCTGGCGGATGACGGCACGGTCACGGTCACGGTGTTCGGAGAGATCGACTACTCCAACGCCGACGATGTGGCCGACGGCATCCGGGATGCCATCACCGACTGGTCACCGCCGACCGTCCACGTGGATCTGCGAGACGCGTCCTTCATCGACTCGACAGGCCTCGGCGCGCTGATCGAGGGTTACCGGGCAGCCACCGCGAGCAATGCCCGCTTCATGGTGATCAATCCCACCCCGACGTTCCGCCGTGTTCTCACGGTGACCGGTCTGAGCGAGTTCTTCGGCCTCACCGACACCGCCGGCCAGAGCGATCTCCTGGAGCCGACCAACGAGGCGGCGACCGGGGCGTGAAGGGAACGACCCCCGTCGGGGGAGACGGGGGTCGTCCTGAGATTCGGCTCCGGGGGGGTCGAGCCGAATCAACTCGGTGAACCGCGGGGGGCGCAGCCACCGAGGGCTTGTCACTGAGGTCTTGGCACTGGGTTTACGGGACGCGACGGTAACAACACTATTCCCAGACGCAAACACAAGTCTGCCTCAGACTCAGACGGCAGTCGAGTACCGAATGTAACTCAATGCATGGTCCCTGCCCGTCTGACCGTTTCACTGCGAGTCACGGTGATCGGGTATCCGCGCCCGAGCGGCTTGCGGCTACACTTTCGGCCCGTGGGCCCCAGCGCCGCGTTTTTCGACCTAGACAAGACCGTCATCGCCAAGTCCAGCGCCCTGGCCTTCGGACGGCCGTTCTACCGCGACGGCCTGATCAGCCGACGTGACGTGGTGAAGTCCGCCTATGCCCAGCTGATGTTCCGGCTCGGCGGCGGCACCGACGAGCAGGCGATGGCCCGCACCCGGGACTATCTGGCCGCCCTCTGCAAGGGCTGGCGGGTCGAGCAGGTCCAGCAGATCGTCGCGGAGACGCTCAACGAGCTGATCAATCCCTATGTCTACGCCGAGGCCGCCGCGCTGATCGCCGAGCACCAGGCCGCTGGCCGTGACGTCGTGCTGGTCTCGGCCTCCGGTGACGAGATGGTCCGCCCGATCGGCGCGCTCCTCGGCATCCGCGACGTGATCGCCACCCGCATGGCCATCGTCGACGGGCGGTACAGCGGCAAGGTCGAGTTCTACGCGGCCGGCCCGGCCAAGGTGGTCGGCATCCAGGAACTGGCCGACACGCGCGGTTACGACCTGAGCCGCTGCTTCGCCTACTCCGACTCCAGCAGCGATCTCCCGATGCTCGACGCGGTCGGTCACCCCAGCGTCGTCAACCCGGACCGGACGCTGCGCCGGGTGGCCATCGACCGCGGTTGGCCGGTCCTGGAGTTCCGCCACCCGATCGCGCTCGGCAAACGCCTCCGCGACCGCCCGGCCGTCCCGATCACGGCCGCCGCTCTCGGCGTCGGCGTGGGCGTCGCCATCGGCTTCGCTCTCTACGGCCGCCACCGCCGGTCACGCGCCTCTGCCGCCTGAGACCGATTGTCCGGTACGCCCACAGCGACCCCCTCCGCAGCCCGGGTCCCGTGGCGTTCGTTCGCGATCCCCAGCCCGCGCCTTCGCCAGCCACGCCCCGGCTCCCGCCTGGCCGCGCGGGGCGCCTCCGGTACCCGGAGACACCCCAAGCCCCAGCCAACAACACCGAGCCCGCGCGGAGGGTCCCTCCCCCGCACCCCAAGAGACCGCTGGCTGCCGGCTCATCGGAACCAGCTCGGAGCCAGGCGCGCCTCCGGCACGCCGAGCACCCCTGAACCTCAGCCGAGCGGCCGGGGTTGCGGGACCGGACTGGTCCGCAGTGACCTGGGCAGATGGCATTGGTCTGAGTAATGCGGGATCGCCAGATTTGCCGGGCTGAAACCTGGCGATCAAGCCGCGAGCGGCGTAGAAAAGAAGGCACGGAGCCATTGAAAAATCGGCACCGTGCACGGCCACCGGGAACCCACGCGCGATCAGCCACGGCAGGCATGTTGCGACGGGACCTGCGCCGCAGGTGGTCTTCCGCCTGTACGGGGATCGATACCACCAGGCCGCTGGACCGTCGACGACAACTCAAGTGCACGCTTGATAACCCGGTCCGGACGCGCAAAGCCGGCGCCCCTGTGCGGGACGCCGGCTCTCATCTTGGGGCGACGCTTTCGGCGACCGACGGCCGGCCCTGACCAGCGACGGACGTCAGCGGGAGGCTGACACCGACTCTGATCACAACCGGGCGTCACTCACGGGCGGACGCCGGCTCTGATCAAAACCGGGCGTCACTCGCGGGCGGACGCCGGCTCTGATCAGAACCGGACGTCACTCCGGGGCGGACGCGGTCCGGTGGCGGGCGCGGATTTCCTGGTAGACGGCGCGGAACACCTTGGGCCGGGAGTGGAAGTCCACCCCCTGCTCCCACAACTCGGTGTTCACCGTCTGGCCGTTCCGCCGTTCCAGCAGCACCGTCGTCCCGCTCTCGATCCGCCACGGGCCCAGCCGGTGCGTGGCCCGCCGCAGGTGCACCCCGGCGATCTCCGGCCAGGGCATCACCCGCGAGCGCAGCAGACCCCGGATCAGCACACCTTCGGCGCTCACGTACACCCCGAGCTGCAAGATCCGCCACGCGCCGACCACCCAGACCGCGGCGAGCAGGCACGCGACCACCCGGACACCGTGCCCCATCAGGTCGAACTGCCGGATGGTGGCCCAGCTCAGCAGCGCCAGGGCGAACGCCTCCCAGGCGATGACCAGCCAGCGTCCGGAGCCGGGCTCGTACGGGCGCACCCAGTTGTCAGCCACCCGAAAATTATGCGATGTCTACCTGATCACAGGTCAGACAGCCGCCAGGACCGCGTCACCGATCGTGCTGATCTCCCCGGCGCCGGCCGTGACAGCTGCGGCATAGTGGCGGAGCCACGAGCGCACTCCGTCCGGTGTGCCGGTCGCGTAGGCGCCCGCCGAGCCGACGTACTCCGGCTCCCGGGCCAGATGTCCGGCCTCGACGGCCACCAGGCCCCGCGGGTCGAATCCGCGGCCGATCAGGGTGAGCCGGGCGGCGGCCCGGGCCACCACGCCGGCCGGGCCGGCGAACGGGCGCAGGGTGATCAGCTCCGCGTGCACGATCGCGGCCAGCAGCAGCGGCGGCGTCTCCTCGTTGCCGGCGACCAGGGCGGCCAGCGCGTCGATGCGCTCGGCGCCGCCGGTGAGCCGGCCCAGATCGTCGGCCGGGACCACGCCGCGGGCGGCGAGGACGTGCAGCTTGGCCAGTACCTGGCGGGGCGCGCGGGGCCAGAGGTCGACCAGGCCGCCGATGCCCTCGGCGACCCGCAGGGCGCCCTGCACGACCGGGTCGGTGATGGTGCCGGCGCGGACGTCGTCGAGATCGTGCCGGTTGCCCTCCAGGGCGGCGCTGGCGACGGCGGCGCGCAGGCTGGCCTCGGCGGCGACCTGACCTCCGTGCCGGCGCAGGGCGCGGTGCCGCATGGCGGCGTCGACGCTGTCCCGGGCCGCGGCCAGGGCCGGGGCGACGTCAGCGAGGTCGAGCAGGGGAGCTAGTGGATCCACCCGAACAAGGTAACCGGTAAAACGACGGAAACACGGGGTGCACAAAAGCGAGTGTAAATGGCAAGATTCGCGCAGGAACGATCATCCGGATGTGACTTTTCGCCGGACCCGTCCCCCAGAAACTAGTGTGCAACACATAGAGACCCCGGTCACGGCAGAGGAGCCGCCCTCATGAGCGAGACACTGGAGAATCTGTACTCGGAGACGCGGCAGTTCCCGCCGCCCGCCGACCTCGCGGCCGCCGCCAACGTCAAGGCTGAGGCCTACGAGGACGCCGCCTCCGACCGGCTCGCTTACTGGGCGCGCCAGGCCGAGCGGCTGACCTGGGCGAAACCGTGGGACCAGGTGCTGGACTGGTCCAACCCGCCGTTCGCGAAGTGGTTCGTCGGCGGTGAGCTGAACGTGGCGTACAACTGCGTCGACCGGCACGTCGAGGCCGGCAACGGGGACAAGGTCGCCATCCACTGGGAGGGCGAGCCCGGCGACACCCGCACGGTGACCTACGCCGAGCTGTTGAAGCTCGTCTCGCAGGCCGCGAACACGCTGACCGAGCTGGGTGTCACCGCCGGCGACCGGGTCGCGATCTACCTGCCGATGATCCCGGAGGCCGCTGTCGCGATGCTGGCCTGCGCCCGGATCGGCGCCACGCACAGCGTGGTCTTCGGCGGCTTCTCGGTGGACGCGCTCGCCACCCGCATCCAGGACGCCGACGCCAAGGTCGTGATCACCGCCGACGGCGGTTACCGGCGGGGCAAGCCGTCCGCGCTGAAGCCGACGGTGGACGAGGCCGTGGCCCGCTGCGAGAGCATCGAGCACGTGCTGGTGGTCCGCCGCACCGGGCAGGACATCGCCTGGACGGCGAAGGACAAATGGTGGCACGAGACTGTGGAGCAGGCCAGCGGCGAGCACCAGGCGCAGCCGTTCGACGCCGAGCACCCGCTGTTCATCCTCTACACCTCCGGCACCACCGGCAAGCCGAAGGGGATCCTGCACACCACCGGCGGGTACCTGACCCAGACGTCGTACACCCACAATGCGGTTTTCGATCTGAAGCCGGAGACCGACGTCTACTGGTGCACCGCGGACATCGGCTGGGTGACCGGGCACTCCTACATCGTCTACGGCCCGCTCTCCAACGGCGCCACCCAGGTGATGTACGAGGGCACCCCGGACACCCCGGACCGCGGCCGGTTCTGGCAGATCGTCGACAAGTACAAGGTGTCGATCCTCTACACCGCGCCCACGCTGATCCGCACCATGATGAAGTGGGGCGACGACATCCCGGCGAAGTACGACCTGTCGTCGCTGCGGGTGCTCGGCAGCGTCGGCGAGCCGATCAACCCCGAGGCCTGGATGTGGTACCGGCAGCACATCGGCCACGAGCGTACCCCGGTGGTGGACACCTGGTGGCAGACCGAGACCGGCGCCGTGATGATCTCCCCGCTGCCGGGTGTGACAGCGGCGAAGCCGGGCTCGGCGATGACCCCGCTGCCCGGCGTCAGCGCCGACGTGGTGGACGACACCGCCACCCCGGTGCCGAACGGCGGCGGCGGTTTCCTGGTGCTGACCGAGCCGTGGCCGTCGATGTTGCGCACGATCTGGGGTGACGACAAGCGCTTCCTCGACACCTACTGGTCGCGCTTCGGGGCCGGGGCCGGCAACGGCGACCAGTGGATCTACTTCGCCGGCGACGGCGCGAAGAAGGACGAGGACGGCGCGCTCTGGCTGCTCGGCCGGGTCGACGACGTGATGCTGGTGTCCGGTCACAACATCTCCACCACCGAGGTGGAGTCGGCTCTGGTGTCGCACCCGTCGGTGGCCGAGGCCGCGGTGGTCGGCGCGACCGACCCGACGACCGGTCAGGCGATCGTCGCGTTCACCATCCCGCGCGGCAACGTGGCGACCGACGGTGCGGCCGGCGAGGCGCTGATCAGGGAGCTGCGCGACCACGTGGCCAAGACGCTCGGCCCGATCGCCAAGCCTCGGCAGATCATGCTCGTCACCGAGTTGCCGAAGACCCGGTCCGGCAAGATCATGCGGAGGCTGCTGCGCGACGTTGCCGAGAACCGGTCCCTGGGCGACGTCACCACGCTGCAGGACTCGACGGTCATGGATCTGATCAGTTCCGGTATGAGGTCGGCGAAGTCCGAAGACTGACAGTTATCTATAAGGGCTGATGGCGTAACCGCCGCCAGCCCTTTCGTCCATTATGCCTACTATGATGTTATGACCAGGCCATAACACGTAACTGTTGGTCATCAATCTCCTGGACCTTCCCCGAACATCGGGGACTTTGCATACGTTCACCTCTAGTCCCGAACCGCGGGGCCGTTTGACGCTGGGCGCGGCACACCATGCCCAGCCGCAAAAACGGAGGTAAACGTAGTGCGCAAGGTGGTCGTGGGACTGCTCGGCGCCGCCATGGTGACCACCGTGGGAGCAATGGCTCCGACGATGGCGCTCGCGGCGCCCGCGGCGGATCCGGCTCCGGTGGCACAGACCGGAGACAACGCTCCGGTCGATGACCTGCCAAACCCGCTCGAGGAGAAGCGTCGCGCGCTGCGCGAGGAGGCCGTCTCCCAGGTGGTCAGCGGCGAGTCCAAGGTGGAGACCCGGAACGGCAGCAAGGTCGTCAACCTCGGCAAGACGTACGGCAACGGTGGTTTCGGCCACCCCGGCAAGAACCAGTACGTCGAGCTGGCCCGGGAGAAGACCGACAAGATCTTCGTGATCCTCACGGAGTTCGGCAACGAGCGGCACCCGTCCTTCCCGGACAAGGACACGACGACGCAGTACGCCGGCCCGTCGACGTTCGAGGGTCCGCTGCACAACGCGATCCCGGAGCCGGACCGCAAGGTGGACAACTCCACGGTCTGGCAGAAGGACTACTCGCAGGAGTACTACCAGAACCTGTACTTCGGCACCGGCAAGGACACCGAGTCGGTCAAGACCTACTTCGAGACCCAGTCGTCCGGCCGGTACAGCGTCGACGGCGAGGTCACCGACTGGGTCAAGGTCAAGTACAACGAGGCCCGGTACGGCCGGTCCAACGACAACCCGACCGACGCCAACGGTGACGACCCGGCGGTCTGCGCCAGCAGCAACTGCACGAACGTGTGGCAGCTGGTCCGCGACGCCGTCACCCAGTGGTACGCCGACCGGCTCGCGGCCGGCGCCACACCCGCCCAGGTCAAGGCCGAGCTCGCCGAGTTCGACAAGTACGACAGGTACGACTACGACGGCGACGGCAACTTCAACGAGCCGGACGGCTACCTCGACCACTTCCAGATCGTCCACGCCGGCGGCGACCAGGCCGACGGTGACCCGTACCAGGGTGAGGACGCCGTCTGGAGCCACCGGTGGTACGCCTACTCCACCGACGCGGGCAGCAGCGGCCCGGCCGGCAACCTGCTCGGCGGCACCCAGATCGGTGACACCGGCCTGTGGGTCGGCGACTACACCATCCAGCCGGAGAACGGCGGTCTGAGCGTCTTCGTCCACGAGTACACCCACGACCTGGGCCTCCCGGACGACTACGACACCAGCGGGCTGGGCGACAACAACAACGAGTTCTGGACGCTGATGGCGCAGAGCCGCCTCGGCGCCAAGAACGACCAGGCCATCGGCACGCACCCGGGTGACCTGGGCGCGTGGAACAAGTTGCAGCTCGGCTGGCTCAACTACGAGTCGGTCAAGGCCGGCCAGAAGAAGGTCGTGAACCTCGGGCCGCAGGAGTACAACACCAGCAAGAAGCAGGCGCTGGTGGTGAACCTGCCGGACAAGGAGGTCACCACCGACCTGGGCGCTCCGTACGCCGGGACCAAGCAGTACTTCTCCGGCAACGCGGACGACCTGAACGTGTCGCTGTCCAAGACGATCGACCTGACCGGCAAGACCACCGCGAGCGTCTCGCTCCAGGGCCGGTACTCGATCGAGGAGGACTACGACTACCTGTACGCCGAGGCCTCCACCGACAACGGCGCCAACTGGACCAAGCTCGACGGTACGGTCGGCGGCCAGCCGTTCGCCAAGGACGGCAGCGGCGCGCCGGGCATCACCGGCTCGTCGGACAACGCGTGGGTGCCGGTCGAGGTGCCGCTGAACGCGTACGCCGGCAAGAGCATCCAGTTCCGCCTGCACTACGTCACCGACGGCGGTGTCTCCGCGGGCGGCTTCTTCGGCGACGACCTGACCGTCACCGCCGGCGGCGCTGTCGTCTCCACGGACGGTGCCGAGGGCACCCCGGCGTGGACCGCGGACGGCTTCACCGTCGTCGGGTCCAGCGCCACCAGCGACTACCCGAACTACTACATCGCGGGCTACCGGAGCTACACCTCGTACGACAAGTACCTGGAGTACGGCCCGTACAACTTCGGGTGGGCGAACACCAAGCCGGACTGGGTGGAGCACTACAACTACCAGACCGGTCTGCTCATCTCGTACTGGGACACCTCCCAGGTCGACAACAACACCAACGAGCACCCGGGGACGGGGCGCAACCTCTACATCGACGCGCACCCGAAGCCGTTCAACAACCCCACGGGTGTTCCGTGGCGTGCCCGGGTCCAGGTCTACGACGCTCCGTTCAGCCTGTTCCCGACCGACGGCATGACCCTGCACCTGAACGGCGAGAAGTCGGTCGTCAAGCCGCAGCTGGGTGACCCGATCTTCAACGACAAGGACAAGTACTACTACGACGAGCTGCCCAACGCCGGCGTCAAGCTGCCGGCCGTGGGCGTCAAGATCGCGGTGCTCGGCCAGCTCGGCACCTCGATGACGGTTGCCGTCTACTGATCCACCCACCAAGCAGCGCCCGGGGACCCTACTCCCCGGGCGCTGCCCATTTGGGGGAACCGTTTCGTGCTGCGTTTCGTCCCAACGAGGACGGCTCCGCGCAGGAAGGATGTTCTGATGCGCACCCAGCACACGGCCCGCATGGGCCTCCTACTCGCCGCACTGGTCACCGGATGCGGCGCCTCCCCCAGTGCGTCGGCGCCGCCCGGCTCCCCGGAGCCCCTGCCCACCGTCACGCTGACCGACAAGCCGCCCAAGGAGCCGACCGACACCCTCCCGGAGACCGGCTGGGTGGCCGGCATGGTCACCAGCGGTGGCACCGGCCCCTGCTACGGCCTCGTCGCCGACGACGGCAAGCGCTACGCGTTGTACAACACCGACGGCATCTCGCTGGCCCAGGGCGCCCGCGTCCGGGTCAAGCTGGAGACCACGCTGCTGAAGATCTACTGCGGTCCGGGCGAGCTGATGGCGATGACCGCGGCCGAACCGATCGGATGATCCGGCCCGGGTTCACCAGCGCCACGCGCCCGGCGTGACAGCGGAGCATACGCTTTCCACATGGACGACTCGGTGGTACTAGCGGAAGGGCCGTGGACCCACCGCTTCGTCGGCGCCAACGGCAGCCGGTTCCACGTGGTCGAGATGGGCACCGGGCCACTCGTCCTCTTCCTGCACGGCTTCCCCGAGTTCTGGTGGGCCTGGCACGACGTGATGACCCGCGTCGCCGACGCGGGGTTCCGGGCCGCCGCCATCGACCTGCGCGGTTACGGCCTGAGTGACAAACCCCCCCGGGGATACGACGGATACACCATGGCCGCCGACGTGACGGGTCTGATCCGTGCCCTCGGCGAGCGGTCCGCCACCATCGTCGGCGCCGGGGCCGGCGGGATGATCGGGTGGGCCGCCGCAGCGTTCCACCCCAAGTTGGTCAATCGCCTGGTGGTGCTCGGCGCGGCGCATCCGCTGCGCCTGCGGGCCGCGCTGTTCGCCGATCCGCGCGGTCAGTTCGCCGCTTCCGCCACCATTCTCAAATTCCAGATCCCGAGGTACGAGCACGTCCTGACCCGGGACGACGCCGCGCTGATCGGCGAGCTGATGCGGCATTGGAGCAGTCCCGCCTGGGCGGCGTCGGACGGGTTCGCCGACTACTCGTACCGATGCCGTCAGGCGATGCAGATACCGCAGGCCTCGTTCTGTGCGCTGGAGGCCTATCGCTGGGTGGCGCGCAGCGCGCTGCGGCTGCAGGGGTACCGGTTTGTGAAGCTGATGCAGCAGCCGCTCGGGATGCCGACCCTGCAGCTGCACGGTGAGCTGGACACGGCGATCCTCCCGCGGACGGCGCAGGGGTCGGGGCGGTATGTGACCGCGCCCTACGAGTGGCGTCTGCTCCCGGGCGCGGGGCACTTCATCCACCAGGAGCAACCGGATCTGGTCACCGGCGAGATCCTGCGGTGGTTGAAGACCCCGTCCTGAGCCGCCTCACTCCGGGACCGCGTCGACCTGAGCCCTCGCGCCGTCCAGGACGCTGCCCCGTCTCAGCGCCGGCGCTCGCCCCTGTCCTCGTACCCGACGCTGGC
Source organism: Actinoplanes siamensis (assembly GCF_016862395.1). Classification (GTDB taxonomy): domain Bacteria; phylum Actinomycetota; class Actinomycetes; order Mycobacteriales; family Micromonosporaceae; genus Actinoplanes; species Actinoplanes siamensis. The sequence continues at coordinate 43,083 of NZ_BOMW01000026.1, read as the reverse complement.
CTCGCTTCTCAGACCCGATGCTCGTACAGGTCGCGGATCTCGGTCGCCGGGGCCCAGCCCTGGTAGACGCCGTAGTCGAACTCCTCCAGCCCCAGCTGACGGGCCACCGGCGCGCGGCCGCCGGTGTACTCCAGCCGCAGCCAGGTATCCGCCTCGGCGAGCACGATGAACGGCTCGCCCCGCCAGGTGCACAGGGTCCGGACGTACGCCACCTCGTCGTACTCGTCCGGCTCCAGGACGCGCACGTAGCGCCCGGGCTTGACCTCGGTGAAGCCCTCCGCCTGGCGGGTAGCGTAGATCCGCACCTTGTCGCCGTCCGGCACCGCGTCGTACTCCTGGCCCTGCCAGGTCACCACGTACCCGTCACGCATCATCAGTGCTCACCCACCCGGCGCCAGAGCGGCCCGTCCGCGTCGAAGATCGCCAGCATCCGCTCGTTGCCGTCCGCGTCGATCCGCCACAGCTGCGCACCGTGCGGCAGCCGCACGCTGTCCACCTTGAACTCGGCGATGACGTCGCGTCCCTCGCCCGGCGCGAACCCGTTGCCGCGGAACGGCGGGCGCTCGATGACCCAGCCGTCCATGGCACGCAGCGCCTGCTCGTTCTGCCCGCCGTAGGGAATCCGGTACAGGCTGGGCCGGAACGCCGGCCAGCGCAGCACGAACGCCTCCTCGGCGTCGATCCGGAACGGCGAGTTCTCGTAGTTCAGCCCCAGGGCGCCGAACAGCTCGGCCGGCGTCCGCAGGTGCTCGACCTCGGACGCCCGGTGCACGAAACCGGCCACCCGGTCGTAGCCCCGGTCCAGGTAGTAGTCGACCTGCTCGGCGGCGATCGTCTTCTGCATGACCGTGGCGTGCTGCGCCTCGTCACTCGCCGGCTCCGGAGCAGGCACCACCTCGGCCGCCTCCTCGACGGACGGCCCGTCGACCGGGTCGGCGCCGAGGCCGGCCTCGGCCGCCCAGTTGGCCAGCGCGATGATCTGGGCGCCCGGGTACTTCGCGCCGACCGGGGTACCCGGGTTGACGGCGAACGACCAGTGCGGGTCGGGCCAGTTCCGGATCAGCTCGAAGAACCGGGCGCCGACCGTGCGGGTCGGCTCGCCGTAGTGCTCGGAGAGCCGGTCCTTGCTGGTGAAGACGATCAGGAACTTCTCGCCCCCGACCTCCTCCGGCTGGAAGGCGAAGCCGGACTCCCCGGGCGCGCTGCCCGGACGGGAGTGGTGAGCCACCGGGACCAGCACGTTCGCCAGCAGCAGCGTGGAGAGGAAGACGTCGGTGTTGCCGGCGTCGGCGGCCTCCTGCAACTCCCGCTCGGTGTCGTTGGCCGGGACGAAGTCGTCGTGGTTCCGGCCGCCCCGCCCCGGACCGGACCCGCCGCCGGTCGCCGAGCCGGCGACCCCGAGCCCGGAGGACCCGGAGGCCGGCGCGGCCGAGGCGGCCGGCGTGAGCGAGATGATCTGCGTGGCATGTGCCTGGTTCGCGTACGCCGAGGCGGGGCTGCCCTGCGGCGGCATGCCGAACGCGGGGCCGGGGGCCGGCGGCGCGAAGGCGGAGGCGCCGTACGCCCCGGCCGCGCCGCCGACAGCCGCCGGGCTGCCGGGGGTCGCCGGGCCGCCGGCAGCGCTTCCCAGGCCACCGGCAGCACCCACGCCGCCGGCGGCCGCCGGGCTGCCCGGAACTGTCGCCGGGCTTGCCGGAGCCGCGTAAGCCGAGACCGGGCTGCCCGAAGCCGGGTAAGCCGGCGCGGAACCGCCGGGGAAAGCCGCGCCGGAGACGGGGGCGCCCGGTCCCGAGGCCTGGCTACCCGGCCCGGAGGCCCCGAAGCCGCCCGCGCCGTAACCGGAGTCAGGGCCCCGACCGGCGCCGGAGGCGCCCGGGATCACCGGCGGGACCAGACCCGGACGGCCACCAGTCGCGGGCGGACCCGACCGGTCGCCACCGGCCGAGCCGAAGTCGGAACGCGGCAGCGCCGGAGCCGGGCCGGATGGGCCGAACCGGTCAACCGCGGAGACGTCGCGCTGCGCGAGATGGGGATCCGGAGCCGGGGTACGCCCGCCGGTGAGCGCCTGCGCCGCGGCCGCCATGGAGGACGGCCGCTCGGACGGCGGGGTCACCTGGCGGCGGGGCAGGGCGCCACCCGGACCGTTGGGCGGGATCGGGGCGTTCGAAGCAGGCGCACCCGAGTTCTGTGCGCCGTAGGCGGGAGCACCGGCGCCCGGCGCGCCCAGCCCGGGAGCGCCTGAGCCCGGCGCGCCGTGAGCCGGGGCACCCTGTGCGCCGTAGGCGGGAGCACCGGAACCGGGCGCACCCGGCCCGGCGGCACCCGAACCCGGCGCGCCGTAACCCTGAGCACCCGGCGCGGGAGCATCCGAACCCGGGGCGCCCGGAGCCGGAGCACCCGAGGCCGGGACGGCCGGCGTCACCGCACCTTGCGCCGCCGCGGCCTGCGGCGACGCCGGTCCCTGCGGAAAGCTCGGCGTGGACACGGCCGCGGGCATCGTCCGCGGATTGGTGAACCCGGAGAACGACGTCGTCTGGCCGGGGCCCGCGGTCTGCCCGGGCTGGCGCCGCGGAAGATCGGAACCGCCGCGGGACGGCATCGGCGTGCTCCCGGATCCCGCCGGCACACCCGCCCCGGCTCCGGCCTGGACGGCCGCGCCACGGCCACCGGGAGCACCAGAGGCGAGGTCCGGCCCGCGGCCGCTCCCGATCGCCGCCCAGCCCGGGTCGACCTGCGCCTCAGCCGGGTCGTACGGCTTGACGTGCTCGGGGATCGGCGGCGTGTTGGCCATCGGAGTACGCACCGGAAGCGGCGCGTTCAGGTCCTGCAGGGGCCCACGCGGGTCATTTTCCGGCCCGAAGGGCACCGAGTCCGAATTCCATCCGGGCGTGGCCATGCCACTGCTCGCCGGGGTCCGGGCCGGCAGCCCAGAGGCTCCGGGCGCGGAGGCCGGAGCGCCGGGGAACTCCCGTGGCACGGCCGGCGCCTGGTAAGCCGCCGGCACCCGCTCATCGGGACGACCCGGCTGTCCTCCCGGACGACCTGCTGGCTCCGCGGGACGGCCGTGCTGCTCACCGAGGCGGCCCGGGGCGTCTCCCGGGCGAGCGAGCGGCTCGCCCGGCCGGCTCGACGACACATCTGGGCGGCCCAGCGGCTCGCCCGGACGACCCGGCGCGGAAACCGGCGCGGCCGCGGCCGGCGCCGCGGAAGTGGGGTGAGCGGACGGATCGCCCGAACCGGGCGTACGAAGAGGCAAGCCGGACGGCGTGGTGGGCCGAGTCGGCAGACCCGGCGCTGCCGCCGGAAGACCACTCGGCTGGGCTCCACCCGGCCCGGGCGCGGCGGCGCCAGGACCGAAGCCGGGCGCGCCACCAGGACCGGAAGGCGCACCGCCGGGACCGAGCTGAGAAGCCCCGGCCGGAACCGGCACCCCGCCGGGCTGCGGCAGGCCAGGCTGCGGCAAGCCGGGCTGAGCGCCCGGCTGCGACGCACCACGTTGCGGCAGGCCGGCCGGAGTCAGGCCGGGCTGACCGCCCGGTTGCGGAAGGCCGGGCTGAGGAGCGCGCGGACCGCCCTGGCCGGGCGCCGGCACGCCGTTCGGACCGCCGGAGGCCCCGGCCGCATACGCCGGGTAAGCCGGCGCGGCGCCGTTCGCCCCCGCGGCGTCATAGGTCGGCCCGCCGGGACCCTCACCGGCTCGCTTGGCCGCGAGCGCGGCCGCACCCAGCTCTTGGATCTTGGAAGTGCCGTGCACCTCCCGGCCCGGACCGCGGGTCGGCAGGCGGAGGTCACCGCGCGCTAGCTGGGCGACGAACCAGGCCGGCAGATATCCCTCGATCGGGAGACCGGGGTTGACCGCCAGCCACCACTCCAGATTCGGCCACGTGTTCGCGAGCTCCGCATACGGCACTCGACGGGACGAACCGGTGTAATCGGAGAGACAGGCGCGTAACGCCTCCAGTGAGGTGAACGCCAGAACATGCGTGCGCCCACCGGTGCTCCAGGTGCCCCAGCCGAGCGGCGCCAGACCGGCGAGCGCATCGGCCGAAACCGGCAACAGGAGGTCGACACCGGCGAGGATGCGGAAATAGGACTCCTGGTCGTCGATGCGCAACGCGTCGCGCATCGCGACCTCGGCGTCCGTAACCGGCTCCCACTCGGACACGTCCACCTCTCCCCACGCGTACGGCTGAGCCATCTCAACGCGTATAACCTACAAGGCCAAACCGCAATGACAATGGGCGGCAGTGCGCTGACAGCCGAGTTGTATCCGGGCGCGCCCGGTTCCCGGCCACGCCGAGCCGGTACGCGCGCTCCAATCGCCCGGCGCAATGATCCAACAACCGATGGTAGCCGTGTCAACCGCCCGGACCAGTACGCGAACGGGCGACCTCAACCCACCCGTTCCGGACCATCGGGAGCGCCCGAACGGGTAGAGGAAAAGTCACTGGAACCGTTGTGCCGCCGCGCGCTCGGTCGCCACGTAGTCGGCCGCCGACTCGTCCACCGCCACTTTGATCTGGCGCAGGATGCTCTCCAGATCGGCCGAGGCGGCCCGCCACTTGGCCTGCCGCTGCGCGTACGCCTCGCGCGCCTCGCCGGCCCAGCTCTCCACCAGCGGAGCGGCATCCTGCTCCAACTGGTCGAGCTGGGACCGCAGGGTGCCGAGCGCCTTGTCGATATCGGTGCCGGCCTGCCGCAGGGCACCGAAGTTGACGAGCAGAACACCGTCGTTCACCAGAATCCTCCTGCAGAGAAATAGAAAGTCAGAGCGGCAGCGTGAAGGTGCCACCGGTACGGGCGACGCGGCTCGCGGCCTCGGAGTCGGCGGCCTGATAGCCGGCCCCGGACGCGCGGATCGACTCGGCGGTCTCGGCCAGCGCGCTGTTGAGACTCCGCAGGTCGGCCGCATACTGCGTCCTCACCTGCTCGAAGGCGGACGCCCCCAGCCCCTTCCACGCGCCGTTGAGCATCGACAGCTCGGACATCAGCGTGCTCAGCATCTGTTGCAGCGCACCGTTGACCTGGTCGAACTTCGCCGCGGTGCTCACCATCACCGCGGATTGCGCCTGGGTGTAGGCCATCTCCGAGGTCACCCCCGATCTCCGTTGTGGACAGTTGCCGAGACGGCACACGCATCGACGTGTGTCATCAGAATAACCACCTTGAACAGGCCACTAGTCTCAGCGTGATCACCTGCTCACGGTTCGGCCCCGACGCTAGGCGACCGGCTGCCGGCGACGAAACCCCCGAATCCAGACCTGTGGATAACTGCCGCCTGTGGACAACGGAAACGGCTGATCCGGATTTCGCCATACCATGGGCCGCGCAAGTAGATCGACGCCCATCACGATCAAGGGGGTGCGCATGGCCACCGATCCGGCGACACCACGGCGGTCGGCCGGCTCCCCACACGCCCCCGGCGTACGGATCCATCAGGTCGTCGCCACCCAGGTGGCCGCCGTCCTCGTGCTGATCGGCATGGCCGCCGGCGGCACCGCGCTGATCGCGCCGGCGGCCGGGGCCACGCTCCTGCTCGCCCTGACCTGGCTGCGCCCCCGCGGGCGCTGGGCGTTCGAATGGCTCACCGCCGGCCTGCGGTTCCGCGCCCGCCGCCGGGCGGCCGCCACGGTGCTCGGGCTCGCCGTCCCGGGCATCCGGCTGACCTCGGCAGATCTCCCGGGCGGACCGGCAGCGGTGCTCGCCGACGACTTCGGACTCACCATGCTCCTCGAGGTCGGCGATCCGGCCGGCCTGCTCGCCGAGGCCCGGCACGAGCTGCCCGCCCCGTGGGAGCTGCTGCCCGCTGACGGCCGGGAGCGACCACCCTGCCGGGTCCAGCTGCTGCTGGCCGGCGCACCCGCACCGGCAGCCGTCGCCGCGAGCGGACCGGTCACCGGCTCCTATCAGATGCTCGGGGCGAACCACACGCTCGCGCACGCCAGGGCGCTGCTGACGATCAGCGCCCTGCGCACCGAGGACTGGCCGGACGGCGAGCTGCGCCGGGCGCTCATCGGCCTGGTGCGCAGGGTGGCCAAGCGCCTGGCGGCGCAGCCGTTGGACCGGGCAGCGGCGATCCGTGCCATTGCCGATTCGACGTACGCCGATCCGGCTGCCGGAGTCCGCGAGGAGTGGACGGTGCTGCGGGCCGGCGGGCTCTCCCAGGTGACGTTCCACGGGCGCACAACGAGCGGGGCGGCCCCCACCGGCGAGTTGTTGAGCCGCCTGCTCCAACTGCCGGTCGCGGTGACCACGCTGGCGCTGACCGCCGACCTGCCCGGGCCCGCGTCCACCGATCCACCGCTGATCGGCCTGTCCGTGCGGCTGGCCGCGCCGGAGCCGGCCACACTGGAGGCTGCCACGACCGCCCTGCGCCGGCTGACCGCCGACGCGCACCTGCGCCTGCGCCGAAGAGACGGCGACCACCTGCACGGCCTCACCGCCACGCTGCCCCTCGGCAGGTCAGGCGACCCGCCCCGGGCCGGCCCGGGCTGGGCCGCGAGCGCACACCCCGACGGGAGCACACGGAACGGCGAGGGCACGCCGGCCCGCAGGACCGGACGCAACGACAGTCTGGTGCTGCCGACCACCTGGGCCGGCGTGGCGATAGGCCGCAACCGGCTCGGCCACCCGCTCCCGATCCGGCTGTTCCGCCCGGCGCACACCGAGGTGCTGCTGATCGGCGGTCTCCGCTGTGCCCAGCTGCTGGTCTTCCGGGCGCTGGCAGTCGGCGCCCGGGTGCTGGTGCGCAGCCACCGCCCGCGCGAGTGGCTGCCGTTCGTCCGTGCCGCGTCCGTCCCCGACGGCACCATCGCTCTCATGCCCTCCCCGCACCCGGTCGAGCTGCCGCCCGGCTCCCCGCTGCGCCCGCTGCTCACCATCCTGGATCTCGCAGCGCCGAAAGCCTCCGCATCCGGCCCGGCCGCCGACCGCGACCCTGAACCGCCCGACGCCCCGCCCGACCTCGGCTCCGCCCCGCCCGACGTCCCGCCCGGCCTCGGCTCCGCCCCGCCCGGCTTCCCGCCCGACCGCGGGTCCGCCCCGCCCGGCACCACACTCACCCGGACCGGCCGCACCGGGTATGGCGAACCCTGGGAGACCACAGTCATCGTCCGGAGCGGGCTCGCCGACTCAGACATCCCGGCCGCGATCAGGGCCGACCTGGTGGTGCTCCAGCCGATCCGCACGGACGAGGCCGAGCTGATCGGATCCGCGCTCCACCTCGGCGACGCCGGCGCGCGGCTCGCCCGGATCCGGCCGGGCGCCGTCGGCATCGTCCGTGCGCACGCTGTTCGATGGGCCGAGCTGTCGCCGACTCCGATCGAGAAGATCCTGATCGGCGACCCGAGCCGATCGGCAGGTGAGCGATAGAAGTCAATATGCCGGAATCTCCGGCGACCGGCGGATGAGGATCGCGGAGTGTCGTGCCCGCTACTGGCACGGCCGTGGCACGATCCCGTGCCATGGGCATCATCATCCGGCTCGTGATCACCGCGGTCTCGCTGTGGATCACGACCCTGATCATCGACGGGATCGACCTCACCGCGGAGACCGCGGCCGGCAAGGCCGGCACGCTCCTCGCGGTGGCGGCGATCTTCGGCCTGGTGAACGCGGTCCTGCGGCCGATCATCAAGACGGTCGGCTGCGGGCTCTACGTCTTCACGCTGGGCCTGATCGCGCTGGTCGTGAACGGTCTGCTGTTCATGCTGACCAGCTGGATCGCAGGCCGGCTCGACCTGGGCTTCCACGTCGACGGCTTCTGGCCCTCCGCGCTCCTCGGCGCGCTGCTCGTCGGCATCGTCAGCTGGCTGCTCAACATGCTCGTCCCGGACGGCGACGACTGACGAACCCGGCCACCACGGGGGCGGGCGCCGGTCGGCGCCCCGCCCCCGCGCGCACATCCGGCCGGCAGCGCGGGCGCCCGCGCGGACAAGACAGGCGCGACGACGAAGGCGCGACACGGCGACCGACGATCCGGACGACGCGACGGCGTCACACCGGGCAAGGCAGCGCGCGGGCAGGCCGGCGCGAATGGGGCGAGACGCGACGGCCGGCACACGAACGGACGCCACCGGTCAACACGCGAACACGCAGGGCAAATGCAGGCCAGTGAGCCCCGATTGGCCTCGTGACCTGGAACATACGCAAGGACCGCATCCGCAATCCGCCCTTACCGTGAGGGGCATGAGCGACGAGCGGCGCGGATATCTGTACGGCTTCACGGCGTACGCCCTCTGGGGTTTCTTCCCGATCTATTTCAAGCTGCTCCAGCCCTCCCCGCCGCTGGAGATCCTCGCTCACCGGGTGATCTGGTCTGTCGCGTTCGTGGCCCTGCTGCTCACCGTGATGCGGAACTGGAGCTTCCTCGGCCGCGTCCTGCGCACCCCGCGCCTGCTCGGCGGGATCGCCGCGGCGGCCCTGCTGATCGGCGTCAACTGGGCCACCTACATCTACGGCGTGAACTCGTCCCGCGTCGTCGAGACCGCGCTCGGCTACTTCATCACCCCGCTGGTAGTGGTCCTGCTCGGCGTGACCGTGCAACGCGAGCGTCTGCGCGCCTGGCAGTGGATCGCTGTCGGGATCGGCGGACTGGCGGTCGCGATCCTCACCGTCGATTACGGACATCTGCCGTACATCGCGCTGGTTCTCGCCGCCTCGTTCGGCTCCTACAGCCTGATCAAGAAGCGGATGTCGCTACCGCCGGCCGAGGGGCTGTTCATCGAGTCGGCGGTGCTGGCGCTGCCCGCGCTCGGTTACCTGACCTGGCTCAATGTGGACGGTGGCGCCGAGTTCGGCCACGTCTCCGCCACGCACACGGTGCTCATGCTCTTCTCCGGCGTGGCCACCGCCGTACCGCTGCTGCTCTTCGCCTCCGCGGCGAACCGCGTGCCGCTGGTCGGCCTCGGCATCCTGCAGTACGTCGCGCCGATCCTGCAGCTCGCCTGCGGGGTCCTGATCTACCACGAGCCGATGCCGGCCGCCCGCCTCGCCGGTTTCGGCCTGGTCTGGATCGCGCTGATCATCTTCACCGCGGACGGCATCCGCAGCGCCCGCGCCTCGGCCCGTTCCCGGGCCGCCGCTGCCGCCGAAGCCACCGCAACCCCGGCCTGACCCATCCTAAAAGCCAACAAATCCGATTTTGTACGTCCGCAGCACCGGCCGAAAACGCTGCGGAACCGGCCTGAGCACCGTCACCGGGGACGATAAGTCAACATGACCTTGCCGTCCGAGCGGACCAGTTCCACCCGATCCAGCCCCTCCACCGAGAAATGCGTGCTCCCCTGCATCCGGAACTCCGCCCCGGGACGCGCCATCCACGACCCCAACTGCTCGTTCTGAGCGTCGGGACCATAGGCCACCAGGCGAAACGTGTACGGCTTCTCGGACTCGGCATACCGGCAGACCATTTCCACCCGGGTCCCGCCACCGGTCCCGTTGAGCTTGATGTTCGCCGAGATCGGCGACGCCGGATCGACAGCTGACATCGCCACCGCCGGCCCGGTCGCCGCGCTTCCCGGCTCCGGCCGGTTCATCAGCCACAACGTGACCCCACCGCCGAGCACGACGATGAGCAGCACCGCCGCCAGCGTGCTCACCAGCCGTGCCGGGAAACTCCGGACCGCCGGCCGATGCGCCGGCGCCGCGGGTTTCACCGTCGTCAGCGACGGATCCAGCAGCCGGGCGAACTCGTCGGCGTCGAGCCGGTCGAGCATGTCGGGGACACGGGACAGGTCGGCCACCGCCTCCCGGCAGAACGAGCACGTCGCGAGGTGCTGCTCGTATGCCGCGCGCTCCGCCGGTGACAGCGCACCGAGGACGTACGCGGCGTCGTCGTGCCCGTCCTCGCATCGCATCTGTCGCCTCCAGCCGGCTTCCCCGTCGTCCGTCCTCTGGTACGCGACAACCGGCGTGGAGGTTCAAATATCGCTTAAAGCCGCACCTCAAACTGTAGCGATCCGGTCACGTAACAGTGCCGGGGCTGCGGAAACAGTGTCAGGCCGTAGCGGATTCGCCACCGGAGAGCGCCTCGGCGACATTGCGCGCCGCGGCGGTCAGCTTCGCCCGGACCACCCGCGCCGAGGTCAGCATCTCCGCGGCCGGCATCGAGCACGCGAGCACCAGCCGCCGCTCCATGTCCCGATCGGCCACGACCACGACGGCCGCCGAGGCGAGCCCCTGCCGGAACTGCCCCATCTCGATCTGCATGCCGCGCCGCTCGCCCGCCGCCAGGTCGGCCTCCAGCGCCTCCGCTGTGGTCAGCGTGGTCGGTGTGAACGCCCGCATCCCGTAGTCCCGCAGGTACCGCGACCGCTGGTCGGGCGTGAGTGTGGCGAGCAGCGCCTTGCCCAGCGCGGTGGCGTGCCCGCCCTCGTCGAAGCCGGGCGCCACGTCGTCCAGGAACGGCGACCGGGCGCCCTCGGCCGACGCGGTCACCGCGATCCGCCCGCCGACGAACCGGCCCAGGTAGTGGCTGTACCCGGTGTCCAGCGCGGCACGGCGCAGCGCGTCGCCGACCGCGGGCGGGCCACGGAACGCCGACACCAGCTCGCGATACCGGTCCGCGATCTCCAGGCCGACGATGTAGGTGCCGTCCTCGCGGCGGATCACGTAGCCCTCGTAGGCCAGCGTGCGCACGAGGTGATAGGTCGTCGCGACGGTCAGCTCACAGCGCCGGGCGATCTGTTTCACCGTGAGCCCGCGCGGAGCCCGGCCGACCGACTCCAGGACGCGCAGGGCACGCGACACGCTCCGGATGAGATCTGACGGCTCCGCTAGGGGGTCACGCACAGCTACCTCCGAGGCCAGGGACTTACACCATATGAAGAAACATCCGGCGACGGAATGCCAAAAGCATGTGGATCACGATCGATTTGCACAGCGGGTGTGATCAATAGAACGCGACGTGTCCGAACGTGCCCGAATTGACTTAGTCTGCGTCCGATGCCATCCGCCTCGAATCGCCCGCAAGTCCCCGCACCGACCAGGCAAAACGCCACCCGGGCCACGGTCGGGGCCCTTACCACGACCATTTCTGTTTCGATACCGGTCTTCTTGGTCGGCGGTTTGGCCGTTCAGGTGTGCGAAGAGCTTCATTTCAGCCCGGCCGGTCTCGGTCTCGTGGTCTCCGCCTACTTCGGGGTCAGCGCGCTCGCCTCGGTCCCGGCCGGGGTGCTGGTCGAGCGCCACGGCGCCACCCGGATATCGCGCGCCGGCATCGCGCTCTCCGCCGCCTCGCTGATCGCCGTCGCGGCCGCCGCGCGCTCACTGTGGAGCCTGCTGGTGATCCTCGCGGTCGGCGCGGCCGGCAACGCGATGGGCCAGCTGGCCAGCAACACAAGCCTGTCCCGGCAGGTGCCGGCGCACCGGCAGGGCCTCACGTTCGGCGTGAAGCAGGCCGCCATCCCGGTCAGCACCCTGCTGGCCGGCGCGGCGGTGCCGGCCGTGGCCCTGACCGCCGGCTGGCGCTGGGCGTTCGTCCTGGCCGGTCTGCTGGCGTGCGCGGCGATCCTGCTGGTGCCGGTGGAGCCGTCGTCCCCACGCAGGTCACGGGAGCACGGCCAAGCCACCGGGGCGCTGATCGTGATCGGTCTGGCGGCCATGCTGGCGGCGGGCTCGGCCAACGCGCTCGGCACGTTCCTGGTGTCCTCGGCGGTCTCCCACGGCATCGATCCGGCCTCGGCCGGCCTCGCCCTCACGCTCGGCGGCGCGATCTGCGGCGCGGCCCGGATCGTCGGCGGCGCGCAGGCCGACCGCCGGCCGGACCAGCAGGTGGGGACCATCGCGGCGCTGCTCGCCTGCGGCGCGTTCGGGTTGGCGCTGCTTTCGGTAGCCGGCTCCGGCGCCCTGACCGCCGGAGTCGTCCTGGGCTTCGGCTTCGGCTGGGCCTGGCCGGGCCTGATGACGTTCGCCGTGGTCCGCCTGCATCCACAGGCCCCCGCCGCGGCCACGTCGATCACCCAGACCGGCGTCTACGCGGGTGGCTGCGTCGGCCCGCTCGCCCTGGGCGCGGTGGCGGGCGGAGCGGGCTATCCCACGATGTGGACAGTCGCCTCGAGCGCCATGGTAGTGGCCGCCGCGCTCATGCTCGTGGGCAGCTGCCTGCTCCGCAGGCACGCCGGATGACAATTCCCGGAAGTCCGGTCGCCGGTTCGCACGGCCGGCGACACGAGGGCCGGTCGCCGGTTCGTACCGGTGGGCGGCGCGGGGACGGTCGTCAGTTCGTACGGTCGGCGATGTAGTCGCAGAGAGACTCCATGGCCCGCTTCGCCTCACCGTCCGGCAGCGGCGCGAGGCGGGCCCGGGCCGCCTCGGCATAACCCCGCACGGCCTCCCGGGCCTGCTTCATGGCCGCCGACTCGCGCAGCAGCGCGAGAGCCTCGGCGTGCAGCCCGTCGTCGGTGATCGGCCCGCCGGAGAGCAGCTCCCGCAACCGGACCGCCGCCGGATCCGCGTCGTCCCCGGCCAGCGCGTAGAGCACCGGCAGCGTGGGCACGCCCTCGCGCAGATCGGTCCCCGGCGTCTTGCCCGACTGGATCGACTCGGACGCTATGTCCAGCAGGTCGTCGGAGAGCTGGAAGACCAGCCCGATGAGCTCGCCGTACCCGGCGAGGGCCTCGACGACCTCGGGCCGGGCCCCGGAGAAGAGCCCCCCGAAGCGGGCCGCGGTGGCGATCAGCGACCCGGTCTTGTCCGCGATCACCTGTAGATAGTGCTGGATGGGGTCGGTGCCGCGCGGACCGACGGTTTCCGCGATCTGGCCGTGCACCAGGCGGGAGAACGTCTGCGCCTGCAGGTGCACGGCCTCGGTGCCCAGCTTGGCGGCCAGCTCCGCGGCCTGCGCGAACAGGTAGTCCCCGACCAGGATGGCGACCGAGTTCCCCCAGCGCGCGTTGGCGCTCGGCGTGCCCCGGCGGACCGGCGCCTCGTCCATGACGTCGTCGTGGTAGAGCGTCGCGAGGTGGGTCAGCTCCACCACGTTCGCCGCGTCGACCAGCTCGGGGCGGGACGGGTCGCCGAACTGGGCCGCCAGCGCGACCAGGATCGGCCGCAGGCGCTTGCCGCCGGCGTCGGCGAGATGACGCGCGGCCTCGGTCACCAGCGGATCGGCGCTGGCGACGTGAGCCCGCAACGCCTCTTCCACAGCGGCCAGCGTCGCCGACACCGACGCGTCCATGGCCGGATCGACGTCGAGGCCCAGCGACGACAGCGTCAGCTCACCGGTGCTCACCACGCTCCCACGATGCCATACCGGCCCGCCGGATTCTGTCCCAGGGGTACGACTCACAAGATCAAAACTCACCTTTGGCCCGGCCCGTCCCGGCCCGCGCGGCCGGCGTCCCACGTGATGGACCGGTCGGCCAGATTCTGGTGTTCCAGATGGCAAAACCGGGGCCGCCCCGGCCGCGCGTCGCCGGTCCGGATCGATCGAACACCCTCGGTCCGGCTCGGCCGCTTCGAGAGCCGCGGCAGCCGGATCCCCCGGCCGGCGTCGCGTCGTCCCGGCTCCGCGGTCCGCCAAGCGGGCCGGGCACTCCACGGTGATGATCTGAATTGGACACGATCAACGACAGCGGCCCCGGCTGCATTGAGCCGGGGCCGCCGCTGACCGCGGAGATCACCGCACGAACTGAGAGGCCTCACGCGTCAGGTCGATCAGCGGCGCCGGCACCACACCGAGCGCCACCGTGACGATCACCCCGAGGCCCAGCGCCGCCGAGGTGAGGAAGCCGGGGATGGACACCGCCGGGGTGGTCTCACCGGGCTCGGAGAGCCACATCAGCACCACCACCCGCAGGTACGGGAAGGCGATCAGCATGCTGGTGACGACACCGAAGATGACCAGCCAGGTCTGTCCGCCGGCGACCGCCGCCCCGAAGACCGCGAACTTGGCGGTGAAGCCACTGGTCAGCGGGATGCCGGCGAAGGCCAGCAGGATGAACGTGAAGACGCCGGCGAGCAGCGGGCTCTTCCGCCCGATCCCGGCCCAGCGGGACAGGTGCGTCGCCTCGCCGTCCGAGTCCCGGACCAGGGTGACGATGGCGAACGCGGCGAGCACCGAGAAGCCGTACGCCACCAGATAGAACATGGTGCTGCTCAGGCCGTCCGGGTTGAGCGCCAGGACACCGACCATCAGATAGCCGGCGTTGGCGACCGACGAGTAGGCCAGCAGCCGCTTCATGTCGGTCTGGGTGACCGCCAGGATCGCGCCGACCAACATGGTGAGCGCCGCGACCGTGCCCAGCACCGGCTGGAAGTCCCAGCGCACCCCCTCGAACGCCACGTAGAGCACGCGGAGCAGCGCGCCGAACGCGGCGACCTTGGTGCAGGCCGCCATGAACGCGGTGATCGGGGTCGGCGCGCCCTGGTACACGTCCGGCGTCCAGATGTGGAACGGGGCGAGCGCGCTCTTGAAGAGCAGACCGATCGCGACCAGGCCCAAGCCGCCGTAGAGCAGCAGCTGGCTGCGTTGCGGGTTGGCGGCCGCCTGGTGGATGACGCTGAGCTGGACGCCGCCGGCGTAGCCGTACAGCAACGCGATGCCGAACAGGAAGAACGCCGAGGCGTACGACCCGAGCAGGAAGTACTTGAGGGCGGCCTCCTGGCTGAGCAGGCGCCGGCGGCGGGCCAGCGCGCACAGCAGGTACAGCGGCAGCGAGAAGACCTCCAGCGCCACGAACATGGTGAGCAGGTCGTTCGCCGCGACGAAGAGCAGCATGCCGCCGAGCGCGAACGCGGCCAGCGGGTACACCTCGGTGAGGCCCGGCTGGCCGGCCGACTGCCGGCTGTCCTTGTCCGAGCCGACCAGGACGGCCGCCTGGGCGACGAACGCGCCGCCCGCCTCCACCGAGCGCTCCCCGATCAGGAACAGCGAGACCGCGCCGAGCACCAGGATCGAGCCCTGCAGGAACACGGTCGGGCCGTCGATCGCCACCGCGCCGCCGATGGTGACGATCCGGGTGTTCCGGTTGATCACCAGGACGGTCAGCGCGGCCGCCACGCCCAGCAGCGCGAGCACCAGCTGGACGGCGTTGCGGGACCGGCGCGGGACGAACACCTCGACGAGGACCCCGAGGCACGCCACCCCGAAGAGGATCAACATGGGCGCCAGCGCGCCGTAGTCGATCGGGGGCAGTTTGAGCTCTCCCATGGTTATCGGCCAGCCTTTCCGTCCGCGACCGTCGGGGTCGGGTCCTGCGTGCCGACGTCCTGCAGGGTGGCCTGCACCGCCGGGTTGATCACGTCGGTGACCGGCTTCGGGTAGAAGCCGAGCACCAGCAGGAGCACGATCAGCGGGGCGACCACGACCTTCTCCCGCAGCGTGAGGTCCTTGCGCATCGCCGGCACGGCGTCCAGGGCGGGGTTGAGCGTGCCCTGCGTGGTTCTCTGGATCATCCAGAGGACGTACGCCGCGGCCAGCACGATCCCGGCGGTGGCGATCACCGCGTACGGCTTGTGCGTACTGAACGTGCCGATCAGCACCAGGAACTCACTGACGAACGGGGCGGTGCCGGGCAGCGCCAGCGAGGCCAGACCCGCGAAGAACAGCACCCCGGCCAGCACCGGAACCAGCTTGCCGGCTCCACCGAAGTCGCTGACCAGCGCCGATCCGCGCCGGGCCACGAACATGCCGACCACGATGAACAGCAGGCCGGTGGCCAGGCCGTGGTTGACCATGTAGAGCACCGAGCCGGTGCCGCCCTGCGTGGTGAACGCGAAGATGCCGATCCCGATGAAGCCGAAGTGCGCGATCGACGTGTACGACACCAGGCGCTTCAGGTCGTTCTGGCCGACCGCGAGCAGCGCCGCGTAGATGATCCCGATCACCGCCAGGACCAGGGCGGCCGGGGCGAACCAGCGCGACGCCTCGGGGAACAGCGGGAGGCAGTAGCGCAGGATGCCGAACGTGCCGACCTTGTCCATCACGCCGACGAGCAGCGCGGCCGCACCGGCCGGGGCGGCGCCGCCGGAGTCCGGCAGCCAGGTGTGGAACGGGAAGAACGGCGCTTTGATCGCGAAAGCCACGAAGAAGCCCAGGAACAGCCAGCGGGCGGTGTCCGTGTTGATCGACCCACCGGCCTTGACCAGTGCCTCGAAGTCGAACGTGTGCCCGCCGACGACCCACAGCCCGACCACCGAGGCCAGCATGAACAGGCCGCCGACCAGGCTGTAGAGGAAGAACTTCACAGCGGCGTACTGCTTCTGGCCGGAGCCGAAGGAGCCGATGATGAAGTACATCGGGATCAGCATGATCTCGAAGAACACGTAGAACAGGAAGATGTCCGCCGCGGCGAACACTCCGATCATGGTGAACTCGAACGCCAGCAGCAGGGCGAAGTAGGTGGGCGCGGACCGGCGGCTGGAGTCCACGTCGTGCCAGGACGCCAGGATCACCACCGGGAACAGCACCGCGACCAGCATCAGCATCACCAGCGCGATGCCGTCGGCGGCGAAGGTGAAGTTCGCTCCCCAGGCCGGGATCCAGGAGTACGACTCGTGGAACTGGAATCGGTCCTGGCTGTCGACGGTGAAGGCGACCCACATGACGATGCTGAGCGCCAGCACGACCAGCGACCAGATCAGCGCGACCAGCTTGGCCAATTCGGCCTTGGCCCGCGGGATGCAGGCCACCACGACGGCCCCGACCAGCGGCAGGAGCGTGAGGATAGAGAGGAACGGGAAATCTTTCACGCCAGCCACCCCAACTGGATCGCGAGGAAGGCGCCGACCACGAGCATCGCGCCGGTGAGCATGGAGAGGGCGTACGACCGGACGAACCCGGTCTGCAGCCGCCGCAATCGCCCGGAGCCGCCGCCGACACCCGCCGCCAGCCCGTTGACCAGGCCGTCGATGCCCTTGCCGTCCAGGTAGACCAGGGCCCGGGTGAGGTAGACGCCGGGCCGCTCGAACACCGCCTCGTTGAAGGCGTCGGTATAGAGGTTGCGCCGGGCCGCGGTGACGACGAACCCGGCCGGCTCCGGCGCGAGCGCGGTGCCGTTGCGGAACAGTGCCCAGGCCAGACCGGCCCCGGCCACCGTCACCAGGATGCTGAGCAGCGTGATCCAGAGGCTCTCGTGGTGCTCCGGCGCCTCGCCGAAGACCGGGTTGAGCCAGTCCACCACGGTCGTGGACATCACCCAGCCGGCCACCACCGAGCCGAGCGCCAGCAGGACCAGCGGGATCGTCATGATCGCCGGCGACTCGTGCGGGTGCGTGTTCTCCTCGGTGTACCGCTCGGGTCCGTGGAAGGTGAGCACGAAGAGCCGGGTCATGTAGAAGGCGGTCAGTCCGGCGCCGAGCATGGCCGCCCCGCCGAACAGCCAGCCGGTCCAGCCCTCCCGGTCGAACGCCGCCGCGATGATCGGCTCCTTGGTGAAGAAGCCGGAGAGCGGCGGGATGCCGATGATCGCCAGCCAGCCCGTCATGAAGGTGAGCCAGGTGGTCCGCATGTGCTTGCGCAGGCCGCCGAAGCGCCGGATGTCGACCTGGTCGTGCATGCCGTGCATGACCGAGCCGGCGCCGAGGAACATGTTGGCCTTGAAGAAGCCGTGCGCCAGCAGGTGGATGATCGCCAGGGCGTACGCCGCGCCGCCGAGCCCGACGCCGAGGAACATGTAGCCGATCTGGCTCACCGTCGACCAGGCCAGCACCCGCTTGATGTCGTCCTTCGCGGCCCCGATGACGCAGCCCATCAGCAGCGTCAGCGCACCGACGCCGACCACCACGAGCTGCAGCGTCTCGTTGGCCGAGAAGATCGGGTGGGAGCGGGCGATCAGGTAGACGCCCGCGGTCACCATCGTCGCGGCGTGGATGAGCGCCGACACCGGGGTCGGACCCTCCATCGCGTCGGGCAGCCAGGCCTGCAGCGGGAACTGGCCGGACTTGCCGGCGGCGCCGAGCAGCAGGAGCAGGCCCATGATCAGCACCGTGGTGGCGCTCAGCGAGGCGACCCCGCCGAAGACGTCCGCGTACCGGGTGCTGCCGACCGTGGTGAACATCAGGAAGACGGCGATCGCCAGGCCGGCGTCCCCGACCCGGTTCATCAGGAACGCCTTCTTGCCGGCCGTGGCCGCCGACGGGCGGGTGTACCAGAACGAGATCAGCAGGTAGGACGCCACACCGACGCCCTCCCAGCCGAAGTACAGCATCACGTAGTTGTTGCCGAGGACGAGCAGCAGCATCGCCGCGACGAACAGGTTGAAGTAGCCGAAGAACCGCCGGCGGCCCTCGTCGTGCGCCATGTACCCGACCGCGTACAGGTGGATCAGCGAGCCGACTCCGGTGATCAGCAGGACGAAGACGCCCGACAGCGGATCGAAGAGCAGGCCGAAGTCCACCTTCAGGCGGCCCACGTCGATGAAGTCGAAGAGGCTGAGCTCCGCCGACCGCTTGTCGGCTGGGAGTCCGCCGAGCTTGATGAAGAAGATCAGTCCGAGTACGAACGACGCGGCGACCGCGAGAACGCCGAGCCAGTGACCCCACTTGTCGGCCCGCCTGCCGAGCAGCAGCAGGATCGCCGCGCTGGCCAGCGGGATGGCCACGAGCAGCCAGATGCCGCTCAGCACTCCCGTAGCGGGGGCGTAGGTGTGTTCCACAACAGGCCCCTTCAGTACTTCAGGAGGTTCGCGTCGTCGACGCTCGCCGAGCGCCGCGTACGGAAGATCGACATGATGATGGCGAGGCCGACCACGACCTCGGCCGCCGCGACGACCATCACGAAGAACGAGATGATCTGCCCGTCCAGGCCGCCGTTGATCCGGCTGAAGGTGACCAGCGCCAGGTTCGCCGCGTTCAGCATCAGTTCGATGCACATGAACAGGACGATCGCGTTGCGCCTGATCAGCACGCCGGCCGCGCCGATGGTGAACAACACCGAGGCGAGAATCAAGTAATAATCAGGAGTCACTTCGCCGCACCCGCCTTTGATCGCTCCGCTTCGCGTTCACTTCTCGGTGCCCTTCGGGGCTGCCTCGGAAGCGCTCAGCTCCCGGACCGGCAGGATCGGCGAGATGCTGCGTTCCGCCCCGTTGCCGTCCGGCAGCCGGGCCGGCGCGGCCACCGACATGGTGTTCGCGTAGACGCCGGGGCCGGCTTTGGGCGCCGGGTAGTTGCCCGGGCGGAACCGCTCCTTCATCCGGGTCACCTGGTCGTGCCGGTCGCCCTTGGCCCGCTCGACGTGGGCCAGGATCATCGCGCCGACCGCCGCCGTGATGAGCAGCGCCGACGTGACCTCGAAGGCGAACACGTACTTGGTGAACAGCAGCGAGGCCAGGCCCTGCACGTTCCCGTTCTGGTTGGCCGCGTCGAGGCCGGCCGTCGGGGTGTCCTCCAGGCCACGGGCCAGGACGGCGCCGACCAGGCCGGCGAACCCGGCGCCGAGCAGGATCGCCGCGACCCGCTGCCCGCGCAGCGTCTCGATCAGCGAGTCCGACGTGTCCCGGCCGACCAGCATCAGCACGAACAGGAACAGCATCATGATCGCGCCGGTGTAGACGATGATCTGTACGAAGCCGAGGAACGGCGCCTGATTGATCACGTAGAGGACGCCCAGGTTCAGCATCGTGACGGCCAGGCACAGCGCGGAGTGCACCGCGTTGCGGGCCAGCACCATGCCGAGCGCCCCGAGCACCGCGAGGGAGCCGAGGATCCAGAAGGCGACGGCCTCACCGGTGGACACGTGCGTCATGCCGCGCCCTCCTTGCGTACCGGGCCCGCGGTCTCCGGCCGGCTCGCGTGGTCCGCCGGGTCGGAGGCGTCGTGCGTGCCCTGGTCCGACCACGGCGCCCGCTCCGCGCCGGCCGAGGTGCCGGGGTTGGTCAACGCCCCGATGTAGTAGTCCTTGTCGGTCTCGCCCAGGCGCATCGGGTGCGGCGGCTGCTCCATCCCGGGCAGCAGCGGGGCCAGGAGCTCCTTCTTCGTGAAGATCAGGTCTTGGCGGCTGTCCCGGGCCAGCTCGTACTCGTTGCTCATGGTCAGCGAGCGGGTCGGACAGGCCTCGATGCAGAGCCCGCAGAAGATGCACCGGGTGTAGTTGATCTGGTAGATCTTCGCGTACCGCTCGCCCGGCGAGAACCGCTGCTCGTCGGTGTTGTCGCCGCCCTCGACGTAGATCGCGTCGGCCGGGCAGGCCCACGCGCACAGCTCGCAGCCGATGCACTTCTCCAGACCGTCCGGGTGGCGGTTGAGGATGTGCCGCCCGTGGTAGCGCGGGGCCGGCTTGGGCGGGGAGAACGGGTAGTCGGTGGTGACCACCTTGCGGAACATGTGGGCGAACGTCACGCCGAAGCCCTTGAAGGAACCGGTCAACGTGTTCACGTCACACCTCCTTCGACTCGGAGTCGCCGCCGACGGCGGCCGGGGCACGCTCGGCGACCGCGCGGCGGGCACGCGGGCTCGGGGGGACCTGCAGGTCCATCGGGGGAACCGGGAAGCTGCCCGGTGGGCGACGGGCCAGCTCCTCCTCCAGGGAGAGCTGCTTGGGCTTCTCCTTGGCCGGCCAGGCCCAGGCGACGATCAACACGATCAGCGCGATAGCCGCCGTGGAGATCCACCGGACCTCGTCGGAGAGCGCGCCGCTGCGGGCGATCTTGAAGTACGCCAGGAAGAGGATCCAGACCAGGTTGATCGGGATCAGGACCTTCCAGCCGAACCTCATGAACTGGTCGTAGCGCAGCCGGGGCAGCGTGGCCCGTAGCCAGATGAAGCCGAAGAGCAGCGCGAACACCTTGAGGAAGAACCAGATCAGGGCGAAGTACCCGGAGCTGGCGCCGGCCCAGATCGCGGTGATCGGCCACGGCGCCCGCCAGCCGCCCAGGAAGAGCGTGGTGCAGAACGCCGAGACGGTGATCATGTTGATGTACTCGGCCAGGAAGAAGAGCGCGAACTTGAACGACGAGTACTCCGTGTGGAAGCCGCCGACCAGCTCGGACTCCGCCTCGGGCAGGTCGAACGGGGCCCGGTTGGTCTCACCGACCGCCGAGATCACGTAGATCAGGAAACTCGGCAGCAGCTGGAGGCAGTACCAGCCGGGCATGGTGATCTCGGCGCCGAAGATCTTGGTGGGATCCCCGGAGGACTGCGCGGCGACGATCTGCGACGTGCTCATCGACCCGGCGGTCATGAAGACCGCGACGATCGAGAGACCCATCGCCACCTCGTACGAAATCATCTGCGCACTTGATCGCAGACCACCGAGCAGCGGATACGTCGATCCGGAGGCCCAGCCGGCCAGCACCACGCCGTAGACGCTCATCGAGGAGCAGGCCAGCAGCACCAGCACCGAGACGGGCACGTCGGTGAGCTGGAGAGCGGTCCGATGACCGAACATGGTCACCACGCCGCCGAACGGGATCACCGAGAACGCGGTGAACGCGGTGGTCGCCGAGATCACCGGGGCGATGAAGTAGACCACCTTGTCGGCGGTCCTCGGGATGATCTCCTCCTTGAACGGCAGCTTCAAGCCGTCGCTCAGGGAAGTCAGCCAGCCCTTCGGCCCGACCTGGTTGGGGCCGGGCCGGACCGCCATCCGGGCCACGACCTTGCGCTCGTAGTTGATCGTGAAGAGCGTCAGCAGCAACAGCAGGACGAACACGCCGAGCAGCTTGATCAGCGTGATCCACCAGACGTCCTGCTCGAACGTCTGCAGCGTGGGGTCCTCCGCGTGCGCCGCGAGCAGGAGGTTCATCGGTCAGCTCCCTCGGCGAGGATCGGGCCGGGCAGCCCGGCCGACAACCGGACCACCGCACCGGCGGTGACGCCGAGGTCGCGGCGCACCGCGGAGCCCGGCGAGTTCGTCGGCAGCCACACCACCTGCCGGGGCAGGTCGGTGATGGCGGCGGGCAGGGTGACGGAGCCACGGCCGGTGCGCGCCGTGACCGGGTCTCCGTCCGTGACCCGCAGCTGTCCGGCCAGCTCCTTGCCGATCCGGACGACCGGCGGGCGCGCCGTGCCGGCCAGCACCTCGTCGCCGTCCAGCAGCGTGCCGAGGTCGAGCAGCTGGTGCCAGGTGGCCAGCACCGCGGCGTGCTCGCCGGGCTCGGCGACCGCCCCGGCCGCGACCGCGGGCGGCTCCGGGCGGGCCGAGCTGGCCGGCATCGCGCCCAGCTCCCGGCGGACCGACCGCACGTCGCCGGTGTTCAGGGAGACCTCCAGCAGCGCGGCGATCGCCTCCAGCACCCGGCCGTCGGTCATCGCCGTGCTGTCCCGCAGGACCGTCTCGAAGGACCGCAGCCGGCCCTCCCAGTCCATGTAGGTGCCGGCCTTCTCCACCGCCGGCGCGACCGGCAGCACCACGTCGGCCCGCTCGGTCACCGCGCTCTTCCGCAGCTCCAGGCTGACCAGGAAGGGCACCGCGTCCAGGGCCTGCTCGGCGAGCGCCGGGTCGGCCAGGTCGCCCGGGTCCACCGCGCCGACCAGCAGGCCGCCGAGCGCCCCGCCGGCCGCCGCCGCGATGATCTGGTCGACGTCCCGGCCCGGCTTGCTCGGCAGCGTGCCGGTCTCCACGGCCCAGGCGATGGAGAGCTCGGCGCGGGCCGACGGATCGCTGACCGGGCGGCCGCCGGGCAGCAGGTTCGGCAGGCAGCCGGTGTCCAGCGCGCCCCGGTCACCGGCCCGGCGCGGCACCCAGGCCAGGCGCGCCCCGGTCCGGGCGGCCAGCGCCGCCGCCGCGGAGAGCCCGCCCGGCACGGTGGCCAGGCGCTCGCCGACCAGCAGCACGCTGCCCGGCGCGCTGAGCGCCGCGGCCACCGCCGGATCCGTGCCGAGCAGCCGCGCCTCGTCGCCCGGCACGGCCGGGACCAGCGCGGCGGCGAGCTTCTCGAAACCCCGGGAGAGGTACGGCGCGACAGCCGTGACCGCGAGCGTGCCGCGCCGCGCCGCCTTGCGCAGCCGCAGGAAGAGGATCGGGCACTCCTCCTCCGGCTCCAGCCCGACGATCAGCGCGGACGGCGCGGACTCGACATCCGCGTACGTCAGATCGGAGATCCCGGCCACCGCGGCGGCGAGGAAGTCCGCCTCCTCGGTGATCTCGGCCGGCGAGCCGGAGGCTCGCACCGGCCGGGCCCGGAAGTCGATGTCGTTGGTCCCCAGGACCACCCGGGCGAATTTGGCGTACGCGTACGCGTCCTCCACGGTGAGCCGCCCGCCGGTGAGCACCCCGACGCCGCGCTGGCGTGCCGTGCGGAGCCCCTCGGCCGCGGCGACCAGCGCCTCGCTCCAGGACGCCTCGCGCAGCTGCCCGGTCCGCGGGTCGCGGACCAGCGGCGCGGTGATCCGGTCGGTGGCCGTGGCGTAGCGGAAGCCCCACCGGCCCTTGTCGCAGTTCCACTCCTCGTTGACCGCCGGGTCGTCACCGGCGAGCCGGCGCAGCACCTTCCCGCGCCGGTGGTCGGCCCGCATCGAGCAGCCGGCCGCGCAGTGCTCGCAGGTGGTCGGCGAGGAGACCAGGTCGAACGGGCGGGCGCGGAACCGGTACTGCTCGCCGGTGAGCGCGCCGACCGGGCAGATCTGGACGGTGTTGCCGGAGAAGTACGAGTTGAACGGCACGTCCCCGGCGCCCTCGCCGACCTGCCCGTCGCCGGTGCCCTCGCCGCCGAAGAAGTCGTCCCGGTAGACGTTGATCTGCTCGCCGGAGGAGCGGTCCATCAGGTCGATGAACTTGTCCCCGGCGATCTCCTCGGAGAACCGGGTGCAGCGCTGGCAGAGCACGCAGCGCTCGCGGTCCAGCAGCACCTGGCTGGAGATGTGGATCGGCTTCTCGTACTCCCGCTTTTGCTCGTGGAACCGGGAGTCCGCGCGGCCGGTGCTCATCGCCTGGTTCTGCAGCGGGCACTCGCCGCCCTTGTCGCAGGTCGGGCAGTCCAGCGGGTGGTTGATCAGCAGCAGCTCCATCACGCCGGCCTGGGCCTTGGCCGCCACCGGCGAGCTGAGCTGGGTCTTGACCACCATGCCCTCGGCCACCGTCTGGGTGCACGAGGCGACCGGCTTGC
The DNA here is from genome assembly GCF_016862395.1 of Actinoplanes siamensis. Taxonomy (GTDB): domain Bacteria; phylum Actinomycetota; class Actinomycetes; order Mycobacteriales; family Micromonosporaceae; genus Actinoplanes; species Actinoplanes siamensis. The sequence continues at coordinate 19,099 of NZ_BOMW01000026.1, read as the reverse complement.
GCTGCCCCTCCACTTCGACCAGACACTGCCGGCAGGCGCCGGCCGGGGCCAGCAGCGGATGGTCGCAGAACCGCGGGATCGCGATCCCCATCCGCTCGGCGACCCGGATCACCAGCTCGCCCTTCTCGGCCTGCACCTCCACCCCGTCGATGGTCAGGGTGACGGTGTCGGCCCTCTTCGCTACGTCGGTCATCAGTGCGCTCCTACGAGGGACTTCTCGGAGAGCCGCGGGGCGGTGCGGCCCTCGATGTAGCCGAGGTAGTCGTCCCGGAACCACTTCAGCGTCGAGACGACAGGCGTCGCGGCGCCGTCGCCGAGGCCGCAGAAGGACCGGCCGAAGATGTTGTCCGCGGTGTCCTGAAGGGTGTCCAGGTCGGCGTAGGTGCCGTGGCCGGCGAGGATCCGCCGGTACGTGCGCACCATCCAGTAGTTGCCCTCCCGGCACGGGGTGCACTTGCCGCACGACTCGTGGTGGTAGAACTCCAGCCACCGCCACGTGTTGTAGACCGGACAGTCCTGGTCCGAGAAGATCTGCATCGCCGTGGTGCCGAGGATCGAGCCGGCCGCCGCGACGCCCTCGAAGTCCATCGGGGTGTCGATGTGCTCGGCGGTCAGGATCGGCGTGGACGAGCCGCCCGGGGTCCAGAACTTGAGGTTGTGTCCGGGCCGCATACCGCCGGCCAGCTCGATCAGCTCGCGCAGGGTGATGCCCAGGCCGCACTCGTACTGGCCGGGGTTGGCGATCCGGCCGGAGAGCGAGTAGATCATCGGGCCGGCCGACTTCTCCGTGCCCATGCTCTTCCACCAGTCGGCGCCACCCAGCACGATGTACGGCACGCTGGCGATGGTCCCGACGTTGTTGACCACTGTCGGGCTGGCGTAGAGGCCGGCGACGGCCGGGAACGGCGGGCGCAGCCGGGGCTGGCCGCGGAAGCCCTCCAGCGAGTCGAGCAGCGCGGTCTCCTCGCCGCAGATGTACGCGCCGGCCCCGCTGTGCACCACCAGCTCCAGGTCGAACCCGGAGCCGAGGATGTTCTCACCGAGGTAACCGGCGGCGTACGCCTCGCGGACCGCGTTGCGCAGTCGCCGCGCGGCGTGCACCGCCTCGCCGCGGATGTAGATGAACGCCCGGTTCGCGCGGATCGCGTACGACGCGATGATCGCGCCCTCCACCAGCGAGTGCGGGTCGTACGTCATCAGCGGCAGGTCCTTGCAGGTGCCCGGCTCGCCCTCGTCCGCGTTGATCACCAGGTAGTGCGGCTTGCCGTCCCCCTGCGGGATGAAGCCCCACTTCAGCCCGGTGGGGAAGCCGGCGCCGCCACGCCCGCGCAGCCCGGAGTCCTTGATCAGCTGGATCAGGTCGTCCGGGTGCACGTCGAGCGCCTTGCGCACCGCCTGGTAGCCGTCCAGCCGCTGGTAGACGCCGATCTGCCAGGCGTCCGGCGAGAGCCAGCGCTTGGTGAGCACCGGGGTGAGCTTCTGGAGCACCTCCGGCCGGGGTTGCGTCATTTCTCCTCCTCGGTGCCCTGGCTGACGATGCGCTCGCCACGGGTGCTGTCGCCGGCCGGCTTGCCGTCCCCGGCGGGCACGTTGGTGGCCGTCCCGGCCTGCTCGGCGGGCGTCTCGACGACCGGCGCGGCCGCCTTCGTGGCGGAGTCGCGCTGTTCGGCGGTGCGCACCTCGGGGTCCTTGACGTCGCCTGTGGTCCGGGCGGGCGGCCGCTGCTCGGTGACCTTCCCGGCGACGGCCTTGACGGCGCTCGTCGCGGCCTGCACCGCCGTCGCGACCTTGCCCGGCTTCTGCGCGGCCTCCTCGCGCGGCGAGGGCTTGGTCTTGGTGATCGGCGTGTCCAGGTGGAAGCCGGACACCGCGATCCCGTGCTCCTGCGCCAGGCTGACGCCGCGCAGGGTCGGCGCGCCGGCCACCCCGTCGCCGACCGCGCCGTCCCGGGGATCGGCGAAACCGGCGAGCTGGTAGGACATCTCCCGCAGCGAGCAGATCCGGGCGCCCCGGGCCGGCGTGGGACGTTCCCCGGTGGCCAGCTTGTCGACCAGTTCCACCGCGGACTCCGGGGTGGCCTGGTCGACGGTGAAGTCGTAGTTGACCGTCACCACCGGCGCGTAGTCGCAGGCGGCCAGGCACTCGGCGTGCTCCAGCGTGATCCGGCCGTCGGCGGTGGTCTCGTCGTGGCCGACCCCCAGGTGCTCGGACAGCCGGTCGTAGACCTCCTGCCCGCCGAGCACGTTGCACAGGGTGTTGGTGCAGACGCTGACCAGGTACTCGCCGGTCGGGCGCCGCTTGTACATGGTGTAGAAGGTGGCGACCGCGCCGACCTGGGCCTTGTTGATGCCCAGCACCTCGGCACAGAACGCCACCCCGGCCGGGCTGACGTAGCCCTCCTCGGTCTGCACCAGGTGCAGCAGCGGCAGCAGCGCGGAGCGTTCCCGGCCGGCCGGGTAGCGCGCGAGGATCTCCCGCGCGGACCCGAGCAGCTTCTCCGCCAGCGGAGCGGCTGCCGAGGAGAACTCCAGAGCGGTTTCGGACATCAACGATCACACCCACCCATCACGGGATCCAGCGAGGCGCCGCCGGCGATCACGTCGGCGAGCAGTGCGCCCTCGGCCATCGCCGGGATGGCCTGGAGGTTGACGAAGCTCGGCTCGCGGTAGTGCACCCGGTACGGGTGGGTGCCGCCGTCGGAGACCGCGTGGACGCCGAGTTCGCCACGCGGATGTTCGACCGCGACGTAGACCTGGCCGGGTGGAACCCGGAAGCCCTCGGTCACCAGCTTGAAGTGGTGGATCAGCGACTCCATCGACTGCCCCATGATCTTGGCGACGTGTTCCAGGGAGTTGCCGAGACCGTCGACGCCCAGCGCGAGCTGCGCGGGCCAGGCGATCTTCTTGTCCTCGATCCAGATCGGGCCGGGCCGGAGCCGGTCGAGCGCCTGCTCAACGATCTTGAGCGACTCCTTGATCTCCGCCAGCCGCACCAGGTAACGGCCCCAGACGTCAGCGGTGGTCGCGGTCGGGACGTCGAACTCGTAGTTCTCGTAACCGGCGTACGGCATGGTCTTGCGCAGGTCCCAGGGCAGGCCGGCGGCGCGCAGCACCGGGCCGGTGATGCCCAGCGACAGGCAGCCGGTGACGTCCAGGACGGCGACGCCCTGGGTGCGCTTCTGCCAGATCACCTGGCCGGAGAGCATGGCCTCGTATTCCTTGAGCTTCTTCGGCAGGTACGCGAGGAAGTCCCGGATCTTCTTGACCGCGCTGTCCGGCAGGTCCTGGGCCAGTCCGCCGGGCCGGATGTAGCCGTTGTTCATCCGCAGGCCGGAGGTCTCCTCGAAGATGTCGAGGATGTACTCCCGCTCGCGGAAGCCGTACAGCATCATCGAGATCGCGCCCAGCTCCATGCCGGTGGTGGCCAGCCAGACCAGGTGCGAGGCGATCCGCTGCAGCTCCATGAACATGACCCGGATGGTGCTGGCCCGCTCGGTGATCTGATCGGTGATGCCGAGCAGTTTCTCCACCGCGAGGCAGTACGCCGCCTCGTTCGACATGTTGGACAGGTAGTCCATCCGGGTGACGAACGTGACGCCCTGGGTCCAGGTCCGGTACTCCAGGTTCTTCTCGATGCCGGTGTGCAGGTAGCCGATCACCGGGCGAACCTCGGTCACCGTCTCGCCCTCGAGCTCCAGCACCAGCCGGAGCACGCCGTGCGTGGACGGGTGCTGGGGACCCATGTTGACGACGATCTTCTCGTTGCTGAGCGGGTCGATGCTGGACGTGACGCTGTCCCAGTCGCCGCCGGTGACCGTGAAGACCCGGCCCTCGGTGGTCTCGCGCGCGCTCGCGTATTCCGACGTTGTCACTGGTAGACCCTCCGCTGGTCGGGCGGCGGGATCTCGGCGCCCTTGTACTCCACGGGCACCCCGCCGAGCGGGTAGTCCTTGCGCTGGGGATGGCCCTCCCAGTCGTCCGGCATCAGGATCCGGGTGAGGTTGGGGTGGCCGGCGAAGACGACGCCGAACATGTCGTAGACCTCCCGCTCCTGCCAGTCGGCGGTCGGGTAGACGCCGGTGACGCTCGGAACCGCCACGCCGTCCGGAACAGCCACCTCGAGACGGACCCTCCGGCGGTACGTCATCGAGGTCAATTGATAGGCGATGTGGAAGCGCCGCTCGTCGCTGCCCAGGTAGTCGACCGCGTCGACGGAGGAGCACAGCTCGAATCGAAGGGACTCGTCGTCCCGCATTACCTGACAGATATCCGTGATTCTCTCGGGCCTGATGTGAAGTGTGAGCTCCGCCCTATCCACCACCACTCTCTCGATGGCTTCCGAGAGGGCCGGATATGCTTCCTCCAACGCGTCATAGACGTCGTCGAAATACCCGCCGTAAGGCCGTGGACTGTCAAAAACAGCAGGTCGGGGGCGGACCAGGCGACCGAAGCCGGAGACGTCTCCGGTGCCTGTGACGCCGAACATGCCCTTATCCGGGCTGGGCGGCGTCTGTGCGGGTGCATCAATATTTGCGCCCGTCGTTGTAGTAACGGGAACGCCACCCTCAGTTCCGGGTCGAATGCTCATTTGCCCTCCCGCAAATGCGGCTGGAGTTTCATCCAGTTCTCGATCCGCAATTGCTCCTCGCGACCTTCCTTGACGGCCTGCGTCCATTCGGCGCGGCGTGCCTTGTCCACGCGGTACGACGACGGCATGGCGCCCGGCGCGACGATCGGCAGCTTGCCCTCGGCGCGGCGCTGCTCCAGCATCTTGCGCCCGTTCGGGCCGAGCGGCTGGGCCATCACCTTCTCGCGCATCTTCAGGATCGCGTCGATCAGCATCTCCGGTCTGGGCGGGCACCCGGGCAGATAGATGTCGACCGGGACGATGTGGTCCACGCCCTGCACGATCGCGTAGTTGTTGAACATGCCGCCGGACGAGGCACAGACGCCCATCGAGATCACCGAGCGGGGTTCCGGCATCTGGTCGTAGATCTGCCGGACCACCGGGGCCATCTTCTGGCTGACCCGGCCCGCGACGATCATCAGGTCCGCCTGGCGGGGCGAGGCACGGAACACCTCCATGCCCCAGCGGCCCAGGTCGTAGTGCGGGCCGCCGGCCGCCATCATCTCGATGGCACAGCAGGCCAGGCCGAAGGTGGCGCCCCAGAACGACGACTTGCGCGCCCAGTTCGACAGCTTCTCCACCGAGGTGAGCAGGATGCCGCTGGGCAGCTTCTCTTCGATTCCCATGGTTATCAGTCCCAGTTGAGGCCGCCGCGTCGCCACACGTACGTGTAGGCGATGAAGACGGTGACGATGAACAGGACCATTTCCACGAAACCGAACAGGCCGAGCGCCTGGAAGTTCACGGCCCACGGGTAGAGGAAGATGGTCTCGATGTCGAAGACGATGAAGAGCATCGCGGTCAGATAGAACTTCACCGGGAATCGGCCGCCGCCGACCGGTTGGGGGGCGGGCTCGATGCCGCATTCGTAGGCGTCCATCTTCGCCCGGTTGTAACGCTTCGGCCCGACGATCGGTGCCACCGACACCGAGAACAACGCGAAGAGCGCGCCGAGGATCAGCAACCCGACGATCGGGACGTATGGGTTGATCGTCATCTTCACTCCCGTACGACTGTTAGCCGCTTCACACTAGTTTTTCGCTTTTGTATCCCTTTGGTCGGGGTGCCCGATTCCGTCGTCAGACGGCGGGCGCCACCTTCGTCAAGCCGTTGATGATGCGGTCCATGGCGTCCCCACCGCGCGGGTCGGTGAGGTTGGCCAGGAGCTTGAGGACGAACTTCATCAACGTCGGGTGCGGCATGCCGTGCTTGGTGGCCAGCCGCATGATCTGCGGGTTCCCGATCAGCTTCACGAACACGCCGCCCAGGCGGTAATAACCGCCGAACCGCAGGCTCAACTCGGCGGGGTACGCCCGCAGAGCACGCTCGCGCTCCGGCCCGGCCGGCCGGGCCAGCGCCTGCACCGCCACCTCGGCGGCCAGTTCGCCGGACTCCATCGCGTACGCGATGCCCTCGCCGTTCATCGGGTTGACCATCCCGCCGGAGTCGCCGACCAGCATCACCCCGCGGGTGTAATGCGGCACCCGGTTGAAGCCCATCGGGAGCGCGGCGCCCAGGGTCGGGCCCTCCCCGTTCGCCTCGTCACGCAGCCCCCAGTCCTCGGGGGTCGAGCCGAGCCAGTCGGTGAGCATGTTCCGGTAGTTGGTCTTCCCGAAGGCGCTGGACGAGTTCAGGATGCCGAGGCCGACGTTGACCCGGCCGTCGCCGAGACCGAAGATCCAGCCGTAGCCGGGGAGCAGCCGGCCCGGATCCTGCGCGCTGCGCAGCTCGAGCCAGGACTCCAGGTAGTTGTCGTCCGCCTTGACCGCGGACCGGTAGTAGCGCCGGACCGCCACGCCGAGCGGGCGGTCGTCGCGCTTCGCCAGGCCCAGGGCCAGCGGGAACTTGCCGGAGACGCCGTCCGCGGCGATCACCAGGGGGGCGCGGTAGGACACCGGGTCCTTGCCCGGACCGGCCTTGGCCTCGACGCCGACGACCTGCCCGTCCGCGTCCAGGACCGGGCCGGTGACTGTCACGTTCGTCCGCAGCAGGGCGCCGGCCTCGACCGCGCGCCGGGCCAGCATGTCGTCGAAGTCGAGGCGGGTGCGGACCAGGCCGTAGTTGGGGAAGCTGGCCAGCTCCGGCCAGTCCAGCTCCAGGCGGACCCCACCGCCGATCACGCGCAGACCCTTGTTCTGCAGCCAGCCGGCCTTCTCGGAGGTGTCGACGCCCATCCGGACCAGTTGGCGGACCGCGCGCGGGGTCAGCCCGTCGCCGCACACCTTCTCGCGCGGGAACTCGGTTTTCTCCAGCAACAGCACGCGCAGGCCGTGCCGGGCGAGGTGATAGGCGGCGGCGCTGCCACCGGGGCCCGCTCCGACCACGATCACGTCCGCTTCGTCAGCGACGATGGATGACGAGTGGTCGTTCACGGTGCAGCCTCCGATCCGCAGTGCTCGTGAATTAGTTCACAAGCATGCCTCGATCGGAGTCTAGGCCGACTATCGACGATCTTTGCGCTCAGGTCGGCCTAATTGTTTCGGCGTGGCTCGCAAATCGGGTCAGAGTCCCCCAGAACGCGCTCGGCCATCCCGCGGGCCGGACCGTCGAGATGATCTCGGATGGTGCCGTCCATGGCCCGGTCCAGCGCGACGATCAATTCCTCTACCAGGTCCTGCGCCAGCAGGGGGTCCTGTGCGGCGACCATCCGCAGGCGCGTGGCGAGCTCGGTGGCGCGGCGCTCACCGGCCTCGCCGTCGTCGATCGAGACGTCGATGTCGGCGTCGTCGAGGTGCCCGATTTTTGTCATGCCTTCGAGCTAAACAGGCGATTCGCACGCCGTACGCGAAACGCCCGGTTTGTCACCGACCCGCGCGAGATGATCACGGCCCGCTTCACCCACCCGCGGTTCGCTGCCCGCCGCCTGCGGTCCGCCACCGCCGCCCGGGTACGGCCTCAGCGGCGCGTCGCGCGGTGCAGCGCCACCACCCCGCCGGTCAGGTTCCGCCAGCCCACCCGGTCCCACGGCCCCGACCCGGCGATCCGGGCCGCCAGCCCCGCCTGGTCCGGCCACGCCCGGATCGACTCGGCCAGATACACGTACGCGTCGGGGTTGCTCGCCACGCCACGCGCCACGGTCGGCAGCGACCGCATCAGATACTGCATGTAGACCGTCCGGAAAGCCGGATTCGTCGGAGTGCTGAACTCGCACACCACCAGCCGCCCGCCCGGCCGGGTGATCCGGCCGAACTCACGCAGCGCAGCCTCGGTGTCCACGACATTACGCAGAGCGAAGGAGATCGTCACCGCGTCGAAGGTGGCGTCCGGGAACGGCAGCCGGAGCGCGTCCCCGGCCAGCAGCGGCACCCGGGGCCGGACCCGCCGGCCGGCCTGCAGCATCCCTACCGAGAGGTCGGCGCCGACCGCGAACGCGCCGGACCGGCCCAGCTCGTCGGTGGAGACCCCGGTGCCCGCGCCGACGTCCAGCACCCGCTCGCCGGGCCGCGGGCCGAGCGCGGCCCGGGTGGCCCGGCGCCAGCCGCGGTCCCGGCCGAAGGAAAGCACGGTATTGGTCAGGTCGTACCTCTGGGCCACGCCGTCGAACATCTCGGCGACCTCGTGCGGCTGCTTGTCCAGGTCTGCGCGCGTCACCCGGTCCACTCTGCCACCCCGGCCGGACGGCCTCTCCCGGGGAGGCCCGGAAACAGAACGGGCGGGATGGTCGCCCATCCCGCCCGCATCCTTGTGCGTTATATATACGACCGCCATCGGTCGGGTCCGACTGCTCGTCACCGACACTGACCGCCCGGCGACGCATGAGGTTTGCCCAATGCCTTACGCAGGCAACGTAACGAGCGGCAACCAGCCGGTACAGCCAACCGGCGGGCTCGTTACGAAGGAGCAATCCAGCCCTCACCGGTCCGACGACCCCCACCCTGGCCGAACGGCCAGGCGCGGCTCACCGAAGGGCTCGGTGACGGCTTCCCGGTCGCGGCCTCCGCGCGGAATCTCCGGCCTGCCGGGCGGTGAGGACGAGCGTGCCGACGGCGGCCAGGCCCCTAGTTCGCCTCCACCAGAGGGAGCCGAGTCCGGCCCACACCGCCGCCGGGCAGCGCGATCGAGGAGAAGTGCGACACCACGCGGTCGTCGGTCGGGTCGTCGGCCGCCGTGCGGTGCACCGCCAGATGCCTGTACCAGGTGTCGCGCCACGCCGGGATGCGATCCGCGGTGCGGATCATCGAGATGAGCTCCTGCAGGTTGGAGCGGTGCCGGGCGCCGGCCGAGGAGATCACGTTCTCCTCCAGCATGATCGATCCCAGGTCGTCGACGCCCATGTGCAGCGAGAGCTGGCCGATGTCCTTGCCGGTGGTCAGCCAGGACGCCTGCAGGTGGGCGACGTTGTCGAAGAACAGCCGGGACACCGCGATGAGCCGGAGGTACTCCAGCGTGGTGGCCTGGGTGCGGCCCTTCAGATGGTTGTTCTCCGGCTGGTAGGTCCACGGGATGAAGGCGCGGAAGCCGCCCACCTCGTGCGACTGCTCGACCGCGACGTCGCGGTAACCGTTCGCCACCGCCAGGTCCTGCACGTCGCGGATCATCCGGATGTGCTCGATGCGCTCGGCCGCGGTCTCGCCGGTGCCCATCATCATGGTCGCGGTCGAGGACAGGCCGTTGCGGTGCGCCACCGCCATCACCTCGAGCCAGCGCGCGCCGCTCTCCTTGAGCGGGGCGATCGCCGTGCGCGGCCGGTCCGGCAGCATCTCCGCGCCGGCGCCGGCGATCGAGTCCAGCCCGGCCGCCTTGATCCGGATGATCGCCTCCTCGATGGAGACACCGGACACCTTGGCCATGTGCAGGATCTCGCTGGGCCCGATCGAGTGGATCGCGATCTGCGGGTAGGCCCGCTTGACCGAGGAGAAGAGGTCCTCGTAGTACTCCACGCCGAACTCCGGGTGATGCCCGCCCTGCAGCATCACCTGGGTGGCGCCGAGCTCCACCGCCTCGCCGCAGCGGCGCAGGATCTCCTCGGTCGGGTGGACCCAGCCCTCCTTGTGCTTGGGCGCCCGGAAGAACGCGCAGAACTTGCACGCCGTGACACACACGTTCGTGTAGTTGATGTTGCGGTCGATCAGGTACGTGACGATGCCGTCCGGGTAGCGCCGGCGGCGGACCGCGTCGGCCGCCTCGCCCAACGCGTGGAACGGGGCCTCCGTGTAGAGCAGCAGCGCCTCGTCGGGGGTGATCCGCCCGCCGTCGGCGCCGCGCTGCAGGATGCTGTCGATCTCCGGGTTCGCCGTCACGTCTGGAAGCGTACGTCCCCTCTCCGGGGATCGTCAGCGGCCCGGATCACGGCCACTCCCGCCGTCGTTCAGCACGCCCGGGCCCTCGAGGACGCGGCGCGGGCCGAACTCGTACGCCGCGTCGGGGTCGTAGGCGGCGCCCAGCGCGGCCCCGGCCGTCGCGCCGACCCGCGCCGCCGTCGGGTGGGCATGCTGGTCGAAGACCACTTCGAAGACCGGGCCGCGCTCCTGCCACCACGCCCGGTCGGTCTCGTGGCCGCACCGCGCGGCCGCGCTCCGAGGGCGTCGAGCCGTCCCTGCCGATCCGTGCGGAGCCGTGCGGCGGGCGGCTGCTCCTGGTCACCGACCCCAATGGGATCGTTTTCGAGTTGGCGGAGTGGGCTGACCCGCCGCTCGGCCGATAATCTCGACGGACTGTTCAGGGGGTAGAAGAAGTGCTCGTCGTTCACGGCGGCTGGGTGCCCGGGTCCGGGCGGCCCGGCCGGTTGCTGCTCTGGGCGGAGGAGCCGGGAGCCGGGCCGGCTCCGGCGTCCCGCGCCAAGGTGCGGCCCCATCCGTTCGCCGTCGGCGCCGAGGCGCTGATCAGCGCGCTCGGCCTCCCCGCAGACGCGTCCTGCGGTCCTGCCACGGTGCGGCTGCCCGGGACGTCGCGGGGGCCGGCGCCCTCGCCCGAGACCGGCGTGGAGACGGGCGCGCCGCGCGGGGTGCGGCTCGGGTCCTGGATCGTGCCGGCGGTCACGGTTGCCGGCGAGTCGGCGCTGGCGCTGCTGGGCGCGCTCGCCGAGCCCGACCCGGCCGCGCCGTGGGTGCCCGGCGCGTCGCTGCGATATCTCTGCCTGGTCGCCGGCTGGGCCTGCGACCTGGCCCGGCGTGGCCGGATGCTGCCACAGCTGGTGATCGAGGAGCGGATGCCTGCGGCGCGCTGGCGTTCCGTGCTCACCGGTCCCGACCTCGCCGGCTACCGCGACTTCGCCGCCGGGATGCCGCCGGTGGTCCGGGCGTTCGGTGCGCCGGCGGGGCAGGACACCGGGCACACGCTGCGGGACGCCCTGGAGACCATGCTCGACTCCGCGGCCCGGTCGGTCCTGCCCGAGAAGATCCTGGGCGGGCACCGGGCCGGACCGAAGGCGCCACTGCCGGATCGCTGGGTCAACGCGCTGACCGCGGCCGATCCCACGCTGCCCGACGCGCCCGCCGGCGAGCTGCGTGACCTGCGCAAGGCGCTCGACGACTGGATGCGCGCGGCGCAGGCGGCGAACGGGCCGATCCGGGTCAGCTTCCGGCTGATCGAGCCGGAGCCCGGTGAGGACGCGTGGGACCTGGAGTTCGCCCTGCAGTCCGCCGAGGACTCCGGCCTCTACCTGCCGGCCGAGGCGGTCTGGGCCGGTGAGCGGTTCCCCGGCCTGCCACGCCGGCCGGACGAGGCGCTGCTCGCCGGGCTGGGCCGGGCGGTCCGGCTGTTCCCGGCGCTGCACGGGGCGCTCCGCGAGCCGCAGCCGGCCGGGACGGTCCTGACCACCGCCGAGGCGTACGACTTCCTGCGCCAGGCCGCGCCGCTGCTGCAGGCCGCCGGGTTCGGGGTGCAGCTGCCGTCCTGGGCCGGTCGCAAGGGCGCCGGCCTCAAGCTGACCACCCGGTCCCGGTCCAAGGCGGGCTCCTCGCGGGCCGCCGCGGCGTCCGGGTTCGGGCTGGCCGAGATCGTCGAGTTCCGGCTCGACCTGGTGATCGGCGACAGCGTGGTCAGCCCCGAGGAGCTGGCCGAGCTGGCACGGCTGAAGGTGCCGCTGGTCCGGGTCCGCGGGCAGTGGGTGGAACTGGACGATCGCCAGCTCAAGGCGGCGCTCAAGGCGGTCGGCCGGCGGCGGGCGGGCGAGCTGACCGCCGCCGAGGTGCTGCAGCAGGTGGTCGACGGCGGCGAGGAGGACCTGCCGCTGGTCGAGGTGGACGCCGACGGGACGCTCGGTGACCTGCTCTCCGGGCAGGCCTCGGAGCGGCTCGACCCGATGCCCACCCCGGAGGGCTTCCAGGGCACGCTCCGGCCGTACCAGGAACGTGGTCTTTCCTGGTTGCACTTCCTCAGCCGGCTCGGGCTGGGCGGCATCCTCGCCGACGACATGGGCCTGGGCAAGACCGCGCAGACCCTCTCGCTGCTGCTCACCGAGCGGGCCGGGACCGGGCCCGGCGAGATCCCGCCGACCCTGCTGGTCTGCCCCATGTCGCTGATCACCAACTGGCGGAAGGAGGCCGCCCGGTTCGCTCCGGCGTTGCGCGTCTACGTGCACCACGGCGCCACCCGGCAGCGTGGTGACGAGTTCCTCGCCGCGGTGGGCGCCGCCGACCTGGTCCTGACCACCTACGGGACCGCGTTACGCGACCTGGAGGCGCTGCGGGAGATCGGGTGGAGCCGGGTGGCCTGCGACGAGGCGCAGGCGATCAAGAACAGCGGGACGCGCCAGTCCCAGGCGGTCCGGGCCATTCCGGCACGCACCCGGCTGGCGCTGACCGGCACCCCCGTGGAGAACCACCTGGCCGAGCTCTGGTCCATCATGGACTTCTGCAACCCGGGGCTGCTCGGTCCGGCGAAACGGTTCCGCCGCCGGTTCCAGGAGCCGATCGAGGCCCGCCAGGACGAGGACGCGACCGCGGCGCTGAAACGGGCGACCGGGCCGTTCGTGCTGCGCCGCCTCAAGACGGACAAGACCATCATCTCGGACCTCCCGGAGAAGGACGAGATGAAGGTGTGGTGCACGCTCACCCCGGAGCAGGCCACCCTCTACCAGGCCGTGGTCGAGGACATGATGGCCGAGATCGAGAGCTCCGAGGGCATCCAGCGGCGGGGCAACGTGCTGGCCGCGATGATGAAGCTCAAGCAGGTCTGCAACCATCCGGCGCACCTGCTCAAGGACGGTTCCCGGCTGCCCGACCGGTCCGGCAAGCTGGCCCGCCTGGAGGAGCTGGCCGAGGAGATCGTCGAGGACGGCGACAAGGCCCTGGTCTTCACGCAGTACGCGGAGTGGGGCTCGCTGCTGCAGCCCTATCTCGCGGCCCACCTGGACCGCCCGGTGCTCTGGCTGCACGGCGGGCTGAGCAAGTCCCGCCGCGACGAGTTGGTCGACCGGTTCCAGACCGCCGACGAGCCGATGCTCTTCCTGCTCTCGCTGAAAGCGGCCGGCACCGGCCTCAACCTGACCGCCGCCAACCACGTCGTCCACTTCGACAGGTGGTGGAACCCGGCGGTCGAGGACCAGGCCACCGACCGGGCGTTCCGCATCGGGCAGTCCCGCAACGTGCAGGTACGCAAGTTCATCTGCACCGGCACGCTGGAGGAGAAGATCGACGCGATGATCGAGCGGAAGAAGGCGCTCGCCTCGGCGGTCGTCGGCACCGGCGAGGAGTGGATCACCGACCTCAGCACCGACCAGCTGCGCGAGCTGTTCGCGCTGGACCCGGCGGCGGTGGGCTGAGATGCCGTTCGACAAGTCCGGGAGGTTCTACGAGGCCGGGCGCCCGATCGAGGTCGAGGGCGGCCTGGCCGTCCGGTCGAAACGGGGCAAGATCGGCGAGCAGTGGTGGTCCCGGCGCTTCGTCGACGTGCTGGAGGAGGTCTGCGACCCGGGCCGGCTCGCGCGGGGGCGGGCCTACGCGCGCAAGGGGCAGGTGATCGGCTTCGCGCTCAGCCCGGGGCAGATGGTGGCGCGGGTGCAGGGTTCCCGGCCCACGCCGTACCAGGTGACTATCCGTATAACCGCATTCGATGACGCAGAGTGGGCGGAGATCACCGAGGCGCTCGGCGCCCAGGCGCTGTACCGGGCCGCGCTGCTGGCCGGCGAGATGCCGCGCGAGATCGTCGACCTGTTCACCGATCTCGGGCTGCCGCTCTTCCCGTCGGAGCTGCAGATCGACTGCTCCTGCCCCGACTGGGGCGTTCCGTGCAAGCACGGTTCCGCGGCGCTGTACGTGCTGGCCGAAGCCTTCGACGACGACCCGTTCCTGGTCCTGGCCTGGCGTGGCCGCGCCCGCGAGCCGCTGCTCGACGCCCTGCGCGGGACGGCCGACCCGGGCGAGGCGCCGGACCCGCTCACCGTCCCGTCCGAGCCGCTGACCGACCGCCTGGCCGACTACTACTCCCCCGCCGTCAGCCTGGGCCGTCTCCGCGAGCGGCCCACCCGCGGGGGCAGCCCTCCGGAGCTGCTGCTCCGCGCCCTCGACCCGCCGCCGGTCAAGGTCCGCCACATTCCTTTGATCGACCTGCTCCGCCCGGTCTACCGCGATCTGGCCGACCCGCCGGAGGAGTGACCCGGGCCGTCCTCGCTCCGGACCGGGACCCGTTTCGGGGCCGTCCTCGCTCCGGACCGGCACCCGCGCCGGGCCGCTCCAGCTGAGGGCCGGCACCCGCTTCGCGGGGTCATCGGGCCGCGGTCCGGCTGCCGGGCACAAGCTGGAGGCGGGGCGGCGCGAGGCGCGATGCCGGATCAGCGCGAAGGGACGCGAGCGGGGCACGAGGGAACGCGAACCCGGGCGCGGCGGAAGCGGCGCGCAGACGCAGGTGACGCGCGGGTTGGGCGCGCGCCCGGCCGGAGGCGGGCCGCGCCCATCGTGGACCGATCGTGGGCGAGTCCACGATGGACGCGGCGGCTTGCAGACTACCCGACTTGAGGGGATTTCGCCTCTCGGAGAGTGCCCACAAGCATGCGAGGCGTAACAACACGTGTCAATAGAGGATGAACGATATGTGGCCTTCCGGAGATGCCGATCTTCTTCGGGGCTAGGTTTGAGCCATGACTGAGATGAGCTACCGGCGCCTCGGCGAGTCGGGTCTTGTGGTGTCCGTGGTGGGCATCGGCTGCAACAACTTCGGCCGCAAGCTCGACGCGGACGGCACCCGTGAGGTGGTCGACGCGGCGTTGGACGCCGGGATCACGCTGTTCGACACCGCGGACATCTACGGCACCCCGCACGGTAGCTCGGAGCAACTGCTCGGCGCGGCGCTCAAGGGCCGGCGGGACGAGGTCGTGCTCGCCACCAAGTTCGGCATGGACATGGAGGGGATGAACGGGCGGGACTTCGGCGCCCGTGGCTCCCGGCGCTACATCGTGCGGGCGGTCGAGGCGTCCCTGCGGCGGCTGGAGACCGACTACATCGACCTCTACCAGTTGCACGAGCCCGACCCGGCCACGCCGATCGAGGAAACGCTCGCCGCGCTGGACGATCTGGTCCGCTCCGGGAAGGTGCGCTACCTGGGCAACTCGAACTTCTCCGGCTGGCAGATCGCGGACGCCGACTGGACTGCCCGGGCCGCGAACCTGACCCCGTTCGTCAGCGCGCAGAACCGGTACAGCCTGCTGCACCGGGACGTCGAGATCGAGGTGGTCCCGGCCTGCGAGCACTTCGGTCTCGGCCTGCTGCCGTTCTTCCCGCTCGACTCCGGGCTGCTCTCCGGCAAGTATCGCCGCGACGAGAAGCCGGCCGCCGGCACCCGGCTGGCCCAGGAGCGGTACGCGCCGTGGCTGCAGCACGCCGACTGGGACACCATCGAGGCGCTGACCGCGTTCGGCGCCGAGCGGGGACACAGCCTGCTCGAGGTGGCGATCGCCGGCCTGGCCGCCCGGCCCGCGGTGACCAGCGTGATCGCCGGTGCCACCACGCCCGACCAGGTGCACGCGAACGCCGCCGCCGGCTCGTGGGAGCTGAGCGCCGCCGACCTGGCCGCCCTCGACGCCATCCTCACGGCCTGACCGCGCAGATACAGCGCAAGAGGAAAGACGACGCACTCACGGGGCAGCACACCGGGCCATCGAAGAACCGGGCACGGCACAGCCGGGGCTGCGGGAGAACGGGGCGCCGCGGAGCGGGGCCGCTGAAGAACCGGGCGATATGTGGCCGGGTGCTCAGGGTCGTACAGCCGAGATAATTGCGGGCCGGATGCGTCGCATCCGGCCCGCGTCGGCGGTCTTGATCCTGATCAGCCGGCGACCGTGACGATCGGGCGACGGCGGGCCATCCGGAGGGCGAGCGCGCCCGCCACCAGCAGCGCAGCTCCGCCGCCGGCGATCAGGCCGGCCGACGGGCCGGTGATCGGCAGGCTTTCGCCCGCGTCCGCCACGACGTCGAGCGTGGCCTTGTCGTTGCCGTGTACGGTGTCCTGCGCGCCGCCGTCCACCCGCACGAAACCGGCCTGGTGCGCGCCGTCCCGGACCATCCCCGAGAAGCTGAACAGCCGCTTCTCACCGTTGGGCAGCTGGTCGAGCAGCGGGCAGACCCAGTCCGCGCTGTCCAGGCCGGCGTCCAGGTCGAGGCGGGACGGCGAGGTGCCCGGCAGGCACCACTCGTCGACCTCGGTCAGCTCGACCCCGGCCGGCACGTTGACGTGCACATACCCCATCCACTTGAGGCCCGCGCGAACCGTGGCGGTCGGACCCAGGTTCTGCGTGCCGACCCGGACCGTGACCGACTCGCCGGGCGCGCCACGGAACGTAGCGCCGATGGCTTTGCTGTCCGCGTCCGACCTGCCCACCGCGACCATGAACTCGGACACGTTGTCGTCCGGGTTGAGGTCGTCGTCGGCGAACTCGTCGTCGCCGGCCCCGGCGGCCGGGGTCAGCTCGAGCTCGGCGCCGCGCGCGGAGGCGGCGCGTTTGCTGAAGGCCTTCAGGTAGTCGTCGGTCAGGCCGACCGCCACGACGCTGGCGTAATAGTCGGCCGGTCCCGGCGTGTCCGCCCCAACCTCGATCTTCGCGGGGGTGGCGGCCGGCAGGGTGTACGACGCCCCGGGCGCCAGCGTCTGGTCGAAGACACAGATCACGGCGCTGAGCTCGGGGGCATCGTCCCGCTCGCAGTTGCGGTAGGCCAGCAGCGGCTCGAGCCCGCCCTCGGCGATCACCGCCATCGCCAGCCGGCCCGACGTGGCGTTCCCGGTGTTCACCACCCGGACCGGCAGGTCGGCGGACTGACCCCGATCGAGCTTCAGGTCCGGCAGGTCGCCGGTCTCCAGGTCGACGCCGGCCCGGGTGGTCCGGACCACCGTCACCCGCATGTCGTCGCTCTCCTCGCCGGCCACCGAGGCGGTCACGTCGAGGTACGAGGTGAGGCTCGCCCCGGCGGACGGCCGCACGGTGAAGCTGAGGTGCCGCCGCTCCCCCGCCGACAACTTCTCGATCTCGCAGGCGGTCGCCGAGCAGCCGGCCGGCGGGACGAACCCGAGCCCGGCGCGGCTCGCGAAGCCGATCACCACGTCGCCGGCGTCGGCGCTGCCGAGGTTCAGCACGTCGAACTTGACGGTCTTCGACTGCCCGTCGATCACGGTCACCGTGTCCGTGATGTTGAGCAGCACCATCGGGAAGTCGGCGATGGAGTCGGCATGTGCCGGCAGGGCCAGCCCGGCCGTCGCGATCGCCGCGGCGGCCGGGGGCAGGACGAGCCGGCTGAGGAGAGCGCGCAGGCGCATGGTCACCGTTTTCGGACTTCGAGCCACCGGCGGCGGCGGGAGGAGGAGTCCGCGGATCCTACGGCCCCGACCAGCGGAGATCAAACATCGGCGAAGAGCGGGCCTTCCGGGGGCAACGGCGGCACCTCGCCGCGATTCGCCGCACGCCGGGCGAACTCCCGGACGCCCTTGATCTGGCGCTCGCCGAGCGAGAAGTCGAGCGCCCGGAAGTAGTTGGCCAGGGTCGCCGCGTCGAACGGCTCCCAGCGCGCCGCGGCCTCGGCGACCTCGTCCAGCTCGCCCAGGCACAGCTCCTTGGAGCGCTGGAACGCCTCATGCACGTCCTTGACCTGGCCGGGGTAGGCGGCCGCGAAGTCCTTCCGCACCGCCCAGACGGCGAAAACCATCGGCAGGCCGGTCCAGTCCCGCCAGGCGTCGGCCAGGTCGATCACCTGCAGGCCGAGGGCGGGCGCCTCGTACAGCGCGCGCAGCGCCGGGTCGCCGATCAGCGCTGCCGCCTCGGCCTCGCGCAGCATCAACGACAGGTCGGGTGGGCAGCGGAAATAGGTGGGCTCGACACCGTACCGCTCGGAAAGAAGCATCTGCGCCAGGAGCACGCCGGTCCGTGAGGTGGAGCCCAGAGCGACAGGCCGCTTGTCGAGCTCCGCCGGAGGCCGGGTGGAGACGAGGTTCACCGACAGCACCGGGCCGTCGCTGCCGACCGCCAGGTCGGGCAGCAGCACCAGCTGGTCGGCGTGCTTCAGGTACTCCACCAGGGTGATCGGGCCGATGTCCAGGTCACCGGCGACGAGCGCGGCGCTGAGCCGGTCGGGCGTGTCCTTGTGCAGGTCGACGTCGAGCAGCGCGCCGGAGCGCATCAGCCCCCAGTAGATCGGAAGGCAGTTGAGGAACTGGATGTGCCCGACCCGGGGCCGACTGACGCTGTCGCTCATGCAGCGACGGTATCCCCGATCCCGGTGGATCCACCCGGTGCCGGAGCCCCGGGTGTCCCAGGTCGCACCCGCGCGCGGCTGACCAGCGGCCAGCAGGCGAGCGCGGCCAGCAGGCCGGCGCCCCGGACGACAGCGGTGACCGCGGCGAAGGCGCGGCCGTGCTCGTCCCCGGAGTCGACGGTCAGCTTCAGCGTCCCCGCACGGCGCGGCGATGTACCGGCTCAGCACTCCTGGGTGGAGACGGTGCCGGACTCGATCTGCGAGCCGCGCGCCACCGGGACGCCCATCCGCGAAACCACCCGCTCGTGCGTGAGGCCGCGCCCCCGCGCGGTCCGGCGAGACGCAGATTCGCCTGGTCGACCAGTTGGTGGGCGCTCTCGGTTCGAAGCGCTTAAATCGGTGGACAACCGTGCTCGACGGCGTAGCCTGGAGGGCCGCTTGACGGCCGTGGTGAGCATGCACCGCAGCGGACGTCCCCCGCGCCGGCCGGCGGCCGACCCGCCGCCCGGAAACGCGAGCGCAGCCGAAGAAACTGCCTGCCGAGGATGCCCGTGCCCGCTCAGGACCTGGACACCGAACTCTCCACCGAACGACACCACCTCGCCGAGTCCCGGGCCGCTCTGCGGCGGATGCGCGGACGCGCCGAAGCGCTCTTCTCCACCGGCGACAAGGTGGCCGGCGACGCCTACACCGCCGAGCAGCTGGGCCGGCACATGGCCCGCCGGGTCAAGGAGCTCGCCGACGACCCGGACACCCCGCTCTTCTTCGGCCGCCTCGACATCGAGGAGAACGCGTACCACGTGGGTCGCCGGCACGTCACCGACGACGCCGGCGAGCCGATGGTGCTGGACTGGCGG
>NZ_BOMW01000025.1 GCF_016862395.1 Actinoplanes siamensis | reverse complement strand
ATTCCGGCACCCGGGCGGCGAGCCACGCTTCCATGCGCTCCACCTCCCGGTCGACGAAGTCGCGGTCGCCGAAAGCGTTGTCCAGCGCGGCGACGCCCTGGCTGAACGCCAGCACGTGCAGGGCCGTCGCGTCGGCTTCGGCGGCGAGACCGAGCGCGGTGAACTGGGCGCCCAGCCAGTCGCGGAAGAGCGTGAACAGCGCGACGGCTTCCGGTCGCGACGAGTGACGCAGCTTCGCCAGCTCCGCGGTCAGCGTGCCGACCGGGCACCCGAAGTCCCGGATGTCGGCGCGGTTGGTCACCACGATCCGGATGAACCGGCGGATCCGCTCCGCGGGCGCGGCGGCCTCGTCCTCCCATTGCCGCAGCATCGCCCGGGTGGCCGCGACCCGGGACTCGATCACCGCGGCCAGGATCTCGTCCTTGGTCTTGAAGTGGTAATAGAAGTTGCCCCGTGAAAGGCCGACCGACTCAGCGATCGCCGTGAACGACGTGTGCTCGAAACCGCGTTCGTAGAAAAGCCGGTCGGCCGCGGCGACGATCTGCGCCCGGGTCGTATTTCCTGCCATTGTCGCCATGGCTTCCCCACTCTCTGGGACGGTCGTCCTACAGCAGATCTTAGGACAGCCGTCCCAGAGGGTGTCGAGCAGGAGGTCCGGCCGGACGGCAGCGCCGGCAGCCACACCTATCTACCAGGGCATTTGCGAGCGAGCCGGCCGAGCCCCCGCCCCGGGTCCACACTGGAGCCGGTGAGCCGGCGGCAGGTCCGGCCCGGCCCGCCGAAAGCACCACTCCCACCACCATCCGACCGAGCAGCGCGACAATTGCCACAACGGTGGCCGAGGGCAGCCACGGCACCGTTTCTCTGATGATCCGCCATTGACCGGAAAGGGTCGTCGAACGCGGATCGAAATGCGTTGTGCCATGACTCGTCGAAAAGCAGGCGAACCAGCTGCGAGATCGGGCCCGGCCGCGCGGGCCGCGGCCGGGAGGAGTCGTCACACCTGCGAGCCGGCGGCTCACCGGTGTCACCGGGGTGGTGACGGCGGGCCGGCATGCCCGGCGCGCCGACCCGATGCGGTGGTGCTCCGTGAGTCTCCGCGCGCCGAGTGGCCGGGACGGTGGTCACTGGGTAGGTTGGGAGTCATGGTGAAGGAGTGGGGTCGCGGGTCGCTGCGCCACCTCCTGTCCCTTGTGCTGGCCGCGCTGCAGACCGTGATCGCCGGTGCGCGCAGGCCACTGCCCGACTCCCCGGTGGACACCGAGGTCGCGCCGGTCGTTGCGGCGACCGGGCCGGCACGCGTGCTGACCTCGCAGTTCACCGCGGCCGTCGGCGCCTCGCGCGCTCCGCCCGCGCTCTTCGCCTGATTCCCCCTCCCGCCGCGCCGCTCCGCGCCGGCCGACTCGCTTCTATCGAACTCTCTCAATCTAGGAGTCTCGACGGTGAACGTCCTGTCACAGATGTTGCTCGCGGACCCGGTGGCGCCGGTCGCGATCTGGCTGGTGCTGATGTTCGTCTCGCTGCCGGCCCTGCTGGTGCTGGCCAGTCCGCGGTCGATGCGGCATCCCCGGATGGCGGTGCTGCAGGTGCTGGGCGCGGCCCAGCGGTATCAGCAGGACCGCGACCGGGAACGGGACGAGGCGGTGGAGGCGGCGCGGTATGCCGAGGAGGTGCGGGTCGCGGCGAGAAGGGCGCAGGAGGCCGCGCAGCGCTGGCAGGATCTGTGGCGGCAGGCGGAGCGGCGGGCGGACGACGCCTGGGCGGCGTGGCAGGAGGCCGAGCAGCGGCTGAGGCGCGCCCGGACGGCCGCCGTCTTCGCCACGCCGGCGACCCCGCGGACCGCCGCGGAATACGCCGACCGCGAGCGTTTCCTGCACCGCGCGGTGCGCGAGGCGGTCGAGCGGGGCGACCTGCCGAGCACGGCGCCGGCGGCCGCGGCCGCCGGCCGCGACGGCTGGGACGCCCGGCTGCACCCGGTGGAGCAGGAGTTGGTCCTGCTGCGCGCCGCCGCCTGCCACCGCGAGCAGCTGCACCGCCGGGCCGCGGCCACCGAGCGGACCGCCTGGCACGACGCGCAACTGGCCGCCTCCACCCGGGACAGCCTGCGCCGCGAGGCCGACGTCGCGGAGGCGCGCGCCGCCGCGGTGCGCCATCACCTGCCGAAGCAGCAGGGCCGCCCGGTCGCCGCGGGCCGGCGCTCCTGGGTCCAGCGCCCCGCCTGAGCCGCGACACCGGCCGGTGGCTCCCCAGCCCGGACAACCACCATCAGCTTGGGCCCGAGCCGCTCAGCTTGCTGTTCAACCTCCCGCTCCGGCCCGGGGGCCGCGGGCCCGGAAACGCCGGACGGCTCCGACCCGACCGGATGGTCGTGCCGGAGCCGAGGTGGGGTGGCGGTGTCAGGCGTCGGTGGGGACGGGCACACCGACCTGCGTGACGAGCTGGATGACGTCGGTCAGCACCTGCGGGGTGCCGGCGGTGTCGGCCACCGTGGTGACCGTCTTGACGCTGCCGTCGTGGTAGCGCACGACGACCTCGTAGCCGAAGCGGTCACAGCACGGGTCGGCCGGCAGGTACTGCGAATCGAGGGAGCGGAAGCGACGGGTGGCCGTCACGGTCAGCACGGTGGCCGCCTGCCGTCCTTCGGTGGCCCGGTCGACCATGAACAGCTGGGTGGCGCCGGTGAAGCCGCCCGAGCGGCGTACGGTGACCGACTTGGTGCGAGCGTTGCCCGCGGCTGCTGCGGTGACGCCCGGCGCGGCGTCTGTCACGGCAGCGGCGGCAGGCGGTGCGCCCACGGCCACCAGGCCGAGGCCGACCGTCAGGGCCATGGCGCCCCGGAGGGCGACGGTACGAATCGTGCGCCGAGAATTGTCAGACATTGACGTGGTCCGTTTCTTTCGAATGCCGGTGCGGTCTACGCGGTGAATTCGGCGTTCAGAAATTGAACACGTTGCCGGTCGCGGACAGAAGAATGCACCGGTTCGAGAACGTGGCGCGGTACGTCAACGGCTCGCCGCGCCACACGCCGACCGCCACGGCAGTGACCGGACGGTATTCCCGCGTGCAGATGGCCTCGTCGTCGGCCAGTGCGGCCACGTCGCCGTCGACGGCGCGCAGCTCGTCACAGGCGGTCTTGGCGAGGCGGTGCGTCCCGCCGTCGACGTCGCATCGCAGCACCGCCACGCGGGGCGTCTCGTCGCCGACTTCAGCAGGGAAGACGCTGAGCACGACGCGGCCGCTGGAGGCCGGCGCCGGAGTGGGTGCGGCCTGCGCGGGGGACCCGGCTGCCAGGGTGGCGGTGGCGGCGCAGAGGGAGAGGGCGAGAACGCCCGCACGACGGATCGAGTACATCATTTCCTCCTTGTGGAAGGGTACGGTGAATGCGGCGCCTCTCTTGTGGAGAGCGCTCGGTGGAATTCACCCGCGGTGAGTCACGCACACCGTAAAGCGACCCTCCACGGGCGTCAACCCGACATTTTTGCAATTGTGATTAGAATGCGTCAGGAGGGCGTTCCGGTGATCGCCCGCGGCGTGCCGCCGATTGGCCGGGAACGGGTCGCAACCGCGTTGTAGCCGCTCGCGCGAGGGGTGGACGCCGGCCGCCCACCGCGGAACCGGCCGGCAACACTCCACTGTGTCGGATTCGTCACTACGGGTGAATTCGGGTACCGCGCCCCTGCACCGGTCTGACCGCGTAGTCGATGGCCTTGGAGGTAGGTATGGCCGTCACTGTGACGCCAATCGGAACGCCGCACTGTGGGGGCGACCTCAGGTTAATCCGGTGCAAGTAGCCGAAAGTAGTGCTTGTGCCTATCGTCGCTTACCAGCGGCGGCAACCCGCTTGCGGGCGTACGCCTGTAGCCTCGTGCAGTGATCGAAAAGGTGAGGGTGGCAGTCGTTGGCGTCGGCAACAACACGTCAGCGTTGGTGCAGGGAATCAACTTCTGCCGCAGCACCGGGAGCTTGGTTGGCGTTCATCAGCCTCGGGTGAACGGGCTGGGCGTTGACGATATCGACTTCGTTGCGGCCTTCGCCATCTCCGCCGGCAAGGTCGGCCAGGATTTACACCGAGCGATCTTCGCACCACCGAACAACTTCCCTCGCCTGGATGCAGAACTTCCTCCGTCCGGCGTCAGGGTGCAGCGCGGGCTCACAGATTCGAGCGAGATCCGGAGGGTGGCAGAGGCACTGACAGGTTCCGAGGTTCTGCTCTACTCCGCGCCAAGCGGTCGGCCGGACACTGCTCGGGCGTACGCGGAGGCGGCTCTGCTGGCGGGCGTGGCATTCGTCAACACCACCGCGGACCCGGTAGCTCGGGACTCGTCGCTGCTCAAACGCTTCGAACAGGCAGGCCTGCCGCTAATCGGCGACGACCTGGCCAGTCAATTCGGTGCTTCCGTCGTCCACAAAGCTCTGCTGCGGCTACTGCAGGACCGCGGCCTGACTCTGGTCAGCTCCTACCAGGTCAACCTCGGTGGTACCGAAGACTTCCGCAATCTCGCCGAGAACCCGGACAGTAAGAAGCAGTCCAAGATGAATGCTCTGGGCTCTGACAAGGTTCAGTTGGCGCCGCTGGGCTACCTGCCTCACCTGAAATCACAGAAGATCGCCCACCTCAATATCGAGGCGCAGGGATGGGGCGAAACGGCGGTGAGCCTGGACGTCCGACTGCAGGTCCACGACCCGAGCGGTGCTGCCGGTGTCAACATCGACCTCATCCGCGTGGCTGCCGCCGCTCTCCGATCAGGCCGTGGTGGCTATCCGGCCGAAGCGTCGCGGCACCTGAAATCTCCTCCCGGAACCTCCGTCTGATCTCGAAGCACTTCTCTGAACTGGCAGCATCACGTCCAGCAGTGACCGTGCCTGGCTATCCGGATCTGCCGCGATCCGCGCGTCTGGAGGATGCCGAGCTTTTACGCTCTGGGAGTCCATGATGGCGGTGACCGGGCGGGGGCACCGGTCAGCGTCGACGCGGATGCGGCGGCGCAGTTGGTCGCGAAGGTGCTCGAGCACGCCCGCTTTGGCCCAGCGGGCGAAGAACCCGTAAACGGTCTTGAAAGGTGGAGAATCCGAGGGCAAGGCACGCCATTTGCAGCCGTTGTCGACCAGGTAACGGATCGCGTCCACGGTCTCGCGGCGTGGGTGCGCCTCCGGATGGCCGCCTGTTGGTGTGGTGCTGGCCGGTGCCGGCAGCAGCGGTTCGAGGAGCTGCCACTCGGCGTCGGTGGTGTCCGACGGGTAGCGCCGCCGCCGGGGCAGGACCGTCTCGCGTAGGAATCGCAGCCCGGACTGGACCTGGTACGCGCTGAGCTCGGTAGCGGTGACCAGCTGCCTGGTGGTCAGCCCGGCCGGGCGGGCCCCCATCAACGCAGGCACTCAGCTGGGACTCGTGGTCGCTTTCGGGCGGACAACCGCGCCGAGTCGCGCGGTCACCGGGATCCCGTCCGGCCGGTCAGGCCAGGCCCGCGTCGTGGGCGAGCAAGGCTATCTGTGTGCGGTTGTCCAGGCCAAGTTTGGTCAGGATGTGCGAGACGTGGGTCTTCACGGTGGCCAGCGTCATGTCGAGCACGGTGGCGATCTCCGTGTTGGACCGTCCCTGGCCGATGGCGGCCACGACGTCCTGCTCGCGCGGGCTGAGCGTCGCGAGGGTGGTCCTGGCCCGAGCATAGGCGCCGGCCTGCACCGCGACCCGGTCCATCAGACGGCGGGTGATCCGCGGGGACAGGATCGGCTCCCCGGCCGCGACCTGGCGGACGGCTTCGGCGATCCGGGCCGGCGGGGTGTCCTTGAGCAGGTAGCCGCTGGCCCCGGCGCGCAACGCGTGCAGGATGTTCTCGTCGCCGACCACCGCGATGCCCGGCGCCCCGTCCAGCATCATCGTGAGCCCGGCCCGTACCAGCGCATCGTCGTCGACGACGAGCACCCGAACCGGACGTCCGCCGCCACCCGCCGCCGACGAGCCCGGCACCCCGGAGGCGCCGCCGGCGCCGGCCACCCCGGCCCCGCCCGGCATGCACGTCACGGTCGGCGCCGCGCTGATCATCGGCCTCACCGGGCGGCGCCACTGCTGACGCGTCTACTTTCTCCGCGCCCGCGCCGCACGGGCGAACTGATCGTCCCAGCGGCGCGGGAACGGCAGCATCAGGTGCTTGGACCGCCAGGGGCGCATCTGCCGCACCACGTTGAAGCCGGCCGCGGAGACGACTCTTTCCGCGCCCGCGAACAACGGCCATGCCGGCTGGACGTCGACGTGCCGCACATCGGGCGCCAGCGAGGCCGGCCGATGCGGCGACACCAGGACGAACCGCGGCCGCCGCCCGTCCAGCGCGGCGCACTCCCGGGCGTAGGAGACCAGCTCGTCGATCTCCGCGGGCGGCCCGGAGTGCACGATCAACCAGGCCCCGGCGACGTCCGGGAGAGCGCACGCGGGCGCCGGAGGATCGACCAGGTCGAGCCGAGCGACGGCTCCCGAGATCGCGGACAGGCCGGCCAGTTGGTCCGGGCTCAGCTCCTCCAGGACCAGGGTTTGATCAAAACCGGCGGACCCCACCACCCGGCGGTACGAATCCCACCGCAACAGTCGCGCCAGATGCACGGTCCGGATCCCCGCCGGCACGTCGGCGGCCCTCAGCTCCCCCTCGACCCCCGCCGGGAACGCGTCCACCACCAGCAGGGACGCCGGAACCGAGGCCAGCACGCCGGGCAGCGGCCCGGCCACGGCCCGGTGCGGTCCCAGCAACCGGGCATCCCCGGCGAACGGCGAGGAGCTGACGACGACCGCCGGCGCATCCCCGTGCACGGTGTGCAGATAGGCCCGGATCCGAGTCAGGTGCCCGAGTCCGCCGCCCTGCGCATAACAGACGATCACCGCACCGAGGCCAGCACTTTCACATAACCGTCTGTCTCACCGGCCACGGTGAACCGTTCCCGGACCCGCCGGGCCCCGGCCTCGCCCAACGCCGCCAGTTCCGCGTCGGTCATTCCGGCGCATCGATACAGGGCGGCCCGGCACCCGTGCGCGTCACCGGCCGGGAAACGGAAGCCGATCTCCTCGTCGACGAGGTCGGCCAGGCCCCCCGCATCCGAGGTGAGCAGCGGGATCCCCAGAGCGGCAGCTTCGAGCGCCACATTCGGCAGCCCGTCGTAGAACGACGGCAGCGCGATCACGTCACAGGCCGCGTACACCGAAAGCAATTGGTATCGATCCTGGAACGGAAGCACGGTGTGGGCCACCGACGGATGCTCGGCGAGCCACTCCTCGACGCCCGGTTCCAGATCGCCGGCCAGCACGACGTGGAACCGGTCCGGGACCAGTCCGTCGAGCAGCAGCCGTACCCCTTTCTTGTTCTTCAGCTGGCCGACGAGCCCGATGGTCCGCCGTCCCGGTTCCACCCGCGAAGCGCGCCAGGCGGCCGCCCTCTCCCGTTCCGAGGGCAGAATTCGCCATTCATCGAGATCAATCCCGTTGGCCACCCAGCTGACCGGCACCCCGGGCGCCGACGCGGACACCAGCGGTCCCATCGAGGCGGCCACCACGCAGACGTGCGCGGAACTTCGCAACGCCTCCAGAACCACCGGCTGCCGTCGCAACGAGAACATCCCGGTGTCGAAGTCGTTCCCGCGCAGCAGCGTGACCAGTGGCAGCCCGCCCCAGGCCGCGTAAACCGGGGCGGCGAGCAGCGGATACGTCCCGCCGAACGCCACCACGTGCGTGTACGACCCGATCGCCGGGGCCAGCGCCGTCCACAACGTCCGCAACGCGTGCTCCGGGTCCTCACCCAGCGCCACCGTCCGGACCCCGGCGCTCCGCCTAGCAACGACCTGGCGGCTCAGGTGCACGACGTCGATCTCCACGCCGGCTTCCCGCAGCCCCCGCACGATCCGGTCACACGAGTTGGCCATCCCCCCGGAGCTGGGCGGATAGTTCTCGGTGAGCCAGAGCAGCCGCATCAGCTGTCCACCAGCGCGTCGTCATCGTCGTCGAGGTAGTCCTGCCGCGCGCCCGCCCCCGGCGCGAACGCGGAACGGTCGTACGCGTCGAAGCCCGAGTACCACCCGGCGTCCTGGTACTCGTTCGAGGTGCGGGCCCGGTGCGCCCGCCGGCGGTAGGCGGCCGCCGCGGCCGGGTGGCCGACCTGATCGCGCGCCGCCGCGCACTCCGGGCACAGACCCGTTTCGGTCACGTGACTGGCGCAGAGGGCCCGGCCACAGGACGGGCAGGCCGCGACGGCCATCACCGCGCACTTACCGAGCGTGAAAAAACCCGTGGTCACCGCACAGGGAGTCATGCCACACCTCGGTTCTCCGGCGTCCAGCGGAACGGCTCGGTGGCCACGCTGAGGATCAGATCGACCTGCTGCTGCCCGTTCTGCGGCATACGCAGCAGTTTGGCGGAGGCGATCACGCTGCGGCGCGATCCCTCCCGCACCAGCACCCGCACCCAGCCCGGCGCCGCGGTGGCCGGGACCCGGCTCGGCGCCTCCCGGGGCAGCTTCCGCCGTACCTTGATGATCTGCACGGTCCTGCTCTTGGTCTTGGTCTTGTACTTTCCGCGCGGATTGCGCTTCGTGATCCGGCGCCGGCGTTCCCGGTCGACGACGAGAATCTCCAGCACGCTGCCGTCGCGAAGGTCCGCGCGCATCCGCAGCCACGGGTCGATCAGCCAGGTCTCGCTGGCCGAGCGGACCGGCTTGCGCACCGGCAGGTCGCGGGGCCGGCTGCTCTTACCCGGAGCGTCCCGGCCGCGCAGGTCGGCGGTGACGGCAAGCGTGCCGCTCGGCCCGAGGTCGGAGGAAACCTCCAAGATCAACGGCACCACCACATCGAGCGTACGGGCGGGCAACTGCCACTTGCGCCGCCGCACCAGCCCGGCGTGCCGGTAGAGGCTGGTGATCAGGGCGCTCCAGTCCGCCGCCGGCAGCGTGGCGGCGAATCCGCGCTCGTGGATGAGCGCCTGGTGCAGCGGGTGGAAACCCGCGATCGCGGCCTTCTGCTCGCGCCAGAACATGAACGGACCGTATCAGTGGCTCTCCACCTGGTCATAAACGGTCGCCAGCCGGCTGCGCACGTCCGCCCAGGAGAGCACCCGCTCCCGTGCGCGCTCGCCCATCTCCCGGGCGGCGCGCGGATACTCCAGCAGCACGCGGATCGCCCGGGCCAGCTCGGCGGGCCGGTCCGGCGGCACCAGCCGTCCGTGCCCACCGAGCACCTCGCGGATCACCGGCAGGTCGGAGGCGACCACCGGGGTGCCGGCGGCCATCGATTCCCACACCTTGATCGGGCTGCACCCCTGCTCCAGATTGCGGGGGGTCGCGGTCAGCGGCGCCACCGAGAGCTCCGCGTGTGCCAGCCAGGCCGCGACCTGCTCGTGCGGCAACATGTACTGCCAGGACACCCGGTCCTCCAGGCCCAGCCGCGCGGCCAGCCGGTGCAGCGGGCGGGCCCGCGACGGCGACACCGACGAGCAGATCACCAACGACAGATCGGTCAGGTCGGCCAGCCGCGAGAACGCCCGCAACAGCACGTCGACGCCCTGCCATGGCTGCAGCGCCCCGACATAGACGACATACCGGCCGGGCGCCGCCGCCGGGCGCGGCACTCCGGCCGGCACCGGGTCCGCCCCGTTGGGAATCAGATGCACGCGGCCCGGCGCGACGCCGCGATCAACAACGGCAGATGCGATGACGTACGAGGGCACGATCACCGCCTCGGCCCGGCTCAGGCACCGCTGCTCCAGTTCGCGGATCTTCGCGAGGGTGCTGGGTGCGACCCGCGGCCACGCGTAGGGCAGCTCGACCGAGGGCAGCCCGTTCGCCTCATAGACCATGCGACCGGTGACCGCCAGCGCGCCCCACGGATCCCGCACATGGCACAGCTCCAGCGTGTCGCGGTGCGGCGCGAGCTGCTCGCCGGCCCACGCGGTGAACGCCTCCGCGCGATCCAGCCAGTTCGGCACCACCTCGCCGAACCGGACGATCTCGACGCCGCCCTCGCGCTGGTAGGCCGGCAGGCCCCCACCGCCGAGCACACAGAGCAGACCGCCACCGTAGCGCTCGAACAGCTCGGCCGCCATGTGCCGGATGTGCACCGCGGAACCTTTGGCGGACGGGAAGCGGTCGAACGCGATGTAGGCCGCGCGGTGGCCGTCAGCCATGCTCCCCCTTCCTCCGATCGCGGCGCCGGCCGGCTCCTGCAACGGCGCTTCCTCCTCCCGTCACGGTAAGGGCCGACCTGCCCCGCCGATCCCTCGGCCACGGCTCGCCTCGCCGACCGCGGTGCCACTCGACCCGCCGGACCGGGCCCTCGACCACGGCTACCCCGTCGCCGACCGCGGTGCCGGTGGACCCGCCGGCCGGGCCCTCAACCACGGCTACCCCCACGCCGACCGCGGTGCCACTCGATCTGCCGGGCCAGGCCCTCGTCCAGGCCCGTGGTCGCGGTCCAGCCGAGCAGGGCGGCGGTCCGTTCCGCGGCGGCCCAGGTGCGGGCCACGTCGCCGGGCGCGGCGTCCTTCGGCACGGTCGGCGGCGGCACGCCGAGCTGCACGCCGATGCGCTCCAGCGCGTCGTGCAGGCCCACCGTGACCGGATGGCCCACGTTCAGCACCGTCCCGGCCGGCAGCGGCACCCGCGCGGCCCGGACGGTCGCGTCCACCACGTCACTGACGAACGTGAACGACCGGCTCTGCGCGCCGTCGCCGTAGAGCGGGGCCGGTGAGCCGTCCAGCGCCGCCTCGATGAACCGGTGGAACGCCATGTCCGGGCGCTGGCGCGGCCCGTACACCGAGAAATACCGCAGGATGACGACTGGCGTCCCCTCGGCGGCGGCCCGCTGCGCGAGCCGTTCCGCCTCGGCCTTCGACGCGGCGTACGGACTGCGCGGCTCCAGCCGGTCGCACTCGGCCGACGGGTGGGCTGCGCTGCCGTACACCGAAGAGCTGGACGCCAGCACGAAGCGCGGCCGCGAGCCGGCGCAGGCAGCCAGCAGGCGCCCGGTGGCGACGACATTCGCCCGGTGGGTGTCGGCCTCGCCCGGCCCCCACGAGCTGCGGACGCCGGGGCGCCCGGCCAGGTGCAGCACGGCGTCCGCGTCCCCGAGCGGGCCGAGATCGTCGGTCAGCAGGTCACACTCGGTCACCGTGATCCCGGCGCGGGCCAGCTCGGCCCGGTTCGCCATGGCGGCCCGCGGCGTGGTGGCCCGGTGGACGGCGTCGACCGCGAGGACGTCGTGCCCGCCGGCCACCAGCGCGGGCACGAGATGGCTGCCGATGAACCCCGCCGCTCCGGTCACCACCACTCGCACACCGGGAACTCTAATCGGTGGCCAGGACGGCGGCCGTCCGCGTCACGTGCTGCTCGAGCAGCGCGGCGGCCGTGTCCGCGTCGCCGGCCAGCGCGGCCTGCTCGAGACGGCGATGCTCGCCGATGTGGTCACGGGCCGTGGCCCGCTCGGTCGCCCAGGCGCGGACCAGCTCGGACGCCGTCCACAACCGGTCGAACGTCTCCAGCAGCACCGTGTTCCCGCAGCCTTCCAGCAGGGCCCGGTGGAACCCGCGGTGCGCCCGCGGCCACTCGACCGGCTCGGACGCCGGGGTCCGGGTCAGCCGGTGGTGGGCGGCCCGCACCCGCGCCTCCCAGTCCAGGTCGCCGCGCTCGACGGCGAGCCGCAGCATCGCCGGCTCGATCGTGCGCCGCGCCTCGGTCAACTCCTGCCAGCGCTGGTCGGACGGCCTCGGGACGGCGAAGCCCCGGTTGGCGAGCCGGTCGGCCAACCCGTCACCGACCAGGCGCACCAGCGCCTCCCGCACCACCGCGAGGCTGACCCCGTGCTCGCCGGCCAGCTCCTGCGGCTTGAGCGGCGCCCCGGGCGCGAACTCGCCGCGCAGGATCGACTCGTGCAGCGTGCCGTAGATCCGCTCGGAGAGCATCTGTTTCGCCTCACCCATGGACCCATCCTAACCGATAATCGATTTTCGGTGCTATCGTCGATCTCGCAAGCGCCGCGGCCCGGTCCTCGGACCGGCGCCCGGTCGCTCACCCGGCCACCGCCGGGCCGGTCGCCGCACCACCCGGCTCCGGCCGGTTCCGCCGCACCACCCGGCTCCGGCCGGTTCCTCCGTTCACCTGGAAGGACTCGCCCCATGAACGACCCGTTCGCCCGCCATCCCGAAGCGGCCACCTTCACGGTCACCAGCACCACCGTGGCCGACGGCGCCACCTTCGGCAGCGCGCAGATGTCCGGCATCTTCGGCGTCCCCGGCGGTCAGGACGTCTCCCCGCAGCTGTCCTGGTCCGGCGCGCCGGAGGGCACGAAGAGCTACGTCGTCACCGTCTACGACCCGGACGCGCCGACCCAGTCCGGCTTCTGGCACTGGGCCGTCGCCGACATCCCGGCCGGCACGACCAGCCTGCCGGAGGGCGCCGGCGACGACTCCGGCGCGGCCCTCCCCGAGGGTGCCTTCCAGCTGCCCAACGACGCCCGCCTGTCGCGCTTCATCGGCGCGGCCCCGCCGGCCGGCCACGGCGCCCACCGCTACTTCATCACCGTCCACGCGCTGGACACGGAGAAGATCGGCGTCACTCCCGACGTCACCCCCGCGGTGCTGAACTTCACCATGTTCGGCCACGTCCTGGGCCGCGCCACCATCGTCGCCAAGGCGGAGATCCCGGCCAGCTGACCCACGCGGCGGCCGGGCGGTGCTTCTCCTGCCCGGCCGCCCGGCGGACACTCGGCGCAGGTGGCGCGCCCTCAGGTCCTGAGCAGGGCAGCCACCGTGGGCTGCGGCCTGCTGGCGAATGCTCACTCGGGTCCGTGGGCCGGGCAGCCACCGCTGCGCAGCGCACCCACCCGCCCGCAGCCACGCCCATCGCGCGTCCATCCGCCGCGCGCCCGTCCCGCCGCGCCACCGCCCGCGACGCGCCCACCGACCCCATGGCCACCTGGCGCGCACCCATCCGCCGCGCAGGCGCCCACCACGCAGCCGGGCCCCGGCGCGGCTACCCCCGCGCGGTCACCCGGGCGGGGTCACCCGGGCGGGGACGCCGACCACGAGGCGCGGCGCCTCGGGGGCGCGGTCGCCCGCAGCGCGACGGCCCACCCGCGGCACGGCCACCCACAACGCGACCACCCAGAGTGCGACCGCCCGGCCAGCGACCACCCAGAGCGCGACCACCGGCCGGGCGACCACCGGCCGGGCGGTCGCTGGCCGGGCGGTCGCTGGCCGGGCGGTCGCTGGCCGGGCGGTCGCTGGCCGGGCGGTCGCTGGCCGGGCGGTCGCTGGC
>NZ_BOMW01000024.1 GCF_016862395.1 Actinoplanes siamensis | reverse complement strand
GGGCGGTCGCTGGCCGGGCGGTCGCTGGCCGGGCGGTCGCTGGCCGGGCGGTCGCTGGCCGGGCGGTCGCTGGCCGGGCGGTCGCTGGGGCAGACTTGTCGCCCATGTCCATCGACAGGGCGACGAGACTGCTGGTGATCGGCGGTAGTGGGTTCCTCGGGCGCGAGGTGGTGCGGCAGGCGGCGGCAGCCGGTCACCACGTCACGGCGACCGCGCACAGCAAGCCCGGCGGGCGGCGACTCGACATCCGCGACCGGGCCGCGGTCGCACGACTGGTCGGTGAGATCGAACCGGAGGTGATCGTCAACGCGGCATATCAGCAGGCGGACTGGGTGACCACCGCGGAGGGCGCCATGCACGTCGCCGCGGCCGCCGCGCTGGCGCGAGCGCGCCTCGTGCACGTCTCCAGCGACGCGATCTTCTCCGGCGCGGCCGGCTCCTACGACGAGACGGCGGTGCCGGATCCGATCACGCCCTACGGGGCGGCCAAGGCCGCGGCCGAGGTCGCGGTGCGCGGATCGGTGCCGGAGGCGGCCATCGTGCGTACGTCGCTGATCGTCGGCAAGGGGGGATCGCCCACCGAGACGTTCGTCCGCGAGCTCGCCACCGGAACGCGGAGCGGGGCCCTGTTCACCGATGACATCCGCTGCCCGGTCCACGTCGGCGACCTCGCGGCCGCGATCCTGGAACTGACCGCCGAGCCCGGCGTGCACCACGTCGCCGGGTCCGACGCGACCAGCCGCCACGAGCTCGGCGTCCTGATCGCCCGGCGCGCCGGCCTGGACGGGAAAGCCCTGCCCACCGCTCTGCGGGCGGCGAGCGGACTACCCGGCGCCGTCGCCGTACGCCTGGACTGTCGAGCCACCCGGAGCCGCCTGACCACCCGCCTGCGCGGCGCCCGCGAGTTCCTCGCGACCTGACCCGGGAGTCGGCCGGCGTTCGCGGGAAAGGCACGGCGGCGGCGTAACCGGAACTCCCCCGGTCGTCGTTGATCCGGATGTTTCAGCCCCCGCGAAGCTTGGGAAGCCGTAAGCATGTCTCCGCAACCGCCACGCCGCACCACCCATTGCCACGGCACTCCTCGCAACCGGCTCGTCTACGACCGCTGGGGACGATTCGGGCGTCCCGTCGTCCTGCTGCACGGACTGTTCTACGACCGCACGATGTGGTGGCCGGTCGCCGCCGAGCTGGACGGCAGCTGCGCCGCGGTAGCGGTGGACCTGCCCGGGCACGGCGACTCCCCGGCCCGCGACAATCCGTCCGGGTTGGCTCAGGATCTCGCGCTGCTGGTGCGAGGGCTGGACCTGCACCGCGCCCCGGTGCTGGTCGCGCACGGCGGGTCCGCATCGCTCGCGCACACGTTCGCCGAGCGTTACGCCGTACAGGATGTGATCGTGGTGAACGGCAGTCCGGAACCGGACCTGGCTGCCGTGCCCGAGGCCTACCGTCAGTTCGCCGTGCGCCGGGTAGACCCGGCACTGGCGGCGGCCTACCGCGGATGGTCCGCGGCGCCGCGGACGCAGACCGCCGACGGCCCGTTCCCGCACCTGCGCGATCCGGCGGCGTTCGCGCTGCGGGTCCAGGACTCGGTCCGGGCACGAATCTAGAACCGCGCGACAACACCCGAGCCGGGCACGGAATCGGGGACGCAGGACAGGGCCGCGTCCCGGCGCGGCATCAGAAAAGCGCGCCGGGCCCGGTCCGGCCGCAGGATTGTGGATCCGGAGAAGGCAGCGGATCCGGAAGGACCCGGATCCGGAGAAGGCCACGGACCTGGAGAACGGGCGCGGGTCTAGAGACGGGCCCGTTCCTCGTCGCGGAGCAGGCGCCGCAACCGGCCCAGCGCCCGCGCGCGGGTCGGCCCGATCGCTCCGACCGGGATGTCCAGCCGGGCGCTGATCTCGGTGTACCGCGCATCCGGATCTGTCGCCAGCTGCCACAGCAGCCGCCGCTGACGCTCCGGCAGCCGGGCGAGCGCACGTCGCACGCTGGCTGCCTGCTCCGCCCGTAGGAGGCTCGCCTCCGGCGCGTCGCCCGGCTGTGTCAGCCACTCGTCCAGACCGGTCACCGGGCACTCCCGTTCCCGGCCCGCCACCGCCTGCAGGCAGAACCGCCGCATCGTCACGGCCAGCCAGGACCCGACCGCCTCGGGGCACTGCAGCCGGTCGATCCCGTTGACCAGTTGCAGCCACGTGGCCTGCAGCAGATCGCCGGCCTGGTCCGGTGGGATGCGGAACCGCCGGGCGATCGCGCGCAACCGGGGGCCGTACACCTGGACGAGCTCGCGCCAGGCCAGCTCGTCGCCGGCCCGCGCGTCGCGTACCACAGCTGTCAGGTCCTGGACCACCGCCTGCCGCATGTCCGCCACTCCCCCTGCTCGCGTCTCGCTGACCACTGCAGACTGCCGGCGGCCGGGGCCGCGTCGCGCCGGGGAAATCCCCTGTGTCATGCCCGCGGGGGAACCCGAGCACGGAATCCGGGCATGATTCACGGGATCCGCCCGGATCCCGCGCCGCGCCCGTCGATCGGGCGTCGACTGATGCTGACGGCCGGGCCAGCCGCGCGACGCCCCTCCAGGACCGGCTGCGCGACGTTCACCCCGAACCCGGCTGCCGGACCGGGACGGCTCGGTCGAAGACGGGGCTACCTGCACCCGATGTAACAAATTGACGTGTTGCGGAACCATTAAAGGAACCTTAAAGAACCTTGAGGGCCTGATGACATAGGCGAATGCTGGGCGCCTCTCCCCCGATTTCCCCATGAAGGGCCCGAGATGTCCGATCCTACGCATCGCCGCCCGTGGCGGCGGCCCCGGTGGTTCGCCGCCGGGACGATCACGCTGGTCGTCGCCGGTCTCGGCGTGGCCGGAGTGACCGAGGCGCTGGCCGCCAGCACCGGCACCATCGTCAGCTCGGCGAACGGCAAGTGCCTCGACGTCACCGACGGCAGCACCGCGAACGGCAACCAGCCGCAGATGTGGACCTGCGCGAGCGGGCCCAACCAGAGCTGGACGCTCGCCGACAACGGGCAGGTCCAAGGGCTGGGCAAGTGCCTCGACGTCGCGAACAACGCGACAGCCAACGGCGCGGTCGTGCACCTCTGGGACTGCTACGACTCGGTGGCCAGCCAGAAGTGGACCTACAACGCGTCGTCGCACGACCTGGTCAACACCGCGGCGAACAAGTGCCTCGACATCAAGGACAACAATCTGGCCAACGGGGCCAAGCTGCAGCTCTGGGACTGCTCCGGCGCCGCCAACCAGAAGTGGACGTTCTCCGGCGGCCCGGTCACGCCGACGAGCCCGCCCACCACGGTGCCGACCAACCCGAACAACCCGGACCTCGGCCCGAACGTCACCGTCTTCGACCCGTCGATGTCCGCGTCGACCATCCAGTCCAAGGTGAACTCGGTCTTCAACTCGCAGGTCAGCAACCAGTTCGGCAACGCCCGGTACGCGCTGCTGTTCAAGCCGGGCACGTACTCCAACGACGTCAACGTCGGCTTCTTCACCCAGGTCGCCGGTCTCGGCCTGACCCCGGACCAGGTGAACATCAACGGTCACGTGCACGTCGAGGCGGACTGGTGGCCGGACGGCTCGCAGAACGCCACCCAGAACTTCTGGCGCTCGGCGGAGGGCCTGTCGGTCACCCCGGCCGACGGTCTCGACCGCTGGGCGGTGTCGCAGGCCGCCCCGTACCGCCGCATGCACGTACGCGGGAATCTCGCTCTCTCCGACGGCGGCTGGTCGTCCGGCGGCTTCATCGCCGACTCCAAGATCGACGGGCAGATCCAGTCGGGTTCGCAGCAGCAGTTCCTGACCCGCAACTCGGCGATGGGCAGCTGGAACGGCTCGAACTGGAACCAGGTCTTCGTCGGCTCGACCGGCGCGCCGGCGCAGAGCTTCCCCACGCCGCCGTACACCACTGTCGGCTCGTCGCCGACGATTGCGGAAAAGCCTTACCTGTACGTCGACAGCGCCGGCGCCTACCAGGTCTTCGTCCCCGCGCTGCGGAACAACGCGGCCGGCACGACGTGGGCGTCCGGCACGCCGGCCGGCTCGTCGCTGCCGATCAGCAGCTTCTACGTGGTGAAGTCCGGTGATACCGCGGCGACCATCAACGCGGCCCTGGCGGCCGGCAAGAACCTGCTGGTCACCCCGGGCGTCTACCACCTCAACCAGACGCTGAACGTGACCCGCGCGAACACCGTCGTGCTGGGCCTGGGCCTGGCCACCTTCGTCCCGGACGGCGGCATCGACGCGGTGCACGTCGCCGACGTCGACGGCGTGCGGATCGCCGGCCTGCTGCTCGACGCCGGCACCACCAACTCGAACATCCTGCTGCAGGTCGGCCCGGCCGGCTCGACCGCGTCGCACGCCGCCAACCCGACGGTGCTCTCCGACGTGTTCGTCCGGATCGGCGGCTCGATCGCCGGCAAGGCCACGGTCAGCGTCCAGATCAACAGCAACAACGTGATCGGTGACCACGCCTGGATCTGGCGCGCCGACCACGGCAACGGCGGCACTGTCGGCTGGAACGTCAACACCGCCCGCAACGGCCTGGTCGTCAACGGCAACAACGTCACGTTCTACGGCCTGTTCGTCGAGCACTACCAGCAGTACCAGACGATCTGGAACGGCAACGGCGGGCGGACCTACTTCTACCAGAACGAGATGCCGTACGACCCGCCGAACCAGGCCGCGTACATGAACGGCTCGACGCAGGGGTGGGCGGCGTACAAGGTCGCCGACTCGGTCACCAGCCACGAGGCGTGGGGCCTGGGCAGCTACGCCTACTTCAACGTGAACCCGTCGGTGGTCAACGCGCGGGCCTTCGAGGTCCCGGTGACCAGCGGCGTCAAGTTCCACGACATGGTGACCGTGTCGCTGGGCGGCACCGGCACGATCAGCCACGTCATCAACAACACCGGCGCGGCCGTGAACAGCAGCCACCAGGTCACCAACCTGGTCAGCGGTCCGTGACCGCCGGTGCCCGGGAGCACACGAGCCCCGCGCTCCCGGGCACCGGCACCGGCGACGCCGGCAACCGAACGGCGACCGGAGGGCCACCGACCTGCCATCACCGGCCACCCGAGCCCGACGAAGAGAACGGTGACACCGGCGGACCCGCCGGGCCACGTACTCCGAAAGGGTTTGGATCTTGCGCTCTCTCCTCCGCCGCTTCGCCCTGGCCGCCCTCGTCGTCCCGGCCGCGGCCGGCGTCGTGACGACCGCGTCCTCGGCCGAGGCCGCGCCGGTCAGGGCCGAGGTCAAAGCCTCCGAGCAGGCCTTGCAGGCCGACCTCGTCCGCCTCACCAACGAGCAGCGCGCTCAGCACGGCTGCCCGGCCCTGAGCGTCGACGCCCGGCTGACCGAGGCCGCCCGCGGTCACAGCGCGTGGATGGCCCGGACCGGCTCGTTCTCGCACACCGGCGACGGCGGCTCCACCTTCGTGGCCCGCGTCAAGGCCGCCGGCTACCGGTCGCCGTCCGCCGAGAACATCGCCTGGGGCTACCGCAGCGCCGCCGAGGTCATGAACGCCTGGATGCACAGCGCCGGGCACCGGTCCAACATCCTGAACTGCCAGTCGACCACGGTCGGCGTGGGCGCGGTCCACGCGGCGAACGGCGCCCCGTACTACACCCAGGACTTCGGTTACTGACCGTCAGAAGAGCTCGCCGAGGTTGGCGAGCGTGAACAGGTGGTCCTCGATCGTCTCGCTCGCGGGTGGGGCCGTGACCCGCACGGCCACCCCGTAGTCCGAGTAGCTGACGACCATGGCCGGGTCCCGCACGGTGACCCGGCTGAACCGCCCGTCCACGTCCAGGTCCACGGTGGCCGCGGCGCGGGCGGGCGCCCACGGGAAGTCCTCGCCGAAGGCCGGGGCATCGCCGGCCGGCACTGCCACGTGGACCCACCTGCCCAGGTCGGCGGCGTACTGCCCGGGGTAACCGCTGTGCGCCGGCTCCGCGCTCAGCTTGACGTACACGTCCGGGCCGAGGCGGCGGACGACGTACCCCCTGCCTGTCATCTCCCAGTTCCCGGTGGCCTGGTCGATCACGCCGGAGACCTTCTCGTCGCCGGTCACCACGGTGAAGCGGGCCGATTCCTGGCCCAGCCGGGCGGCCGCCCGCGCGAGATCGGGCGACGGCTGGACGACCCCCGGCGACGGCGGCACTTGCCGGGCGCCGCAGCCGGCCGGCGTCAGCCCGCCGGCCAGCAGCACGCCCGCGATGACGAACCGCCGTATGTGATCATGCACGGCGGCCACTATAGAAGATCAGAAATAGGCCACCGGCCGGCGGTCGTCAGCATCCGGCCGGCGTGACCACTATCTCTACATCACCTACCGAATTGATGGCATACGGTGAGGCGGTGCCCAACCGGTCCGGCCCGCCGCTGCTCGTCTGCCTCTGCGCCGCTTTCACCACGCTCCTCGACCAGTCCAGCCTGACCACGGCGATCCCCGCGCTGCGCGAGTCGCTCGGCGCCGGCCCGGCCACCCTGCAGTGGATCATCGCGGGGTACTCGCTCGCGTTCGGCCTGGCGCTCGTGCCGGCCGGGCGGCTCGGCGACGCGCACGGGCGCAAGTGGCTGTTCGCCGGCGGCGTCGCGCTGTTCACCGTGGCCGCCGTCGTCGCGGGGACGGCGACCGAGCCGTGGGTGGTCGCGGTGGCCCGACTGGCGCAGGGCGCCGGCGCGGGCACGGTCAATCCGCAGGTGTACGGCATCATCCAGGACCTCTGGACCGGACCGGAGCGCACCCGGGCGCTCGGCGCCTACGCCACGGTGGGCGGCATCGCCGGCATCGTCGGGCCGCCACTGGGCGGACTGGTGCTCGACACCGCCGGGAACGACCTGGGCTGGCGGCTGGTGCTGCTGCTCAACGTGCCGTTCGGGCTCGTCACCGTACCCCTGGCGATTCTCCTGCTGCCGGACCACCGCCGGCCGGTCGCCGGGCGCACCACCCTCGACCTGCCCGGCCTGTCCCTGCTCGGGCTGATCACTCTCGGACTGCTGCTGCCGTTCGTCCTGCCCGCCGGCCAAGGGCCCCCGGCCTTCCTGTGGATCCTCGCGGCGCTGGCCGCGGCCGCCGCGCTGGCCGGCTGGGAGGTCCGCTACGCGCGGTCCGGGCGCATCCCGGTGCTGATCCCGGCGCTGCTCGGCAACCGCGGCTTCCGCCTCGGCACCCTGACCGCGATGTTCCAGTTCGGCGCGTCGCTGTCGACCACGCTGGTGCTGGTGCTGTACCTGCAGGACGGTCTCGGCTGGCCGCCGCTGCGCACCGCGCTCGTCACGCTGCCCAGCGCGCTCGGGTTCGCGATCTCGTCGTCGCAGAGCTGGCGCCTGGTCAGCCGGTACGGCCGGCCGAGCGTAGTGGCCGCCCTCGGCGCGTCGTCGCTGGCCATCGCCACCACGATCGTCGTGCTGCACACCACCTCCGGCGCCGCCCTCGGCGCCGGGATCACACTCACCC
Source organism: Actinoplanes siamensis (assembly GCF_016862395.1). Taxonomy (GTDB): domain Bacteria; phylum Actinomycetota; class Actinomycetes; order Mycobacteriales; family Micromonosporaceae; genus Actinoplanes; species Actinoplanes siamensis. The sequence goes on along the minus strand of NZ_BOMW01000024.1, from coordinate 160,250 downwards.
AGCTGGCCATGGGCATCGCCGGCGGGCTGATCATCTCCCCGAACCAGGCGCTGACCCTGGCCCACGCGCCGGCCGCGGTGGCCGGGCTGGCCGGCGCGTTCCTGCAGGTGTCCCAGCGCATCTCGGCGACCCTGGCAACGGCCGCGGTGACCGGCATCCTGGTCGGCGCGCTCGGGCCGGCCGCCGCCTCCCGGGGGCTGACGATCTGCCTGGTCATGATGATCCTGTCGGCCACCTGCGCGGCCCTCGACATCCGCACCGGTGTGACACGGGCAACCCCGGCAGATACCCTATCTAAGCTATAGGCTTTCCAGGAAAGGGAGGTCTGATGAGCCAACCACTACCCCACCTCGCGCTGGAGATCGGTGCCGTGCCGGCCGGCGCGGGCCTGGTGGCCGACGCCGAGGCGGCCGGATTCGCCCTGGTCACCATCGCGGACTCGCCGCTGGCCACCGGCCGGATCGAGGCCGGCGTCCGGGCCGCCCACCTCGCCCGGCGCACCACGCGGATCGGTCTCGCGCCGAACCTGCACGTCACCGTCACCGAGCCGTTCCACCTGGCCACGCAGGTGGCCTCGCTGGACCACGCGTCGCTCGGCCGCGGCGCCTGGGTGGTCGGCGCGGAGAGCAGCCCCGCGGCGTACGCCACGGTCGGCATTCCGCCGCTGGCCGGTCCGGACCTGCGACAGGAGATCGCCGACGTGATCGACGTGGCGCGGCGGCTGTGGGACTCGTGGGAGGACGACGCGGTCATCCGGGACCGCGCCACCGGCCGCTTCCTGGACGCCGACAAGGTGCACCACGTGAACTTCACCGGCGCGCGGTTCTCCGTGGTCGGGCCGCTGATCACGCCACGGCCGCCGCAGGGGCAGCCGGTAGTGCTGGGCGCGGACGACCTGGGCGTCACCGGCCGGCTCGACGTGGTCCTGGTCGCGGCGACCACCATCGACGAGGTCGCCGACCGGGCGCGGCGCGCGCGGGCCGACGGGGCGCCGCTGGTCTTCGCCGACGTCGCGGTAGGGGCCGGCGGCCCGGCCGACACGTGGGGCGGCCTTCCGGAGACGCCCGGCGGCCTGTCCGCCGGGACGCCCGGCGACCTGCGGGAGCTGGTCGAGACGCTGGGCCCGATCGTCGACGGCGTCCGCCTGCGCCTGGCCGACCCGGTCGCCGACCTGCCCCGGATCGCCGCCGTGCTGGGCCGCGCGCCGGTGACCGGGCCGACCCTGCGGGACACGCTCGGGCTGCCGCGCCCCGCCAACCAGTTCGCCACCGCCGCGTAAGGGAGCCAGCCGTGTCACCTCAACTGCATCTGGGTGTGTTCTTCACAGGCGTCGGGCCGCAACTGATCTGGACCGATCCGGCGTTCGCCACGCACACCCACATCGACGCGTTCGTCCGCACGGCACAGACCCTGGAACGCGGGCTGTTCGACGCGTTCTTCCTGGGCGAGGGACTTCGCGTACGGGAAAATCGCGGACGCGTCCACGAGCTGGACGTCGCCGGGCGGCCGGACGCCATCACCCAGCTCGCGGCGCTGGCCGCGGAGACCTCACGGATCGGGCTGGTCGCCACCCAGAACACCACCTACAACTTCCCGGCCGATCTGGCCCGGCGCCTGGCCGGCCTGGACGCCGTCTCCGGCGGCCGTGCCGGGTGGAACATCGTCACCACCGACAACGCCTGGACCGGAGAGAACTTCCGGTACGGCGGGTGGCTGCCGCACGAGCGCCGCTACGAGCGCGCCAACGCGTTCGTCGAGACGGCGAAGGCGCTGTGGCAGGGGCAGCCGGTGGATCGCCACGACGACCTGATCGACGTGACCGCCGGCCCCACCGTGCCGGCTCGCCCGGTCCTGTTCCAGGCCGGCGACTCGGCCGGCGGCCGGGACCTGGCCGCCCGCCACGCCGACGTGGTGTTCTCCGCGAACACCGACTACGACAAGGCCGTCGCCTACGCGGTGGACCTGCGCAAGCGCCTCGCCGGTCACGGCCGCTCGGCGGACTCGCTGCGGATCCTGCCGGGCGCGGCGGTGGTCCTCGGCGACACCCCGGCCGAGGCCGCCGAGAAGGCCCGCTACATCCAGCGGGAACAGGTGACCGGGCCGCGGGCGATCGCCTTCCTGGAGCAATATTGGGGCAAGGACCTCTCCGGGTACGACCCGGACGGCCCCCTGCCCGACATCGAGCCGGCCGAGGGCGAGCTCGACCCGTCCCGCGGCACGATCTCGATCGAGCACCGCACCGGCAAGGCGGAGCGGATCGCCGGGTGGCGCCGGCTCGCCGCCGAGCGTGGTCTCTCCATCCGCGACCTGGTCATCGAGGTGACGCCGCAGCACAACACGTTCGTCGGCACGCCGGCACAGATCGCCGACGAGTGGTCCCGGTACCTCGCCGACCGCGCGGTGGACGGCTTCAACATCCTTCCCCAGCTCGTGCCCGGCACGGTCGAGGACATCGTGGACAAGCTGGTCCCGGAGTTGCAGTCGCGGGGCATCTACCGGACCGAGTACACCGGCACCACCCTCCGCGAACACCTCGACCTCCCCGCCTGAGCGGCCCCGGCCGGTCCCCCAGGGGTACCTCCGGCGCCCCGGGAGACCTGCCACCGCCGGCCGGGGCCCGGCGGGGCCCTCAGCGGTGCCGCAAGCACCGCGAGACACCTCTGGGGATCAGCCGCACCACCGGCGCCGGGGTCAGCCGATCGGGGTAAAGCGGGCCCGCCGTCTTGAGTGGATCTCGGCACGGACCGACGCTGTGACGCGATGGTCGCGGAGTTTGTTCGGTGACGCGGGTGCTCCGCGAGCCCAGCCAGATCGCTGTGGCCAGGATCCTGCGCGAGCGCGACGGGCGGCCCGTCGGCGCGGCCGTGCTGGTCGGCGCGCGGCACGTGGTCACCGCCGGGCACAACGCCGAGTTCGCGCTGGAGCGCGCGCCCGCCGTCGGCGACCTGGTCCGCGTCGACTTCCCGCTGGTGGCGCCCGGGGACGTGCGGCTCGCCGAGGTGCGCCGCTACCTCGGGCAGCGACCGCAACAGGCCGGTGACCTGTGTGGACTCGTGCTCACCGGGGACCCGCCGGCCGGGGTGCGCCCCGCGCCGGTGGTGCCGGACAACCCGCCGGCCGGGACCGAGTTCCGGCTGTTCGGCGTGCCGGAGAACCGGGAGGCCGGTTTCTGGCTGGAGACCGTCTCGCAGGGCATGACCGCCGGCGGGCTGCTCCAGATGCAGGTGGTGCCGCACGCCCGGACCGGGGAGCGGGCCGGGTACAGCGGTGGGCCGCTGTGGGCGCCCGCGCACCGGGCGGTGTGCGGGATCGTGCTCAGCGCCGAGGAGGGACTGGACTGGCGTACGGCGTACGCGCTCCCGTTCGGCGAGATCCACCGGATGTGGCCGGAGCTGCGGGCCGCGTGCCGGCCCCCGCAGCCGTACCGCGGGCTGCACTGTTTCGACGAGGCCGACCGCGAGCCGCCCGTCCTGCCCGGTCACCGTGACCAGGCGCTCGCCGGCGAGCCGTTGCGCCACCGGCCAGTACCCCGCCGGCAGGTTGGCCACGGGCACGGTGGCCCTGGTGTCCTGCACGCGCTGCCGCGCGGCGCGCCGTTGCGGGCCGCGCACGGCTGGCTGGTGCGGCGACCGGACGATCTCTCCGCGGCCGAGCAGGAGTTCATCCGCACCGGGTTCGCCCGGGAGCAGCGCCGGCGCCGGGCCCGACGGACCCTGGTGGCGCTGGTGTCGGTGGTGGCGCTGCTGGTCGCGACGGCCGGGACGGTGCTCTACCCGGTGGCCCGGGACCGGCTCGCGGACGGTCTGCGCCGCACCGCCGACGGGATCGGACGAGCGGACGAGGGCCTGCGTACGATCCTGGACCTCGCCGCCGCGCGGATGCGGGGCCGCCTCGACACGGTCCGGCCGGTCCTCGACGACCTGCTGGACAACACCGGCACGGTGGCGTTGCTGCCGGTCACCGGGGCGGTCGCCGAGCTGGCCGTCGCGGGGGACCGGGTGCTGATCCGGGACCGGGCCGGGCGGCTCACCGGGTGGCGGATCGGCGCGGGCCGGCCGCGTCGGGTGATCAGCGAGAGCAACGTGTCAGCGCTGGCCGCGGGCCCCGCCCTGGTGGCGACCGGGGACGTCACCGGCCGGATCACCGTGCGGGACGCGGCCTCCTGGGCGGTGCTCCGGGAGTTCGCCGGGCCGCCCAGCTCGGACAGTGAGGGCAGCGCCGTGCACGCGCTCGCCTTCGACGTCACCGGCGCCCGGATCGCGGCGGTCGCCGCGACCTCGCGCCGGGTCCGCGTCTACGACCTGGGCGGCGGCAGGACGTGGGACCGGACCCTGGGCGACCGGATGATGGTCGAGCGCCTCGGCTTCACCCCGGGTGGCGCGGTCGTCGCGGCCCGCTCGGCGTCCGCCGAGTTCTCGCTGAGCTTGCCGCCGGTGGTGTGGAACCCGGTGACCGCGCGGGTGACCCGGGTGCGGGCCGTCGGCCCACCCGGCCACCTGGCCTTCGGCACGCCGACGCTGATCGCCGGGTGCCGGCGCGACCAGCTGGTCCTCAGCGACCCGGAGACCGGGCGTCCGGTGTCGCCGGCCGTCCGGCGCGGGTGCGGCGCCCGGGTGGCGGCGGTCGGCGGGCCCCGCGTGGTGGCCCTCGAGGAGGTCGCCGGTGAGCAGGTCGGGACGGCGTTCCCCACGGTGCCGCGGATCCTGGCGTTCGACGGGCAGCGGCTGGCGGCGGCGGTGCCGGGGCGGCCACGGCCGGACGGCCCGTACGCCGTCGGGCCGGGTTCCCGGTACCTGATCGCCGCCTCGGCCGACGGGGTGGTCCGGGTGATCCGCCCGCCGGCCCGTCCGCCGGTCACCGTCGCCCCGATCGCGTTCGCGCGCTTCCTGCCGGACGGGTCGCTGATCGCCCTGCACGACGACAACCTGCTGGAACTGCTCGATCGGGACGGATCGCCGCGGGCGAGCGTGCGCGTGGACTCCACCGGCACTCCCGGCGACCACGGGACGGTGGCCCTGGCGCCGGACGGGTCGTTCCTCGCCGTGCTGTCCCGGCCCGGCGGCGGCACCGCCTATCAGGTGAACCGCTACGAGCTGCCGGCGCTGCGGCGTTCCGGGCGGGCGTGGGTGACCGTCCCGGTCGACGCGCTCGGGGCGGAGTCGGCGGTCACCGTGCTCGGGGACGGGCGGATCGTCGTACGGTCGAACGACGATCTTCTGATCTATCCGGCGGACCCGGCCGCGGCGCCGCCGCGCCGGATCACGCTGACCCCCGCCGAGGGCGGCGGCCGGACCGGGACCACGCTGGTCGCGGCCCGCCCGGGCGGCAGCGAGGTGGCGGTCGCGGCGGCGGACGGCTCCGGGTTCCAGCTGGTCGATGTCGACAAGGCCGATATGGGTACGACCTGGGGACCGCTGCCCGGCGGTCCCACCCGCCTGATCCTGTTCCCGGACGCCGAGCACGCCGTGGTGGTCGGCGAGGGCGGCACCGACGCGATAGACATGCGCCGGCGGATCCTGGAGCGGTCGCCGCCCACCGCGCCGGCCGAGGCGACCGGCGCGGTCGGCCACTACACCACGCGCCCGCTGTCCAACGAGGACGCCGGCTCGGTGGTGGGCTGGCCTGCGGTTCTGCGGAAGTGGGGCCTGCCGCGGAACCTCGACCGGTTGTGGCCGGACGACATGAGTGCCCGGGTGCCCGGCGAGGGGCGGCGGTTGCTGCTCTCGCCCGACCGGGAGCGGTTCGCGGTGGTGCGCAACGGCGCCGTCGAGGTGTTCCCCACGTCGTTCGACGGCTGGCGGTCGCGGCTGTGCGAAATCTCGGCGCCGATGCAGGACGGGGCACGGGACCGGATGGGTCCCGCGCCGTGGATGGTGGATCCGTGCCCATGAGGGAGTGCGTGACGCGATGCCTGTTGCGGTCGTGCTGGTGCTGGCCGGCTGCGGTTCCCCGGAGCGGGGGCCCGCGTGTTCCCCAGTACGGACAGCGCCGAGGCGCCGTTAGCGTCTGCTCCGTACGGTGGAGCGCATTACCTGGGACAGGGGGTGCCTTGTCGGCCCGTCATGCAGGTACGTATGCGCTGAATATCGGTTCAGGAAGGAGGATGGATGCGGCACCGTAAACGGATGGGTGATGAACCGAGCACGGTGCGTGCGAGGGTGCGCCACCAGCCGGACCGTTCCTACGTCGTGCTGATCGACGGGCCTGCTGGCGAGGTGGAAGTCGGTCGTACCGGCAAGACCCGCGACGTACTGTCCATGGCGCGCGTAGGCGCAGCCCGAACGTTCGGCGTGCCGGTGGAGGAGTTCGGCTCCGGCGACATCGCTCTCACATTTCCGCGGCCGCCTTACGGGAGAGACGGGCAGTGGGTGCGCATCATCGCGGCGGAAAACCCCGATGACCCTTCCGAGGCCGTGGAGGTTGGGCTGCTGGGAAAAGCGTACTGGTTCGACCAGGAGGCGGCGTGGTTCGTCACGGTCACCGGCATGGGCACCGGGGTTCATCCCAGCGAGCATCTTGACTTCGCCCCGACGGTGACCGACGAAGAGGTCGCGGCGTTTGCCATCTACATCGCCAACGCTGATCCGACTACATGACCGGTCCGCAACGGGGCGCTGTCTCCGGCGGATCCGCGCGCGCCGTTGGGGTGCCCGCCGCCACTTGGCGTATCGGTATTCGCGGCATCGTCGTCCGCGAGATTTCCGAAGACGACCTCCAGAGGCCCGCCACGCTGATCGTTTCGACTGCCGCTGACGGCATATCCGCGGAGGACGGCATTGATCAGTTCACCGTGACCCGGGAATCCGTGCGGCGCTTTACGCCCTGAACTTGTCGACGACACCCTCGTGTCCCGCCTGCCCATTTGCCGCCGATCGGGTGTTGCTCGTGTCGGAGGCCGGCCAGGGCCGCAGACGTCCGGTCGTGCCGATGAGCGGATGTTCGCTGGACCGGCTCAGGGGCATGCTCGAGCGAGCGGTTGTTGGAAGAATCAGCGGCATGGCGACTTGGGATGCGTTCGAGCAAGAGGCAAGCGACCTCGCCGCGGCGATCCGGAAGCGGTTCGAGGCAGCAAAGACGCACGTCCTGGCGACGTTGCGTAAGGACGGTTCACCACGGGTCAGCGGCTCCGAAGTCGACTTCCGCGGTCCGTATCTGTCCTTGGGTTCCATGCTCGACGCCCGCAAGGCGAAGGACCTGCAGCGGGACGGCCGGTGCGCGATCCATGCGCATCCCTATGAAGGCGGCGACGCCAAAGTGACTGGCGTCGCCGTTGAGGTCCGGGGTCCGGAGAAGGCCACCTACACCACGGGAGGCGAGCCAGCAGGCGACTTTCACGCGTTCCGGCTCGATCTCACCGAAGCAGTGCTCACCGCGGTCGAAGGCGACGAGCTGGTCGTCACACGGTGGAGGCAGGGAGAGGGCGTAAAGGTGTTCCGCCGCAAATAACCGAGCGGTGGACGCGGCGCACCGGCCTGGAATGGGCGCACCGGCTCAGCACAGAGCACGCCGACTGGCCAGTCGCGACCTCCGCCACGACGCACCGTATGCCCTACGCCTGCTGGCTGGGGCACCGCGGCGGCGCCGGGACCGACCCGGCGCCGGCTGCGGTCAGCGCCAGACGACCGGGAGCGAGTGGTACGTCGGGCTGACGTATGTCGCGTTGCCCACCACGGCGCCGGAGTCGTTGATGTCACCGGCGTGCGAGCCGGAGCTGCCGTTCGGCAGCGGCAGTTGCTGCGGCGCTGACCCGGGAGTGCTCCAGATGACCGCTCGATCGGCGTTGCCGTTGGTGCCTGCGACGACGTCGTACCGGTTGATCGAGGTTGGCGTGACGGACTCGTCAGCCGGTGCGGCAAGCGGAATCTTCGTGGTGCCGTTCCAGAAGAACGGCGTCGCCCAGCCGCTCGCGTCATCGGCCGTGCCGACCACGTGACCCGGCGCGTTGATGGCGCTGCCGATACTGCCCGACCCGCCGAAGGTGCCGAGCGTGGTCACCGTGCCGTCCCGCCACACGTAGGCCTGGTGGTTGGGGAACTCGGGGTGTCCGAAATCCTGGAACGCATAAGTGCCGACCACCGCACCGGAGTCGTTGACGCCGTCGGCGGTGGCACCCGGCGGCACGTCGATGTCAATCGCCACACCGTTGTGCAACACGAAGGCACGGCGTCCGTTGAACGAGTCGAAGGCGAGACGGGTGCCGACGATGACGCCGTTGCTGGTGCTGCGGGCGTCGGTATCCAAGCCGCCGAACAGGCCCAGGTCGGTGATCTTTCCGGCCGACCAGCTGACGGCGTGGTTGTAGCCGGCCGCGTCCTGACTGCTGCCCACGATCCGGCCGTCGGCGTCGATGTCCCAGGCCTGACTGTTCCGGCCGCCAAGGGTGCCGAGGTCCCGGATTTGCCCGCCGGACCAGGAGACCGCGTGCCAGTCGCCGGACGCGAGCTTGCTCGATCCAACGACGACGCCATCGTTGTTGATCGCGTTGGCGTACCCCGCGCCGCCGGCGAGCGTCGGTAGGGCGGTGGCCCTCTTCGGCCGCGCGCTGGCGCTCGCCGCGGCCGGCATCGCCACCAGCGAAACCAGTAATGATAGTCCGACGCATGCCGCCAAGCTTGATCGATGTCGCATGTTCGCTCCCCGTTGATGTGTCACTTGCCGTGATCTATCTTCTCCGGCCAGAGCGCGAAATGGTCTAACGGAAGTCTTACGGAGCCGGGTGCGCGAGCAGAAAGTCGTACGCGCGTGCCGACACCACCGACCCTTCGAGGTCTTGCGGCAGATCGTGCGCCCGTTGGTCGCGAGGAGACCGGGACAGCTGATGAGATGACGTACCCGCTGTGGCGTGGTGAGCGCTTGGCTATCAGATCGCTGGCGTCTCCTCCGTGCTGCTACCAGGCAGTTTCGTCTGCCGCGATCCGCGGCGTTGATCCGCATGGCGGCACACCGAGTCGGCGTCTCCGGGGATCTGGCCGACGGTGCGCTCTTGCCGACCAGAGTGCTTCGGCGCCGATGCTGATCACTGATGAGCCAGGATCATTCTGATGTCCCAGAGATGGTGATAAGCGTCGTGGCAGTTGTTGCGGGCGACATCCGCGGCTCGTTGCACTCCCCTGGTCACGTGGTGCAGCTCTGCCTGCTCGCCTGACCTGGCCGCCGCGATCAGCGACACCGACGTGCGGCTCATGCTGTGCGGACCCTTTCCCCTCCAATTGTTCGGCTCACTCACCGGCGTGCCGGTCTGGGTGACACCAGGTGTGGTCACCGGCCCGAAATTGTGGGGCGCGGACGGGCCGCGATGCAGCAGACTCGCGGGTATGTCCGAGGAGCCGCGCACTGTCGCCGAGCTGATCGCGTTGACCGCTTCCGGTCAGCCGGTGAAGTATGTCTGGTTCTGGGGTCACACCCCGTCCCGTGGTGGTGGCGTGAGCGCGTCGTGCCTGAGCCAGTGGTCGCCGGAGAGTTTCACCGTCGACGGGATCCGGTTCGCGACGGCCGAGCACTACATGATGTGGCGCAAGGCGACGCTGTTCGCAGACCTGCCGTCCGCGGAGCGGATCCTGGCCGCCGGCCATCCCCGGGACGCCAAGACCCTCGGCGGCCGGGTGACCCCGTTCGACGAGCAGACCTGGGCCGATCGCCGCTTCGAGATCGTCGTCGCCGGCAACGAGGCCAAGTTCCGGCAGAATCCGCAGTTGGGCGCGTTCCTGGCCGGCACGGGCCACCGGGTGCTGGTGGAGGCCAGCCCGACGGACCGGATCTGGGGTATCGGGCTGACCCGCGACGATCCCCGCGCGGCGGATCCGGCCCGGTGGCGCGGCTCGAACCTGCTCGGGTTCGCGCTGATGGAGGTCCGCGCCCGGCTGCTGGCCGCGGGCTGACACCAGCCTTCCGCCGCCGAACTCGAGGGCCGCCCCGCCAACCCCCGGCCGGGACAACCCCGCCGGACGCCTGGCTGAACTGCTGTCCTGACCAACCGAACGCCGTGAGGCCGGGCTGATCACCGGCGCCACCTCCGGGTTCGGGCGGCTCGACGCCGAGCGGGCGCCGGCCCGCGGCGCCCACGTTTCATCGCGGTCGGCCGCCGAGCCCAGCCGTTGCGCCCGGCGGTGGGCGCGGACGCCGTCGCCGGCATCCGCGCCCCGCTGCCGGCCCGCCTGGCCGAGCTGGACAGACGCAGCACGCCGTCTGACCGGTGCGGATCACCCGGCCGCGGCCGGGACACCGGCCGTGACCGGGGCTGCCGTGCCGGTCAGGTGCCGGCGCAGGTAGTCGCGGAGGACGTCCGGACGGGTCGTCGGGCACACCAGGCCGAGGTGCCCGTCCGGCCGTACCAGATAGAGATCGTCGGCGGCGCCGAGCGGCGCCGCGGACGTGATGGGCCGGATCGAGATCGGCGCCGGGCAGTCCTCGACCGCGTGCTCGATCTCCGGCGCGGCGAACCGGGGGTGGTGCAGCAGCGTCCACCGGTCGTAGCCGAGCAGTTCGTGCAGCCGGACCGGGAGCCCGCCGGGCGGCACCACCGGGATGTCGGGCACCCGGTCGCCGGCCCGGATCCCGCCGAGCAGACGGCGGCCACGGCCCTGCGAGAGCGGGCTGCGCCGGTGGTGCCTGCCGAAGTCGCTCATCATGAACTCGATACGCCGCTGCATCGTGTCGGAGGCGAGCATGCCGCGCAGCACCAGGCTGCGGATCCGGTGCGGCACCGAGGGCAGGATCATTTCCATCGGGCTGGTCCGCATGTCGCGGATCACGCCCTCGGCGAGCGCCCGCTGCTCCCCGTCGTAGGTGTCCAGCACCTCGTCGGCGGCCTGGCCGCGGTGCACCGCGGCGAGCTTCCAGACCAGGTTGTACGCGCCGAGCATGCCGACGTTCATGCCGTGCCCGCCCAGCGGCGCCCAGGTGTGCGCGGCGTCGCCGGCCAGCAGGACCCGGCCGGCGCGCAGCCGGGCGGCGATGCGGTCGCTGAACCGGGCCCGGCTCAGCCAGACCGGTTCGCTGAGCACCAGCTCCAGCTCCGGGATCCGGGCCGCGCCGGCCACCAGGTCGCGCAGCTCGCGCAGCGTGGGCGGGTCGGTCTGCTGCGGATCGGGGTCGTCGCGGACGCAGAAGATCCGGTACCCGCAGCCGGGCGTCGGGAAGGCGATCACCGAGCGGTGCGGGGCCAGGAAGAAGTACCCGTTCCCCGGCTTGTCCGGCAGCGGCCAGGCCGGCGTCACGTTGCCCTGGACCACCTGCATGTTGGGGCGGTCGCTACCCGGGAAGGGGATGCCGAGCCGCTGGCGGACCGTGCTGCGGATGCCGTCGCAGGCGACCACCCAGGGCACCTCGATCCGGTCGGCCGTGCCGTCCGGGCGTTGCACGTCGACGCGTACCGCCGTCTCGTCCTGCTCCAGATCGGTCACCCTGGTCCGCCAGCCGACGGACACGCCCAGGCCGGTGAGCTCGTCGGCGAGCAGCCGCTCGATGTGGTGCTGCTCGATGGTCATCGCGGTCGGGTAGTGGGAGGCGAGCCGGCCCGTGGCGAACCGGCCGACCTTGTGGCCGGACGAGTACACCGTGCCGCTCTCCATCTCGTACGCGTGCCGGCGGACGGTCTCCCCGACGCCCAGCGCGCCCAGCGCCTCACCGGCGCGCGGGAAGATCACATCGGCCCGGGGCTCGCGGTTCGTGGCGGGCGCGCGGTCGATCACGGCCACCCGCATGCCCAGGCGCCGCAGTGCGATAGCGGTCGTCAGGCCGACCGGGCCGGCCCCGACGACCAGCACCTCGATGTCGTGGTTGCCGCTCATGCCGGGTACGCCTCGATCACACTGAGCGGGGCGGCCGCCTCGACCGTACGGCCGAACCGCAGGCCCGCCTCGGTGAGCAGCTCGGTGTGCTCGGACAGGGTCCGTTCCCGGCCGCCGTAGACGATCATCATGGCCACGTCGAGCACCTTGCTCGGATGGAAGTCGTCGCCGGGCGGCACCACGGCCTCGATCAGCAGCAGCCGGCTCTCCGGGGCCATCGCGGTCCGGCAGTTGCGCAGCAGGGTGACCGCGTCGCTGTCGGACCAGTTGTGCAGCACCCCCTTGAGCAGGTAGAGGTCGGCTCCGGCGGGCACCTCGCTGAGGAAGTCACCGCCCACGACGGCGCAGCGGTCGGCCAGCCCGGCGGCCTCGATCCGCTCCCGGGCCACGTCGGCCACCTCGGGCAGGTCGTAGACCACCCCCTCGGCCTCCGGGTAGCGCTGCAGCAGCACGGTGAGCAGGCTGCCGTCGCCGCCGCCGACGTCGACGATGCGCCGGACCCCGCCGAAGTCGTAGCCGGTGGCCAGGACCGTGCCCATCACCCGGCTGTGCTCGGCCATCGCGGAGTGGAAGATCTCGCCGTGCTCGGGGTGGCGGGCGAGGTGTTCGAAGATCGGTTCGCCGTACACCGCGGAGAACGTGGGGTCCTGGGCACGCACGCTCTGGCCGGCGCCGTCGTACACCGGATTGAGCATGGTCTGGAAACGCACCCACCAGTGCAGCGACTGTGGATGGTCGGCGTCCAGCCGCTTGCCCATCTCGGTGAGCTCGAACCGGCCGGACGCCGCCTCGGCGCAGACCCCGATGCCGGCCAGCGCGCGCAGCAGCCGGCGCAGGCCCTGCGGGTGGGTGGCGGTGGTCTCGGCGAGTTCCTCGGCGGTGCGCGGGCCGTCGCCGAGCAGCGCCGCGACGTCGAACTCGACCGCGAGTTGCAGGAGGCGGGCCGCCCCGAGCCCCTCGGCCATTCTCAGCAGTCGCATCGCGTCGTCGTGTTCGGGGGCAGGTTGCCTGGTCGTCGTCATGTGGTCTCCAAAAGCGAGCTGGTGGATACGAGCAGCCGGGACGGGCCGTGGAAGACCAGGTCGTCGGCGTATGGAACGCGGTGTTCCGCCAAGCTGAGCCCGGGCAGCCGGCGCAGCAGGCCGGCGAGCCCGATCTCGGCCTCCAGCCGGGCGAGGTGCGCGCCGAGGCAGTAGTGGATGCCGAGGCCGAAGCCGGCGTGCCGGCCGGGTCCGCGGTGCAGGTCCAGGCGATCCGGGTCCGGGAACCGGGCCGGGTCGCGGTTCGCCGAGCCGAGCACCAGCACGACGGTGCCGCCGGCCTCGATCATCCGGCCGCCTACCTCGACGTCCTGTCCGGCCGTGCGCCGCACCATCTGCACCGGTGTGTCGTAGCGGAGCAGCTCCTCGACGGCTTGTGGCATCAGCTCCGGCACGGCGCTCAGCTCGGCGCGCGCGTCCGGGTGGCGCAGGATCGCCAGCACACCCTTGGCCAGCAGGTTCGTGGTGGTCTCGTGCCCGGCGGTGAGCAGGTGGACGCAGGTCGACGCCAGCGGGACACCGGTGACCCCGGCCGCGAGCAGGTGTCCGATCAGGTCGTCGTCGCCGCGCGGGCGCCGGGCCTCGGCCTCGAAGAACGCGGACAGCTCGCGCGCGGCCCGGTCCGCCGCGGCGTGCCCGCCGCCGACGCGCGAGGTGTTGGCCTCCTGCAGGGCCACGGCCCGCTCGCGCAGCCACCGGTGCTCGGTGGCGGGCACCCCCAGCAGGTCGGCCACGACCAGGATCGGCAGCGGCGCCGCGAAGCCGGCTACCAGGTCGGCGACCGGGTGGGCGGCCAGCTCGGCGAGCAGCCCGTCGGCCAGCGCCTCGATGCGCGGGCGCAGCGGGACCACCCGGGCCTGGGTGAAGTGGCCGGCCACGTGGGCGCGCAGCGCGGTGTGCTCCGGCGGGTCCAGGAACACCAGCCAGTTCGCGACCATCTCGCGCAGGGCGGGGTACTCCGGCGGGACCGGGACCGCCCCGTACCGGCCGAACCGCCGGTCGGTCAGGACCGCGGCGACGTCGTCATAGCCGAAGACGTACCACTTGCCGTCGCCGTGGTGCACGGGCTCGGCCTCGCGGTACCGGCGATAGACGGGGTACGGGTCGGCGAGCTGCCCGGCGGGAACGGAGAACGGGTTCATGCCGGCACCCGCGCGCCGAACAGGCACAACCCCTCGTCCGGCAGGGAGTCGCCGGCCAGGTTCGGCACCGTGACGGTGCCGCACCGGAGGTCGAGGACGCTCATCCGGCCAGCTCCGCCGGGGCCGGCTCCTCGGGCATCTCCGGCAGTGTGGCCGGCACGTGCATGACGATCCGGCTCACCGCGTCCAGGGCGGACTCGATGGCGCCGTCGATCCAGGCCGGCCGCGACGAACAGTGCTCGCCGGCGAAGTACAGCCGCCCCTCCGGCTGCTGCGCGAGCATCCGCTGCTCCTCGGCCTGCGACGGGTCCATCCCCCAGTGCACCGAGCAGCCGCCTCGGCTCCACGGGAACTGTCCCCACGCCAGGCTGCGGGCGTTGAGCACCATGCCGGGGCGCAGCAACTGCGGGTGCATGGTGGCCAGGTCGGCGAGCACTGCCGCGTACCGGGCCGCCGACGACATCCGGCCGAGCAGCTCGGCGTCCTCGCCGACGCTGTAACTGGCCAGCAGGACCGCGCCCTGCGCCGGGTCGCCGTCGATCGGCGGGTAGTACGTCTGACGCACCCGGCCGCCGCTGGACGAGGCGCCGCCGTTGATCCCCTCGCGCTGCCAGAACGCCTCCCGGCAGTGCAGCGCCACCTTGGTCGCCGGCACGTAGTGGACGTTGTTGATGATCCGCAGCTTCTCGTCGCTGAACCCGGTCAGCCGCAGTCCGCGCAGCACCGAGAACGGCAGCGTGCACAGCACCTCGCTGCAGTGGCGCACCGCGGGCCGGCCGTCGATCCGCAGCTGGACCACCACCTCGTCGGGACGCGCCTCCAGCCCGACCACCTCGTGCTGCCGGCGGATCGGCCCGTGGATGCGCCGGGCCAGCCGGCGGACCAGCTGATCCATGCCGCCGCGCAGCCGGAACAGCTCGGTGCTGGTCTCCACCAGGATGTCGTCGAGGAAGCCGCGCAGCGGATCGCGGCACGCCTCGCGCAGCTCCGGGTGCGCGGCGAACAGCCCGTGCAGGTCGAACGCGCTGCCGCCGTCGCGGACGAACGGGGCCAGGTTCAGGTGGTCGGCGTGGTCGAGGAGCCGGGACCGCAGGTCCTGGCGCAGGTCCTGACGCTGGTCGGGCGGCGCGATGGCGTCCACGACCAGGGTCAGCCAGGCGCCGAACATCAGGGTCTCGGGGTGGTAGCCGTCGTGGGCCAGGCCGTCGCGGATCTCGGTGATCAGCTGCCGGGCGGCGTCCCGGAGGCGGACGTAGCTCTCCGCCGTACGCAGGTAGGCGTTCTTGTCGGCCAGCAGACTGTGGAAGGACCGCAGCTCCTCGGCCAGGCCCAGCTCGGCGACGTACCGCAGGGCGTTGCTGTGGCCGGCCGCGATCCGCATCGCGCCCAGCTCGGCGAAGGGCGCGTCGGCGTCGTCGCCGAACCGGAAGGTGTGTATCCGCCCGCCCAGCCGGCGGCTGCCCTCGAGCACTTCGACCGGTACCCCCAGCCGTTCCAGCTCGTAGGCGGCCGACAGGCCGGCGACCCCGGCGCCGAGGATGACCACCGTCCGATCCGGACGCCTGCCGCCCGTCCCGCCGCCGCCCACCGGGTGGTCCAGCGGCGATCGTATGTGCCCCATGGATTCTTCCTCCCGCGCACCGTTCCTCTGAAGAAGAAGACAGCGCAGAGTGAATCAGCTGATGTTTGGGAATGACCTGATGCTCGGAAATTAACGGTGAACGCCCGACAAATGGTCGTCGTCACCCGTCGCGATAGCTGAGCTAGCCGGCGCATTACCGTTCAAAGCATATGCGGCCGGATCTGAAGCTGCAGGTCAACAGGAGTGCAACGGCCGTTGGGGCGCAAAAGAGGACCGGACGGCGGACGGCCGACGGCATGGTCGGCCGACGTCCGTCAGGGAATTCCGAATTCGTCTTACCTATCGACGAGTCTCAGCGCCGCCGCGGGGCGGACGGTTACCGCGTCGCGCACGGCAACCAGATGCTCCGGAGCCGGCTCGGGCGTGCGGATCACCGGCACCCCGTCCTCGTCGCGCCGGTCGACGACCTCCGGGGCGGTCATCACGCACTGACCGGCGGCGATGCACCTGGGCTCGTCGAGCTCCACACGGGTCAGCACCGGCCGCGGGCCCGCGGCCGGTGCCCGGAGGGCGTCACAGACCCGGAGAGACCCCCCAGCGCGAGCCCCGGGGGCGCGGCGGCCCAACCGCGCCTGCCGGCGGCGTCAGTACGACCGGGGCAGGCCCAGCGAGAACTGGGCCACGAAGTTCAGCGCCATCTCCCGGCTGACCGGCGCCATCCGCGTCAACCGGGACGTGGCCAGGGCCTGGACCAGGCCGTACTCGCTGGCCAGGCCGTTCCCGCCGTGTGTCTGGATGGCCTGGTCCACCGCGGCGCAGACCACCTCGCCGGCCGCGTACTTCGCCATGTTCGCGGCCTCGCCCGCGGCCTTCAGCTCCCCGGCCGCGTGCAGCGCCGCGGCCTTCTGGGTCAGCAGCCGGGCCGCCTCGATCTCCACGTGCAGCTTCGCCAGCGGGTGGCTGATCGCCTGGTGGGCGCCGATCGGCACGCCCCACACCGCGCGCTCGCCGGCGTACCCGACCGCCTTGCGCAGCGCCCACCGGGCCATCCCGGTCGCCGACGACGCGGCCATGATGCGCTCCGGGTTGAGACCCGCGAACAGCTGATCGAAACCGGCTTCATCGCTGCCGATGAGCGCGTCCCCGGGCAGCCGCACGTCGTCCAGGAAGAGCGTGAACTGGTCCTCCGGGGCGACCAGGCCCATGTCGATCCTGCGGTAGGTGAAGCCGGGCGCGTCCACCGGCACCATGAACAGCGCGGGACGCTTGCCGACCCGGGCCACCACCAGGACCCAGGACGCCTCGTCGACCCCGCTGATGTACGTCTTCGAGCCGCTCAGCACCCACTCGTCGCCGTCCCGGCGTGCCTGCGTGGCGATCTGGTGGGTGTTCGAGCCGGCGTCCGGCTCGGTGATCCCGAAGACGTACCTGGCGGTGCCCGCCGCCAGGCCCGGCAGCCAGCGCCGGCGCTGTTCCCCGGTGCCGAACTGCGCGATCACGGTGCCCACGATGGCGGGCGAGACCACCATGAGCAGCAGCGGACATCCGGCCGTGGCAAGTTCCTCCAGGACGGCGGCCAGGTCGCCGATCTCACCGCCGCCACCGCCGTACTCTTCGGGAATGGACACGCCGAGGTAGCCGAGCGCGGCCGCCTCCTGCCACAGCTCGGTGGTCTTGCGGCCCTCGCGGGCGCACGCGTAGAAGTAGGCCTCCCCGTACCTGCGGCCGAGGCGGGCGACGGCCGCGCGCAGCTCCCGGCGCTCGGCCGGCTCGACAAAAGCGGTCATTTGCCCTCCCCTTCGATTTCCGGCCGGACGACTGCCGTCACCCGGGCTCCCCGGGGTCGATCACCGCCAGCACGTCACCGGCGGCCACCTGCTGCCCCACGGCCGCGGCCAGCGAGGTGACCACGCCGCCGGCCGGCGCGGTCAGGGTCTGCTGCATCTTCATCGCCTCCAGCACCACGACCGGGGCGCCGGCCCGCACGCTGTCGCCGGCCGCGACGTGGACCGCGACGACCGCGCCCGGCATCGAGGCGAGCAGGGAGCCGGCGGCGAGGTGCGCCGACGGATCCGGGAATCTCGGTACGGCGTGGAGGTCGTACGCCCCGGACGGCCCGTGCACGTCGGCCCCGCCGTCGACCACTGTCACCCGGTAGGTCTCGCGCACCCCGTGGTCGTCGAGCACCACGTGCTGATCGTCCACGGACAGCACGCTGACTCCGGGCAGCCACGACGACTCGATCCGCCCACCCCGGCCCGCGTAGCCGACCGTGTACTCGGCGCCGCCCCATCGATAGGTCCGGGTGCGTTCCCGGCTCGGCACGTTGCGCCAGGCAACCGGGATGCGGGGCTGGACATTTGCGGACGTCGCAGCCAGGAACGCCGACCCCACGGCCGCCGCCAGGGCCGCTTTGCGCACCGTGTGGTCCTCGGGCGGCCGGGTCCAGGCGGCGAGCCTGCGGTCCAGCAGCGCGGTGTCGACCCGCCCGGCCCGGAAGTCCTCGTCGGCCAGGATCGCCCGCAACAGCCCGAGGTTCGTGGTCAGCCCGTGGACCACCCCGCGCCGCAACGCGTCGGCGAGCAGGCGGATCGCCGAGGCGCGGTCCGGGCCGTACGAAATGATCTTGGCCAGCATCGCGTCGTAGCGGACCCCGACCGCACTGCCCGCCTCGACCCCGGAATCGACGCGGACGCCGGGCGCCTCGAAGCCGAACGCCCGCAGCCGGCCGGTCTGCGGGGCGAAGCCCGCGGCTGGATCCTCCGCGTAGAGGCGTACCTCGACCGCGTGGCCGGTGGTGGCCGGCGGCTCGGCCGGAAGCTCGCGGCCCTCCGCGATCGCCAGTTGCCAGGCGACCAGGTCGAGACCGGTCACCGCCTCGGTGACCGGATGCTCCACCTGCAGGCGCGTGTTCATCTCCAGGAAGTACATCCGGTCGCCGTCGACCAGGAACTCGACGGTCCCGGCGCCCCGGTAGCCGACGGCCTCGGCCACCGCACGCGCGTACCGGTGCAGCTCCCGCCGGCTCCTCAGGCCCGGCGCCGGCGCCTCCTCGACGATCTTCTGGTGGCGCCGCTGCACTGAACAGTCCCGGTCCCCGACGACCCAGATCCGGCCGTGCCTGTCGCCCAGCACCTGCACCTCGACGTGCCGCGCCTCGGGCAGGTACGGCTCGGTGAAGACCGTACCGTCCCCGAACGCGGACTCCGCCTCGGCGGCCGCCGCCGCGAGTTCCGTCCGCAACGCCCCGGGATCGGTGACCACCCGCATGCCACGCCCGCCGCCACCGGCCGCCGCCTTGATCAGCAGCGGGAACGTCTCGTCGCCGCCGAGCACCGGCACGCCGGCGGCGGCGGCCAGCTTCTTGGCGCGGATCTTGTCGCCCATCGCCTCGATCGCGTCCGGCGCCGGGCCGATCCAGATCAGCCCGGCCGCCTCGACCGCCCGGGCGAACCCGGCGTTCTCCGACAGGAACCCGTAGCCGGGGTGAACCGCGTCGGCGCCCGACATCCGGGCCGCCGCAACGATCCGCTCCGCGTCGAGGAACGAGTCGACGGCGACCGCGACGTCTGCCTCCCGGACGTGCGGGTCGGCGCTCTCGGCATACACCGCGACGGTCTCGATGCCAAGCTCACGGCAGGTCCGGAAAACACGGCGGGCGATCTCGCCGCGGTTCGCGACGAGCAGCTTACGGATCATCACAGCCGGAACACCCCGTAGCCCCGAGCGCCCCGCACGGGCGCGTTGTGGATGACGGACAGGCAGATGCCCAGCACGGTGCGGGTGTCACGAGGGTCGATCACCCCGTCGTCGTAGAGCATGCCGGACGTGAAGTACGCGAGGGACTCCCGCTCGATCTGCGCCTCGATCGCGGCCCGGGTCCGCGCGTCCGCCTCCTCGTCGTACGGCCGGCCGGCGGCGGCCGCGGCCTGACGCGACACGATCGACACCACGCCGGCCAGTTGCGCCGGCCCCATCACCGCCGACTTGGCGCCGACCCAGCTGAACATGAACCGCGGGTCGTACGCGCGCCCGCTCATGCCGTAGTTGCCGGCCCCGTACGACGCGCCCATCACCACCGAGAGGTGCGGAACCTTCGAGTTCGACACCGCGTTGATCATCTGGGCGCCGTGCTTGATTATCCCGCCCTGCTC
Organism: Actinoplanes siamensis; assembly: GCF_016862395.1. Taxonomy (GTDB): domain Bacteria; phylum Actinomycetota; class Actinomycetes; order Mycobacteriales; family Micromonosporaceae; genus Actinoplanes; species Actinoplanes siamensis. Next base: position 140,543 of record NZ_BOMW01000024.1, on the reverse strand, counting down.
GTACTCCCTGCCGACCATGTAACCGGTCGTGTTGTGCAGGAACAGCAGCGGCGTGTCCGACTGGTTGGCCAACTGGATGAACTGCGCCGCCTTCTGCGCCTCCGCGCTGAACAGCACACCCCGCGCGTTGGCCAGGATCCCGATCGGATACCCGTGCAGCTGGGCCCAACCGGTCACCAGGCTGGTCCCGTAGAGCGGCTTGAACTCGTCGAACGCGCTGCCGTCGACGATCCGCCCGATCACGTCGCGCGGGTCGAACGGGATTCTCAGGTCGTCCGGCACGATCCCGAGCAGTTCCTCGGGGTCCAGCGCCGGCTCGGCGTAGCCGGTGCGCGGGGCCGGCCCGAGCTTGCGCCAGTTCAGCCGCCGGACGATCTGACGTCCGATCCTGATCGCGTCCCGCTCATCCACCGCGAGGTAGTCGGCGAGCCCGGACGTGCGCGCGTGCATCTCCGCGCCGCCCAGCGACTCGTCGTCGGACTCCTCGCCGGTCGCCATCTTCACCAGCGGCGGGCCGCCGAGGAACACCTTCGCGCCGCCGGCCACCATCACCACGTAGTCGCTCATCCCCGGGACGTACGCGCCGCCGGCCGTGGAATTGCCGAAGACCAGGGCGATCGTCGGCCGCCGGTCCGCGCTGGCCTCGGTGAGCCCGCGGAAATGCCCGCCGCCCGGAATGAAGATGTCCTTCTGCGTGGGCAGGTCCGCGCCGCCCGACTCGACCAGGTTGACGGTGGGCAGCCGGTTCTCCGCGGCGATCTGCGCGGCGCGGAAGCTCTTCTTCAGCGTGACCGGGTTGCTGGCGCCGCCGCGCACGGTCGGGTCGTTGGCGATGATCATGCACTCCACGCCCTCGACCACGCCCAGCCCGGTGACCACCGAGCCGCCCACGGTGAACTCGGTGCCCCAGCCGGCCAGCGTGCTGAGCTCCAGGAACGGCGAGTCCTCGTCGATCAGCAGCTCGATGCGCTCGCGCGCGGTCAGCTTGCCGCGGCGGTGGTGGCGCTCGACGCTCTTCGCCCCGCCTCCGGCGAGGGCGACGGCATGCTGTTTCTCCAGGTCCGCCACCCGTTCCAGCATGGCTGTCCGATTGAGGTGGTACGCCGGGTCGTCGCGCTCCGCGTGCAGGGTCACAGCAGCTCCGTGGGAATCTCGGCGTTCCGGGCGCGCAGCCACTCCCCGGCCGCCTTGGCCTGCGGATCGGAACGGGTGGACGCGGCGACACCGGCGCCGAGCAGGCCGTCCACGACGATGTTGAGAGCGGCCAGGTTGGGCAGGGCGTGGACGGTGACCGGCAGGGTGGCGGTCTCGGGCAACAGTTCCCGCACCCGGTCGGCGTCCAGCCACCCGGCGAGCCAGTCGTAGGCGGCCGGTCGGCGCGGGTGGCCGGCCGGGATCCACACCCCGATGTTGGCGGTTCCGCCCTTGTCCCCGGACCGCGCGTAGACCAGCCGCCCCAGCGGAGCCACCGTGGTGTCCCGCCCCACCGCCGGCGGCCCCTCCGCGCCCCCGGGACACCCCTGACCACCAGCCGGAAAGCTGGGCGGGAGAGACGCCTCCGGGGTGTCGGGTGGGGGTGCGATCGCCACCCGGGTGCCGTCCGGGAGGACGGCGATGTGCGGCACCTGGGACTGCGGGAGGTGGGCGGCTTCGAAGACGCCGAACGGGCTGCCGTCGGACGGCGGTGCGGTCACGTGGAAACCCGGATAGGAGGCGAGGGCCAGTTCCACCGCCGCGTTGCTGAATGCCCGGCCCACCACCCGCGCGTCGGGGTCCTTGACGTGGCAGCGGAGCAGCGCGGACGCCTCGGACTGGGTGGCCGGGTCGGGCCGGTCGGTCCGCACCAGCTCCCAGGTGATCTCGGCGGGGCGCCGGTGCAGTGTGGACTCCAGCTGACGGCGGGCCCAGGCCGCCTTCTGCTCGATGTCCAGGCCGGTCAGGACGAACGTGACGGTGTTGCGGTGGCCGCCCAGGCGATTGATCCCTATCTTGGTGGTGGGGGGCGGGGCGGTACCCCGTACGCCGGATAATTTGATCTTGTCTTCGCCTTCCTGGATCAGTCGGACCGTGTCCAGGCGGGCGGTGACGTCGGGGTTGAGGTAGTGCGGGGCGCCGATCTCGTAGACCAGCTGGGCCGTGACGGTGTCGACGGTGACCGCTCCCCCGGTGTTCGGATGCTTGGTGATGACGACCGTGCCGTCGTCGCCGATCTCCGCGATCGGGAAGCCCAGCGGGCGGGTGGTGTCGATCGTGGTGAAGCCGCTGAAGTTGCCGCCGGTGGCCTGCGCGCCGCACTCCAGGACGTGGCCCGCGACGATTCCGGCGGCGAGTTTGTCCAGGTCGTCGTGGGTCCAGCCGAATTCGGCGAGGACCGGGCCGAGGGTCAGCGAGGCGTCCGTGACACGGCCGGTGACGACGATGTCGGCGCCGGCCTGGAGAGCTTTCGCGATGCCGAAGGCGCCGAGGTACGCGTTGGCGGTCAGCGCTCGCGGCCAGCGCCCCGTCCTCAGCAGGTCGTCGCCCTCGACGTGGGCGACCTTCAGCTGCGGGTCGAGGGACCTGATCGCGGCGGCCAGCGCGGAGGGGTTCAGGCCACCGGCGTTGCCGACGATCCGGACGGTCCCCGATCTGATCAGATCCAGGCAGTCGGTGAGCTGGCGGAGGAACGTCCGCGCATACCCGGCATCGGAGTTCTTCTGCCGGTCCCGACCGAGAATGAGCATGGTGAGCTCGGCCAGGTAGTCGCCGGTGAGGTAGTCGAGCGGGCCGCCCTCGAGCATCTCGCGCATCGCGGAGAGGCGGTCGCCGTAGAAACCGGAGCAGTTGCCGATGCGGACGGTTCGCACTGTCGCGCCCCTCCCCCGCGTGCCTGCGGCCTGCTGCGGTTTCCTGCGGTCAGGGTCACGGTAAGCAATCTGACAAAATTGTCAAGGACGCTCGCGGAGGCCTATCGCGGCGGCCCACAGCTTCGACATGTGGTTGACCACCTGCTCCTCGTCGAGCGGCTCGCGCAAGGAGTAGATGACGTGCGCCATCTGCTCGACCATGGCGCCCAGCACGATAGCGGTGAGACGCGGGTCCAGCCCGGAGTCGGCCAGGCCGGCCTCCTGCAGGCGGCGCAGACCCTCCGCGCCGCGGCGCACGTACCGCTCACGCACCTCCAGCAGGAGTCCCCGCAACGTGTCGTCGGAGTCGGCGCCCTGCTCGACCAGGCGCAGCACGCGGGAGGCGTTGCGCCAGGCACGCAGGTATCCACGGTTCGACTCGAGGATCCGGACATACGGGTCGTCGGCGGTGTCCGGGGCGACCAGGCTGTCCGTGAACATCTCCTCGGCGACCGTGCGGACGACGGAGCGGAGCAGATCGTCCTTCGACTCGAAGTAGGTGTAGAAGGTGCCGTACGAGACGCCGGCCGCCTGCGCCACCCGCTCCGGGGTGAAGCCCGGCCAGCCCCGCGTCTCCAGCAGCTCCCGGCCGGCCGCGAGCAGCGCGTCCCGGGTCCGCCGGCCACGCGCGGTCGCCGGGGCGGTCGGCGCTGGGTTGGTTCGTGATCGGCCCATGGTCCCCATAATCGCCTCTCCACCCGGCGACGGCGGAACGCGTATCGCCAAGTCGGGCGCTACCGGCCGCCCTCGTCGCCGCGGACACGAGCCGGCCGGCGAGGCGGCATCTGTCACCGCGGCGGCAGCGTGCTCCGCCCCGCATCGCGCTCTTCCCCGCAGCCCGCTCGGGCAACGCCCAGGACCTGTGGATCAGCTCCCCCGGGGGACGCGCGAAGGGCAAACCTTCCCGGGTGATTGATCGACCAGTCACCGCGCTGGAGCAGTTCCCGGCGGCACGGCCGGGCCGTCGCCGACGACCGTGACCAGGCTGACGAAGCGTTGGCAGGACGACCACGCCGCCCCATTGCTCCCGCCGCTCGCCTACATGACTCCCAGCTCCGCCAAAGCGGGACATTGTCGCCGGCTTGGTATCGGCCACGCTCGTATTCAGCGACCTCGACCAGATCCAGCACCTGGCCGTCACCGATGGTGGCCGCCTGGCGATTCACCCCGCGATTAGCTAGGTTGCCCTCACCTCGGCCGATTCTCACAGGGGGAGTGGCAGGCGTGCGGCAAGCGCACAAGACCTTTCAGGCGATCGAGGTCGGCGACGGCGGCGACGGGCGGTGGGCCGCCTACGCCCGGGGCCTGTGGCAGGAGATGGAGGGCCTGCTCACCGAGGAGGGCCGGACTCCGGAGGGCGCAAATCGTGTTCGGGCGCTGTTCCGTGCGCACATGCCGGAACTTGTCCCGGTTCTGGACCGCCTGGCGGGCCAACTCGACCGGCCCGAGGCGGAAGCCTTCCTCACCCACGCGGCACTGCGGCCGTTCTCCCAGGCGTGCACCCAGATCGGCAGGAACGGCGCTCTGCTGCGCAACTATGACCTACGGCCCGATCAGTGCGAAGGGACCATCGTCTCCTCCTGCTTCCTGCGCCCTGTGATCGGGATGCAGGACATGCTGTGGGGCTTGCTGGACGGGATGAACGACGCCAGCCTCGCGGTCTCGCTCACCTGGGGCGGACGTTCCGTCTACGGATGCGGCTTCGCCATTCTCGTCGTGGTGCGCTACCTGCTGGAGACGTGCGACACCGTCGACGAGGCGGTCGACAGGCTGCGATTTCTACCGTTCGCCACCCCCCAGAACCTCACCCTTGTCGATCCCACCAAGGCGGTGACGGTGTTCGTGGGGCCGGATATGTCACCGACGGTGGCGCCGGATGCCTGCGCCGCCAATCACCAGCACCTGCCGGTGACCGACGAGCAGGAACGGACCATGCGGACGCAGGAGCGGCTGAGCGCCATCCGGGCCGCGGGCGCGGACGTGGCGGCGATGCTGAAGCCGCCGCTATACCGATCCGTCGACGAGCAGGGGTCGAGAACGCTCTACACAGCCCACTACCGGCCCGTCGAGGGCCGTGTGACGTACTACTGGCCCGGTGAGTCCTGGCAACAGTCCTTCGGCGACTTCACTCCCGGATCCCGCACCGTGACCTTGGGCCGGACCATCTGAGAGGCTTTCCGGACCCCTGCTCACCCCGCATGAAGATGCTGCGAGAACGTGATGTCACCCGCCCCGCCACGGCCACACGACGAACCGGCAGGCTCTCGTCATCGCTCCACCGGTCGGACGAGCGCCTCCTCCCGACCCTTCAATCGGCCTGCTCGGGCAGGCTCTTGGGCGGCCCGAAGATCACTGGGACTCCTGGCGAGTAGAGGACGCTCGCCGGCGCGGCGTCGATACCGGGCAGGCCGGCCGCGGCCAGCAGGGTGTCGTCGAGGTCGAGGAGGGTCGCCCGGCGCAGCGGCCAGCGCGGGTGTTCGTTGGCGAGATGGCGGGTGCGGCCCCAGGCCCGGGTATGCAGTCCCCACCTCGCGGTGAGGAAGTGCTCCAGCGCCGTCGGCTCGGCGAGCGGGTCCCCGATGCGGATCCGCATGCGGTTGGTCGCGGGACGCGGGCCGGGCCAGCGGCGACGCGACACATACGACAGCTCGTCGCCCTCGCGCGTCAACCGCATGCGCGCCCACATGTACGGCAACCGCAGGCTCACCCGCGCGACCAGCACCGGGAGCAGGCGCTCCGCCTCCAGCGAACGGAACACCACGGCCCGCCGGCCCTCCCCGTCGACGCTGTACAGCCGCACGTTCGTCTCGCAGAACGTGCCGAGATAGGGCACCCCGAAACCGCCCAGGAACCCGAAACGCTCCATCCGGAAGCCGATCAATCCGGCGTAGGTCACGCCGTCGATCGTGTCCGGAACCGTACCGCTCGGCAGCAGCGGCGCCACCCGTGCCGGATCGACCGCCCAGTGCAGGAAGGCCAGATCGGTCCAGCGCTGGCCGAGCACGGTCCGGGCCACCGGCCGCACCGTCTCCGTGGTGATCTTTTCGACGCTCACCTCTCCAGACTGCCTCCTCCCTCGCTGCTCCGGAGACCCGGACACGGCGGCTCCCGACCAGGCGCAGCTGCTCGGCACAGACGCGCAGTTTCCCGTGGGCGGCGTCCAACGCCCGGCGCAGGCCCCCTGGTCGGTGCTCCGCTGGTAGAGCTCGGCGTGATGCCGCAGGCTGCGGGCCGCCTCGACCATCTCGTTGCTGCGGCCGAGCAGGGCCGTCTCCCAGCGGGCCGGGACGTCGGCGCTCATCTTCGCCCGGTTGACCCAGGCGGCGGTGAGGGCGGCCGCGGCGGCCGCGGCGGGCGCGGGCCGGGAGCGGCGGGCGCGGCGGGCACGGCGCGGTGGGCGCGCGGCGGGCACGGCGCGGTGGGCGCGCGGCGGGCACGGCGCGGCGGGCGCGGCCGTCAGGGAGTAGTGACCGGACGGCTGGGGAGATCTCAGGGCCGGTCGAAAAGGGCCAATGTCTCGTCCAGCCGGCCACGCGCCCAGTCGTAGTTCTCCGTGCCGGGAAAATTCCGGTACGCCGTCTCGATCGTCATGATCAGGACGAGGTAGAGGCAGTACAGCCGGCGGCGCACGCGCTCGTTCTCGGTGGCCGGGCCGCGACCGTAGCCGCGGATGAACGCCGTCGAGTCGCCGTACGCCGGGACCTCGCTGCCGGTGAAGCCGGCCTCGATCAGCGGGTCGCCGAAGAACGCCCGCTCGTGGTCGATGATCGCGACGATCCGGCCGTCGCGGACCATGACGTTGTTGTCCCACATGTCCCACTCGACGAACCGGGGCTCGGTCACCTCGTCAAGAGTGTCCGCGTGCGCGGCGATCACCGCCCGCACCGCCGCGTAGTCGTGACCCAGGTCGACCGAGCGTCGCTCGCCGTCGCGCAGCACGCCCTCGACCATGTCGGTGAACGCCGAGCGCCAGGTCGCGAAGCCCGGACCGGCGAGCGGGCCGAAGTGCGTACCCCGAATGGTGTTGAGCTCGCGGTTCAGCGCCCCGAGCGCCTCGTCGTAGGCGGCCCGCTCCTGCCGGGAGTGCTTGTCGCGCAGCATTCCGAGATTGTCCGCGTCGATGTACTCCATGCAGAACCAGTCGGCGTCGCACAGCTCGTGACTCCGATCGGCGAAGTCCACGGTGGGCACCGGCACGCCGGTCGCCGCGCGGATCAGACGCAGCGCGGCGAGTTCCGTGGCCATCGCGCCGTGCTCGTACGTCATCACCTCGACGTGCGGCGGCGGCGCGATCTTGAGGACCGCCTGACGGCCGGAGCGCAGGCGGATCCGGTACGCGACGTTGAACCAGCCGTGGCCCAGCTCGGCGCACCAGTCGTCGCCGTCCGGCACCTCGCCCGCGCCGTACGCCCGCTCGGTCATCGCCCGCAGCACCGCCAGGGGCTGCCGGTTCTTGGTGATGCTCTCCATCGCGGGCTCCCCCTCGCTCGGCGGCTCCGGAGCAACCTAGCGCCGCACGCCCCGTTCCGGAAGGCGTCGACGGCAGTGCGGACCGCTACACGTTGCCGAGAACGGATCGACCCCGGTCGCCGCGTCACCGGGCGGACCGACCGGCCCGGCGACGATCGCCGCAGGCCGCGGCCCAGGCGACGGAGCAGAAGCGGGCCCGGAAGCCGAACTGGACGCAGAGGCGGGAGCGGAATCGTCGACGACAGCGTCCGACGGCCCCGCCTCGGCCCGCCCGCGAACGACCGCACCGAACACGTTGACCGCCACCACGATCAGAATCCCCGTCCACTCGTGCGCCCGCGGCGCCTCCCCGAGCAGAACCAGCCCGGCCAGGGCCGCGAACACCGGATGCACGCTCATCACCACCCCGAAGTACCGCGGCGGCACCCGCCGCAGGGCGATCAGATCGGCCGCGTACGGAATCGCCGAGGCGAACACTCCGGCCGCCACTCCGAACAGCAGCGCCAGCCCGGTCATCCGTCCGGAGACGATCAGCCACACCAGAACCGGCAGATAGAGCAGAACGGACACCGAGATGGCCGCGGCCGGCGCCTGCAGACCGGGCAGGCGCTGCCCGAGCAGACGATTGAGCATGATGTACGCGGCCCAGCACCCACCCGCCAGCGCCCCCGACCCGATGCCCGCCCAGTCACTGTCACCGTGCGGCAACACCAGGACATAGACGCCGATTCCGGCACCCCCGGCGCAGATCAGGTCCGTTCTGGTACGGGATCCGGCCAGCGCCACGCCGAGCGGACCGAGGAACTCGAGCGTGACCGCCAGCCCCAGCCCGACCCGGTCCACAGCGGTATACAGGCTGATGTTCATGGTCGCGAAGACCAGACCGAGAAGGATCGTCGGCCACCACTGCGGCCAGCGGAACCGGTGCAGCGGCGGCCGGGCCACCGGCAGCAGCACCGCCGCCGCGACGACCTGCCGGACCGCGACCACGCCGGCCGGGCCGATCAGCGGGAACGCGTGCGCGCCGATCGCCGCGCCGGCCTGGTTGGCGGCGGCCCCGGTCATCATGGTCGCCAGGCCGCCCTTGAGCTGTCGCACCGTCATGCTCCGCATCGAACCTCGCCGGAACGCGCGCCGAGAAATGACTTCCGCATACGACTTATACGCTCGTCGTATGGATCTGCAGTTGCGTCACCTGCGGGCGCTGGTCGCGGTCGTGGACGCGGGCACGTTCACCGATGCGGCGACCGCCTTGAACACCTCGCAGGCCGCTGTGTCGCGGTCGGTCGCGGCGTGTGAGCAGGCATTGGGGGTACGCCTGCTGCAGCGCACCACCCGCCACGTGAGCGTGACCGCGACGGGGGCCCAGGTGCTGGCCGGCGCCCGGCGCGTCCTCGACGAGGTGGCGCATCTGCACCGGATCGCCGAGCGGACGCGCACGGAGCTCCGGGTCGGCTACGCGTGGGCGGCGCTGGGCAAGCACACCCGGCGGCTGCAGCGCTCGTGGGCCGGCGTGCGACCCGGGATTCCGCTGGTCTTCGTGCAGACGAACAGCATCACGGCAGGCCTGAGCGAGGGCGCCGCCGACGTGGCGGTGATCCGCAAGCCTCTGGACGACCCACGGTTCGCCACCGCGCGAATCGGGGCGGAGTCGCGGTGCGCGGCGGTCTCCACCGAGAACCCGCTGGCCCGGCGGCGGACGTTGCGGCTCGGCGACCTGAGCCGGTACACCGTGGCGATCGACGCCCGGACCGGCACCACGACGCCGGACCTGTGGTCGCCGGGCCCGCCGCCGGCCGCCGTCCGGCCCACGCACGGCGTCGACGAGTGGCTGACGCTGATCGCCGCGAACCAGGCCGTCGGGGTGACGTCCGAGGCGACCGCCAACCAGAATCCGCGGCCCGGCGTGGCGTACCGGATGCTGCGCCGGACCCCGCCCATCCCGGTGTGGCTGGCCTGGTGGCGCGACGATCCGCCGGCCGAGCTGGACGACCTGGTCCGGCTGAGCCGCGAGGCCTACGGCGCCCCGCCGGAAGACGCGTTGTAGCGCCCCGCGGAACCGCCGGAGGATCCCGCACGGCAGCCCCACCGAAAGGGCCCCACGGCGTGGCGGTCCGGCTGTCGGGACGGCCCGACGGGTCGGCGTGGCGGCCCCCTCTCGAACCGGTCAGAACGCTCCGGCCAGCAGGAGGGCGGTGACGGCGAGCAACAGGGCGGCTCCGGCGAAGCCGAGCCGGACCGAGCGCGGCAAGGCCGGGTGTCCGGCGAGGCGGCGCACGACCGGGCCGTCCATCCCGGCCAGGATCGCGACGGTACGTGCGGTGCCACCGCGCCCGGGAGTGACCCGCACGACGTCGTTGGCCCGCAGCGCGTCCCGGGGCTCGTCGTCGCGCAGCGTGAACGGGGTCGAGCGGCCGTCCCGGGTGCGCACGGTGAACTGGCGGACCTTGCCGGTCGAGGCGCGGAACTGCTCCACCGCGACGCCGGTGACGACCAGCAGGGGAAGCGCCACGCCGAGGAGGACCACGCCGAAGCCGGCCCCGCCCCGAAGCGCCCGGCCCCCGGCGGCGGCCAGCGTGATCAGGGCGGCCACGGCGACCGCGAGCAGCCCGGGCGGCGCCTGGCCGGACACCGTGGCGCGGGTGATCACAACCGGTCCGGCGACCAGCCCGACGAACTCGTCCGAGTCCTGGCGACGGCGCGACGGGCCGGCTGGGCCGGGGCGACGTCGAGAGCGGTCGGCCGGCTCCCGGCGACGACGCGGCGCAGGTGGGGGCGCGGGCGCTCGATCACCGGCGGAGGTCCGGTCGCCCGGGGACGGGCTGCGGCGCGGGGCGGGCTCCGGCGCCGGTGGACGGCGGCCGGGAGGAGGCCGCCGCGCCGTGGGGTTCCCGGCGGGCCGGGCCGGCTCGGCCGGGTCATGGATCAGCCGGCGGGGACGCGGCGGCGGGGACGCCTCCTCGCGGAACCGGTGCGCCGGCGGCGAGTTCGGGAAGAGCGGACGGTCGTCGTCCTCGCGGGGCCCGGTCATCGAGCTCAATCCCCGAAGACGACGACGCGGCGGCCCGGCCGCCTGGCGCCGGCGGTCGCCGCGGCCGCCGGGCGGCCGGCCGGCACCGCGCGGTCCCGGCCCCAGCCCCGGATCTCCTCGATCTGCTCCGGGTTGGTGCGGCTCAGCGGCATCGTGTTGCCGAACGTGTCCAGCACGAACTCCGGGCGCAGCGACTCCGCCCCGTTCAGGTAGACCTGCTCGCCCACCTCGTGCAGCGCCGCCTCGATGTCCGCGCCGGCGAACCCCTCGGAGAGCCCGACCAGCTTGTCCACGAGCTCCGGCGACGGTTCCTGCCGCACGTAACGCCGGTAGTACATGCCGATGATCTCCTGGCGGTCCTCCGGGTCCGGCAGGTCCACGAAGAACAACTCGTCGAAGCGGCCCTTGCGCAGCAGCTCGGGCGGCAGCGACCGGACGTCGTTGCTGGTCGCCACGAGGAACACCCGGTGCCGTGACTCCTGCAGCCAGAACAGGAACTGGCCGATCAGCCGGCGGCTGACGCCGGTGCTGTCGTTCTGCCCGGCCAGCCCCTTCTCGATCTCGTCGATCCAGAGCACGCACGGCGCCAGCCGGTCGGCGGTCTCCAGCGCCTCCCGCAGCCGGTTCTCCGACTGCCCGAAGTACTGTCCCATGATGGCGCCCAGGTCGAGGCGGTAGAGCGGCAGCCGCCACTCGGTCGCGATCGCCTTGGCGGACAGGGACTTCCCGCAGCCGGGCACGCCGACCAGCAGCACCCCGCGGGGCGGCCGCAGCTCGCTGTCGCGCAGGTCGGCGGTGATGAACTGGTGCTTGCGGCGCAGCCAGGCGCGCAGGCTGGTCAGGCCGCCGACCGCGGCCTCGGCCGGGCGCAGCTTGACCCGTTCCAGCCCGGTCAGCGCGCCGAAGTGCTTGTCCTTGTACTCGGCGAGGTTCTCCACGTCGGAGCGTTCCACCGCGCCCTTGGCGACCAGCGTGGCCAGCACGTTGATCGCGGTGCCCTCCGGCACGCCGACCAGGAACTCCGCGGCGCGGCGGGCGTCCTGCCCGGTCCACGCGATCGGGACCACGCCCTGGTGGTCGCGGAGGAACTCGACGATCACGTCGTACATTTCGGCGGCGTCCGGCAGGTCGAGCGTGACACTCATGCCGAGCCGTTCCAGGCCGCTCCAGAGCGGGGTGTCGGTGACGATCACGATGCTGCCGGAGTTCGCGTCGGCGAGCCGGGCCAGTTCGGCGACGTGCCGGCTGGCGGTGTTGTCGTCGCTGAGGTTCTCCGGATCCACGAAGATCACCGTGGCCTGGGCGCGGCTGGTGAACTGCTGGGCGGCGAAGTCCATCGCGCCGGTCAGCGACCGGTCCTCCTGGGCCGGCGCGTTGGTGCGCAGGTCGCGCAGCCCGGTGGCCCGGGTGAAGATCCAAAACGGCAGGCCGGCGCGGCGCGGGGCGGCGGCCACCTGCTTGACCATCCGCAGCGCGCGGATCTGCTCGATGCTGCGCACCCCGATGATCGGGACGCGGGCGGAGATGTAGCTGTCCAGGTCCCGGAGGGACTCCGCGTAGTTCGACATCTCGTAGCTCTCCAGGCGGGTCAGTCGAGGATCACTCGGCGCTTGGGGGTCGCGGTCGGGTCGGCGGCGGCCCAGCCGTCGCCGGTGACGTGCGGGCCGCGGGTCACCGCGGTCAGCGGGTTCTCCCGCACCGTCCGCAGGCGGGCCTCGACCAGCTCCCGCGGCACGCCGGAGGACCGCATCCGCCACACCTGCTCGTCGATCTGCCGCTGGACCGACCGGATCGCGTCGTCGACCATCCCGGTGAGCCTGGCCCGCAGTTCGTCGGTCAGTCCGGGCGCGCCGGCCAGCTCCCGGATCGGCGGCAGCGCCCACCGGGCGTGGTTGAGCGCGCGGGCCGCCGCGAACTCGTCGGGCGCCGCGGTCAGCTCCCGGGACAGCGTCCGCGACCAGGCGACCATCCGGTCGTCGAGCGCGCCGGTGATCCGGTCGGCCAGCCGTGCCCAGCTGTCGGCCGCGAAGTCGTCGCGGACCAGCCGGGGCAGGCCGGCCGGGTCGAGCCGTTCCCCGGCCGCCCAGCGTTCCAGGAAGTCGGCCCAGGCCTGGTAGTGCCCGCCGGTGACCCACACGTCAGTCCCTCCGGCGGCGGTTGACCAGGATCTCGCCGGGCGGCGGCGGATCCCAGGAGGGCAGGTCGCGCACCTGGCGCCGGGCGCGGGCGGTCTGCGGCTTGTGGTGCGTGGACTGGCGCGCCCAGGGCACCTCCTCCTCCGCGGCCCCGCCCGCCGGGACGGCCGGGGCGGGGGTGAACTGCTGCGGGATCGGGTGGTGTGGCCGCGCGCCGGCGGGCTCGGTCATCTCAGGCTCCTGTCCGCGTGCCGGCGTGGGCCACGCGCCGCTCGTACGGGGTGGCGGGGCTGCCGGCCGTGGCCAGGTCGGCGACCACCGCCCGGACCGCTGCCTCACGGCCGTCGGCCTGCCGGAACGCGGTGGTCCAGTCGGCCAGCTCGGCCGCGCCGCCGCGCAACTGCTGGATCGAGTCCACCTTGGCGCGTTCCAGGAAGTCACGGGCTTGCTGCTGGACCGCTGCCTGGTTCTGCGCCTGATACCAGAGCACCCCGCCCCAGACCGCGCCGACCAGCAGGGCGGCCACCAGCATGATCGGCTGGGCGAAGCCGCACAGCAGCAGGACCAGCACCACCGCGCCGGGCGCGATGAGGTTGCGCTGCCAGTTGTAGGCGAGGCTGTCGACGAACGGCCGGCCGGCCCGGTCCCAGTGCTCGGCCAGCGACCGTTCCAGCGCCTCGATCGGCCGGGTGAACGAGCCGGTCCAGCGGGGCAGCCGGAAGGCCACGCCGGCCAGATTGTGGTCGGACTCGAAGACCGCCTCGACGTCGGCCGGCAGCTCGGTCCGGTAGTCCCGGCTGTACTGGGCGTGTGCCTGGGCGAACCACTCGTGGCAGGACGAGACCGCCATCCGCTGGGTGGCCCGGCTGACCCCGAGCTTGTCCGGGTTCAGCGCCGACTCGCTCTGGGTGGTCAGGTAGTCGTGCCGCTTGTCCAGGGCGAGCAGGTCGGTGTCCAGGTCTCGCCGGGCCGCGGCCAGGTCGCCGCCGTGCTTGACGATCGCGTGGTTCTCGGCGAGGTCGCGGCTCAGCGGCAGCTCCTCCTCGTCGAAGCCGGTGACCAGCAGGTCCAGAATGTCGTCGACCTGGTCCTCGATGCGGGCGCGGGCGGCCGGCTCCTCGACCGCCATCGCCGAGTACCGGTTGATCAGGGCCTCGTGCGCGGCGGCCCGGGACAGCACCCGGTCCATCTGCGGCCACTGCGGCGAGACCGCGACGAGCCGCGGGTACCGGTCCGCCACGGGCGGCCCCACGTACTTCTCCAGCTCGGACCGCCAGCGCTGGATCTGTGCCTGCTCCCGGGCCGGGTCGCTGAGCAGCTGGGCCCGCCACTGGTCGAGGCGTTCCTGGACCATCTCGATGCCGGCCGGGCCGAACGCGCCCTGCGACACCGACTCCAGGATCACCGCGAACTCGCGGCCCAGGTCGCTCGGGTCGAGCGCGGCCAGGTAGTGCCGCAGCCATCGCAAGGAGCTCTCACCCCGGCCCTGCCTGCGCAGGATCAGCGCCATGAACAGCGAGGTGCGGCCCGGCGACCGGTGGAACGCCTCCTGCACCGCGCGTTCGCAGGTCGCCTGGTCGTCGGCCAGCCACGCTTGCAGCGCGACCAGGACCGGCGCCAGCCAGTAGCCGGGTGTCTCGACCATCAGTTGCTCGCCGACGTCCCGCAGTGTCTCGTCGGAGACCAGGCCCACGTCGAAACCCTGCAGCATGCCCCGGGCCACTCGGCGGACCACCTTGTAGTGACCGAACCGGTGCTCGATCTGGGCCTCGATCACCCCGATCCGCGTCTCGGCGCGCTGCGCGTTGGCCGTGCGCTCGGCCTTGAGCACGTACTCCTCGAAGGACCGCGCCAGCAGCTGGAGCTGGCTGTTGACCTCCTCGGTGCGCTGGCCGACGCCGGCGACCTGCAGGCTCACCTGCCCGACGCCCTCTTCCAGGCGCAGCACCAGTTGCTGGACCGCGTCGACTTTGTGGTGGAGCTGGCGATCCGGATCAGTCATGGTGGTAGCTCGGCCTTTCCCGGTCAGGCGGCGACGGAGCCGTCGTGGAGAACGGGGCGCAGTTCCCCGCTGGCGTAGACCTCGACGAAGTCGTAGGCGCCGGTGCGCACCAGCATCCGGGCCCGGGCGAACGGCTCGGGCACCGGATCGGCGGGCGCGTAGTGCTCGACGATCGACTGGAACAGGTCGAGGCGGTGGTCGATGTAGGGCGGACCGAGGTGGCAGAGCGCGAACATGCCCAGCGGCACGTCGCCGAACTCGCTCTCGTACTCCGCGCGGATCCATCCGTCGAGCTGCGCGCGGGTGGCCGTGTCGAGACCCGCGTCGAGGCGGTGCACCGCCTCGACGAGGCCGGCGTGACGAGGCTTGCGCAGCTGCCGCCGCACCGGGGTGAACCTTTTCTGATCTTGCCCGGCGACGGCCGGACGGGCGTCGAGGCCCATTTCGACGCGGCGCCTTCGCTGGAATTCCACTTGCCCCCCGAACGCGGTCGGAAAAGAACGAACAATGACCGGCAGCAGATGCCGGCGAGCGTAACAACAGGGCGGCGAGGCGCACCATAGCCCGTTTCAGGTCGGTCGGCGAATACGTCAGATCAACGCCGGCCACCGTTCGGCGACCGTCCACGATGATCGCTGGGGTGGACTGACCGAACGGCCGACTCGTTCCGGCCCAGCGCCTCTCACCGGCCCGGACGCAAGACTGCCACAGTCCTGCACGGACATTCCGCTGTAGGACGGAATTACGTCGGACATTGTCGATCTTGATACCGGAATTGATTCTTGTCGGCCCCGCGAGAGCGTGCGAGGATACCCCGCGTGCTTCTGCCGAAGAGCGGTGAGTAATTGATGGCGAACAACGCTGTCGTTCAACTGGACGAATTACTCCGAACGGATGAGGTGCTGGCCGACGCTCGGCTGATCGCACCTCCCGCCCGCGGAGAAGATCAATTCGCGATCGGCGTGCGGTGCGGCCGGCCGCTGCTCTACCCCGCCGACGCGCGGGACCTGCCGGTGGCGCTGCGCAGCCGGGCCGCGGCCACCGGCGCCCGCTACCTCGGCGCGCTGTTCGCGTTCGATCTGGACCCGGCGCCGGCCGGGTACCGGTACTCCGCCGCCCGGTTCACCGTCGACCTCGGCGACTGCGACGTGCCGGCCGTGCTGGTGCACGCCGGCGCCGACCAGTTCGGGCTGCTCGCCGACGGTGCCGCGTCGCCGTTGGCCGACCGGGCGGCGGCCGGCGGCGTATCCCGGCTGATCAGCCGGCTGCGCTCGCGCGACGACCGGCCACCGGCGTGGACCACCGGGGCGCAGAGCACCCGCTTCGGCTGGCGTTACCAGGATCGGCGCGGCACGCCGCTGCTGCCGCGGACGTACGGGGTGCACGCGGTCCTCGAGGTGACCGGCTCCGGACGTACCGACATCGCCGGTTTCCTGGAAGTCGAGGCCGAGCTCACCGGAGCGGTCCGCCGGCGCGCCTCGACCCGCCACCGCATCCCGTTCGCGGCGCCCCTGCCGGGCGCCGCCGCGGGCCGCGCCGCCGCCGTGCGGCTCTGCATGGCCGCGGACGTGGTCGGCTACAGCAGGCGCCCGGAGGCCGCCGAGCGGCTGCAACACGACCTGGTCAGCGTGCTGGCCGACGCCCGGTGGGCGGCCGGCGTGACAGCCGCCCAGGTGAGTCCGCAGCCGCAGGGCGACGGACAGTTCACCGTGCTGCCGGCCGGCCTGGACGAGTCGGACGCGATCCCCCGGCTGCTGCGCGGCCTGGACGAGGCTCTGCGGTTCCGCAACGCGGCGTCCGGCGACGAGCCGATGCGGCTGCGCCTCGCGCTGCACCGCGGCCTGGTCAAGGAGGCCGACAACGGCTGGGTCGGGCGGGCCGCCGTCGCCGTGCACCGGCTGCTGGACTCGCCGCCGCTGCGCGCCGCGGTCGCCGACCATCCGAGGGCCGACTGGGTGCTCGGCGTGCCCGACGTGCTCTACGCCGACGTGCTGGCCACCGGCACGGAACCACCGCCGGCGGCGTTCCAGCCGGTCACCGTGGACCTGCCCGGCAAGGGGTTCCGCGAACATGCCTGGCTCTACGTGCCCGGGGCGGTCGCATGAGCACGGTCTGGGCGCTGGTCGCCGGCATCGACGCCTACCGCGCGGTGACCCCGCTGACCGGCTGCCGCAACGACGCCGGCGCGGCCCTGGCGCTGCTGCGCTCCCGGGCCGGCGACCGGCTGCGCGCCGCCGAGCTGTACGACGGCGAGGCCACCCGCGACGCGATCGTCGACGGCATCCGGCGCCACCTCGGCCAGGCCCGCGAGGGCGACACCGCGATCTTCTGGTTCGCCGGGCACGGCTCCACCTCGCCGCTGCCGCCACAGCTGTGGCCCCTGGAACCCAGCGGGCGGATGCAGACGCTGGTCTGCGCCGACTCGCGCGAGGGCGAGGTGCCCGACCTGTACGACAAGGAGTTGTCCGTGCTGCTCGACCAGGTCGCCGCCACCGGGTGTCACGTGGCCGTGGTGCTGGACAGCTGCCACGCGGCCGGCATGGTCCGCGGCGAGCTGCCGGAGCCGGTCGCGCACGTGCGCAAGGTGCCGCCGGCCGCCCGCGCCCCGGAGCCCGGCGATCTCATCCCCGAGTTGCGCGCCGGCTGGACCGCGCTGCCCGGACGCAGCCGCGTGGTGCAGCTCGCCGCGTGCCGCTCCGACCAGCTCGCCCAGGAGCTGCCGATGGACGGCGGGTCGCCGCACGGGGTGTTCAGCTGGGCGCTGCTGCGGGCGCTGACCCAGCTCGGGCCGCGCGCGACGTACCGGGAACTGCTCGCCGCCGCCCGCTGCGCGGTGGAGGACCGGGTCGCCTTCCAGACCCCGCAACTGGACGGCGACGAGTCCGCCGACCAGCCGTTCCTCGGCGGGGCGCTGCGGCCGCCCGCCTCCGGGATCCTGCTGCGGCGGCTGGGCGGGCGCTGGGAGATCGACGCCGGCGCCTGCCACGGGCTGCCCTCCCCGGACCTGGGGCCGCTGCGCGTGGCGGTCGCCGGGGACGGCCCGGTGCGCCCCGCGAACGTGGTGTCGGTGCTGGTCGACCGGTCCGTGGTGGAACCGGACGGCTGGACGCCCGACCCGCGGCGGCAGTACCCGGTGGTGATCACCCGGCTACCGCGGCCCGGACTGGCCGTCGACGTCGGAGGATCCGCCGAGCTCGCCCGGCTGACGGCCGCGTCGCCGCTGCTGCGGGTGCAGCCCCCGGGCGAGGTGCCGGAGCTGCGGTTCCGCGGCACCCGGATCCTCGGCGCCGACGAGTCCGAGTTGGCGGTCACCTCCTCGGCACCGCACACGGTCCGCGCCGCGGAGCACATCGCCCGGTGGCGGCAGGTGCAGGCGCTGACCAACCCGGGCTCCCGGCTGGCCGGCCAGGTCCGGTTGGAGATCACCACGGGCGGGACGGCGCTCACCCCCGGCCCGGACGGACTGATCCGGATGGAGTACCTGCGCCGCGCCGGGGGCTGGGTCGCGCCGACCGCGTTCATCAGGCTGCACAACACCTCCGACCAGCCGCTGTTCTGCGTGCTGCTGGATCTGACCGGCCGCTACCGGATCCACGCCGGGCTCTTCCCCGGGGAGTTCGTCGGGCCGCGCCGGACCGGGGCGGCGCTCCACGGCCGCCCGGTGCAGTTCCGGCTGCCCGCCCGTACCCCTGTCGAGCCCAAGGCGCAGATCCGGGACTGGCTGAAACTGATCGTGGCCGAGGACGAGTTCGCCGCGCTGCCGTTCGAGCAGGGCTCGATCGACGACGCCGGGCGGCGGGGCGTGCCGGCGCCGGTCACCATGCACCGGGACGCGGGCGGGGCGGAGGACGATCCGTACGACTGGACGGCCGTCACCCTGGGCGTGGTGACCGTGGTGCCCGGGTGAGCCCCTTCGAGCTCGCCCTGGACCACCGAATCCGCTCGGGCCGGTGACGGCACCCGTCGACCGCAGGCGAATCTCAGGCGCCCGGATGGGACCGTAACCTTTCGATGTCCAGGACACTCACCCGGCGGTAACCCGTCCGGACCAGACCGGCGGTACGCAGGGTCCGCAACGCCTTCTGCACGGAGTCCTCCGCGGCGCCGATCAGCTCGGCCAGTTCGGGTTGGCTCAGTTCCACCCCGATCAGCACTCCGCCGCCCCGGGCGGGCACCCCGGCCCACTCCGCGAGGTCGGCGAGCACCCGCGCCAGTCGTACGTCGACCGGGTGGGTGGTGAAATCGGCCCGGCGCACGTTGGACCACCGCAACCGCTTGCCCACCTCGACCGTCAGTTCGGCGGCCGCCTCGGGCCGCCGGGCCAGGAACGCCCGGAACTCGCGCCCGCTGACCACCGTGGAGACCACCTCGCCGCAGGCGGTCACGGTCGCCGAGCGGTCCGCCCCGGAGATCGCCGCGAACTCGCCGACGATGTCGCCCGGCAGCCGGACCGCGACCAGCCGCTCCGGGTGCCCGTCGGCGACGGTGACCTTGACGAAGCCTCGGCGGATCACCTCGACGTGGTCGTCCGTTCCGCCCTGACGGAAGATCCGTTTGCCGGGCGGCAGGGTGCGGGTCGCTCCCAGACGCAGCAGTTCCTCCCGTACCGGCTCGGCGAGCCGGTCCAGGAACGACCCCCCACTCCACTCCACCAGCTATTCGTAGCACGCCCGGGATCGACCACCGTGAACGGCCGCAGCCCGCCGCCGGGCCGCCTGCGAACGGCGGCGGTCCGGCGGCCCAACCGCCAGCCGCGACCTTGCGGCGCGCAACGGCCGGAAGCGGCCCGCAGCCTCGCGGAAGACCGGCACGGGACCCGCCAGCGGAGGGAACTCCCCCGGGCGTACCTGCCGAGTCTCCGCTGTTCGTGGCCGCCCGCGACCCTCAGCCGACCTGGCGCCGTACCCAACTTCGAGTGAACAACAGACGCACCTGTCACAAAACTTGATTCATTCCAGAAAAGGGGTCTATGGTCTCCGGGTGACGTCAGACTTCGAGGCTCAGCTGCGGGCGGTCTCGTTGCGCGTGACACGGCCACGACTGGCGGTGCTCGCCGCGCTGCGGGACCACCCGCACGTCGACACCGACACGGTGATCGCGCTGGTGCGCGCGGATCATCCGGCGGTCTCCCACCAGGCGGTCTACGATGTGCTGCGTGCGCTCACCGACACCGGTCTGGTGCGGCGCATCCAGCCCGCCGGCGCGACCGCCCGCTATGAGATGCGGGTCCGGGACAACCACCATCACGTGGTGTGCCGCTCCTGCAGTGTGATCGCCGACGTCGACTGCGCGGTCGGCAACGCCCCATGTCTCACCGCCTCGCACGATCACGGCTTCGTGATCGACGAGGCGGAGGTCGTCTATTGGGGCACCTGCCCCGACTGCCTGACCCGTTCGGAAGGAATCAGATGAGCGACATCCAAGACCCGAAGGCCTCCGGCTGCCCGGTCGCCCACGACTCCGTAACCTCACAGGGCAGCGAGAGCGAGAACCCGGGCATCCCTTCGCCGGAACCCAAGACCGGCGGCCGCCCGCGCAGCAACCGCGACTGGTGGCCCAACCAGCTGGACCTGTCGGTGCTGCACGCCCACTCGTCCAAGGTCAACCCGCTCGGGCCGGACTTCTCCTACGCCCAGGAGTTCGCCAAGCTCGACGTCGAGGCCCTCAAGCAGGACATCGCCACCGTCCTGACCACCTCGCAGGACTGGTGGCCGGCCGACTTCGGGCACTACGGCGGCCTGATGATCCGGATGAGCTGGCACGCCGCCGGCACGTACCGGATCCAGGACGGCCGCGGTGGCGCGGGTGACGGCGGGCAGCGGTTCGCCCCGCTCAACAGCTGGCCGGACAACGCCAACCTGGACAAGGCCCGCCGCCTGCTCTGGCCGGTCAAGGCCAAGTACGGGCAGAAGATCTCCTGGGCCGACCTGCTGGTGCTGGCCGGCAACGTGGCGCTGGAGACGATGGGCTTCAAGACCTTCGGCTTCGGTTTCGGCCGGGAGGACGTCTGGGAGCCGGAGGAGATCTTCTGGGGTCCCGAGGACACCTGGCTGGGCGACGAGCGCTACGTCTCGGACAAGACGATGGCCGAGGGCGTCGGCGCGACCGAGATGGGCCTGATCTACGTCAACCCGGAGGGCCCGCGCGGAAGCGCGGACCCGCTGGCGGCGGCCCACTTCATCCGGGAGACGTTCGCCCGGATGGCGATGAACGACGAGGAGACCGTCGCGCTGATCGCCGGTGGCCACACGTTCGGCAAGACGCACGGCGCCGCGGTCGCCACCGACCACGTCGGCCCGGAGCCCGAGGGCGCGCCGCTGGAGGCGCAGGGCCTGGGCTGGCTGAGCACGCACGGCGCCGGCAAGGCCGGCGACACGATCACCAGTGGCCTCGAGGTCACCTGGACCGACGTGCCGACCCAGTGGAGCAACCGCTTCTTCGAGATCCTCTTCGGCTACGAGTGGGAGCTGACCACCAGCCCGGGTGGCGCGAAGCAGTGGGTCGCCAAGGACGCCGAGCCGATCATCCCGGACCCGTTCGACCCGGCGAAGAAGCACCTGCCGACGATGCTGACGACAGACCTGTCGCTGCGCGTCGACCCGGCGTACGAGAAGATCTCGCGCCGTTTCCTGGAGAACCCGGACGAGTTCGCGCTGGCCTTCGCCAAGGCCTGGTACAAGCTGCTGCACCGCGACATGGGTCCGGTCTCCCGCTTCCTCGGCCCGTGGGTCCCGGAGGCCCAGCTGTGGCAGGACCCGGTCCCGGCCGTCGAGCACCCGCTGGTCGGCGACGCCGAGGTGGCCGCCCTCAAGGCGAAGGTGCTGGAGTCCGGCCTGACCACCACCGAGCTGGTCTCGGCCGCGTGGGCGTCGGCCGCCACCTTCCGCTACACCGACCGGCGCGGCGGCGCGAACGGCGCCCGCATCCGGCTGGAGCCGCAGCGCAGCTGGGAGGTCAACCGCCCGGTCGCCGACGTGATCACCAAGCTGGAGTCCATCCAGCGGGAGTTCAACGCGGCCGGCGGCGCGAAGATCTCGGTGGCCGACCTGATCGTGCTGGCCGGCACCGCCGCGGTGGAGAAGGCCGCGAAGGACGCCGGTGTCGAGGTGAGCGTCCCGTTCCACCCCGGCCGCACCGACGCCACCCAGGAGCAGACCGACGTCGAGTCGTTCGCCGTCCTCGAGCCGCGCGCCGACGGTTTCCGCAACTACCTGCGCCCCGGTGAGAAGACCCAGCCGGAGATCCTGCTGGTCGACCGGGCGTACATGCTGAACCTGACCGCGCCGGAGATGACCGTCCTGCTCGGCGGCCTGCGCACGCTGGGCGCCAACTTCGGCGGCGCGCAGCACGGCGTGCTGACCGACAAGCCGGGCGTGCTCAGCAACGACTTCTTCGCCAACCTGCTCTCCCCGGGCACCCGGTGGAAGGCGGCGCAGTCCGAGGAGCACGTCTACGAGATCCGCGACGCGGCCACCGACGAGCTGAAGTGGACCGCCACCGCGGTCGACCTGATCTTCGGCTCCAACTCGCAGCTGCGCGCCCTCGCCGAGGTCTACGCCAGCGCCGACGCCAAGGAGAAGTTCGTCAAGGACTTCGCCGCGGCGTGGGTCAAGGTCATGGACAACGACCGCTACGACCTGGCCTGATCCCAGTTCGGAGCAGGCGAGCCCGGCCGGTCGCACGATGACCGGCCGGGCTCGCCGGTGTTCGGGGCTCCGCGAGGCCGGTCGCGGTCGGGGCCGCTGGGCACGGCGAACCGCTTCCCGCTGACCCCGAACCCGGACTACGACAAGGACGAGATCCGGCCTCTGCTCTGCGCGCCGACCACCACCATGCCGGTCCGGTACTGCGTCACGCACATCACCCCGAAGCCGTTCGGCACCTTCGGCAAGATCCAGGTGCCCCCGCACCGCGACGCCGCCGGGCGTGCCACCGGAGTCCGCAGCGCCGGCGTCCTCGTCGTGGTGCTCCGGCCGCGGGCTCGCTGGTGGCGGCGCTCCCCGCCGACGGCAGCACTCGTCGCGGATGGCGGCGCTCCCGGCCGGCGGCACGCTCCCCGCTGACGGCACCTCCTCGCTAGTGGCAGAGAAGCAGCAGCTTGAGGCCCGCGCAGCAGGAAGCGGTCAGCGCGACAGTCACGGCGAGCAGGCCCCGGGCGACGATCAGGCCCGCCCCGCGGCCGTTCCAGGTGACCGGGAGCAGCTGTTCCACGACGACCGTCAGCAACCAGGCAAGCAGTAGCAGCGGATAGAACAGATCCCAGCTCTCGTCGGGAAAGGCGCTGGCGTTGCCGTTGCCGCCGTAGTTGGGGCAGTCACGCACGTCGGTGGCCGGCCGGAGCGCCACGGTCAGCACCGTGAGCAGCACCGCGCCCACCAGCAGCGCCCGGAAACCGGCCAGCGGCGCCCGGGGCTTCGCCAGCCCGGCACGCTCACCTTCGAAGAAGAAGATCGTCAACTCCCTGAGTCAGCCCGCCCACTCGCCCACATGTTCGCAGAGACGATCCAGCGGTACGCCGTGGGAGCCCCACCCCGCGCCGATCTCCGGCGACGCCCGGCTCGCCCCGGCTTCAGCCCGGCGCCGCCGGACCCCGGCTGGGCGCCACCGGTGCCTCCGCCCCGGGCACACCCGCCAGGAGCGGCCGGACCATCTCGGCCGGGCGCGGCCCCGGGCAACCGGCGCCCTGGCCATCTGGCCGTCCGGGGCGGTGCTGGACCTCGACGACGCATCGCACCTGCGCTGACCAGGGACCGGCGGTCGCGCTACTGTTGCGCCGTGACGATTGCCTTGGAGCCCGGCACATGACCCGGGTGGCCGAGGCCCGGCACACGTGTTGGGCATATGACGACCACCGGCCCTTCGACGCCTACGCGCGGGACTTCCTCGGCGCCGGGCTGGCCGCCGGCGAGCGGGTGTGGTATGTGCCTGGCGACTGGACCGGCACGACAGCGGCTTGGCTGCGCGGCGCCGGCCCGGCGGGCGCCGCCCGGGTGATCTCGCAGGCCGACGCGTATCGCGGGGTCGCTGTCGTGGACCCGGCAGGCCAGGTCGCCGCGTACGCCGCCGCCACCGAGGACGCCCTGGCCGCCGGCTTCACCGGCTTCCGGGTCGTCGCCGAGGCCACCGCGCTGGTCCGCAGCGACGCGCAGCGGCACGCCTTCGCCACCTACGAGTACGTCATCGGCCGCTACATGCGCACCGCGCCGATGCGCGCGGTGTGCGGCTACGACCGCTCCGAGCTCGGTGACCGGGCTGTCGCCGAGTTGGCCTGCCTGCACGAGGCCAGCCACGAGGCCGGGGTGACCTTCCAGCTCCACTCCGGCGCACGGGCCGGCGAGAGCGTGCTGACCGGCGAGCTGGATCTGGCCATGCGCGAGGTGTTCGCCTCCGCGCTGGTGCACACCGACCTGGCGACGGCCGGCGGCGAGGTCGTGGTCGACGCCCGCGAGCTGCGGTTCATCGACCACCAGTCGCTGATCGCCCTGCAGCGCCACCTCGAGGCCCGGCGGCTGACCGCTGTCGTGCGGACCCGGCTGGGCGCCACGGCCCGCCTGGCCGGCCTGCTGGAGCTGCCCCGGGTGCGGGTGGCGGTGACCGGATGAGGACCGGGGCCGCCGCGGGGCACCGCGGCTACTTCCACGAGGCGCTCTGCTACGACAGCGACGAGCGCCTGCTGGCCGTGGCCCTGCCGTTCCTGCTCGGCGCGATCGCGGCCGGCGAGCCGGCGGTGGTGGCGCTGGGTGAACGGAACACCGGGCTGCTGCGCGCGGTCCTGCCGGCGGACGCCCCGATCACGTTCCTGTCCGGCGACGCGATGTACACGCGCCCGGCCTCGGCGATCCGGGCGTACCGGAAGATGCTCTCCGATTTCGCCGCCGGCGGCGCCGGGCAGATCCGGGTCATCGGCGAGATCCCACCGGAGGCGTTCGGCGCGACCTGGGACTGGTGGGCGCGGTACGAGTCCGCCGTCAACCACGCCTACGACGAGTTCCCGCTGTGGAGCATGTGCGTCTATGACACCCGCCGCACTCCGGCGCCGGTGCTGGCCGACGTCCTGCGGACCCATCCGCGCAGCGCGCTGCCGGACGACCGGCACGTGCGGAACGCCGACTACACCGAACCGGTCGTCTACCTGAGCGGGTCCCGTCCGCCGGCGCCGGACCCGGTGCAGCGCGCCGAGCCGCTGGCCGACCTCACCGGCCCGACCCCGGCCCAGGCCCGCGACGCGGTGCGCGCCGCCGACCGGGGCGTGCTGCCGCCCGCGGACGTCGACGACCTGATGATGTCGGTCAGCGAGACGGTGGCGAACGCGCATCGGCACGGCCGGGCACCGGTCCGGGTGCGGCTGTGGTCGGGCGCCGACCGCATCGTGGTGGCGGTGACCGACGGCGGCCCCGGCCCCAAGGACCCGTTCGCCGGCCTGCTGCCCAGCGGTGACGGGTCGGACGGGGGTCTCGGGCTGTGGATCGTCCACCAGTCGTGCAGTCACGTCGCCCTGTACCGGCAGCCGGGCGAGTTCACCATCCGGCTGACCGCCGGAAATCCACATTCCGGCAATTGAAAAACGTTATGCCGACGCGGGCGCGATAGTCGTATCTTGCTTCGCCGGGAAATGCGCTGGCAACATTGGCGACCACTGATGGAAGCGCTCCCAAGAAGGGTCCCCCTCATGCCCATCCCCCGCAGAGGCCGCTTTCTCCTGCTCGCCTCCGCCACCGCCGGCGTCGTCGTCGCGGCCGGCATCGCGGTGACCGGCACCGCCGAGGCCGCCAGCACACTCGGCGCCTCGGCGGCGCAGACCGGCCGCTACTTCGGCGCCGCGATCGCCGCCGGCCGGCTCGGCGACAGCACCTACACCGGCATCCTCACCCGCGAGTTCAATTCGGTGACGCCGGAGAACGAGATGAAGTGGGACGCCACCGAACCGTCGCAGGGCCGGTTCAGCTACACCAACGGCGACCGGATCCTCAACCAGGGCCTCTCGAACGGCTCCAAGGTCCGCGGCCACGCCCTGCTCTGGCACCAGCAGCAGCCCGGCTGGGCGCAGAGCCTGTCCGGCAGCGCCCTGCGAACCGCGGCGATCAACCACGTCACCCAGGTGGCGACCCACTACAAGGGCAAGATCTACGCCTGGGACGTGGTGAACGAGGCGTTCGCCGACGGCGGCAGCGGCGGCCGGCGCGACTCGAACCTGCAGCGCACCGGCAACGACTGGATCGAGGCCGCGTTCCGCGCCGCCCGCGCCGCCGACCCCGGCGCGAAGCTGTGCTACAACGACTACAACACCGACGGGGTCAACGCCAAGTCGACAGGCGTCTACAACATGGTCCGCGACTTCAAGGCCCGCGGCGTGCCGATCGACTGCGTCGGCTTCCAGTCCCACCTGGGCACCGGCATACCCGGCGACTACCAGGCCAACCTGCAGCGCTTCGCCGACCTCGGCGTCGACGTGCAGATCACCGAGCTCGACGTCGCGCAGGGCGGCAACCAGGCCGGCGTCTACGCGAGCGTGACCAGGGCCTGCCTGGCCGTGTCCCGGTGCACAGGCATCACCGTGTGGGGCATCCGCGACAGCGACTCCTGGCGCACCGGCGAGAATCCGCTGCTCTTCGACAACTCGGGCAACAAGAAGGCGGCGTACACCTCGGTCCTCAACGCCCTCAACGCCGGCGGCACCACCTCGCCGTCGCCGTCCTCCAGCGGCACCACCTCGCCGTCGCCGTCCCCCAGCGGCACCACTTCACCGCAGCCCACCGGGCCGTGCACCGCGTCGGTGTCGCTCAACTCGTGGAACGGCGGCTTCGTCGCCACCGTCCGGGTCACCGCCGGCTCCGCCCCGGTCAACGGCTGGACCGTCGACGTCACGCTGCCCTCCGGCAGCGCCGTGACCAGCGTGTGGAGCGCCGGCAACACCGGCAGCAGCGGGGCGGTCAGTTTCCGCAACGTGGCCTACAACGGACAGATCCCGGCGGGCGGCTCGACCGAGTTCGGCTTCCAGGGCACCGGGACCGGGCCCTCCGCCACCCCCACCTGCGCCGCCGGCTGACCCGCACTCGGACCACGCCGGCAACGCGGCGCGGCCCCTGCCGCGCCGCCAGCACCCGGCTGGCCGTCAGGGTCTCTCGAGCCCTTCGGGACACCCCTGACGACCAGCCGGGTGCCGGGGCAGGACCGGCGCCGGGTCCGCTTCGGCCTCTGTGCGACCTGCGCCGGTACGGCCGGAGCCGGCAGCACGGCGACGCGGACGGCGTCAGTGGCGCGGCCGGTGCGACCACGCGTGTCATGCCGGCGACGCGGACGGCGACCAGGGTCTGAACGTCGCCGTCGGCGAGATTGCCGTTCGCTGCGGGGTTTCCCGGGGACGGCGACGGGGCATCGGTGGCCGTGATGATTCCCGGCGAGTTGATGGACAGCCGTTTCCGGCTGCGTGACCGGCTCGGCGCCGGTGGGATGTCGGTGGTCTGGCGAGCCCACGACGAGGTGCTCGGCCGCGACGTGGCGGTCAAGGTGCTCGCCGCCGAGCTGGCCGAGGACTCCCTGCTGCTGGACCGCATCCGGGCCGAGGCCCGAGCGGTGGCCCGGCTGCGCCATCCCAACATCGTCGACGTGTACGACTACGGCGAGGTGCCCGGACCGGGTGGCGCCCCGCTGCCGTACGTGGTGATGGAAGTCGTCGAAGGACGCTCCCTGTCCCAGCTGCTCACCGGCGGCGCGCTGCCCTGGCGGCTGGCCGTCGTGATCTGCGCGCAGGTCGCGGCGGCGCTCGCGGCGGCCCACGACCGCGGTGTGGTGCACCGGGACGTCAAGCCGGGCAACGTGGTGGTGGCCGCCACCGGCGTGAAACTCGTCGACTTCGGCATCTCGGCGACCTCCGGCGACGACGACCGGGCCGCCGGCGAGGTGCTGGGCACACCGGCGTACCTGGCCCCGGAACGCCTGGAGAACGGTGTCGTCCGGCCCGCCACCGACGTGTACGCGTTGGGCCTGCTGCTCTACCGGGCGCTGGCCGGCCGGCTGCCGTGGCAGGCGTCGACGACCACCCAGATGCTGCGGGCGCACCGCTACCAGGAGCCGGCCCCGCTGCCCGCCCCGGCCGGGCTGCCCGCCGAGGTGGCCGCGCTGTGCCGCCGCTGCCTGGCCAAGGATCCCCAGCAGCGGCCCACCGCCACCGAGGCCGCGACCGTGCTGGCCAAGGTGGCCGGCCTCACCCGGGCCGGCCTGCGCCTGCCCGGCGAGGTGAGCACACCGCTGCTGCCCACTACCCCGGCCGCCCGGACCGGATGGCTCAACGGCCTGGCCGCCCGGACCGGGCGGCTCGGCAGCCTCACCGCACGGACCGGGCCGCTCGGCGCGACGGCGCGTGCCTGGCGTGCGCGGCCACGACACCAGCGGATCGCGGTCCTGGCCGGCGCCGCGGTGCTGCTGACCGGCGGCGCCGTCGCCGCCGCCATGCCCGGCGAACCCTCCGGCCCCCGGGCGCAGGCGAGCGGCCCCGCGATCACCACCGCTCCGAGCGCACCGGCGCCGCACTGCGCGGTCGGCTACCGCGTCGCCGAGGCGGCCGGCGGCCGGTTCGCCACCAGCGTCAGCGTCGCCAACACCGGCGCCGTGCCGATCGCGGCCGGGCAACTCGACTTCACGCTCCCCGACGAGCAGCGCCTGCTCACCGGCACGCCCGGCGACTGGCGGCAGAGCGGCCGCACCGTCTCGGCACACATCGGCGACCTGCCGCCCGGAGAGACCCGGACCGCGTCGATCCGCGGAACGTATCAGGACGTCAACGCCCTGCCGGACAGCTTCCGGCTCAACGGCACGACGTGCCGGGCCTCCTATTCGATCGCCGGGGCCACGACCCCGCCGACCTCCCGGCCCGCCACCACACAGCGGTTGTCCCGGCCCGCCGCGGCCCCACCGGCCGCCGCGCCCCCGCGGCCGGCCACGCCCGGGAAGGCCGCGCCACCGGCCAAACCGGACAAGAACAAGAAAGAAAAGAAAGCCAACAAAAAACCCTGATCCGGCGTACGGCCTTTCCGTTCCCGTGCGGATGACGGCAGACTCCGCGCGGACAAGAATTCCGGAGAACTGTTATGCGCGCCGCCCCGATCTGGTCGCGGGCGAGCGCGGGCGTCGACGCCTTGAAACGCCGGTAACCGTCTGGCAACATCGCTTCTTGAATGTGAGCGCTCCCAATCGCCGTATCCCCTGGTGGCCGCAGGGGCATTCCCCCGGTTTCGCGCCCGCTCCCAAGGAGCCATCATGACGGTGCACCATCCCCCCGTACCCCCATCGATCGAAGGACCGCCGGCCGCGCCGCGCCGCAGGTGGCGGCGAAGCGCTCTGGCCGCGCTGGCTCTCGCCGCCGGCGCCGGAGTCGTCGCGGTGACCGCCTCGGCGGCATCCGCCGCGACGATCGACACCAGCGCGTCGTACGTGCTGGTCAACCGCACCAGCGGCAAGGCGCTCGACGTCTACAACCTGGCCACCAACGACGGCGCCCGGATCACCCAGTGGGCCCGCAACGACCAGGCGCAGCAGCAGTGGCAGTTCGTCGACTCCGGCGGCGGCTACTACCGCCTGAAGTCCAAGTACTCCGGCAAGGTGCTGGACGTCTACAACTGGTCCACCGCCGACGGCGGCTCGATCGTGCAGTGGACCGACAACAACGCCGCCAACCAGCAGTTCAGCGTGCAGGACATCGACGGCTACATCCAGCTGATCAACCGCAACAGCGGCAAGGCCCTCGAAGTACAGGGCGCGTCCACCGCGGACGGCGCGAACATCGTGCAGTACGCCGACTGGAACGGCGCCAACCAGCAGTGGCAGCTGGTCCGGGCCGGCACGTCCACGCCGTCGACCGGAACGACGACATCGCCCGGCACGTGCGGGCTGCCGTCGTCCTACCGCTGGAGCTCGACGGGCCCGCTGGCGACGCCGAAGTCGGGCTGGGTGTCGCTCAAGGACTTCACCACCGTGCCCTACAACGGCCGGAACCTGGTGTACGCCACCACGCACGACACCGGATCGTCCTGGGGCTCGATGAACTTCGGCCTGTTCACCAACTGGTCGGACATGGCCTCGGCCAGCCAGAACACGATGTCCAGCGGGACCGTCGCGCCGACCCTGTTCTACTTCGCCCCGAAGAACATCTGGGTGCTCGCCTACCAGTGGGGGCCGACCGCCTTCTCCTACCGGACGTCGAGCGACCCCACCAACGCGAACGGCTGGTCGGCGGCTCAGCCGCTCTTCTCGGGGTCGATCTCCGGCTCCGGCACCGGGCCCATCGACCAGACCCTCATCGGTGACGGTACGAACATGTACCTGTTCTTCGCCGGCGACAACGGCAAGATCTACCGGGCCAGCATGCCGATCGGGAACTTCCCCGGCAACTTCGGCTCCTCCTACACCACGATCATGAGCGACTCGACGAACAACCTGTTCGAGGCGCCCCAGGTCTACAAGCTCCAGGGCCAGAACCAGTACCTCATGATCGTCGAGGCGATCGGCGCGAACGGCCGCTACTTCCGCTCGTTCACCGCCACCAGCCTGAACGGCTCCTGGACGCCGCAGGCCGCGACCGAGAGCAACCCCTTCGCCGGCAAGGCGAACAGCGGCGCGACCTGGACCAACGACATCAGCCACGGCGAACTGGTCCGGACCACCGCCGACCAGACCATGACCGTCGACCCGTGCCGCCTGCAACTGCTGTACCAGGGCCGCTCGCCCAGCTCCGGCGGCGACTACGGCCTGCTCCCGTACCGCCCCGGCCTGCTGACCCTGCAGCGCTAGCCGCGTCACCTCCTCACCCGGGCCACCCGCCCGGGTGAGAAGCGGCCAGCTGGCCCTGGCGGTGGTCATCGGGTCCGGAAGGACGACCACGGGGACCAGCCGGGGCGTGACGCGCTCGGGGCCGCTCGCGCGCGTCGGCGCCCGCTCTCCGGGGAATACCGGGGCCACCCGGCGATCGGACAGCATGGGGGTCAGGTGAGGGGGTGCGGCGGCCGACAGCGGAGCCGGGCGGCGGCCGGGCCGGGCCGGGTGGGTGCGGCGCGCGTGGAATGCTGGATCCCGTGACGCGAATCGTGGTGGCCGGGCCCGGGGCGGCCGGAGCGCCGGTCGTGGCCGGGCCGCACCGGGCTCCCGCGGGCCGCAACGACCTCGCGGCCCTGCGGTGATCCGGGGACTGTCTCGCGGATCACACGAGGCGACCCCTGGTCCCGCGCTGCGGGAAGCCTCCACCGGCCGGAACCGGCTTGTCGGTACTGTGCTGGCACTGCCCGACGAGAGATTGCCCTGGAAAACGACGTGACGACCGCTGCCATCTCGACCGACCTCGTCCCGAGCCTGCGCCGCGCCGGCGTGCCCGACGTGCTGACCGACCCGGCTCACCGATCGGCGTATGCCAGCGACGCCTCCCTGTACCGAGTGGTGCCGCAGGCGATCGTGCGGCCGCGGCACGACGACGACGTGCTGGCGACCCTCGCCGTCTGCCGCGAGCTGGGCATCCCGATCACCGCGCGGGGCGCCGGCACCTCGGTGGCCGGCAACGCGATCGGCCCCGGCATGATCCTCGACTTCAGCCGGCACATGAACCGGGTGCTCGAGGTCGACGGCGACGCGCGCACCGCCCGGGTGCAGGCCGGGACGGTGCAGGCCACCCTGCAGGCCGCGGCCAGGCCGTTCGGGCTGCGCTTCGGGCCGGACCCGTCGACGCACACGCGGTGCACGATCGGCGGCATGATCGGCAACAACTCGTGCGGGTCGCGGACGCTGGGCTACGGCCGTACCTCCGACAACGTCCTTGATCTGAAGGCCTTCACCGTCGCCGGCGAGAACCTGGCCGAGTCGGGGGTCGTCGATTCCCTGCGGGAGCTGATCGGGGCCAACCTCGCGGTCGGGCGCACCGAGTTCGGCACGTTCGGGCGCCAGGTCTCCGGGTACGCGGTGGAGCACCTGCTCCCGGAGAACGGGTTCAACCTCACCGAGTTCCTGGTCGGCAGCGAGGGCACGCTCGCCGTGATCACCGAGGCGACGGTCCGGCTGGTGGCCGATCCGGCCCATCGCACCCTGGTCGTGCTCGGCTACCCCGACTTCGGCACGGCCGGCGACGTCATCCCGGCCATCCTGGAGTTCACGCCGACCGCCTGCGAGGGCCTGGACCACCGGATCTGCGACGTGGTGCGCAGCCGCCGCGGGCCGGACGCGGTGCCGCCACTGCCGGCCGGCGCCGCCTGGCTGATGGTCGAGATCGCCGGTGACGACCTGGACGAGGTCCGCTCGCGCACCGAGAAGCTGATCGCGGCGGCGCAGGCGATCGACGCGCTGGTGGTCGAGGACCCGGTGCGGGCCGCGCCGCTGTGGAAGATCCGGGAGGACGGGGCCGGGCTGGCCGGGCGCGCGCCGAGCGGGCTGCCCGCGCACGCCGGCTGGGAGGACGCCGCGGTGCCGCCCGCCAGGATCGGGGCGTACCTGCGCGACTTCGACGCGCTGACCGAGCGGCACGGGCTGAGCGCGATGCCGTACGGGCACCTCGGCGACGGCTGTGTGCACGTGCGCCTGGACTTCCCGCTGGACAAGCCGGGCGGGCCGGGCAGGTTCCGGGCGTTCCTGGAGGACGCGGCCGACCTCGTGGTCAGCTACGGCGGGTCGCTCTCCGGTGAGCACGGCGACGGGCGAGCCCGCAGCGAGCTGCTGAGCCGGATGTACTCGCCGGCCGCGATGACCCTGTTCCGGCAGATCAAGCACACCTTCGACCCGGCGAACCTGCTCAACCCGGGCAACCTCGTGGACCCGGACCCGGTGGACGCCAACATCCGGGTGTCGCAGGCGCGGCCGGTGCGCACACGGCTCGCCCTCGCCTACCACCACGACGGCGGAGACTTCAACCAGGCCGTGCACCGGTGCACAGGCGTCGGGAAGTGCCGCGCGGACACCACGGCGCTGGGCGGCGTGATGTGCCCGTCGTTCCTGGCCACCAGGAACGAGAAGGACTCCACCCGGGGGCGGGCCCGGGTGCTGCAGGAGATGCTCGACGGGGACCTGGCGCCGGATTGGCGGGCCGAGGCCGTACACGATGCGCTCGATCTCTGTCTGTCCTGCAAGGGATGCGCCTCGGACTGTCCGACCGGGATCGACATGGCGGCCTACAAGTCGGAGGTGCTGCACCAGAGCTTCCGGGGACGGGTCCGGCCGCGGTCGCACTACTCGTTGGGGTGGCTGCCGCGGTGGTCCCGGTTGGCGTCGCGCATGCCGCGCCTGGCCAACCTGATGACCAGCCTGCCCGGCATCCGCGGGCTCGCGCTCTTCGCGGCCGGCGTCGACAGCCGGCGCTCCATCCCGACCTTCGCGGAGAAGACGTTCCGGTCGTCGTTCCGGGGCACGGCGACCGGCAAACCGGTCATCCTGTTCGTGGACAGCTTCACCGACCACTTCGCGCCGGCGATCGCGCAGGCCGCTGTCGACCTGCTCGTCGACGCCGGCTACGCGCCACGGGTGACCAGCCGGACGGCGTGCTGCGGGCTGACCTGGATCACCACCGGCCAGCTCGACGCGGCCCGGCGCATCCTCGGCACGACGGTGGCCGAGCTGCACGAAGCGGTCAAGCAGGGCATCCCGATCGTCGGCCTGGAGCCGTCCTGCACCGGCGTGCTGCGCCAGGACGCCGTCGAGCTGGTCGACAACGAGGCCGCCCGGGAGGTCGCGGCGGCGACCCGGACGGTGGCCGAGCTGCTTGCCGCCACTCCCGGCTGGTCTCCGCCCTCGCTCGCGGGGGTCCGGGTGATCGCCCAGCCGCACTGTCACCACCACGCCGTGATGGGCTGGGACGCCGACGCCAAGCTGCTGAAGGAGGCCGGTGCGACGGTGCGGCGGCTCGGCGGGTGCTGCGGCCTGGCCGGCAACTTCGGGGTGGAGCGCGGCCACTACGAGGTCTCCGTGGCGGTCGCCGAGCAACAGCTGCTGCCGGCGCTGGAGAAGGCCGAGGAGGGCGACGTGTTCCTGGCCGACGGGTTCTCCTGCCGCACCCAGGCCGACGACCTGGCCGGGGTGTCCGGCGTGCACCTGGTCCAGCTGCTGGCGAACGCGCTGCCCCGCGCATGATCCG
The DNA here is from genome assembly GCF_016862395.1 of Actinoplanes siamensis. Taxonomy (GTDB): domain Bacteria; phylum Actinomycetota; class Actinomycetes; order Mycobacteriales; family Micromonosporaceae; genus Actinoplanes; species Actinoplanes siamensis. The sequence goes on along the minus strand of NZ_BOMW01000024.1, from coordinate 106,921 downwards.
CGCCTTCGCCCGGGACGACTACGACGCGGTCGCCGAGGTGTGGTCGGCGGCCGGGGTCGAGGTCGTGCCCAGGGCCGAACTTGATCTGAAGCTGTCCCGGGACCCGGAGTTGTTCCTGGTGTCGCTCACCGACGGCGAGATCAGCGGGGTCATCCTGGGGACCTGGGACGGCCGGCGCGGCTGGATCTTCCGGCTCGGGGTGCACCCCGCGCACCGCCGCCGGGGCATCGCCACGGCACTGGTCCGTGAGCTCGAGGCCCGGTTCCGCGCGCTGGGCTGCCCGCGGGTCAACCTGCTGGTGCTGCCGCACAACGAGTCGGGGCTGCGGTTCTGGCAGAGCCTCGGCTACCTGCCGGCGCCGGACGTGCTCTGCACCAGGCCCCTCTGACGGCCCGCGGTCCCGGGCGTCGTTCATCACCTCCGGCGAATCCCCGCCGGTGGCGCGCGCATGGTCGAATGGGGGCATGCTGCTCGCCCCGTTGCTCGCGGCCGCGGTAGCGGCCACCCCGGTCTGCCAGGCCGGCGACAAGCGCCTGGACGAGCTGTCCGGGCTGGTGGCCACCGCCGACGGGTACGTGGTGGTCGACGACGGCGCCGACCAGGCGTCGCACCGGAAGATCTTCTACCTGTCGGCGGACTGCTCGGTGCGGCGCACGGTGTCCTACCCGTCGCGGCCCCGCGACACCGAGGACCTGCAGCTGGGGCGGGACGGCACGCTGTGGGTCGCGGACATCGGGGACAACGGCTCGTCGCGGAGCACGATCGGGTTGTGGAAGCTGGCGCCGGGCTCGTCGAAGCCGCGCCTCTACCGGCTGTCCTACCCGGACGGCGCGCACGACGCCGAGGCGCTGCTGATCGCCCCGGACGGCACCCCGGTGATCGTGACCAAGACGCCCGGGGCGGCGGGGGTCTACGTGCCGGCCGGCGCGCTGGACCCGGGCGGCACGACGAGGCTGCGCGCGGCCGGGCAGGTGTCGGTGCCGATCACGATGACCGGCAACCCGTTCTCGTTCGCCGGCCGCCTGGTGATCACCGGGGCGGCGAGCAGCCCGGACGGGTCGCGCGTGGTCCTGCGGACCTACGCGGACGCCTTCGAGTACGACGTGGCCGGTGGCGACGTCGTCACCGCGATCACCTCCGGCACGCCGAGGCAGGTCCCGCTGCCGGACGAGCCGCAGGGCGAGGCGGTCGCCTACACGCCCGACGGCACGGCGCTGCTGACCGTCTCGGAGGGGGCCAAGCCGGCCCTGCTGCGGTACCCGCTTCCCGGCGCGCCGGCTCCGGCCTCCCCAACGCCGGCTCCGGCCTCCCCCACGCCGGCGTCGGTCCCGGCCTCCGGGCAACCCTCGCCGGCCCTCGCCGCGGCCTCCTCCTCCGGCGAGTCCTCCCGGCTTCCCCTCGTGCTGTTCCTGCTGACCGGTACGGCAGCGGTGCTCGCCGCCGCGTTCGCCTTCGCGCGCCGCCGAGCCGGCCGGCGATAGCAGCGGTCGGCCCCGGTCGCCCGCCGGGCCGGTCAGCCGGCGCGACCAGCCCGGACGGCGGCGCGGACGGTCACCCCTCGGCGAGTGCCCCGCCGGTCTCGGTGTAGGTGGCGCCGGTCTCCGGGCACACCCAGACGCCGTCGCCCTTGCGGGTCAGCGGCCGGCCGGCCCGCCCCACCCAGCCGACGCGCCGCGCCGGCACGCCCACCACCAGCGCGAAGTCCGGCACGTCAGTGGTCACCACGGCGCCCGCCGCGACCAGCGCCCAGCGGCCCACGGTCACCGGGGCGACGCAGACCGCCCGCGCGCCGATCGCCGCGCCCTCGCCGACGGTCACGCCGACCGCGGTCCAGTCGTCGCCGGACTTGAGCCGGCCGTCCGGGGTCACCGCGCGCGGGTACTCGTCGTTCGTCAGCACCGCGGCCGGGCCGACGAAGACACCGTCGGCGAGCCTGGCCGGTTCGTACACCAGCGCGTGGTTCTGCAGTTTGACGTTGTCGCCGATGCTCACGCCGGGCCCGACATAGGCCCCGCGCCCGACGGTGCAGTTGCCGCCGAGCGTGGCACCCTCCCGGATCTGCGCGAGGTGCCAGATCCGGGTGCCGGCGCCGATCGTCGCGCGCGGGTCCACATCGGCCGTGGGAGCCACTGTCACGTCGGTCATGAGCAGCCTTTCCGGTAAGGACGCGGCACAGGGTAGCGGGCGGCAGGGCACGGCGATGTCGGGAAGGCGACGGCACTGTCCATTGTGACCTTTGGTCTACCCGGAACGGCCGAACGGATCGGCTTGCGCTCCGGGCGCGCGGTAATGCGACAGCGATCTGGCGGATGTCCTCAAGGGATCGATAGCTTGCCAGAGGTTTGTGCATCCGTGCTGATCCGAGACAGAAACGGAAGTCACTTGAACGCGTCCGAGCCGATCGGGACCGCCGTCATCGGGGCCGGGTACTGGGGCCCCAACCTCGTCCGCAACTTCTCGGCCAGTCCGGCGTTCCGGCTGCGCTGGCTCTGCGACCTCGACGTCGGGCGGGCCCGCCGGGTCCTCGGCGGCTACTCCACGGTCGGCGTGACCGGGGACCTGCGGGAGGTGCTCGCCGACCCGGCCGTGCAGGCCGTCGCGATCGCCACCCCGGCCGGCACCCACCTCGAGGTGGCGCTGTCCGCCCTGCGCGCCGGCAAGCACGTGCTGGTCGAGAAGCCGCTCGCGGCCACCTACGAGGAGGGCCGCCGGCTCGTCGAGGAGGCCGAGGATCGGGGCCTGACCCTGATGTGCGACCACACCTACTGCTACACCCCCGCGGTGCTGCGCATCCGGGAGCTGTTGCGCTCCGGCGAGCTGGGCGAGCTGCACTTCCTCGACTCCGTACGGATCAATCTCGGTCTGGTCCAGCGCGACATCGACGTGCTCTGGGACCTCGCGCCGCACGACCTCTCGATCCTGGATTTCGTCCTCCCCGAGGGCGTCACCCCGGTGACGGTCTCCGCGCACGGCGCGGACGGGATCGGCGCCGGCCGGGCCTGCGTGGCGTACCTGACGCTGCGGCTGAGCAACGGCGCGATCGCGCACATCCACGTGAACTGGCTGTCCCCGGTGAAGATCCGCACGGCGATCTTCGGCGGCTCCAAGCGGACCCTGGTCTGGGACGACCTGAACCCCAGCCAGCGGCTGGCGATCTACGACCGGGGAGTCGACGTGGCGTCGCCCGAGGAGCTCGGCGACGAGCAGCGCCGGGACATCCTGATCTCGTACCGCTCCGGCGACATGGTCGCGCCGGCGCTGACCGAGCGGGAGGCGCTGCGCACCATGGTCGAGGAGTACGCCCGGGCGATCACCACGAAGACTCCCGCGCTCACCGACGGCCGTTCCGGGCTGCGGGTGCTCGGGCTGCTGCAGGCCGCCTCCCGGAGCCTCGGCGAGGGCGGCACGACGATCCGGATCGACGAAGGGCACATGGCGTGACGGCTGTATCGATCGAGGGCGCGCGCGCCCTGGTCACCGGCGGGGCGGGCACCATCGGTTCGCACGTGGTCGACGAACTCGTCCGCGGCGGGGCCGCCGAGATCGTGGTCCTGGACAACTTCGTCCGCGGCCGGCGGGACAACCTGGCCTGGGCGCTGGAGAACGGGCCGGTCGAGCTGGTCGAGGGCGACATCCGCGACGTGGATCTGGTCCGCCGCACGACCGCCGGCAAGGACCTGGTGTTCCACCTGGCCGCCATCCGGATCACGCAGTGCGCCGAGGAGCCGCGGCTGGCCAACGAGGTCCTGGTCGACGGCACGTTCAACGTGATCGAGGCGGCCGCCGACGCACGGGTCACGAAGCTGATCGCGTCGTCGTCGGCGTCGGTCTACGGCCTGGCCGAACAGTTCCCGACCACCGAGCGCCACCACCCGTACAACAACGACACGTTCTACGGTGCGGCCAAGGCGTTCAACGAGGCCACCCTGCGCAGCTTCAAGGCCATGAAGGACCTCGACTACGTCGCGCTGCGGTACTTCAACGTGTACGGCCCGCGGATGGACATCCACGGCCTCTACACCGAGGTGCTGATCCGCTGGATGGAGCGCATCGAGGCGGGCGCGCCCCCGCTGATCCTCGGCGACGGCCTGCAGACCATGGACTTCGTGCACGTGGCCGACATCGCCCGGGCCAACCTCCTGGCCGCGGAGGCGGACGTCACCGACGAGGTGTTCAACATCGCCAGCGCCACCGAGACCAGCCTGAAGGAGCTGGCCGCGGCGCTGGCCGCGGTGATGAAGTCGGACCTGGCCCCGGAGCACGGCCCGGCCCGCGCGGTGAACGGCGTCACCCGCCGCCTCGCCGACACCAGCGCCGCCTGGGACAGGCTCGGCTTCCGCGCCGAGATCAGCCTCAGCGACGGCCTGCAGGGCCTCGTCGACTGGTGGCGGTCGTCCAAGTGATCCCGGTGATGATCCCCATGCTCGGGGAGGAAGAGGCCGCGGCCGCCGCGGAGGCGGTCCGCTCCGGCTGGGTCGCCCAGGGCCCCCGGGTCGCCCGGTTCGAGCGGGAGTTCGCGGCCACCGCCGGCGCCGCGCACGGCGTCGCGGTCAGCTCCTGCACGACCGGCCTGCACCTGTCGCTGGTGCTGCTCGCCCTGCGGCCCGGCGACGAGGTGATCGTCCCGTCGCTGTCGTTCATCGCCACCGCGAACGCGGTCCGCTACGTCGGCGCCACCCCCGTCTTCGCCGATGTCGACCTGGCCACCGGCAACCTGACAGTGGACACGATCGACGCGGTCCGCACCTCGCGCACCCGGGCGATCGTCGCGGTGCACCAGGGCGGCGTCCCGTTCGACACGGTAGCGGTGCGCAAGGCCGCCGACGACTGGGGCCTGGCGCTGGTCGAGGACGCCGCGTGCGCCGCCGGCACCACCGTCTACGGTCAGCCGGCCGGCGCCGGCGCCGCGGTCGCCGCGTGGTCGTTCCACCCGCGCAAGGTGCTCACCACCGGCGAGGGCGGCATGGTCACCGTCGACGACGCGGACACCGCGGCCCGGCTGCGGCGCCTGCGCGAGCACGGCATGAACGTGTCCGCGGCCGATCGGCACCGCAGTTCGCAGCCGGTCCTGGAGACGTATCTGGAGACCGCTTTCAACTACCGCATGACGGACATCCAGGCGGCGGTCGGCCTGGTCCAGCTGGGCCGCCTGGCCGGCCTGGTCGAGCAGCGGCGCGCGCTGGCGGCCCGCTACCAGGAGCTGCTGTCCGGCATCGACGGCCTGGTCCCGGTCCGTGACCCGGCCTGGGGGCGGACCAACTACCAGTCGTTCTGGGTGCTGCTGAACCGGCCGTACCGCACCGGCCGCGACGAGGTGCTGGCCGAGCTGGCGAAACGGGGCGTCTCCGCGCGGCGGGGCATCATGGCGGCCCATCTGGAGCCGGCCTACGCCGACGTCGCCCCGGCTCCGCTGCCGGTCACCGAGCGCATCACCCGGGATTCGCTGATTCTTCCCCTGCACCACCAGGTGACCGAGGACGATCAGCGCCACATCGTAGGAATCCTCCGCGAACTCGCCTGAGGACGCTTTTCCACCGGCTCGGCGGGGGCGGCCAGGCTCCCGCCGAATTCGGATCACATTCACATTCTTCATGTCGTGCGCCCGGCGGGCCCGGCGATCTGACCGCCGGCGCGTCCAAAACAATCGCCGGTCCCTTCCTTCTTCGCCGTTGGCCCGAGGAAGTGAGCGTGGTCGGCTTCGACGGCATGCCGGACTCCGGGTAATTCCCGCACACCCCTGTCGGCGAGAAATCCGTTTCCGCCAAGCCCCGTTTGCGCGCTCTGACGCGACGCCGCGGCCCGCCCCCGCGGCCGGTCGTGGGGGTGCGCCCCGGAGCCAGCCGAAACCGTATGCCGCGACGCACGTCCCACCACGAATCCCCCTCGCGCCAGCCGGCTGGCGGGAGCCGCGCTGCGGGGTCTCGCGCCGCGGCATCGCGGGCAGGGCCGGGCGCGGTGTCGCGGGCGGTCAGCGGTCGGCGATCACGAGCAGGTTGACCAGGAAGGCGACGGTGGCCGGTGACGGGGTGGCGCGCCCGGCCAGGACGTCGTCGAGCCAGGACCCGCGGACCAGGCCGGTGTCGCGCAGCGGGGCGGTGACCAACGGCTCGGCGCGCCAGTGGGCGACCACCAGGCCGGCCATCTCGGTCGCGCCGAGCTGCGGGCGGCCCTGACCGCGAAGCCTCTGGCGGATCTTGCGGGCGGCCTTCCGCGCGGTCACCCGGTAGCCTGCGGTCCGCGCGGCCAGGCCGGGCTTGCCCATGCGGTCCGGGATCAGGCCCGAGTCCAGCGGGACCGCGGCCAGCGCCGGGTCGAGCAGCGTGATCAGGCGGCCGGTGAGCAGGCCGTTGCGCTTCTCCTCGGGGCGGACCGCGTGGGCCAGCTGGACGAAGCGGCGATCGAACATCGGGTTGATGAAGTGCCGGTTGGCGGCCGCGACCGAGCCGTGCGCGCCCGACCAGCGCTGCATCCGCTGGTACAGATAGAAGTGATCGGTGGCGGCCAGCCACTCCGACGGATAGCCCTCGAACGACTCGGTGATCAGCTCCAGCGCCAGGGAGCGGGCCGAGGCGGCGAATTGCGGCGCCAGCGCCTCCGGGGAGACGGCCTCGTTGGCGTAGAGCCGCCAGGTGGCCAGCTTCTCGATCAGCCCGGGGCCGGTCACCGCGCCGCTGGGCTGGCCGAAGTAGTAGAAGCCGCGGCACGTCTCGCCGCCCAGGCCGGAGAGCCGGTGGCCCTGCTCCAGTTCGGCCTCGGCGCGCAGCAGCGGGGCCAGCGCCAGCGGGCTGGCCATGCAGTCCAGCTCACGGGCGGCCCGGACGGCCAGGTCGAAAGCCGCGCCGGGAGTGACCGCCGGCCCGTCGTCCATCCAGTGAATCCGCAGGTCCATCCCGGTCATCCCGGCCAGCCGGGCAGCGAAGCGCGAATCCGTGCCACCGTGCACGTCCAGGGTCAGCGCCGGCAACCCCACCCGCAGGTCGGCCCGGATCGCCGCTTGCAGCACCCGGCTGTCCTGCCCGCCGGTCAGCTGCAGCACCGAGCGCGGGTGATCCCGCAGGTAGGCCTCGTGGAACGCGGTCATGAGGGCCGCCTGCTCGATCGCCGCGTCCTCCACCGACGGCGGCGCTCCGTCCACGGCGAGCGACTCCTCGACGTACCGGTGCAGGGTGACCCGGCCGTTCTCCAGCGCCACGAGGCAGCCGGCGGGCACCTTGTGCACCCCCTCGAACACCGTGCGCAGGCCGATCTGCCAGCCTGCCAGACTCTGCACCGCGAGCGCGGACCGGTCCTGATCGGCGCCGGCCAGGGCGCGCAGCGCGAGGGCGCTGGTGGAGATCGCCGCGACGCCGGCGCCCTGCCACCAGAAAAGCTGCCGGAAGCCGAGCCAGTCGGTCGCCGCGACCACCGGCGCGCCGGCGCCGTCGCTGTGCGCGGCGGCGAACGGCGGGACCAGCTCGGCCAGCGCCGGCCCCGCCACCTTGGCGCCGTCGCGCAGCAGCGTGCCGAGAGCCTCGGTGGCGACATCCGCGGTCCGCGTCCGGGCGGCCTTCCCCAGCCGGACGGTGAAGGCGTCGGCGTCCACCCGGTCCGCCGGGTCCGGACCGCCCAGCGCGAACCAGCCGCCCGGTGTGCGCGTGACGACCGGCGCGCCGGTGAGCTGAGCCAGGACGCCGGCCGCGGGAGCCGACGCGCCGGAAACCGCCAGGAAGGACTTCACCGCAGAATTCCCATCACGGATTCACCCTATCCTCCACAACGGATAGCCGGGAAGGCCGCCGAATCCGACAATCGACCCGCTTCCCGCACAGCGTGGCTGTCATTCTTCCGACCCCCTGGAAATAGTCACTGACGACCTGGTTTACTCCGTAGATGCGGGATCCGATCTGGACACGGCAAACCGTCGACACGGCTTTCTCCGGCCCGGACAACAGTTTCGGCTTCCTGCGCCTGTTGTTCGCCTTCGCCGTCCTGGTCTCCCATTCGCTGCCGCTGGGCTACGGCGAAGAGGATCTGGGCGGTGGCCTCACCCACGGGCAGACCGTGCTCGGCGAGATCGGCCTCCTCGGGTTCTTCACGATCTCCGGGTTCCTGATCACCCGCAGCGCGGGCCGGCTCCCGCTTCCCCGCTACCTGTGGCACCGCGCCCTGCGCATCCTGCCCGGCCTCTGGGTGTGCCTGATCGTCACCGGGTTCGTCTTCGCCCCGGTGGTCGCGCTGATCGAGCGCGGCAGCCTGGCCGGGTTGTTCACCGAGCCCGGCGGCCCGGTCAGCTACGTGGCGAACAACCTGGCGATCAAGATCCGGCAGTACGGGATCTCCGACCTGCTGCTGGACACGCCGTACGGTGAGCTCACCGGCACGTCGGTCGTCAACGGCCCGCTGTGGAGCCTGCTGTACGAGACGCTCTGCTACCTCCTGGTCGCCGGGCTCGCCGTGGCCGGGGTGCTCAGGCGCGCCCGGTGGGTGATCGTGCTCCTGGCCGCCGGCCTGCTCGGGTGGATCGTCCGGGATTTCCTGGGCGCCCCGCGGATCCCCGGCCCGCAGGGTCAGCACGGCCCGTTCCTGGGCATCGGCGCGCTCGACGCGTACTCGCTGATCTATCTGACCTACGTGTTCCTGCTCGGCGCGCTGTTCCAGGTGTACCGCCGGTCGATAGTGCTCAACGACGGCGGCGCGCTCGCCGCCGCGGTGGTGCTGGCCGGGACGCTGCGGTTCGGCGGGTTCGCCGTGCTCGGCTACCCGGCGTTCGCGTACCTGGTGCTCTGGCTGGCGATCCGCCTGCCGGCGCCGTTGCGGCGGGTCGGGCGGCGCCGCGACTACTCGTACGGCTTCTACATCTACGCCTTCCCGGTGCAGCAGCTGCTCGCCCTGCTCGGCGTCCCCGATCTCGGCCTGGTCGCCTACATCGCGCTGGCCAGCCTCGGCACCCTGGCCCTGGCGATCCCGTCCTGGCATCTCGTCGAGCGCCCGGCGATGTCGGTCAAGGACTGGCGACCCGGTCAGCGTACGACCGCGGGCGACCACGCGTCCGGGACGAACAGGCGCGGCGAGCCGGTCCCGTCGGCCGGCACCACCCACACGTCGCTGGCCGACGGCCCGCTGCCGGAGCGCGGCAGGCCGTAGAGCACCCGGTCGTCGTCGAGCCACTCGATCTGGTCGTCCACGCTGTGCTTCTCGGCGAGCGGCGTGGACCTCCCGGTGGCCAGGTCGTGGACGGCGATCAGCCACTGCCCCTCGGGCTGCCCGTCGCGGGTCTTGAAGGCGAGCCTGGTGCCGTCCGGCGACAGCGACGGGCACTCGGCGTCCTCCCGCAACGCTGTCAGCTCCCGCGTCCGCAGGCTGCCGCGCACCAGCCAGGTCTTGTCCCCGGAGGCCGCGGTCGCGTAGAAGTGGTCGCCGTCGGCGGCGAACGTCACGCCCCACAGGTTGCGGTCCCGCGCGGTGTTGCGCCGGCCTGCGACGTACAGCGTGAAATCGGTCTCCAGGTTGAGGGTTTTTCCTCCGGACAGCGGCGTCAGCAGGGTTTCGGTGGAGAAGTCGCCAGGCGACGAGTAGGCGTGACCGGACACGAACGTCGTGGTCGCGGCCCAGGCGCCGTCCGGGGAGAGCCGGGTGCGGCTGGGCACGCCGGCCAGTGGCAGGTCCCGGCGCACCCGCCAGTCCGCATCGAGGACGGCCGCCCGGTACGTGGTGACGAAGCCCGGTTCCGACGACATGCAGACCGCCTCGTCGCGGTGCGCGTACACCCGGTCGCAGCTCACCGGCGTGAACGCGCGCGGCCCGCCCGGGTCGGCGAGCGGCGCCAGCGCCACCTTCCCGTAGTCGTCGCCGATCGCGGTGCTGCGGAACACCAGGTGCGGCCGCGCGCTGACCGCGGCCGGATCGGCCACCGGCACCGGCGGCGCGGCGGCCACCGCGCGGGCCTGCTCCTGCCGCGTGCGCAGGACGAAGAAGACGGTGCCGCCGACGGACAGCAGGAGAACGGCGGCGAACGCCACCAGCTTGACCCGCGGACTCACCGCTCGATGCCCTTCAGCAGCCACCCGGCCACGCCGATGCCCACCACCAGCGCAGCGCCCGCCAGCTGGAGCGCGGACCGCGGCCCCGTCATCTCCCACAGCCCGGCGAACGCCAGCGACACCACGAACCGGGCCAGCACCACCACGGTCTGCGCGGCCGCGATGCCGCTGCCCCGGGCCGCGGCCGGCACCCGCTTGCTGATCAGCGCGGGCAGCACGCCGTCGGTGGCGGCGTAGTACGCGCCGAGCAGACCCAGCGCCACCAGCGTGGCGACCAGGCCGCCGTCCGAGCCGCCGGCGACCAGGTAGGTCAGCAGCAGCGCGAGGTGGCCGCCGAGGAAGGCCCTGGCCCGGCCGACCCGGTCGGCGAGCCGGCCCAGCGGGATGGCGCAGGTCAGGTAGACCAGGTTGGTGCCGACGTACATCAGCGGGAACCAGCGTGCCGCGAAGTCGCCGCTGTGCTGCAGGGACAGGTAGAGGAAGCCGTCGCTGACGGTGAACAGGCCGAGCACCCCGGCGGCGAGCAGCGGCCGGCGCAGCCGCGGGCCGAGAAGTTCGGCGAACAGCCGCTTCGCGGCCAGACCCCCGCCGGAGGTACGCCGGTCCGGCACGAACAGCACCAGCACGCTCACGCCGAGCAGGCCGAACGCGAACGAGGCCACGAAGACCGAGCTGTAGCCGCCGGGCACCAGCAGGAGCAGGGTGAACGCGGCGAGCGGGCCGAGCGCGGCGCCGATCGTGTCCAGGGTGCGGTGCACCCCGAACGCGCGGCCCAGCACGGCCGGGTCGGACGCGTCGGCGATCAGCGCGTCCCGCGGGGCGGTGCGGAAACCCTTGCCGAGACGGTCGGCGGTGATCACGCCGGTGATCGCGGCGAAGCCGTGCGCCGGGATCAGCGCGACGCGGCTGAGCGCGGAGATGCCGTACCCGGCCGCGGCCACCCACTTGGGCCGGCTGGTGCGGTCGTTGAGGTAGCCGCCGAAGATCCGGACCAGGGCGCTGACGCCCTGGTAGAGGCCGTCGACCAGACCGTACGCGAGCAGGCCGAGCCCGAGCTCGGCGGTCAGGTACAGCGGCAGGACCGCTGTCACCATCTCCGACGAGACGTCGGTGAGCAGGCTGACCACGCCGAGCAGGACGACCGTGCCGGCCACCCGCGCCTTGGGGCCGGCCTGCGGCTTCAACTTCGCGGGCCGGTCCCGGATGGTGATGTACACGCCTGTCGCCTAGTTCTCCAGGGCCGCTTTCAGCGCCCGCACGGTGCTCTCCTGCTGGTCCACGGTGATCTGCGGGTACAACGGCAGCGAGAGGATCTCGCCGGCCGCCTGCTCGGCGAGCGGGAGGCTGCCCGCCGGGTGCCGGCCGTCGGCGAACGCGGGCGTCAGGTGCAGCGGGTACGGGTAGTGGATGCCGGCGCCGACGCCCGCCTCGTGCAGTCTCGCCAGGACCGCGTCGCGGCGCGCGGGGCCGCCGGGGATCCGGACCACGTACAGGTGCCAGACGTGCTCGTTGCCGTCCAGGGTGGCCGGGAGCACGACGTCCAGGCCGGCGAGCAGCTCGTGGTAGCGCGCGGCGGCGGCCCGGCGGCTCGCGTTCCAGGCGGCCAGCCGGGCCAGCTTGGCGCGCAGCACCACGGCCTGCAGGGCGTCCAGGCGGCTGTTGACCCCGACGACGTCGTGGGCGTACTTCCGGAGGCCGCCGTGGCTGCCCAGCGTCCGTACCACCGTCGCCTGATCTTCATCGGGGGTGAGGACCGCGCCGGCGTCGCCGTAGGCGCCCAGGTTCTTGCCCGGGTAGAAGCTCGTCGCGGCGAGGCCGTCGGCGCCCGCGCCGCGACCGTGCCGCAGCGCCCCCTGGCTCTGCGCCGCGTCCTCGACCACCGCCACGCCGCTGCCCCGCAGCTCGTCGCGCAGGCGCCGGGCGTCGGCGAGCTGGCCGTAGAGGTGCACCGGGACCACGGCCCTGGTCCGCGGGCCGACCGCGGCCAGCATCTTGCCGGGATCCACCAGGTACGTCGCGGGGTCGATGTCGGCGAGCACCACCCGCGCGCCGATCCGGGCGACCGGCTCGGCCGTGCCGACGAACGTGTTGGCCGGCACCACCACCTCGTCCCCGGGGCCGACGCCGGCCGCGCGCAGGGCCAGCTCCACCGCGTCGGTGCCGTTGGCGACACCGACGCAGTGCGCCGCGCCGGAGAACTCCGCGAACTCGCGCTCGAACGCCGCGACCTCGGGGCCGCCGACGAAGCCGGTGGTGGCCAGCACCCGCTTGAACCCGGCGTCGACCTCCTCGGCGACCTCGGCGTGCGCGGCTTGCAGATCGACGAGCGGAATCATGTCGTGTGCGCTCCCGGGGAAGGTGTCTGGAGTGGACGGACGCTACTACCGCCGGCGGCCTCTCCGGCAGGGCTCTGACGGCTTTCCGCCAGGCCGGTTTTCGTCACGGTACGTCGCGAACGGCTCGTCTACTGTAGTCAGCGCCGCACGCGGACCGGTGCCATCCGTTGGGAGGGGCCCACCGTCCGTTCGGCTCGTATTCGACGATCCCCGTCGGCCCCACGATGGCTGAAGGTGTCTGCTGTGGACGCCCGCGCGTCGGTAGGGTCGGGCGTTGGATCACCGCCCTCGGGGAGGCAGATAGTGAGGTCGACGGCGCTCGCGCCGGCGCGTACCGACGAGCGGCTCACCGGTCTCGCCGGCGAGCCGCCGGGGCACCGGCGGTACCGGCGCATGCGGTTCATCCGGCGGTTCGAGGAGACGCTGCTGCGGCTGTTCGAGGAGGGTGCGCTCAACGGGACCACGCACGCTTGCATCGGGCAGGAGGCCGACGCCGTCGCCGTCACCGAACACCTGGCCGAGGGCGACCACATCTTCAGCAACCACCGCTGCCACGGCCACTACCTGGCCCACTCCGGTGACGCGCTGGGCCTGCTCGCCGAAATCATGGGCAAGGAGGCCGGTGTCTGCCGCGGGGTGGGCGGCAGCCAGCACATCTGCGCGCCCGGCTTCAAGTCCAACGGCGTGCAGGGTGGCATCGTGCCGAACGCGGCAGGCATCGCCCTCGCCAACCAGCTGGCCGGCAACGGCGCGGTGAGCGTGGTCTTCATCGGCGACGGCACGCTCGGCGAGGGCGTGGTCTACGAGACGCTGAACATGGCAGCGCTGTGGAAGCTGCCGCTGCTGGTGGTCTGCGAGGACAACCGGTGGGCGCAGAGCACGCCGGTCGCGGCGAACCTGGCCGGCGACATGGCGGCCCGGTTCGCGGCGTTCGGGGTGCCGGTCCGCGAGGTCGGCAGCACCGACGTCGAGGAGCTGAGCGCGATCGCCGGGGAGGAGGTCGGCGCGGTGCGGGCCGGCCGGGGACCGCGGGTGCTGCTCATCCACACGTACCGGCTGTGCCACCACTCGAAGAGCGACGACGAGCGGCCGGAGCAGGAGATCGCCGAGCGCTGGCTGGTCGAGCCGCTGGTGGTGCACGGCCGGCGGCTGGACGCGGCGGACCGCGCACGGATCGACGACGAGGTGGAGACCGCGCTGGCCGAGGTCGTGGCGACGGCGAGGGCCCTGCCGTGATCTTCGCGAAGGAGCTGGGCGACACCCTGCGCGGCGCGCTCGACGGCGACCGGCGGGTGGTGCTGCTCGGTGAGGACATCGCCGATCCGTACGGCGGCGCGTTCAAGGTGACCCGCGGCCTGTCCACGGCCTTCCCGCAGCGGGTGCGGACCACCCCGATCAGCGAGGGCGCCATCGCCGGCATCTCCGCCGGGCTGGCGCTGGCCGGCTACCGCCCGATCGCCGAGGTGATGTTCGGCGACTTCCTCACCCTGATGTTCGACCAGGTGGTCAACCACATCACCAAATACCAGGCGATGTACGCGGGTCAGGCCACCTGCCCGGTGATCGTGCGCGCCGCGACGGGCGGGCACCGCGGCTACGGTCCGACGCACAGCCAGAGTCTGGAGAAGCACTTCCTCGGCGTCCCGCACCTGCGCGTGGTGGCGGCGTCGCTCTACCACGACCCGCGCGTCGTGTTCGCCGACTTCCTGGGTCGCGACGAGCCGGTGCTCTACGTCGAGCACAAGCTGCTCTACCCGCAGCACCTGACGCTGCCGGTGCACGGCATGGTCGGCGACCTCATCGCGACCAGCGACTGCTCCCCCGGAATGCTGCCGACGATCCGGCTGTCCGCGGTGCCGGCCGCGGAGTGCGCGGTGAGCGTTCTCGCGTACGGCTATCCGGCTCTTCTCGCGGCCAAGGTGGTCGAACGCCTGGCCATGCAGGAGGAGATCTTCGCCGAGCTGGTCGTGCCGGCGCAGATCGCGCCGATGGACTGGGCGCCGGTGCTCTCCTCGGCGGCGGCGACCGGAAGCGTGGTCACCGTCGAGGAGGGCGCCGACGGCTGGTCGTGGGGCTCGGAGGCCGCGTCGGTGCTGTCCCGGCGGTTGTTCGGCAAGTTGCGGCGGCCGGTGGACGTGGTGGCCAGCGCGCCCACCGTCATCCCGTCGTCGAAGACCAAGGAGGCCGCCGTGCTCGTCGGCGGCGCCCAGATCGAGGCGGCCATCAGGAGGGCCTGTTGAATCCGGTGCTGGTTCCCACCAACGACGTCAACAGCGAGCACGGCATCCTGGTGATGTGGTTCGCCGAGGACGGCGCCGAGGTGGCGAAGGACGAGCTGCTCGCCGAGGTGGAGACGAGCAAGGCGGTCCTCGAGGTGGTGGCCCCGGTGGCCGGGGTGCTGCTGCACGCCGCCGCCAAGGGCACCGAGGTGTCCCTGACCGAGCCGATCGCCCAGCTGTTCGCCACCCCCGCCGAGCGTGACGCCTACGCCGCCGCCCGGGCGGCCGCTCCCGCCGCCGCCCCGGACGGGCCGCGCGCCACGGCGAAGGCCGTGCGGCGGGCCGTCGAGCTCGGCGTCGACCTGGCCTCGCTGCGGCTGGACCGGCTGATCACGGTCAAGGACGTCGAGGCCGCGGTGGCCGTCCCGGCGCCGGCCGCCGACCTTCCGGCGCCGCTGCCCGGGGCGCCCGGACGGCAGCGGATCCTGATCGTCGGGGCGGCGCTCGGGGCGACCCAGGTGCTGGACATCCTGGCCGGCAGCACGACGCAGCAGGCGGTGGCGATCGTGGACGACGACGCCTCCCGGTGGGGCGACCTGGTGCACGGCGTCCCGGTGGTCGGCGGGGCCGCGCTGATCTCCGAGCTGTTCACGGCCGGCGCCTTCGACGCGGCGATCATCGCGATCGGGCGGTCGCCCGCGGTCCGCGCCCGTTTCCGGGAGCTGTGCGCCTCGGCCGGCGTGCCGCTGGCGAACGCGATCGACCCGACCGCGAGGATCGCCACCGACGTGCGGCTGGGGCAGGGCAACATCATCTGCGCGTTCTGCCACGTGGCGACGGGCGTGCGGATGGGCGACAACAACTTCTTCTCGGCGTACAACTCGTTCGACCACCACAGCGTGATCGGCTCCGACAACGCGAGCGGCCCGTCCGTCTACACCTCGGGCCGGGTCACCATCGGCTCCCGGATCCGCTTCGGCACCGGCATCGTCATCGAGCCGGACGTCACCGTCGGCGACGACGCGGCCATCGCGTCGGGCGCGGTGCTCGTCACCTCGGTCCCGCCGGAGCACGCGGTCAAGACGAAGATCGTGACGACGACCGTGGTGCCCCTGCGGCGGTGAGCTCATAAGGAAGGGGACCTCGCGGCTCCGCACCGCCTCCCTCAACGCGCAACAGCGGCCCGCGCCGGTCGGGCTGTCGCGGACCGGCCACCCCTCCTGGCCTTCGATCAGCCCGGCCTTCGGCGCGCCGCGGCGTTTCGCGGAGATACTCGAGGTGAGGCACGGCCGGACTTCGGCTGGCCCCGCGCGGTGCGGCCCGTCCGCGTACACCGGCGGGCCTGGCTCGTCCGTGCCGCCGGGCCCCTGATGTGCCAGGCTCGGAAATCCCCGGTCGCAAGACCTGGGCTTTGCCGATGTCACCGAGGATAGGCGACCCCCACCCGTTCCGGGCTCTTCACGGCACCCGAACAGGGGGCATCAGCAACCCCTTCGATGGCAAAAACTGGCTATCGCGTTTGCGGCGTGCTCCCATCGGTGCGTCGGCCGGCTTCACTTCTGACCGGGGTTCACATGGCCAAGCGATCCACTTTGCCTTTTCCCGGTTCCCGGACCCCCTTCGACGGCTCGGCCGGCATCAGCACACCGAGAGGGGACACCCATGACAACCACGCTGCCGGCAGCCGCGGTCACCAGTCTGGTGCCGTTCACCGACCCGCTGCGTATCCCGCCGCTGCTGCGGCCCCGCCCCGACACATCGGAGCTGCTGACCGTCTCCGCCCGGCCCGTCTGGGTCCGCCTGCACTCCGCGCTCCCGCGGACGCTGGTGTGGGCGTACGAGGGCAGCTTCCCCGGCCCCACCATCGAGGTGCGCCGGGGCCAGCGGCTGCGGGTGGCCTGGCGCAACGACCTGAGCGGAAACTATCCGGTGGTCGCGGTGCAGGTGCCCAACGGCACCCCGTCGCCGAGCGACCGGCCGGGCCGGGAGGGCGCCGATCCGATCCCGGAGGTGGCCGCCCTGCCACCGTGGACCGTGGTGCACCTGCACGGCGGGCGCACCGACGGGGGCAGCGACGGCTGGCCGGAGGACGGGGTGTCGCCCGGCGACGCCCAGCTCACCGAGTATCTCAACGATCAGGCCGCCACCGCGTTGTGGTACCACGACCACGCCATGGCGATCACCGCGCTGAACGTGATGACCGGGCTGGCCGGGATGTACCTGATCCGGGACCCCGAGGAGGACTCGCTGCGCCTGCCCAGCGGCGCCAACGAGGTGCCGCTGATCATCGCCGACCGTAACCTGGACACCGACGCGTCGGGCGGGCTGACCGGTCAGCTGCTGCACAAGGTGGTGCAAATCAGCGCGGACCCCCCGGCGACGCTGCCCTTCACCGGCCCGTTCACCACGGTCAACGGCGTGATCTGGCCCTATCTGGACGTCGAGCCACGCTGGTACCGCTTCCGGGTGCTCAACGCGTCCAACTCCCGCATCTACCGGCTGTCCCTGGTGGGCCAGAACGGCTCGCCGGTCACCGGCGTGGCGTACCAGATCGGCACCGACAGCGGGCTGCTGCCCGCGCCGGTGCCGGTGAATCAGCTGACGCTGGCCCCGGCGGAGCGGGCGGACCTGCTGATCGACTTCAGCGGGCAGCGGGGCAAGGCGCTGCGCCTGGTGAACACGCTGACACCGGCGCCGGTGCCGGACGTCATGCAGTTCCGGGTGGGGGCCTTCCCGGTGTGGGACTGGTTCACCCTGCCGTCGCGGACGTCCACGTCGTTCACCCGGATCACGCACAGCAACCTGCCGCAGCCGCACGGGCACCGCTGGGTGGCGCTGACCGCGCCGGGTGTGCAGTCGCCGCATCCGGAGATGTGGGAGCTGCACGAGATCGAGGACGCCTCGACCGCGACCGAGCCGACCGTCACGGTGACCGACGACGCCGGCGTGACCCGGGTGTTCGAGCGCGCTTCGACCACCTTCAACGGCACGCTGAACTTCATGATCGAGGGGGACGCCTGGGAGCAGTGGAACTTCCTCAACCTGGGTGGTCCCGTGCACCCCATGCACATCCACCTGACCCGGTTCCAGGCGTTGCAGCGGCACAACTACACGGTGTCGACGACCACCGATCCCGACGGGATCATGCGGGTGGACGCGACCTTCAGCGGAGCCGGCACGCTGGATCCGAACGAGGAGGGCTGGAAGGACACCATCCGGGTCGGGCCCGGGCAGCTGGTCTCCGTGGCCGGGCAGTTCCTTGGCGGCACGGGCCGCTACGTCTACCACTGCCACCTGCTGGAGCACGAGGACGAGGGCATGATGCGGCCGTTCGTGGTGATGCCGGCCGCGGTGATGGCGCTCGACCCCGAGGCCAGCGGCCACCACCACGGCTGACCTGGTCAGCGTTCGGGCCGGCGTCCTCGCGGGGACGCCGGCGTACGACCGGAGATCTTTCAGATGCCGCGGCGGCGCCAGGACTGCCACCACAGCCATTCGCGGCCTTTGGCCGCCACCGCGGAGAGCACCAACGGCTGGAGGTACGGCATGGTGCGCGCCCCGACCCGGCGGCGGACCGCCAGCGCCCGGTATTCCGGCAGCCTGCGGTACTCCGGCCAGACCTCCGCGGCGAACGCGACCAGCTCGTCCTCCGGCACCACGGCGGTACGGCCCCGGTCGTAGGCCCGGAACGCCCGGCGCAGCGCGAAGCGGGCCAGCCGCTGGTGGACCAGGGCGTCCAGACGGTCCCGCTCGGGGAGCAGGTCGCCGCACTTGGCCAGCACCGACTCGTACGCGATCCTGCGTTCCCGCAGGTCGTCCAGCGCGCCGGCAGCGGCGTGCATGTTCTTCTCGTGCAGGCGGTAGTACGCCTGGTCGGCCTTGACGTAGCCGACGTCCGCGTGCGCCGCGAGCCGCATCCACATCTCGATGTCGGCCGCGTGCGGCAGCGCCGGGTCGTAGCCGCCGACCTTGCGCTGCAGGTCGGTGCGGACCACCACCTCCGGCGAGGTGATGCAGCCGGTGCCTTCCCGGAAGCGCCGCTCCAGCCACCAGTGACCGGGGTAGACCGCGGTGCCGCCGGTCCCCTGGTTCGCCGGCGGGGGCGGGCCCGGGTGCCGGAAGTGCACCGGGTGGCCGTAGGCAAAGCCGACGTCCGGGTTCGCGTCGAGCAACGCCACCGCCCGGGTCAGCGCGCCCGGGGTGAGCATGTCGTCGGCCGACAGCAGCGCGACGTAGTCGCCGTCGGCCCAGTCCAGGAGACCTTCGTTGTACGTGGCGATGTGCCGCTTGTTCTCCTGGTGCACCCGGACCTCGACGCGCGGGTCGCTCGCCGCGACCGCGTGCGCCTTCTCGGCCGAGTCGTCCGGCGACGCGTCATCGATGATCAGCACCCGGACGTCGACGCCCGGGTTGTCGAGCACGCTGTCGACGCAGGCGCGCAGGTAGTCGCCGTATTTGTAGCACGGGATCACGACGCTGACCGAACTCACTCTTCTCTCCCCCAAAGTAGAGCGGGCCCGGCGCCCGCGGGCGCCGGACCCGGATCATCACGGCGTGGTCGTGGTGAAGACCGCGTCGACCCAGTAGTTGCCGGCGTTCCAGCCCGACGTCGGGAACGTCCGGGTGGCGCTGCCCTTGAACAGGCCGTTGTGGCGGGTGTCCGCGTCGGCGAGGGCGGTCAGCGGGTACGAGCTGTGCGCCTGGGCGAAGTAGCCGCCGCTGTACGAGTAGAAGCCCTGGTCGGTGTGGTACGACACGACGTACGGCGTGTTCGCCGTGATCGGCACCGGGCTGGCGAACGTCAGGGTCTGCCAGCCGCTGGACGTCTCGGCGGCGAACGTCCCGGTGGCCAGTTCCTGGCCGTTGTCGGTCCACAGCGTGCCGGTGTGCGTGCCGGTGTTGCGGTCGCCCTTGTAGAAGCGGACGCCCGTGACGTAGCCGTCGACCGCCGAGGTGAACCGCATGCCCAGTTCCAGCGAGGCGGCCTCGCTGGCGCTCTCCACGTCCGGGGTGGACGCCGGGCTGAACACCGTGCACGGGCAGGACACCCCGGTGCCGGTGGTGAACGTCCAGGTGACCGGCCCGGTCATGGCGTTGCCCCACAGGTCGGAGGCCTGCACCGTGGCGGTGTGCAGGGTGTTCGGCGCCAGGGCGCTGTCCGGCTGGAGGGTCGCCTTGCGGGTGGTGTCGTCGTAGGCCACCTTGGCGCCGATCGTGGCGCCGCCGGCCTTGAGTGTGAAGGCGATGGTGGCCGGGTCGATGTCGTGGTCGAAGGTCGCGGTGACCTTGGCGTTGCGGGCCACGCTGGCGTCGCCGGGGGCCGGCGACCGGACCGTGATCGTGGGCGGCGTGGTGGTCGCCGAGCTGGTCTCCACCACGGCGTCCACCCAGTAGTTGGTGTCGCCCCAGCTCAGGTTCGGGAAGCCGCCGGCGGCGCCGTACTGGTAGACGCCGTTGGCCCCGGACACGCCGGACTGCAGCTGCTTCACGATGCCATCGCCGGCGCCCTTGGTGCTGAAATAGCCGCTGCTGTACGAGTAGTGGCCGGTCGGCGTGAAATAGGAGACGACGTACGTGGTGTTCGCCGCGATCGCGACCGGTTTGCTGAACGTCATGGTCTGCCAGCCGCTGGCCGTCTCGTTGGCGAACGTGCCGGAGGCGAGCAGCTTGCCGGCGCCGCTGTAGAGCTTGCCCAGATGCGTGCCGGTGTTCCCGGGCGCCTTGTAGAACCGGACGCCGGTGACCGTCGCCGGCACCGCCACCCGGAACTTCGCGCCCAACTCGTTCGGGTTGCCGTCGAACGAGTCCAGGTTGGCCGGGGCGTCGCTGGTCTTGTACGTGGTGCACGGGCACTTCTGCGGCCCCACTGTCACGTTGACGGTGGTGGTCGTCCCGAAGTTCACGCTGTCGTCGATGCCGCGCACCTTGATCGCGGCCGGTCCCTCGGTGACCGGTGTCCAGGTGTACGTCCAGTTCCCCAGGCCGGTGGCGGCGTTCCAGGTGCTGCCGCCGTCGGTGGAGACCTCGACCCGGGCGAGCTGGCCGCCGCCGGTGTCGGCCGCGGTGCCGGTCACCGTGATCGGCGACAGCTTGGGCACGGTGGTGCCGGCCGCCGGCGCGGTGACGGCGATGCCCGGACCGGTCCTGTCGGTCGGCAGCGTGGGCGTCCTCAGGTTCGTCTGCGGCGTCTTCGGCATGGCGCCCATGTCGGCCAGCACGTTGGCGGTGGCCTGCTGCATCCGCGGGTCCTCGGAGCTGGCCGGGCCGGTGTGCTGGGTGCTCAGGCCCCACGACCACTGGACCGTGCCGGAGCCGAAGACCAGCGCGCCGGAGGTGGCGTCGCGGTACATCATGATGTTGTGGGTGGCGACGCCGTTGCCGTAGTTGTTGCCCTCGTCGAGCAGCATGGTGCCGTCGGTGATCTGCAGGGTGGTCGACGAGAACGAGATAGCGCCCGGTGGCCGGGCGGCGTTCTCCACGTCGGAGTCCCATTCGTAGCCGAGCGTGCCGACCGGGAACGTCGCCACCTCCTCGTCGCCGAGGTTGCGGATCGTGGTGTCGCGCCACAGCCGCATGTTCTTGAACCGCGCGGAGACCGTGATCGCGTCGTTGCGGTACCCGTTCACCGAGAACAGCGTGCCGGTGATCTGGTTCTGCGGCTGGTTGCCGCCGGTTCCGGCGCCGGCCGGGTCCATCCAGGTGCCGGTCCACTGCCCGCTCGGGTCGGCGATGCCGTTCGGCGGGTTCTGCTTCATCTTTGTCATCTTGTAGCTGACCAGGGTGCGGTTGGCGCCGCCGTCGGCGGCGATGGACGGCTCCCAGCGGGTCCGCCAGAACGCCTCGTTGCCGCTGAAGAAGGCCAGGTTCACGCCGGCCGCGCGGGCCGCCTTGACGTTGTCCCAGATGCCCTGGTCCCAGTACTCGTCGTGGCCGGAGGAGACGAACACCTTGTGCTTGGGCAGCAGCGTGGGCTTGGTGGAGACGTCCAGGTTGGACGCGTAGCTGACGTCGTAGCCGTTGCGTTCCAGCCACTGGATCAACGGGTACTCGCTGGCCAGGATCGCGTTGTCGCCGGCGATGCGCATCGGCCGGTTGTAGCTGACCTTGTACGCGCGGCCGTCCGGGGCCGGGCCGCCGCCCTCGTAGAGGTTCTGCCCGCCCCAGGAGTTGTACGCCTGCCAGGTCTCGTCCGAGGTCTGCACCAGCACGTCGGAGCGGCTGTTGTCGTTGGCGACCACGAACGGGTACGGCATGTAGCCGAGCCCGTCGCCCTGGTCGAGGGCGGCCAGGTAGACGCCGGACACCGCGTCGGACGGCACGGTCCAGCTGACGTTGGCGACCCACTTGCCGCAGTCGACCAGGCCTGTCGCGTCCTTGTCGCAGGTCTGCTGGACCTTGGCCGGGAACTGCGTCACCGGCGAGGTCGGCATCTTCCGCGCGCCGCGGCCGCCGTAGTAGCCGAGCCGGTAGAAGGTGACCGTGAACGACGTGGGCGAGTTCACCTTCATCTTCAGGGTCTCGCCGGGCTGCACGCTGATCTTCGTGGTGAAGCCCTCGATGTCACCCCAGGCGCTGTCGCCGTACCAGTCCTCGAGCGGGGTGCCGGTCCTGGAGTTCTCGCAGACGATCGGATTGGAGTTGACCCCACACGGGTCGTCGGCCGCGAGAACCGCGCCGGGAAGCGCGACCACCGCCCCGATGATCAGCGCCGACACGGCGCCGGAGATTATTCTTGTCCTCAATTGACGGCTCTTTTCATGCCAAACATCACTTAGGTTGTGGAACCTGTTTTTTCGTGGGCACCCCGTCGATCGTCCCCACCACGTTGTTCGACCATTCGCCGTACGTCGCCGAGCAGTTCGAGTCGCATCCGCCGGCCGCGTCCCAATGGGTCGGCCCGAAGACGTTGTCGGTCACCCGCAGGTCGGCCCCGGTCTGCGCGTAGAGCCCGTAGGCGCCGAGCGAGATGAAACTGTTGCGGACCGAGTAGCCGCGCAGCACCGAGCCGTCGACGCTCTGCGTGAACAGCACCGCCGTGATGGCCTTCCAGTAGTTCTCGACCTCTTCGCCGGTGTGCGCGTCGATCCCGGGCTCCAGGCGGCTGTTCTCGATCGTCACCGGGCCGGACCCGCCGTACGGGAAGACCCCGCCGGTGTGCGCCTGCCCCGGATCGCTCAGGTTGGCGATGTAGTTGTCGTGCAGCCAGCTGTTGCGGATCGTGGTGCGCGCCCCGCACAGGCACATCCCGCCGGTGTTCGCCACGTCCACCCGGTTCAGCGAGATCGTGCAGGTCTGGCAGTCGTTGACGGCGTGGTCGTTGAGCGGCGCGTTCTTCTCGCCGAGCCCGACCGGCTCGGGCCGGATCGTGACGTTCGTGAGGTCGAGCCGCAGCGGCGCGGAGGCGTCCGAGTTCACCAGGACCGCGCGATTCTGCGAACCGGGCGGCGGCGCTATCACCGAGTTGGTGATGTTCACCGTGCCATGGCAGCTGGTGCCGATGTAGATGAATGCCTTGAAGTATTTACGGTCCAGATTGACGGTGCCCTTGCAGTCGTACAGATCCCATTCCTTGCTCTGTTCGTTGCTGGGCTCGACGACCTGGTAGCCCTTCGGCACCGGAAGGGACCGGTCGGACTGCTTGTACGGCTTCACCCCGGGCGCGCCGACCGAGAATCGCGCCGGATAACGGCCGCCGCCGGTGGCGTTGACCGGCAGCGCCTTCCGGGCCGCCGAGGTCGCCGCGGTCGGTTCCTTGGCGGGCGTGGACGCGGGCGGCGCGGGCAGGTTGCTCGCGATCTCCGGCGGCGGGGTGACCAGCGAGGTGGCCCCGCCGGGCGCGGCGCCTGGGCCGGGCCCCGCCGCCGGGTCCGCGCCGTTGCCGCGGATCAGCGCCACGATCACCACGGCGGCGCCGACCAGCAGCGCGAGCGCCGCGCCCAGCAGGAGCTTGCGCCGTCCGGCCGTCATGACAACTCCCACGGGGTCCAGTAGCTGTCCGGGTTGATGGTGTAGGTCACGGTGGGCTCCGGGATGTGCTCGACGCGGTGCCGGCGGCTGAACCGGTAGACCAGCTCCCAGTCCTCCTTCGGCGCGACGGACGTGGTCCGGCGCAGCCGGCTGAACCGGGCGCCGGGCAGCCGCCGCAGCACGAGCGGGTTGTTGTCCAGGTAGCAGCGCTCCCAGGCGAGCTTGCGATCGAACGGGACGGAGAGCACGTCCCGGACGGTCCCGTCCGGCATCACCCGGCGCATGGCGGTGTAGACGGCGTCCGGCCGGTTGTCCGGCTCCTCCAGCCGGGACAGGGCCGTCGCCAGATGGTGCGGATCCCAGGTGTTGTCGTCGTCGAGGAACGCGACGTAATCCGAATCGGTCAGCCCGATCCCGACGTTGCGGCCCACACCCGGGACGTTGATGTTGTGGCGCAGCGTGACGACGTGCAGCCGCGGGTCCGGCGGGAGTTCCGGCAGCTGTCCACCGGCGTCGTCGACCACCACCAGGACCAGGTCCCGCATCGTCTGCTGGAGCACCGACGCGACGGCCCGGGTCAGGCCACCGGGGCGCCGGTAGGTCAGCACGATCACGGCGACCTTGGCGCGCGGGCGCCGCGCCCCGGGCATCGCGGCGAGCAGGCGGCGCACCTCGGAGCGCTCGAACCGGCCCAGGGCGACCGCGGTGTGCCCGAGCACCACCTTGTTGCGCAGCTCCTCCAACGGGAGCCAGCCGTACCGGTCGCGCAGTCGCTTCTTCAGCGCACGCATGTCTTCGCTCTCCTAGGCGGGGTCGGCGGCCGTGGCCGCGAGCGCGGGCTCGGCGGCCGGTTCCTCGGCGCCGGCGTCGCCGGACCGAAGGCGGGTGACGATGGGGAGGACGAACGGGAGGTACGCCGCGAACGACGCGACGCCGGCCACGGCCAGGCCCAGGAAGCCGCCGCCCAGCCAGGCGTGCGCCAGCCAGGCGACCACGCCCATGGCCAGGCCGCCGAGTGCCGGGCGGACGCAGGCGCGCAGGATCCGTGCGGCCGGGATGCCGAGCCGGCCGAGCACCACCACGAAGACCGGGGCGACCAGCAGGCCGGCGACCACCACGTGCCCGGCCGCGACGCCCGGGACCCCCCAGAGGTGGGCGCCGAGCAGCAGCACCGGGATCAGCGAGAACAGCCACCAGGCCTGCATCAGCATCAGCGTCTTGCGGACCCGGGTGGCGAGGCAGTCGTAGGCCAGCTCGACCGCCGTGCGCAGCAGCCCGAGCGCGACCAGGAACCGCAGCGGCAGGCCGGCGGCCGCCCACTGGTCGCCGTAGACGAACACGATGATCGGCGTGGCAAGCACCCCGAGCACCACGCAGATCGGCACCGCTGCCGCGACGACCAGCGTGAACGCCCGGAGGAAACCGCTGGCGAACTCGGCCGGCGAGGAGTCGGCGAGCCGTGAGAAGCCGGCGAACGAAACCCGGCGCGCGGTCTCCGAGACCATCCGGACCGGCCAGCTCGACATGTTGAACGCCATCGCGTAGATGCCGAGCGCCGCCGGGCCGAGGACCGAACCGACCACCACCGAGTCGACGTTGACGATGCCCAGGGTGAGCAGGCTGGCCGAGGCGAGCGGCAACCCGTACCGCAGCAGTTGCCGGGCCTGTCCGGTGTCCCAGCCGAAGCGGAGCATGCCGGGCGCGCACAGGCTGAATCCGGCCAGCGCGACCAGGTTTCCGATCAGCGAGCCCCAGGCGAAGCTCATCGCGCCCACGCCGGCGGCCGCGAACGCGATGGTGGCCGCGGTGTTGACCGCGAAGTTCAGGATGTCCACCACGGTCCGGCCGAGCTGCCGGAACTCCCGGTTCAGCCGGCCGAGCGGGACGCACGCGATGCCGTCGATGATCACGCTGAGGCACAGCACCCGCAGCATCGTGGTGGCGTCCGGCGACCCGAGGGCCCGGGCCAGGGCCGGCGCGGAGAAGTAGAGCAGTACGTAGAACGCCGAGCTGGACAATGTGGACAGTGTGAGCACCGTGGGGGCGAAGCGGCGGATGTCGCCCTCCCAGCGCACCAGCGCCAGGCTGACGCCCATCTCGTTGAGCGACAGCAGCATGGCCAGGACGAGCAGGCCGACGGCGTAGAGGCCCCATTCGTAGGGGCCGAAGAAGAGGCGGGCCAGCACGACGCCGGAGGCGAACGTACCGACTCGGCGGACGATGGTGTTGACCAGGCTCCAGCGGGCGGCGGTGGCCACCCGCCGGTTCAGATCCGTCACTGTGGGAGGTCTCCGATTCTCGCCTCTTCACGGCGGGCCACGCTCAGGTAGGCGCCCGACAGGCCCAACATCAGAAAAGTGGATCCGGCCACGATCGGGAAGCTCAGAGTGTCGAACGTGGCCGTTACGACCAGCATCACGAACCCGATGGCCACAAAGGCCTGTCCGGTTTCCCGGCGTGCCGGGTCGGTGGATCGGCGGCGGCCCGCGCCACCACAGTGGATGGTGGTGACGTAGAGGACGACGATGGCTGTCAGGCCGACGATCCCGATCTCCAGCATGGCCAGCAGGTACTGATTGTCGGTGAACCGGTAGAGGTCGGGCAGGAACGTGCCGGGGCCCCGGCCGAACCACCGGTGGCCCTGCAGGAACTCGCCGACGTCGGCGCTGGTGGCGGTCCGCGACTGGGTGCTGTTGTCGCCGCCGTCGAGCATCGCGGTGAACAAGCCGACCAGCGTGCCGACCAGACCCGGGACGAGCACCCGGGTGGCGCCCAGGGCCGGGATCATCACCAGCAGGGCCCGGCCCACCCGCGCGGCCGGCCAGCCGGACAGCAGCACCAGCAGGACGACGAGCAGGCCGATCACCGACGTCCGGGACACGGTCATCACCGAGGCCAGCGCGATCAGGAACACCGGCGCCCAGCGCTTCCAGGCCTTCCGGTCGGTGTCGTGGAGCGCCTGCCCGATGGCGAACGGCAGCGCCACGACCAGGGTGGCGGCCAGCTCCAGCGTGTTCGACGCGGTGGCGGTGGGCCGGACGAAGTCGCCGCGGGCGACCAGCTCGGAGGCCGCGTTCGAGGAGAGGCCGGGGATCACGATCCAGGCGGTCAGGCTCCGCTTGAGCACGAACTCGGCCATCGCCAGCACCGACACCCAGGTGCACAGCCGGACGAAGAGCCGCAACAGCCGGTCGATCTGCCGGTACTCGGTCAGCGACGTGGTGAGCAGGATCAGCGGCAGCCAGATCAGCAGCTGCAGCAGGGCCCGGTCGGCGGCGCTGTACTCCGCGGCGTCGGCGTCCCGGCGGCCGACCGCCACGTACGCCAGCAGGACCGCCACCACGTAACCGAGCAGCGCCACGCGCGGCGCCCGGGTGTACGGCGCGGGCGAGACGCGGCGCATCAGCCAGCTCACCGCGTACCAGAGCAGCGCCACGAGCAGGAACAGGTTGGCCACCGTGCCGGTCGCGCCGATGCTCGCGACCACCAGCCGGGCCGGCACCACCAGCAGCAGGACGAGGTAGATCGCGAGCAGCGAGTCCGGAGCGAGCCGGCGCAGCCGCTGCTGCGAGCGGTAGAGGTGGCCGTGCCGGTCGGTGGACCCGGCGGCGGCCGGGCGCTCCGGCCCGGCCGGGAGGTGAACGTCAGCTGCCGTTGACCCGGTTGGCATTCTGGCCCCCACGATCGCCGTTCGACTGATACGTCGTGGAGAGGCCGGGCCGGCGCGGCTGGCTCTCCTTCTGACCGGTGGCGGTCTGGCGGGGCGGCGGCACCTGGATCCGCTGGGTCTTCTCCGTGTCCGCGGACTTCTCCCGGGCCGGGCTCTGCTCCCGGTCCGGCAGGGGCCGCGCCGCCGGCACCGCCGGTGGCAGCTGGAGCACCACGGTGCCCTCGAGGTCCGGGGCGACGGTCACGGCGCCCGACGCGGACGCCGGCGAGGCGGGCGACCCGGCCGGCCCGGCCTGGGCCGGGACCGCCTTGCGGCGCCGGGACCGGGCGATGCTCTCCACCACGAAGGCGAGCACGAACCCGAGCGCGGCGGTGCCGCCGCCGGCCACGATCACCAGCTTCAGCTTGTCCTTGGTCTCCACCTGCGGCTTCTGCGGCGGGATGACCTGGGTCAGCTTGATGGCGTCCTTCTCCGAGACGTTGTTCTGCCGCTGGATCTCGGCGAGGGTGGTGCCGGCGAACTGCGCGAGCTGCGCCGCGGAGGCGAGCAGGTGGTCCTTGTCGTCGCCGGTGAGCGTGAGCGTGAGGAACGGGCCCTGCGCGTTCTCGGCGAGGGCGACCTCGTACTCCTCGGTGATCCCGGCGGCCTTGAGCTCCAGGATCGTGTCGGTCGACTGCAGGCGGCGGCCGAGGAAGTCGGCGGTGGCCACGAGCGAGCCGTTGAAGTTGAGGAACGGGTTGTCCTGCCCCTCGGTGGCGGCCTTGGTCGCGGCGGGCGCGCTCAGCAGGCTGACCATGGTGTAGGTCGAGTACGACGGCGGCACCACGATCCACGTGCCGACGCCCAGGCCCATCGCCAGCACCAGCAGGGGCACGACGATGTACCAGCGGTTGCGCAATACGCGCAGAATCTCGCCGAGGTCCACGGACGCCTCTCCACATTTCCGCCAGGACGTCTTTCGTCGCCACCGAGCTCCACATCGGAGCGGCGCACGACGGCCCCGACACCAGCGCCAAGTTATACGACGCCGACGACCATGGCTATTGGCCGTCCGATCGAAATCGAAGTTGACGAGATCTGCCGGAACAGGCTAAGGAGTCTTGTCGCAGCTGGAGACGTGAAGAACGGGAAAGCGATGTTTCTGTCCGATATGGCCGGAGTACTGGAACGGCGCTGGTATCTGATCATCGCCGGCGCTCTGCTGACCGCCGCGGCGGCCAGTCCCGCGGTGCACACCCAGGATCGTTTCCTGGCGTCCGAGGTGCTGCTCATCCAGCCACCGGTCTCGCCGTACGCGCCGAACCCGGTGACCGGCCTGTACCCGTCGATCGCGGTCACCGCGGCGGCCATCGCGAACCGGCTGAACACCCCCGACGCGCGGGAGATGTTCCGCGGCAAGGGGGTCACCGGGACGTACCGATTCGAGCCCCGCAACACCGGGACCAGGCAGGAGCCGCGGTACGTGATCGGCTCGATGTCGATCACCAACATCAGCCCCGACGAATATGACGGGATGCGCTCGCTGGCCATCCTGAGCAGCACCTACCAGGACGAGCTGAAGAGCATGCAGGACCATTGGAACGTCAAGCGGGACCTGCGGATCACCGTGGCCACCCTGGTCCCGCCCAGCTCCACGCTGCTGAGCCACTCGCCGCTGCGCTCGCTGATCGGCGTGGGCCTGCTCGGCACATTCGTCACATCCGCTGTCACATTGTGGACAGACGCCGTTCTGCTGCGCCGCCGGAAGCGATCAAAAGCACGTCTGTCCACGCAGGATTCGCCGAATTGGTCTGATCCTCTGGCCCGTTCAGCCCATTAGCTGTGGACTCCCCGGCATCGCTACGCGAAGACTTCTCTGGAATGTTGTTCGCGTCAACAGGTGGCGAACGGGGTGATCATTGTGAAGCGACCGAGCGTCGCGATTCTGGTGGCTAACCTGCCGGCCGAGAAGGACCGCCGGGTCATCCGCGAATGCCTGAGTCTGGAGGCGGCCGGCTTCGACGTGACGGTGATCGCGCCGCGCGGCGACAGGAGCCTGCGGATCCTGCCCGGCAGCGACCGCACCCGGCTGCGGCCGTACCCGATCGTCGTCTACGGCAGCGGGGTGCTCTCGTTCGCGCTGGAGTTCCTCTGGTCGTTCGCCTGGATCACGATCCGGCTGCTGGGCGAGATCCTCCGCGGCCGGGCCCAGGCGGTCCAGGTGTGCAACCCGCCGGACATCTACTTCCCGCTCGCGCTGCTGGTCCGGGCGCTGGGCCGGCCGTGGGTCTTCGACCACCACGACCTGTCCCCCGAGGTCTACATCTCCCGCGGCGGCGAGCCGAATCCGCTGGTGTCGCGGTTGCTGGTGCTCTTCGAGAAGCTGACCCTGCGGACGGCCACCGCGGTGTTCGCGACGAACGAGTCGTTCCGGGAGAACGCGGTCCGCCGCGGGGTCGTCCCGGCGAAGGTGACAGTGGTGCGCAACGGGCCGGCGCTCGCCGAGATCGCGGCGTCCGCGGATCCTCGTCCCGACGGCCCGCTCACCGTCGTCTACCTGGGCGTCTTCGGTCCCCAGGACAACGTCGAGGGCGCCGTCCTGGCCGCCGCGGAGCTGGTCGTGCGGCGCGGCCGCACCGGCTGGCGGATGATCCTGGCCGGCGACGGCGAGACGGCCGCCGGGCTGCGCGAGCTCGCCGCGGACCGCGGGCTCACCGACGTCGTCGAGTTCACCGGCTGGCTCACCGGCCCCGAGGTGGACGCGCTGCTGCGGCGGGCCGACGTCGCCCTGCAGCCGGACCTGCCGACCCGGATGAACCAGCTCTCCACGATGGCGAAGACGGTGGAGTACCTGGGGCGCGGCGTGCCGGTGGTGGCCGCCGACCTGATCGAGACGCACGCGACCGTCGGCGGGGCCGGCCTCTACGTGCCCAACGGCACGCCCGCGGAGTTCGCCGAGGCGATCGGCACGCTGCTCGACGACCCGGCACTGCGGGCGCGGATGCGCGAGATCGGCAGACAGCGCTTCCGCGACTTCCTGTCCTGGGAACACCAGGCCGCCGAGTACGTCGCGGTGTGGCAGCGCCTGCTCCGGCCCGGCCCGGCTCCGCGCGTCCCCGGGCAGCGCCGGCCCTCCTCCCCGGCCCGGGTGGACGCGCCGTGACCAGTGTGGTGATCGCCGCGCACAACGAGGCCGCGGTGCTCGGCCGGTGCCTGGACACCCTGCTGGCGGACGCGGCGCCCGGCGAGTTCGACGTCACGGTGGTGGCCAACGGCTGCGCCGACGACACCGCCCGGGTGGCACGCGAGCGGGGCGTACGCGTCGTCGATCTCCCCGCGCCGGGCAAAGCCGGCGCCCTCAACGCCGGCGATCGGGTCGCGGCCGGTTTTCCCCGGGTCTACCTGGACGCGGACGTCATCCTGACCACTTCCGGTCTGCGCGCTCTGGCGTCGGCCTGCGCCTCGCACCCCGCGGCCACCGCGCACCGGGCGCTGGACCTGACCGGGCGGCCGATTCTGGTCAGGGCCTACTTCAGCGTGCACCGGCATCTGCCGGCGTTGCGGACCGGTCTCTTCGGCCGCGGGGTGATCGCGCTCTCCGCGGCCGGGCGCTCCCGCTTCGCGACCTTCCCGGACCTGGTCGCGGACGACCTGTTCGTCGACTCGCTGTTCACCGCCGACGAGAAGATCCAGGTCGCCTCGGTGCGGTCGGTGGTGGCCACGCCGCGGAACACCCGCGACCTGGTCCGCCGGCTGATCCGGGTCCGCGCCGGCAACACGGCGATGCGCGCGGCCGCGGCGCGCGGCGAGATCAAGCCGGCGGTACGGCCACCGGGCCGTTCCTCCTGGCTCACGGACGTGGTCCTGCGCCGCCCGTGGCTGGCGCCGGCCGCGGTGTGCTACGTCGGCATCACCGTCCACGCGGCGGTGCAGGCCCGGCGGCGGGGCCCGGTGGACTGGGGTCACGACGGCTCGTCGAGGGAGCGGGCGCATGCCTGAGCACATCAACATCCTGTTCCACGGCATCGGCACGCCCGCGCGGGAGCTGGAGCCCGGCGAGCAGCGGTACTGGATCTCCGAATCCTCGTTCGCGGCCCTCCTGGACGACATCGTCTCGTGGTCCGTCCCGGTCCGGCTGAGCTTCGACGACAGCAACAGCTCGGACGTCGAGATCGCTCTGCCGGCGCTGCTCGACCGCGGTCTGACCGCGGAGTTCTTCGTCCTGGCCGGCCGTCTCGGCTCCGCCGGCAGCCTCGGCGAGCCGGAGCTGCGCGTGCTGCTGAGCAACGGGATGTCGGTGGGCACCCACGGCATGCACCACCATCCGTGGCGCGCGATGTCCCCGCCGGCGATCCACGAGGAGCTCTCGCTCGCCCGCGACCGGATCGCCGCTGTAACCGGACGCCCGGTGACCCGGGCGGCGTGCCCGCTGGGCCGCTACGACCGCACCACGCTGACCGGGCTCCGCCGCCTCGGATACACCACGGTCTTCACCAGCGACCGGCGCCCGGCCTCGCCCGGCGCCTGGTTGCAGCCGCGCTTCAGCGTCTACGACACCGACACCCCGGATTCGGTACGGGCGGCGGTCCAGCGTTCCCGCCGGCTCCCGGTGCGCGCCCGCAACGCGGCGGCCACCCTGGTCAAGAGCTGGCGCTGACGTCACCTTCGGGCGGGTCCGCCAGGCCAAATCCGATGTTTCGTCATCTGTTGGGTTTCCCATCCCGGGCGATGGGGGATACACCAGGTCAGGAACGGACAGACAAGCAGTCGCCTGACGATCAGGAACTGCGGACCCCCCATTGGAGTTGACCATGACTACGACTGCCCACATCGACGGCGCTCACACCAAGGACCGCATCGTCGGCGACCGCGACGTGCACGTCGCCCGCGCCCACGGCGACGAGACGAAACCGTCGTGGAAGACCACTGAGCTGTTCGTCTATCTCGCCGCCGTGATCGGCGTGCTGATCGCCTCGCAGACCGTCGGCGACGGCGCCGCGAACAACGGCAGCGACTACTTCGCCGCCGACAAGGCGTGGTGGTACATCACCCTGCTGACCATCGGCTACATGGTCAGTCGCGGTCTGGCGAAGGCCGGCTCGCGCAGCCGCGACCTCGACCCGCGCGACCGCTGACCCGCGACACAGCCGGCTCGCGTGACCGCTGACCCGCGCGACCGCTGACCCGCGACACAGCCGGCCCGGCAGGGGCGCCGCCGTTTCCGACACGGCGGCGCCCCTGCCGGCTTTCGCGTGGCGTCCGCACCCGTCCCGCACCCGATCGGCGCCGGCTGCGGCACCCGGCCGAGCCGACCAGGCGGACATGCAGACGCTACTCACGGAACTCGCCACGCCTGTGGTCGGCGGCCTCGCCGGCATTCTCGGGGTCTACGCGGTGGAGGACGTCCTGGGCCGCCTCCGCCGCGCCGGCCGCTGCCCGCGCCGCTGGCGCTGACCGGCACGCCCGGCATCCCGGCCGCCGGCCCACGTCACCCGGTCCACCACGACGCTGTTCGCCCCTCGATCACCGGCCGGCTCCGGTGGCGGGTGACGGAAAGGCGGATGGGCGGGCTCACGCCCAGCGGATGACGCTGGCCGGCCCCGGGGTCTCGCGCAGGCGCGACGGCGTCAGCAGGTCGCGCGCCGCCGCCCGGCTCGGCCGTTTGCCCAGGGCGGCCCGGCTGGACTCGCGCAGCACCAGCGCCGCCCAGTATGCCGCCGACCGCGCCGGGCCGTGCCGGCGCCGGAACAGGCGAACCTTGTTCAGCGTCAGCAGCGCCCACAACCCCGGCGACACCCGGGAGTCGCCCTCCAGATGGACCGCGTGCGCGTCCGGAACATAGCGTGTCCGCAATCCCGCGTCCCGGGCCCGCAGGGCGAAATCGGTCTCCTCGGAGTACAGGAAGAACGACTCGTCCCACGGCGCGATCCGCGCCCAGCAGTCCGCGCTGATGAGCTGCGTCGATCCCTCGGCCCAGTCGGTGAACCGCTCCACCTCGTACTGGGAAGGGTCGGTCACCACCTCACCCAGCAGGCGGAAGCGGCCGGCCCGCCGCGCCCCCAGGACAGCGTCGCCCAGCGTCCGCAGGACGCTCGGTTCCCGGCGCTGGGTGGGGATCAGCGTGCCGGAGCCGTCCACCAGGCGCGGCACCGCGATGCCGGTCCCCGGCTCGCGCAGCGCCCGCAGCAGACGCGGCACACAACCCGGCGTCAGCCGCACGTCCGGGTTGAGCACCAGGACGGCGTCGTGCGCCGGGGACGCGGCGACCGCGGCGTTGATGCCTGCCGCGTAACCCGCGTTGCGGCCCATCTCGAGGACTGTCGCCTCCGGCGCGAGCGTGCGCACCAGCGCGACGCTGCCGTCCCGGGACGCGTTGTCGGCCACCGTGAGATGCCATTTCTGGCCGTCCAGCCCGGAGCGCAGTCCCGCGATCAGATCGGGGAGCAGGCGCTCGCTGTTGTAGGAGACGACCGCCACCAGAATCGTCATCGCGACGCCAGCCTCGCCTTCAGTCCGCGGAGCACCCTTCCGGTGCGGCCGCTCTTCAGCTTCTCCCCCAGCGCCCCCTGCCGCAGCGAGCGCGACATCGCGGTCTGCGCCCTCCGTGCCGTGCTGACCGGCCAGGACCTGCCGATCCGGCCGGCGGCGACCGGAGTCTCGTCGTTCTTCAGCCGGGTCTTGTACAGCGCCTCGGATTTGCCCAGGTCGATCTGCCGGATGCCGTCCGCGGCGCCCGCCTCGGCCATCCGCAGGCAGAGCAGAATGCCGGCGGAATACTTCGACAGGCCCGGGTCGTAGGACGGGAACCAGTAGGCCAGGACGGACTCGCTGCGCAGGCCGAGATGCGCGGCGACCGGCCGGTCCCCCGCGTAGATCGTGGAGACCACGGCCCGGCAGTCGTCCGACCCGGACGCCTGCAGCTCCTCCAGCACGCCGGCGATCCACGGGGTGGCGAACCGGTCGTACTGCTGGGTGCGCTGATACTGCGCGGACTTCCAGTCCCGCAGGGCGGCCAGCGCGGCCGGGCCGCGGTCGTCCCAGACGAACCGCTCGTCGCCCACCTCGCGGACCATTTTCCGCTGCTTGCGCAGCGTCTGCCGGACGACGTCGCCGGCTTGGTTGCGGTCTTCGAGGTACGCCGGGTAGCCGTCCGCCAGGTTCATCAGCGGCGACCCCGTCACGACCGAGTGGAAGCGCGTGAACTGGTCGGCCATCAGGTGGTCGTACTCCCACACCGGCAGTCGGCAGGCTTTCAGCAGGGAGAGCGGGTCGAGCTCGACACCGGAGCGCAGCACGGCACCCTGGCAGTCGCTGATCCCGAATCCGATCGGCACCCCGACGAGCCGGTTGCGCACCTCGAACGGGAAGAACCCGGCCACCCCGGCGGAGTCCTCCAGGACGGCGACCCGGGCGGCCGGACGCCGGCGGCCGACCGCGACGCTGAACTCCGGCGCCAGGAACGGATTCCGCAGCGCGGGCGAGTCCTTCCGCAGTCGCCGCCAGGCCGCCAGTTCCCCGGGGCCGAGCTCGTCCGGGCGTACCACCGAGATCTTCACGAGCGGCCCTGCACGGCCGGCCGGCCCAGAGCGCGGTAGTCCCAGCCGGCGGCGGCCCAGACCGCCGGGACGAGCGCGTGGCGCCCGTCGACCATCCGGGTCCGGCGGACCACGGCGGCCAACGCCGACGGCGCGATCTCGCGGAACTCGTTCCACTCGGTCAGCAGCACCACGACGTCCGCGTCCCGGGCCGCGTCCAGGGCGCTTGTCGCATATCCCAGCTCAGGATGCGCCCGCCGGGCGTTGTCCATCGCGGCCGGGTCGTAGACGACCACCTCCGCCCCCATCCGGCGCAGCGTCGCCGCGACGTCGAGAGCCGGCGCGTCGCGGATGTCGTCCGAGTTCGGTTTGAACGCGGCCCCCAGCGCGGCGACCCGCTTGCCGGCCACGTCCCCGCCGCACGACGCGACGACCAGATCGACGGTACGGGCGCGGCGCCGCCGGTTGATGCCGTCGATCTCGCGCAGGAAGCCGACCGCCTGCCCGACCCCGAGCTCCTCGGCCCGGTGCGCGAACGCGCGGATGTCCTTGGGCAGGCACCCGCCGCCGAACCCCAGCCCGGGGCGCAGGAACCTCCCGCCGATCCGCTCGTCGTACGCCAGCGCCTCGGCCAGATCGTGCACATCGGCGCCGGTCGCCTCACAGACCTCGGCCATCGCGTTGATGTAGGAGATCTTGGTGGCCAGGAACGAGTTCGCCGCGACCTTGACCAGCTCGGCGGTCTGCAGGTCGGTCACCTTGACCGGCACGTCCTGCGCGAGCACCGGCTGGAACGCCGCCCGCAGCCGGTCCCGCGCCCAGTCCGAGGTCACCCCGAAGACCAGCCGGTCCGGCCGCATGGTGTCGTCGACGGCGAAGCCCTCGCGCAGGAACTCCGGGTTCCACGCCAGCTCCACCTGGTCGCCGGCCGGGGCCAGTTCGCGCAGCCGGGCGGCGATCCGGGCCGCGGTGCCGACCGGGACGGTGGACTTGCCGGCCACCAGGACGCGCCGGTCCAGGTGCGGGGCGAGGCTGGTGACGGCGGCGTCCAGGTACGTCAGGTCCGCGGCCTCCGAGTCCGCCCGCTGCGGCGTGCCGACGCAGAGGAAGTGGACGTCGCCGAAGGCGGCGGCCTCGCGGAACGAGGTGGTGAAGCGCAGCCGGCCGGACTCCAGCGCCTTGGTGAGCAGCTCGGGCAGGCCGGGTTCGAAGAACGGGACCACACCGGAGTTGAGCCGGTCCACCTTGTCGGCGTCGACGTCGACGCCGAGCACCTCGAGTCCCAGGACGGCCATGCAGATCGCGTGAGTGGCGCCGAGGTAACCGGTGCCGATCACGGTGAGACGGGGACGCGCGGTCATCAATAGGCTCCCGAGCTGCGCACGACGGCGCTGACGGTACGGATCAGAATGGCCAGGTCCATGGCGAGCGACCAGTTCTCCACGTAGCTGAGATCCAGCCGGATCGACTCCTCCCAGGACAGGTCGGAGCGGCCGGACACCTGCCACAGGCCGGTCAGGCCGGGCTTGACGACGAGCCGGCGCAGCATGTCGGACGGGTAGCCGGCCACCTCGCGGGCCAGCGGCGGGCGCGGCCCGACCAGCGACATGTCGCCCTTGAGCACGTTGATCAGCTGGGGCAGCTCGTCCACCGAGAAGCGGCGCAGCCAGTGGCCGATCGGGGTGATCCGCGGGTCCTG
Source organism: Actinoplanes siamensis (assembly GCF_016862395.1). Classification (GTDB taxonomy): domain Bacteria; phylum Actinomycetota; class Actinomycetes; order Mycobacteriales; family Micromonosporaceae; genus Actinoplanes; species Actinoplanes siamensis. Next base: position 70,497 of record NZ_BOMW01000024.1, on the reverse strand, counting down.
CCTGATCTTGAAGAGCTCGCCGTCGTGTTCGTTGAGCTCCTTCAGTTCGGCGAGCCGGGCCTCCGCGCCGACCACCATGGTGCGGAACTTGTAGAGCATGAACGTGCGGCCGTCCTTGCCCACCCGCTCCTGCTTGAAGATCGCCGGGCCTCGGCCGCCCCGGCCGAACATCACCAGGCCGGCCACGACCAGCAGCAGCGGGGAGATCAGGATCAGCAGGAGCAGCGCGCCGACCCGGTCGAAGGTGGCCTTGAAGAAGCGTGCGCTGCCCTTGAGCCGGGGGTGCTCGACGTGCAGCATCGGCAGGCCGTCGACCGGCCGGATGGTGGTGCGGTCACCGGCCACGTCGACCAGCGTGCTGGCCACGATCAGGTCGATCTCGTCGCGCTCCAGCTGCCACGCGAGCCGCCGCAGCGCGGGACCGTCGATCTCCGGGCAGGCCAGGACGATCACGGTGTCCGCGTCGGCACGGGTGACCGCGGAGTCGACGGCGTCGAAGGTGCCGTACACCGGCGGCATGCCCTTGGCGAACGTCTTGGGGCTCGGGGTGGCCGGCAGCACCGCGCCGATCACGGCGAACCCGTGGTATCGCTCGCGGCGCAGCCGGCGGGTCATGTCCGAGACGGCCGTCTCGTGGCCGACCAGCAGGACCCGGTGCAGCCGGTTGCCCCGGCCCCAGGAGCGGTGCAGCCGCTGGCGGTAGAGGTAGCGGGCGCCGAGGTCGACGGCGATCGCCAGCGGCAGGGCGATGCTCACGTAGCCGCGGGCCAGGCGCAGGTCGAAGGCGAACGAGACGATGGCCAGCGCGGCCATCAGCGCCACGCCGGAGCGGAACACCCGGGCGTACTCGTCGGTGCCGACGAACAGGTGGCGCGGCTCGTAGGCGCGGTTCGCCGAGAGACAGGCGATCCAGGCGATCGGCAGCAGGGCGGTCAGCAGGACGTAGCCCTTCATGTTCGGTTCGTCGCCGTCCGGGCCGAACCGCAGGACCAGCGCCCAGCACGCGGCGCCGAGGCCGACCACGTAGTCGATCAGGTACAGCATCCGGGCGTACCGGTTCTGCCATCCGGCTCGTGTCTCGCCGGCTCGTCTGCCCCGCCTGGCCTGCGACGCTCTGTCGCCCAGGTCGACGGTGGCCAGCGATTCGATTGTCTGCACGCCTCTGCCCCCATTGGCTGCGGTCAATCCATTACCAAGAATCAGCGGCAATCCGGACAAGCCGGATGCACCAGGCGTCAAGGCCCTGGCTTAGCTTAGGGTGAGCGGCCGGTCACGCACGGGCGACGCACCGGACACATGAGACAGACTTCCGAACGGCACCCGGTCGGCGCTACACCTTTCCGTCCGACGCGATTGACGGTTCGGATGAGGCGGGAAAGCCTCCGTCCAGTTCGGACCGGATCGCCCTGGGCGGTCGCATACTACGGAGAACTGCGCAGGTCAATCGCGTGCGGCGCGCGATTGACTGTCGTCAACGCGACGCATCGTTTCCACATGGTCACGACAGGCGTCGTACCGGGGCAACAACCCGCTCGCGAGGGCCTCCGACAGCGACGGCGCGGCGGCGTCTTTGGACGACAGCAGCGGCGCTTCGGCCGGCCAGGCGATGCCGAGCTCCGGATCCAGCGGGTGGACGCCGTGCTCGTGCCCGGGCCGGTAGGTGGCCGAGCAGAGGTACGCCACGACGGCGCCCTCGGTCAGCGAACAGAACGCGTGCCCCAGCCCCTCGGCCAGGTAGACGGCCCGCCGGCCGGTGTCGTCCAGGCGCACCGCCTCCCACCGCCCGAACGTCGGCGAGCCGGCCCGCACGTCCACCACCACGTCCAGCACCGCGCCGGACACGCACGTCACGTACTTGGCCTGGCCGGGCGGCACGTCGGCGAAGTGCACCCCGCGCACCACCCCCCGTGCCGAGGTGGAGAGGTTGGCCTGGGCCAGGTCGAGCCGGTGCCCGACGGCGGCGGCCAGGTGGTCGAAGCGGTACCACTCCAGGAAGGCGCCGCGGTCGTCGCCGTGCTGCACCGGCGTGATCTCCCAGGCGCCCTCGACGCCCAGCGGCCGGACCCTCACCGGGCACCGCCGAACGGCCCACGCTCCAACAACTGCTCCAGGTAGTCGCCGTAACCGCTCTTGCGCAGCGGCCGGGCCAGGTCGCGCAGCTGCTGGTCGGAGATGCACCCGAGCCGCCAGGCGGCCTCCTCGACACAGCCGATCTTGAGACCCTGCCGCTCCTCGATCACCCGCACGTACTCCGACGCCTGCACCATCGACTGGAACGTGCCGGTGTCCAGCCACACCGTCCCGCGATCCAGCACTGTCACGTCGAGCCGGCCGCGCCGCAGGTACTCCTCGTTGACCGCGGTGATCTCCAGCTCGCCCCGCGCGCTGGGCTCCAGGCCGGCAGCGATCCGAACCACCTCGGCATCGTAGAAGTAGAGGCCCGGGACGACGTACGCCGACTTCGGCTTCTCCGGCTTCTCCTCGATCGACAGCACCTTGCCGGACTCGTCGAACTCGACGACCCCGTAGCGCTGCGGGTCGGCCACCGGGTAGGCGAAGATCCGCCCGCCGGCCGGCTCGGCGAACCGGGCGAGTTGCCGGCCGAGCCCCACGCCGTGAAAGATGTTGTCGCCCAGAATCAACGCGACCGGCTCGTTCCCGATGAAATCCGCGCCGATCCGGAATGCCTGGGCGATCCCGTCCGGTTTCGGCTGCTCCGCATAGGAAAGGGACAATCCCAAACGACTGCCGTCACCGAGCAGTCGCTCGAAATGCGGTTGGTCCTCGGGCGTGGTGATGACCAGGATCTCCCGAATTCCGGCGGAGACCAGCGTGGTCAAGGGGTAGTACACCATCGGTTTGTCAAAAATTGGCATGAGCTGTTTCGACATGGCCATGGTGATCGGCCACAACCGGGAGCCGGTGCCACCGGCCAGCAGAATTCCGCGCACCGAGGAAGACTAAGCACAGTGGAGCCGGTAGTACACTGGGCCGCTGTGCAGATTCTCGTGACCGGGGGCGCCGGTTTCATCGGTTCGGCCTATGTCCGGGCGGTACTCGCGGATGAATTCCCAGGTGCCACTGGCGCCACGGTGACCGTGCTGGACGTGCTGTCCTACTCCGGCAACCCCGCCAATGTGCCCCTGACCGATTCCCGACTCACCTTCGTACGCGGCGACATCGGCGACGCCGACCTGCTGCGCGATCTCCTGCCCGGCCACGACGCGATAGTCCATTTCGCCGCGGAATCGCACGTCGACCGCTCGATCGACAGCGCGGTCCCGTTCGTGACGACTAACGTGCTCGGCACCCAGGTGCTGCTGGACGCCGCGCGGGCCGCCGGGGTCGGCCGCTTCCTGCACGTCTCGACGGACGAGGTGTACGGGTCGATCGCCGAGGGATCGTGGACCGAGACGTGGCCGCTGGCGCCGAACTCGCCGTACGCCGCCTCGAAGGCCTCCTCGGACCTGCTCGCGCTCACCGCCCACCGCACCCACGGCATGGACGTGGTGGTCACCCGCTGCTCCAACAACTACGGTACGCACCAGTTCCCGGAGAAGGTCGTACCGCTGTTCGTGACGAACCTGCTGGACGGCAAGCCGGTGCCGCTCTACGGCGACGGCGGGAACGTCCGCGACTGGCTGCACGTCACCGACCATGTCCGCGGCATCCAGCTCGCGCTGGAGAAGGGCCGGGCCGGCGAGGTCTACCACATCGGCGGCGGCACCGAGCTGTCCAACCGCGAGCTGACCGGGATGCTGCTGGCCGCCTGCGGCGCGGGCTGGGACATGGTGACCCCGGTCGAGGACCGTAAGGGACACGACCGCCGCTACTCGCTGGACATCACCAAGATCAAAAACGAGTTGGGGTACGAGCCGCGGGTCCCCCTGGAGCACGGCCTCGCCGACACCGTCGACTGGTACCGCGACAACCGGGCCTGGTGGGAGCCGCTCAAGGCGCGGGCGGGCCGCTGATGCGCTGGCTGATCACCGGGGCCGGCGGGATGCTCGGCCAGGACCTGCGAGGCGTGCTGCACGGTCGCGACGTCGTCGCCGCCACCCGGGCCGACCTGGACATCACCTCGCCGCACGCGGTCCGCGACGCGGTCGGCGGCGTGGACGTCGTGATCAACGCGGCCGCCTGGACGGACGTCGACGGCGCGGAGACCCACGAGGAGGCCGCCACCGCGATCAACGGCCACGGCGTGCGCACCCTCGCGGCCGCGGCCGGCAAGCGCCTGATCCACCTCTCCACGGACTACGTCTTCGACGGTTCCGCGACCGCGCCGATCCCGGAGGACGCGCCGCGCGCGCCGCTCAACGCCTACGGCCGGAGCAAGGCGGTGGGCGAGGAGGCGGTGCTGGCGTCGGGTGGCACCGTGGTGAGAACCGCCTGGCTGTACGGCGCGCACGGCCCCAACTTCGTCAGCACCGTGCTGCGCCTCGCCGCCGAGCGCGACACCGTGGACGTGGTCGACGACCAGCAGGGCCCGCCCACCTGGTCGCGGGCGCTTGCCGAACAGCTCGTCGCGCTGGCCCAGGCCCCGGCCGCCGCCCCGGGCGTCTACCACGGCACCGCGGCCGGCTCCACCACCTGGTACGGCCTGGCCCGGGCGGTCTTCGAGGAGGCCGGCCTGGATCCGTCCCGGGTCCGCCCCACCACCACGGACCGCTTCCCGCGCCCGGCCAGACGCCCGCCCTACAGCGTCCTGAGCCACGCCGGCTGGGCCGGCTCGGGCGTCGCGCCGCTCCCGGACTGGCGCACCATGCTGAGCACGGCGATGCCCCTGCTGCGCTGAGCGCCGGATCAGGACCACCGTTACGGCAGCCGCGCGGGCCATTCGCCGAACGTCCCGGTGCCGCGCACGCCGGGCCCGGCCGGCAGGATGCCGCCGGACCTCCTCGCCCGGCCCGCCGTGCCCGGCAACCCACTCGCGCGGGCCGTGCCGCCGCGCGACCTCGCGCACCAGATCGGCCAACCGCAGCGGCTGCGGCATCTCCGTCGCCTTCCCACCTCCCCGGGCTTTTCTGCGCCGTCGCGGCAAGGACCGGACATTCCGGCGGGATGCGCCAACCGGGCCGGCCGTGTGACCCAGGGCACGCGTCATGATGGTCCGGGTGGAGATCACCACCTGGTACCTGGAGCAGACCGACCCCGCGCAGCTCGTCCCCGGGGCTGCACCCGCCGTACCCCTGGAAGTCAACCGCGCCCACCTGCCCTCGCCGGAGCTGAGCCGCTTCCTCTACACCGCCGTCGGCGGTGACTGGTTCTGGACCGACCGCCTCGGCTGGACCTGGCAGCAGTGGCAGGACCACCTGGACCGCCCGGGCATCCAGACCTGGGTGGCCTACGTGCGGGGCACCCCGGCCGGCTACGCCGAACTGGACGGCACCCGCCCCGGCGAGGTCGAGATCGGCTACTTCGGGCTGCTCCCGCAGTTCACCGGCCGGCGTATCGGCGGCCACCTGCTCACCGTGGCGCTGCGCCGGGCCTGGTCGCTGGCGGACGGGATCACCCGCGTGTGGGTGCACACGTGCAGCCTGGACGGCCCGGCAGCGCTCGCCAACTACCAGGCCCGCGGAATGCGGATCTACCGCACCGGGACGAACACCGTGACGCTGCCGGCGAGGACGCCGGGACCGTGGCCGGGAGCGCGGGAGGACGGCGGGGAGCGCTGAGCTGACCCGGACCGCTTCCTCCGCGCGCGGCCCGCTGTCACGATGGGGACGCACCCGGACATGAGGTGAGGTGTGGACTCCGACGACCAGTTCCGGCAGGTGTACGCAGCCAATTTCCAGCCGCTGCTCGGCTACGCGCTGCGGCGGGTCGAGCAGCCCGCGGACGCCGCCGACGTCGTCGCCGAGACGTTCCTGATCGCTTGGCGCCGCCGGCACGAGGTGCCGCCGGGCGGCGAGACCAGGCTCTGGCTGTACGGCGTGGCCCGGCGCGTCCTGGCCAACCACCACCGCGGCGGCGAGCGCCGGGAGCGGCTCGGCGAGCGCCTGCGCCGACGTCTGGCCGCCGTGGGCGGCGCCGACCCGGGCAGCGAGGTGCTGGAACGGCTGGCCGTCCGCGAGGCCCTGGCCCGGCTCGGTGACCTGGACCGTGAGGTGCTGACCCTGACCGTCTGGGAGGGTCTGGAGCCGCGCGAGGTGGCCGAGGTGCTCGGGGTGAACGCGGCGGCGGTCCGGACCCGGCTGTCCCGGGCCCGCGCCCGGCTCCGCGAACTCGTCGGTGACGATCTCCGCAGACCCGGACATGTCTCCAGCGTCTTGACCGTTCCGACCCCGGAGGAGGGGCGATGACCGACGACCGTCTGGATCGGCTGGTCCGCGACGCCGATCCGTACCGCGTCCGCGACCTCGACGGGGCCGACCAGGAGCTCCTGGAGGAGATCATGTCCACTCCCGACGTCGTGCGGAAACGCCGCCGCCTCCTCGTCCCGTTGGCCACCGCCGCGGCCGTCACCGGCGTCGTCGCCGCCGGGGCCGTCCTGGCGCGGGAGCGCTCCACCACGGAGTACGCCGCCCCGCTGCCGAACATCTCGATCGCCGCGCCGGCCGCCGACGCGTGGGAGTTCGCGCTCAAGGCCGCCGAGGAGAACCCGCGGCTGCTGATCACCGAGCCGGGCTGGAAGATCACCAGCGTCTACGGCTTCGCCGACGAGAGCGGCGACATCTTCTTCGAGAACGGCAAGCGCTCGCTGAACATCACCTGGTACCCGGCGAAGTACTACCAGAGCTACTACACCGACCGGTTGGCGGTGAGCAAGCCGCAGCCGTCCGCGATCGGCGACTGGGCGGGCGACGTCTTCACCTACGGCGACAGCGATTTCGCTCTCCTGCTGCACGCCCGTGACGGCTCCTTCGCCGAGTTGCGCACCAGCGACAACTGGACACGCGCCGGGTTCGACGCCCTGCTGACGAAGATCCAGCGCGTCGACGCGACGACGTTCATCGCCGCCATGCCGCCGGAGATCGTCACGCCGGCGCGGGCCGCCGAGGCGGCCAACAAGGTGCTGGCCGACGTGCCGATGCCGCCGAACTTCGACACCGGGCGGCTGCTCACCTTCGGCACCAACGATCCGTACCAGTTCGGCGCGCAGGTCACCGCGCAGGTCGGCTGCGCCTGGATCGCCGAGTGGGAGCGCGCCGACCGGGTCGGCGACACCACGGCCCGGGCGAAGGCGGCGAAGGCGATGCGCAGCAGCCACGACTGGAAGGTCCTGCGGTCGATGGTGGACGAGGGCGACTGGGCGGAGGGCTTCTGGAGGATGGCCGACAAGGTAGCCGCCGGAAAGGTCACCCCCGACTTCCGGAAGAGCCTCGACTGCGACTGATCCTCCCCCGCGCCACTCCACCCCGCGCGACCCTTTCCGCGGCGTTCCACCGGGCACCCGGCGCGCGTCGCACGGCCCCCGGCACGGCGCACGTCGCGCCGGGCGGCCCGCGCGGTGCACATGGCGCCGGGCGGCCCGCGCGGTGCTGCGGCCCACTCGCGGCAGCGGCGGGCGATGCTCGGGCGAGAGCGCGAGCCGCGGCGCGACCGCGTCCCGGAGCGCGCCGCACGAGCGCCGGCGCAAGCGCTGGGCGCCGTCCTCCGGCCGAACTTTTGCACGGAGCGACAAAAGTTCGGTCCACAAAGCGCGAAGCTATGGACGCGATCGACGGAAGCGCCCTAACGTGACGGCGAACACAGCACCGAGAGTTAGGCGTCAGTCGTGTTATCGATACTTCGTGCCCTCCGGGACGACGGCGCGGTCTCCCGGGCCGAACTCGGCGATCGCCTGGGCCTGACCCGCCCGAGGCTGACCGGCGAGATAGAGCGCCTGATCAGAGCCGGTTTCGTCACCGAGGCCGGAATGGCCGCCTCGCGGGGCGGCCGCCGCTCCACCCTGGTCGAGATCCACCCGCGGCTGCGGTTCGCCGCCGTCGATCTGGGCGCCGGCTCGATAGACGTCGAGGTGGTGAACGGGCGGCTGGAGACGCTGGCGGCGTATCGGGAGGCCACGGACATCCGCCAAGGACCGAAACCGATCCTGCACCGGGTGGGCGAGCTGCTCGCCAAGGCCCGCGCCGAGGGAGTCTACGACCGTTTGGACGCGGTCGGGATCGGCGTGCCGGGCCCGGTGAGCTTCCGCGACGGGGTGCCGGTGTCGCCGCCGATAATGCCCGGCTGGGACCGCTACCCGGTGCGCGAGCTGCTGGCCCGCGAGCACGGCTGCCCGGTGGTGGTGGACAACGACGTCAACATCATGGCGATCGGCGAGCGGCACGGCGGGGTGGCCCGATCGGTCGACGACTTCCTGTTCGTCAAGATCGGCACCGGGATCGGCTGCGGCATCCACTTGTCCGGGGGTGTCTACCGCGGGGTCGACGGGTGCGCCGGCGACATCGGGCACATCCAGGTCGACGCGGGCGGGCCGACCTGCTCGTGCGGGAACACCGGCTGCCTGGAGGCGGTGTTCAGCGGGGCCGCGCTGGCCCGGGACGCGCTGGCCGCGGCCCGGTCCGGGGCCTCCCCCGCGCTGGCCGAGCGGCTCGGCAGGTCCGCCGGGCTCACCGCCCGCGACGTCGCCGACGGCGCGGCCGAGGGCGACGTGGTCTGCATCAAGCTGATCCGCGAGGGCGGCCGCCGGGTGGGCGGGGTCCTGGCGGCTCTGGTCAGCTTCGCCAATCCGTCGATGATCGTCATCGGGGGTGGGTTGGCGCAGCTCGGCCACGTACTACTGGCCGAGATCCGCAGCGTCGTCTACCGCAGGTCCCTGCCGCTGGCCACCGGCAACCTCCCGGTCGTGCTCTCCGAGCTGAGCGGCCGCGCCGGCGTCACCGGGGCCGCGGTGCTGGCCAGCGACGCGGCATTCGAGCAGGTCCCGTGACGGCCATCCTGCGGCTCTCCGAGGTGGTCAAGACCTTTCCCGGCGTGCGCGCGCTCGACGGCGTGCACCTGGAGGTCCGCGAGGGTGAGGTGCACTGCCTGCTGGGGCAGAACGGCGCCGGCAAGTCGACGCTGATCAAGGTGCTCGCCGGCGTCCATCACGCGGATGCCGGCGAGATCCTCTGGCAGGGTGAGCCCTTCGCGCCGGCCAGCCCGCAGGCCGCGATGCGCGCCGGCATCGCCACCATCCACCAGGAGCTGGACCTGGTCGACGACCTGTCGGTGGCGGAGAACGTCTTCCTCGGCCACGAGCCGAGCCGGTTCGGCTTCACCCGCCGCCACGGCGCGGCCGCCCGGACCCGGACCATCCTGACCGAACTGGGTCATCCGGAGATCCCACCCGGGCGCCTGACCAGGGACCTGCCGGCGGCCGGAAAGCAGATCGTCAGCATGGCCCGCGCGCTGTCGCACGACGCCAGGCTGATCGTGATGGACGAGCCGAGCGCGGTCCTGGCCCACGACGAGGTGGCGAACCTGTTCCGGATCATCCGGGAGCTGACCGCCAACGGCATCGCCGTCGTCTACATCTCGCACCGCCTCGCCGAGATCCGCGAGATCGGCGACCGGGTCACCGTGCTCAAGGACGGCCGCACCACGGCGGCCGGTCTGCCGGCCCGTACCCCCACCAGGGAGCTGGTCGGCAGGATGACCGGCCGGGCCTTCGAGTACGTGTTCCCGCCCCGCGAGGCCAAAGCCGGCGCCGCGCCCCTGCTGGAGGTGTGCGACCTGAGCCGCGCCGGCGAGTTCGCCGGTGTCAGCCTCACCGTCCGCCCCGGCGAGATCGTCGGCATCGCCGGCCTGGTGGGGTCGGGCCGCTCCGAGCTCCTGGAGACCATCTTCGGCGCCCGCGTCGCGGACCGCGGCACCGTCACCCTCGACGGCCGGCGCATCACCGGCGTCGGCCAGGCTGTCGCGCACGGCATGGGCATGGCCCCCGAGGAGCGCAAGAGCCAGGCCCTGCTGCTCGACGAGCCGGTCTTCAAGAACATGACACTGGCCTCGTTCACCGGTTTCGCGCGGGCCGGCTTCACCGCCGCCGGCCGGGAGCGGGCCGCGGCCCGGCGCACCGCCGACAACCTGGAGCTGCGCCCACGCGACGTGGACCGCCCGGTGCGCACCCTGTCCGGCGGCAACCAGCAGAAGGTGGTGGTGGGCCGCTGGCTGCTGGGCCACACCCGGCTGCTGCTGCTCGACGAGCCCACCCGGGGCGTGGACGTGGGCGCCCGCGCCGAGCTCTACCAGGTGGTCCACGACCTGGCCGCGGACGGCGTCGGGGTGCTGCTGGTCTCCAGCGAGGTGCCCGAGGTGCTCGGGCTGGCCGACCGGGTGCTGGTCATGCGCGAGGGCCGGCTGATCCACGAGGCGCCGGCCGGCGAGCTGGACGAGGACACCGTGCTGGACCTCGTGATGGCGGGGTCGCTGATGGAGGGAGAGGCCGCGTGATCGCCGAGACGGCGCTTCCCAAGGCACCGAAGTACGACGACAACCTGCTCCGCAACCTCGGCCTGGTCGGAGTGCTCCTGGTCCTGGTGGTCATCGGGATCGTCACCAGGCCCGAGCTCTACTCCGACCCGTCCTGGGTGCGCGACAACATACTCACGATCCTGCAGCAGGCGTCCGCGATCGGCGTGGTCACGGTGGGCATGACGTTCGTGATCATCGGGGGTGGCATCGACCTGTCGGTCGGGGCGATCATCGCGCTGGCCGGGGTCTGGTCGACCACGCTGGCGACCCAGAGCTACGGCGCCGGCGGGATGATCTTCACGGCGCTCGTGGTGGGGGTCGCGGTCGGTCTGGTCAACGGCGTGCTGATCGCGTACGGCAAACTGGTCCCTTTCATCGCTACCCTCGCGATGCTGGTCTCCGCCCGCGGCCTGGCCGCGCAGATCTCCGGCAAGCAGACGCAGGTCTCCGCGAACGAGACGATCAACAGCCTGGCCACCGCCAAGCCGCTCGGCATTCCGCTGCTGGTCTGGATCCTGGCGCTGGTCGTCGGGGCCGGCTGGGTGCTGCTGAACCGGACGACGTTCGGCCGGCGCACGGTCGCGGTCGGCGGCAACCCGGAGGCGGCCCGGCTGGCCGGGATCAACGTCAAGCGGCACACCGTGCTGCTCTACGTGCTCTCCGGCCTGTGCTGCGGGATCGGCGCGATCATGCTGACCTCGCAGGCCACCAGCGCCCAGGCGGCGATGGCGAACCTCTACGAGCTGGACGCGATCGCCGCGGCGATCATCGGCGGCACGCTGCTCTCCGGCGGTCGCGGCACCATCGTCGGCGCCCTCTTCGGGGTGCTGGTGTTCTCCACGATCACCAATTTGTTCGCCATCAACAACCTCGCTACCGAGGTCCAGAACATGGTCAAGGGCGGCATCATCGTGGCCGCCGTGCTCCTTCAGCAGTTCCGCTACCGCTCCTTCACCAACCTCCTCAGGAGGAGAAATGTCGGCAACAACTCGTAGGCGACTCCTGTTCGGCACCGCGGCGGCCGGCGCGGGCCTGGCGCTCACCGCGTGCACCAGCAACGACACCGGCGACAACGCGCAGGTCAGGACCGACACCGGCGGCGACAACGGGAACGCCGCCGCCGGTCCGAAAGTGATCATCGGTTTCTCCGCCCCGGCGGCCGACCACGGCTGGATCGCGGCCATCACCAACAACGCCAAGGCGCAGGCCGGCGCGTACTCCGACGTGGAGCTGCGCCCGGTCGAGGCCGGCTCGGACGCCGCGGCGCAGCGGGCGGCGCTGTCCACCCTGATCGCCCAGAAACCGAACGTGATCGTCATGCTGCCGCACGACGGCAAGGAGCTGAACGCCACCGGCCTGGAGGCGATGCGGGCCGGCATCCCGGTGATCAACCTGGACCGGGCGTTCCCGTCCGCTGCCGCCTACCGGCTGCAGATCAAGGGCGACAACTACGGCATGGGCCTGGCCGCCGGCCAGTACATCGGCGAGCAGCTCAAGGCCAAGGGTGTCAGCAATCCGGTCATCGGCGAGATCCCCGGCATCGACTCCCTGGAGCTCACCCAGGAGCGTACCGCCGGATTCAACGCCGCGCTCGCCACGTTCGGCTTCAAGGTCGCCAACCGCCGGCCGGCCGAGTTCACCGCGGACTCCGGCCAGGCCGCCGCCACCTCCCTGCTGCAGGCCCTGCCGAAGCTGGACGCCCTCTGGAACCACGACGACGACCAGGGCATCGGCGTGCTCGCCGCGATCAAGCAGGCGAACCGCAGTGAGTTCTTCATGGTCGGCGGCGCCGGGTCCAAGGCGGCCATCGACGCGATCGCGAGGGACGACTCGGTGCTGAAGGCGACGGTCACCTACAGCCCGTCGATGGCCTCCTCGGCGATCAGCCTGGCCCGGTTGATCGGGCAGGGCAAGGGCCTGTCCGACCTGGTCGAGCTGCAGGTGCCGAAGGAGATCACGCTCGCCTCCGAAACGATCACCAAGGACAACGCTTCGAAGTACGCGAAGCTCGGCTTCTAGGGGTGCTCATGTCGCAACCGCTGCGGGTCGGCATGGTCGGCTACGCGTTCATGGGGGCCGCGCACTCGCAGGCGTGGCGCACCGTCAACCACGTCTACGACCTGCCGATGCCGGTCCGGATGCAGGTGGTCAGCGGCCGGTCCGCGGCGGCGGTGGCCGCCGCGGCCGACCGGCTCGGCTGGTCGGAGTCCACCGACGACTGGCGCACGCTGCTCGCCCGCGACGACGTCGACCTGATCGACATCTGCGCGCCCGGCGACGTGCACGCCGAGATCGCGATCGAGGCGCTGGCCGCCGGCAAGCACGTGCTCTGCGAGAAACCCCTGGCGAATTCGGTGGCCGAGGCCCGCAAGATGGTCGCGGCCGCTGACGCCGCGCGGGATTCGGGGGTACGGGCGATGTGCGGCTTCAACTACCGCCGCGTCCCCGCCGTCGCGCTGATGCGGCAGATGGTCGCCGCGGGCCGGCTCGGCACGATCCGCCACGTCCGGGCCTGCTACCTGCAGGACTGGATCGTGGATCCGCAGTTCCCGCTGGTCTGGCGCCTGCGCCGGGAGGTGGCCGGGTCGGGGGCGCTGGGTGACATCGGCGCGCACATCGTCGACCTGACGCAGTTCCTCACCGGCCTGCGGGTGACCTCGGTCAGCGCGCTCACCCAGACCTTCGTCCGTTCCCGGCCGCTGCCGGACTCCCCCGGCCAGGGTGACGTGACCGTCGACGACGCCGCCCTCTTCCTGGCCCGGCTCGGTGACGGCGTGGTGGCCTCCTACGAGGCGAGCCGCTTCGCCACCGGCCGCAAGAACGCCCTGCGCGTGGAGATCAACGGCTCGCTCGGCACGCTGGTGTTCGACTTCGAGCGGATGAACGAGCTGGCCTTCTACGACGGCTCGCGGCCGGCCGGGGAGCAGGGCTTCTCCCGCATCCTGGTGACCGAGCCGTCACATCCGTATCTGGCCGCCTGGTGGCCGCCCGGCCACCTGATCGGTTACGAGCACACCTTCGTCCACCAGGCCCACGACCTGGTCCAGGCGATCGCGGCCGGCGCCGACCCGGCCCCGTCGTTCGCCGACGCCCTGCAGGTCCAGCTGGTCCTGGACGCGGTGTCCCGGTCCGCCGAGACGTCGTCGTGGACCACAGTCGAATCCGCCGAGGAGGTCTGATGACCCGCCCGATCACGCTCTTCACCGGCCAGTGGGCCGATCTGCCGTTCGACCAGGTGTGCGCGCTCGCCTCGGGCTGGGGCTACGACGGCCTGGAGATCGCCTGCTGGGGCGATCACCTGGACGTCTCCCTCGGCGCCACCGACGACGACTACGTGTCCTCCCGCCGCGAGATCCTGGCGAAGTACGGGCTGCGGGTCTTCGCCATCTCCAACCACCTGACCGGCCAGGCGGTCTGTGACGACCCGATCGACCAGCGCCACCGGGACATCCTCCCGGCGCCGGTCTGGGGTGACGGCGACCCGGAGGGCGTGCGGCAGCGTGCGGCCGACGCGATGAAGGACACCGCCCGTACGGCAGCCCGCCTGGGCGTCGACACGGTCGTCGGCTTCACCGGCTCCTCGATCTGGAAGTACGTGGCGATGTTCCCGCCGGTCTCGCAGGCCGCCGTGGACGCCGGCTACCAGGACTTCGCCGACCGCTGGAACCCGATCCTGGACGTCTTCGACGAGGTCGGCGTTCGGTTCGCCCACGAGGTGCACCCGAGCGAGATCGCCTACGACTACTGGACCACCCGCCGCGCCCTGGAGGCGATCGGCCACCGCCCGGCGTTCGGCCTGAACTGGGACCCGTCCCACTTCGTCTGGCAGGACCTGGACCCGGCCGGCTTCATCCTGGAGTTCGCCGACCGGATCTATCACGTGGACTGCAAGGACGTGAAGCTGGCGGTGGGCGACGGCCGCAACGGCCGGCTGGGCTCCCACCTGGCGTGGGCGGACCTGCGCCGCGGGTGGGACTTCGTCTCCACCGGCCACGGCGACGTCCCCTGGGAGCGCTGTTTCCGGGCCCTGAACTCCATCGGCTACCAGGGCCCGATCTCGGTGGAGTGGGAGGACGCCGGGATGGACCGCCTGGTGGGCGCTCCGTCCGCGCTGGAGTTCGTGCGGCGCAATCTCTTCGACGCCCCGGCGGCCGCCTTCGACGCCGCCTTCAGCAGCCGCTGACGCCACGGCCTCCGGGAGCCCGTCGCCGGGCTCCGCGGAGCGCCGGGTCCCCGCGCCACGCGGACCGCGGGAGGCGGGGACCCACCGGGTGGCGGGCGTGCCGCCGTCGAGCGTCAGGTTCTTCTGCCGGGCCTGCCACGAGCCGCAGGCGGGGCCGGCGAAGGCGCTCCCGGCGGTGGCGTCGCCCGTGAGCCGCCAGGTGAGCCGGAGCACCGGCCCGCCGGCGGCGAACGGTCAGTCCGAAGGACACAATCCGATACCAACCCCGCGTGTTGATCAATGTAAATGGATATTGTCGCGCCAGCGGTGACCAGCCGTCATAGCTTTGGTCCGTACCCACAGGACGGGGTGAACAGGATGCGTGCACCAGGGAGGCAGGCGTACCGGCGGCGGACGGTGATCGCCGCCGGTGTCGTCACGGCGGTGGCGATCGGCGTGGCCGGCTGCGCGGAGAGCGACCGCGACGGCGGCGGCAAGGGCGGCGCCACCGGCGGGACCTTCATCTTCGCGGGCGCCGGCGACCCGAAGAACTTCGACCCGATCTTCAACGACGACGGGGAGTCGTTCCGGCCGATCCGGCAGATGTACGACACGCTCGTCACCCACCGGCCGGGCAGCGCCGATCTGGTCGGCGGCCTGGCGGAGAGCTGGTCCAACGACCCGACCGGCAAGGTCTGGACGTTCAAGCTGCGCCAGGGGGTCACCTTCCACGACGGCACCGCGCTGGACGCCGCGGCGGTCTGCGCCAACTTCGACCGCTGGTACAACATGAAGGGCGAGGCCGCCCAGTCCCAGATGATCTACTACGCCGACGTCTTCGGCGGGTTCGCCGGCAACCCGGACGCCATCTACGACAACTGCAAGGCGCCGGACGCCGCCACCGCCGTCGTGACGATGAAGAAGTACAAGGGCGCGTTCCCCGGCGCCTTCGCGCTCGCCGCGTTCTCCATCGCCAGCCCGGCAGCGATGAAGCAGTACGACGCCGACAAGGTCACGCAGAGCGGCGACTCCTTCGCGTACAGCGCGTTCGCCACCGACCACCCGACCGGCACCGGCCCCTTCACGTACGGCGGCTGGAACAAGGCGACCGGCGAGATCACCCTGAACCGGAACCCCGGCTACTGGGGTGACAAGGCCAAGGTCGACAAGATGATCATCAAGGTCATCAAGGACGAGAACACCCGCAAGCAGGAGCTGCGGGCCGGCGCGGTGCACGCCATCGACTTCCCGGCGCCGGCCGACCGCAAGGCCCTCGCCGCCGAGGGCTACCAGGTGCTCGAACGGCCCGCCTTCAACATCCTCTATCTGGGCATCAACCAGAAGAACAACCCGAAGCTCAAGGACCTGCGGGTGCGCCAGGCGATCGCGTACGCGCTGAACCGTGCCCAACTGGTGCAGACCAAGGGTCCGGGCGGTTCGGCGGTGGCCGACGAGTTCCTGCCCGGCACCGTGCTCGGGTACGCGCCGGACGTGCAGAAGTACGAGTACGACGTGGCGAAGGCCAAGCAGCTGCTGGCCGAGGCCGGCGCGACCGGGCTCACGCTGAACTTCTACTACCCGACCGAGGTGTCCCGGCCGTACATGCCGAACCCGCAGGAGATCTTCACCGTGCTGGCGAACGATCTGCAGGCCGCCGGCATCAAGGTCAACGGCGTCCCGCGGCCGTGGAACGGCGGCTTCAAGGACGACGTGCAGCAGTTCGGCAAGCAGGACTTGCACATCCTCGGCTGGACCGGCGACTACAACGACCCGGGCAACTTCGTCGGCACGTTCTTCGGCCGACCCAAGCCCGAGTTCGGCGACCAGTCGATGACCGAGATGTTCACCGCCATCGGCGCGGCCGACGCCACCGTCGACCAGCAGGCCAAGCGAGCCGCGTTCGAGCAGGTCAACCGCGATCTGGCGGCCAAGTGGCTGCCGGCCGTGCCGATCTGGCACGCCCCGCCGGCCCTGGTCACCACGAAGAACGTGGAGGGCCTGGTGCCGAGTCCGCTGACGGCCGAGACGTTCAACACCGTCTCGATCACCAAGTAGGCGCCGAGCGCCGCCGCGGCCCGGCGTCCGGGCTCGCGGCGGCGCGATCCTGACGGGAGACGTCGTTCCATGGTGAGAGTCGTCCTGCGCCGGCTGATCCAGCTGGGCGTCACGCTGATCGCCCTGATGACCCTGATCTTCTTCTGGCTGCGGAACCTTCCCGGCGGGCCGGTCGACGCGTTGCTGGGCGAACGCGCCACCCCGCAGACCCGCGAGACGCTGATCCGGGCCCTCGGCTACGACCAGCCGATCTGGGTGCAGTACTGGCGCTTCGTGCGCAACGTGGTGACCGGCGACCTCGGCAACTCGATCCGTACCGGCGAGCCGGTGACGGCGGTGATCAGCCGCGCCTTCCCGGCGACCGTCGAGCTGGCGCTCGCGGCGATCGTCATCGCTGTCGGGCTGGGCATCCCGCTGGGCTACCTCGCGGCCCGGCATCGCGGCCGGCTGCTGGACAACGCGACCATCGTGGTCACCCTGATCGGCATCTCGATCCCGATCTTCTTCCTCGGCTACCTGCTCAAGGACTGGCTGACCCAGGGTGCCCACGTCTTCCCGCCGTCCGGGCGGATCAGCACCGGGGCCGGCAACACCGACGTGACCGGGTTCTTCGTGCTGGACGGGCTGCTGACCCGGGAGTGGGACGCCTCCGCCGACGCCCTCTGGCATCTGGTGCTGCCCGCGGTCACGCTGGCGACGATCCCACTGGCGATCATCGTGCGGATCACCCGGGCCAGCGTGCTTGACGTGCTGGACGAGGACTACATCCGGACCGCGGACGCCAAGGGCCTGCGGGACGCCACCATCCGCCGGCGGCACGTGCTGCGCAACGCGCTGCTGCCGGTGGTCACCACCATCGGCCTGCAGACCGGTGCGCTGCTGGCCGGCGCGGTGCTGACCGAGAAGGTCTACAACTGGGGCGGCCTGGGCACGCTGATCACCGACTCGATCAGCGGCAGCCGTGACTATCCGGTGCTCCAGGCGCTGATCCTGCTGGCCGCCTTCGTCTTCATCGTGGTCAACCTGCTGGTCGACCTGTCGTACGCGGTCATCGACCCGAGGGTGCGTGTGCGGTGACCAGACCCGGGGGAATCGCGACGCTGGCCGAGCACAAGCGCCGCCGCATCGACGAGCTGACCGCGCGCACGTCCGGGACCGGCGGGGTCAGCCTGCTCCGCGACGCCGGCCGGCGACTGCGGCGCAACCCGGCGGCGGTCGTGGGCGCGGCACTCATCCTGCTCTTCCTCGTCATCGCGATCTTCGCGCCGCTGGTGGCGCCGCACGATCCGGTGCAGCGGTTCCCGGAGCTGACCAGCCGGCTCACCGTCGACTCGATCCCGGGCGCCACCGCGGGGCATCCGCTCGGCAGCGACCCGCTGGGCCGCGACTTCGCGTCCCGGATGATCTACGGCGCCCGGCAGACGCTTTTCGTCGGCGTCCTGGCCACGCTCATCGGCCTGCTGTCCGGGGTGCTGCTCGGGGCGGTCGCCGGCGCCGCCGGCGGCTGGGTGGACGTGCTGATCATGCGGATCACCGACGTCATGCTGGCGCTGCCCAGCCTGCTGCTGGCGATCACGCTGGTCGCCCTGGCCAGCGAGTCGACCCAGTGGACGGTGATCGTCGCGGTCGCGGTGGTGAACGTGCCGGTCTTCGCCCGGCTGCTCCGCGGCTCGATGCTGGCGCAGCGGGAGAGCGATCACGTGCTCGCGGCCCGCGCGCTCGGCGTGCGGGGACGGGACATCGTGACGCGACACATGCTGCCGAACTCGCTCACCGCGGTCATCGTGCAGGCCACCCTGACGTTCGCGGTCGCGATCCTGGACGCGGCCGCGCTGTCCTTCCTGGGCCTCGGCGACCCGGACATCAACCGGGCCGAGTGGGGCCTGATGCTGGGCGTGGACGGCGTCCGCTACCTCGAGGTCCGCCCGGAGCTGGCCTACTTCCCGGCCGCGGCCATCATCCTGGTGGCCCTCGGCTTCACCCTGCTCGGCGAGAGCATGCGCGAGGCGCTCGACCCGAAGAACCGGCGGTGATCTGTCATGCCCCTGCTCGACGTGCGCGACCTGTCGGTGGTCTTCCGGCGCAAGGGCGCCGAGCCGTTCACGGCGGTGGACGGCGTCAGCTTCTCGGTGGATCCGGGCCAGACGGTCGGGCTGGTCGGCGAGTCCGGCTGCGGCAAGTCGGTGACCAGCCTGGCGATCATGGGGCTGTTGCCGCGCCGCGGCAACACGGTCGCCGGTGAGGTCCTCTTCGAGGACACCGACCTGCTCCGGCTGCGCCCGCAGGACCTGCGGGACCGGCGCGGCCGGGACATCGGCATGATCTTCCAGGACCCGCTGTCCTCGCTGAACCCGGTGATCCCGCTCGGCCTGCAGGTCGCCGAGGTGCTGGAACGTCACCAGGGCCGGACCCGGCAGGCGGCGCTGCGCGAGGCCCGCCAACTGCTCGAGGCGGTGGGCATCCCGGATCCGGCCCGGCGGCTCAAGGAGTTCCCGCACCAGCTCTCCGGCGGCATGCGGCAGCGGGCGCTGATCGCCGTCGCGCTGGCCTGCAAGCCCCGCCTGCTGATCGCCGACGAGCCGACGACGGCGCTCGACGTGACCATCCAGGCGCAGATCCTCGCCCTGCTCAAGGACCTGGTCGACAGGTCCGGCACGGCGCTCGTGATGATCACCCATGACCTCGGGGTGGTGGCCGGGCTCTGCGACACGGTGAACGTGCTGTACGCCGGCAAGGTCGTCGAGCGGGCCGGGCGCCATGACCTGTTCGCCCAGCCGCGCCACCCGTACACCCACGGGTTGTTGCAGTCGGTGCCCCGGCTCGACGCCGACCGCGGCCGGCGCCTGCACCAGATCCCCGGCTCGGTCAGCGACAACATCCCGTGGACGGAGGGCTGCGCCTTCGCGCCACGGTGCGCCCGGGTGATCGACGACTGCATCGGCGCGACCGTCGCCCTGGAACCCACCCGCCGCCGCGACGGCGCGCTGCGGTGCACGAACCCCGTACCGCAGGAGGTGCCGGCGTGAGCGACCCGCTCGTCGAGATCGACGACCTCAAGGTGCACTTCCCGATCAAGAGCGGACTGCTCTTCGACCGTACGATCGGGCACGTCCATGCCGTCGACGGGGTGTCGCTGACGATCGGGCGCGGCGAGACCTACGGCCTGGTCGGCGAGTCCGGGTGCGGCAAGTCGACGCTGGGCCGCGGCCTGCTGCGGCTGGTCGAGCCGACCAGCGGCCGGATCACCTTCGACGGTACCGACGTCCGCGCGCTCAAGGGCGAGCAGATGCGGCTGTTCCGCCGGCGCATCCAGATGGTCTTCCAGGATCCGATGTCCAGCCTCGACCCCCGGCAGTCGGTGGAGTCCCTGCTCGTCGAGGGCCTCCGGGCGCACGGCCTGCACCGGGACAGGGCCGCGGTGCGGGATCGGCTCCGGTCCACCCTCGACTCCGTGGGCCTGCCGGCGTCGGCGCTGACCAGGTATCCGCACGAGTTCTCCGGCGGACAGCGCCAGCGCATCGGCATCGCCCGCGCGCTGGTGCTCGGGCCCGAGCTGATCGTGGCCGACGAGCCGGTGTCCGCGCTGGACGTGTCGATCCAGGCGCAGGTGGTCAACCTCCTCGGCGACCTGCAGGACTCGCTCGGCCTGACCTACCTGGTGATCGCGCACGACCTGGCGGTGGTCCGGCACATCTCCGACACGATCGGCGTGATGTACCTGGGCGCGCTGGTCGAGGAGGCGGACGGCGACCGGCTGTACGAGCGGCCGCTGCACCCGTACACCCGGGCTCTGCTCTCCGCCGTGCCGATCCCGGACCCGTACACGGAGGACCGCCGCGAGCGGATCCTGCTGGCCGGGGACCTGCCGTCACCGGCCGACCCGCCGAGCGGATGCCGGTTCCGCACGCGCTGTCCGTGGTCGCAGAGCCGCTGCGCCGACCAGAGGCCGCGGCTGCGGGCGATCGACGACTCGGGACAGCGGGTGGCCTGCCACTTCGCCGAACAGATCCGCAGCGGCGAGCTGGCGATGCACGAGGTGCGTACGGAACTGGTCCGCCCGGCCTCGGACACGGCGCCCGACGTCGGCCCCGGCCTGATCCAGACCCGTACCGACCTGCCCTGAGCCACCCCGGCCGGCTCCGGCGGCCGGACGAAACTGTCGGTGCCTCCTGCTAGCGTGCCCGGCATGATCGAAGCCGATGCGGAGAAGGCGGTTCTGCACGAGTTCCTGGAGTATCAGCGCGCGAGCGCGCGCGCCGTCCTGGAAGGTCTCGGCGAGGACGCGCTGCGGCGGCCGGTCCTGCCCTCCGGCTGGACGCCGCTCGGGCTGGTCGAGCACCTCGGGCACGCCGAGCGCCACTGGTTCCAGGAGGTTCTCACCGGCTCCGCCGTCCCGCTGCCCTGGCCGGACTCCGATCATCCCCCGCTGACCACGCCACACCCGGCCGCCGCGGTCTTCGGCTTCTACGCCGAGCAGTGCCGGATCGCGGACACGATCATCGCCGCCACCCCGCTGAGCGCCGCGCCCGCCGGCGCGCATCCGGACCCGGCGCTCGCCTCGCAGACCACCGATCTGCGCCGGATCCTGTTGCACATGATCGAGGAGACCGCCCGCCACGCCGGCCACCTGGACGCGGTCCGTGAGCTGATCGACGGGCGTACCGGGCTGGGCCCCCGGTGACGGCGACCGGGACGGGACGCGCCGCACTCACACATGGGCATGCGATGATCTCACCCGTTGTTGCCCGGCCGTTCACCGAGCGGTCATCCCAAGGGGAGTTCATGCGCCTGCTACGAAGGCTGTTCCATACCCTGTCCATCGCCGTGCTCGCCGCGGGGGCGATGATCGGCACCGCGGCCCCGGCCGCCGCGGAGACGCCGGTCCCCGAGTTCCCGTACATGGTGAACTACAAGCTCTGGCACTGGAACATCTCCGGTTACAAGATGAGCCGGGGCTCGACCACCAACGGCCTGATCGGGGTCGCCGCCTCGTCGATCCAGAACCGCAGCGCCGACTTCGCGTCGTTCAGCGAGATGTGCTACGGGCAGTACACCGCCCTCAAGAACGCCCTGCGCGACGCGAACTGGCCGGTGGACGAGACCAACTTCTCCCGCTGGACCCCGAGCATTTCGGGTGACGACCACTACTGCAACGGCCAGGACTTCGGCAACGCGATCTTCGCCAAGAAGCCGCTGGGCAACGCCTCCCGGTGGACGCTGCCGTCCGACGGCACCGACGAGCCGCGCACGCTCACCTGCGTCAACACCGAGGACAACGTCTACCTGCACTACTGCACCACGCACATCACCACGGAGACCCCGAACAACGCCAACCAGCTGCGGTACGTCCTGGACCGGCTGGAGGCGTACCACACCTCCGGGCACGCCGCCCTGATCGGCGGGGACTTCAACGCCCAGCCGCACTACGGCCGGCTCAACGGCTGGTACTCCTCGTCGCTGAACACGGCGAACAACGGATCGAACACCGGGCAGTACCGGGAGCTCGACGACAACGACAGCGGTAACTGCCCCGGGTACGGCGAGTTCACCGCGCTGCACCCGCCGGCGCCCAACAACGCCCCGCCGTGCAGCGCCACCCAGCCGCTGGCGAAGGTGGACCTGATGTTCGTCCGGGAGAGCCGCCTGCTCCGCGAGTTCGGCGGCGGCTACAGCGGCGACTCGCTGGACATCGCGAAGTCCTGCTCGGGCATCGCGGCCACCGACGACTACCCGGCCAAGTCCTGCTCGGACCACCGGATCATCATCGGCAGCGTGACGCTGTTCGCCGGCAAGGACGGCACCGTGAGCGCGTTCTGACCGACGCGGAGCCGGCCGCCGGGCTTTCCCGGCGGCCGGCTCCGGTGACGGCGGTCCCGGACGCGGCAGATTACTCTCAGCCGGCGCGGCCGCGCGGCGGGTCCGGTGACGCCCGCCCGCCCGCGCGGGCCGGGCCCGGTGACGGTCAGCCCTGCTGGGCGGCCCACTCCGCGACCCGCCGGGCGCTCTCCTCCTCGGAGAGGTCTTCCACGCGGGTCATGATCGACCAGCGCACCCCGAACGGGTCCCGGACGCTCGCGAAGCGGTCCCCCGAGACGAACGTCGAGGCCGGCTCCCGCACCGTCGCCCCCGCCGCCTCGGCCCGGGCGAGGACGGCGTCCACATCCGGGCAGTACAACCCCATCGAGTAACAGTCCTGGTCCCCGGCGGGCGGCGGCACCAGGCCGTAGTCGGCCATCGGCTCACCGAGCTGCAGCAGGCCGGCGCCGAAGTCGAGGACGGCGTGCGCCACCACGCCGCCGATCTCGGCGACGTCCACCACCCGGGCGCCGAACACGTCCCGGTAGAAGTCGATCGCACCGCGCGCGTCCGGGATGACCAGGAACGGGGTCAGGCTGGTGGCGCCGTGCGGGGTTCCGTTGGTGGTGTACCGCCCGTCGGCGGCCTGGATGATCTCAGTCATGGACACGACGCTAGGTGGGCGGCCGGCGGGCGGCTTGGAGATTCGCGACAGCTTGTAGGGTGGCGACGGTGAGCCAGGAGCATCGCGGTGTCCTGTATCCGGTGCGGCTGCCGACCTTCGCGCGGCTGCCGCCGCCCACGGCGGTGACCGATTTCGTACGGTGGTTCTGGATCCCCGAGTGGCACATCGCCCCCGGCCGCGTGTCCCGCCAACACCTCATCCCGTTCCCCGCGTCGAACCTGGTGGCCGGGCCGGACGCGGTGGAGCTGTCCGGCCCGGCCACGCGCCGCTCGCACCGCGACCTCACCGGGACCGGCTGGGCGGTCGGCGCTCTGCTGCGCCCCGCCGCCGTGCCGGCGTTCACCGCGAACCCCGCGGACCTGCGGGACACTTCCGAGATGCTGGAACTGCCGGAGCTGCGGACCCGGGTGGCCGAGGCGATGAGCCGCCCCGCCGAGGCCGCGGAGCGGCACCGCCTCGCCGTGGACGCCTTCGCGAGCTGGCTGGCCGCGACGATCCCGCCGCCGGGCCCGGAGGCGCGCCTCGCGAACGCCATGGCCGAACTCGTCGACGCCGACCCGGAGGTGCTGCGCGTCGAGGACGTCGCGGACCGCCTGCACATCTCGGCGCGGACCGTGCAACGGCTGGCCCGGCGCTACGTGGGCCTCCCGCCACTGACGATGATCCGCCGGCGCCGGCTCCAGGAGGCCGCCCAGCAGCTGCGCGCCGACCCGGGGAGGAGCCTGGCCGAGCTCGCGTCCCAGCTCGGCTACGCCGACCAGGCGCACCTGAGCAACGATTTCCACCGGGTGCTCGGCCTGACCCCGAGCGCCTACCGGAGCCGGGACCACACCGCGACCGCACCGGGCACCTCCGGGAGCCGGACGCCGGACCGGCCATCGCTCGACCCGGACGGATCACCGCTGCACCCGGGGCGCGACGTGAAGGACGTGAGGGTGGCGCCCTGAGTCGTCAGGCGCCGAAGCCGTTGGCGGCCAGCCACGCCGGGTCCGGGGCCACCCGCTGCAGGATCTCCACGACCAGGCCGTCCGGGCCAGCGAGCTGGCAGCGGCGCTGACCCCACGGTTCGGTGACCGGCGGGCGCAGGACGGCCACCCCCTCCGTACGCAAGCGTTCGTGTTCGGCGTCGACGTCCGCGACCATCAGGGCGAACAGGGTGCCGGCGACTTCCCTGCCCCGGGCCCCGTCCGGCCACGACTCGTGGTCGCGGTGCACGAGGTCGACGCTCAGACCGGTGTGGGACTCGTGATGCAGGCTCACGTACCAGCCGAGATCGACGGTTACCGTGAAGCCGAAGTGCTCGGCGAACCAGCGTGCCGACGCGGCCGGGTCGGACGCGGCGAAGGCGACGCCCACGAGGGTGAAATCCATCGCCCGAATGGTATTGCTCCCTCCGCTTGCTCCCGCGCTGTCCCCGGACATCACCGTGCCGGACCTGCCGCCGGCAGCCCACCCGGGATCCACCACACCACCGGCGAATAGACCTCGTCCCGCCTGCGGCCGGTGCTCGCGAGCCGAGCGGATGGGCGTGTCGGTCGGGCGACATCACGCACAGCACCATGGCCGACAACCGGCCGCCCCCCCGGCCAGCCACTCCCGCCACCGCGGGTGTGTCGACGTTCTCGCCGCTCAGGTGTTGACGACCAGCCAGGCCCGGACCGCGGCGAAGTCGGCGTCGGTGAGGCCGGTGAACGGGTAGACCCGGCGCAGCAACGCGCGGCCGGAATGGTGGGCGGCCACCCAGCGCTGATCGGTGTCGGTCACCTCGTCGTCGAGCCAGACGAACGGGCGGCCCTGGGCGTACTCGGTCAGGAACGCGGTCTTCCAGTGCAGGCCGGGAACCGGGTCCTCGTCCGGCCAGTCGACCACCGGCAGGTGGGGCAGGCCCAGGCGCGGGGAGATGATGGCGTTGGCCTCCTCCATCCAGGTGCTGGCCCAGGTCAGCTCGCCGTCGAGGGATCTCAGGCGTGGGCCGTCGGCCGGGTCGATGCGGGCGAGCAGCGGGTTGGCGTGGGTCGGTGGGGTCGGTGTGGCGGGGATGGTCCGGGCGCGCAGGGGGATCAGGGTCCCGTCCACGTCCAGGAAGATCAAGGGGCGTGCCGTCACCGGCGTACCGTACCTGTCCGGTCGGTGTGGCACGTGTGCGTTCGTGGCGACCCACCTGTCATCCGACGGGGTGAACCCGCTGTCGGTAACGTTCCGTGGCGGTGGTCCGTTGCGACACGGGAACGTGGCCAAAGCCGCCGATAGCCACAATCAAACACCGTCCGGACAACGCTTGACGACCGGCGAAACCGCCTACGCCCGGACGCAGGCGAGCAGGCGCTGTCCCCACCAGACGGCGACCGCGAGGCCGATGCCGACACCGAACACACCGACCGCCCGGGGATCGGCGATGAAGAACCCGAACACACCCAGCACCACCGCGGTGATCCCACGCAGCACCGTGATCCGGAACAGCAGCAGCGCCACCCCCACGCCGACGAGCGCGCCACCGAGCCGGCTCGCCGCCTCGACGCCGGGCGGCGGAGCGGCCCGCACGGTCAGCGCGAAGAGCACGCTCCCCACGCTCAGGATCATCGCCGCCACCACGGGGAACTCGATGATCACCGGCGGGCTCAGCCGGCACCGCACGATGACGGCGACCGCGGCGGCCAGCAACGCCGCCGGCAGCACGGGCAGCAGCGCCCACTGCAGCGGCTCGCCGAACGGCACGACAAGGTACAAGGCGGCGGCCACCGCGTACAACGCCGCCACCGTGACGCCGAAGGCGTTCCCGGACAGCAGCCCCGCTGAGACCTGCCCGGCCGCGTCCCACCGCCCGCGCAGCCCGGTGTCGCGGGCCAGCGCCGCGCCGATCCACGGCCCGGCGGCCAGGCACAGCACCAGCGCGAGCACGCCGGCGATCGCGAGCTCACCCCAGCTGGAGGCGGTGGCGCCGCGCGCGGTGAACACGAAGTGGCTGAACAACACGACCGACGCGAGTCCCGGCAGGACCAGCCCGAGCGCGCGCAGGACGGTGAGTTTCGGGACGGCGGGCGCCGGCTCGCTCATGGGCGCCGCGGCTCCCTCGGCCTGGGCCACCCCGAGCACCACGGCGGCGCCGGGCAGCGCGGGCACCCGCACCGGCACGCCCAACCGCTCCCCCAGCACCCGTGGCAGGGCCGGCATCGCGGCGGTGGCGCCGACCGCGTACACCTCGGCCAGGTCGGCCGGTTCCAGCGCGGCCGCCCGGAGGGCGTCGAAGGCCAGCTGGAGGACCCGGCGCAGGACAGGCTCGGCGGCGCGTTCCACCAAGGTCGTGCTCAGCACGACCGCCGCTCCGGGCGAGGGAAGCGGCACGGTCACGGCCGGCTGTTGGGAAACTGCCTCCTTGCCGGTACGAAGTACGGCAACCGTCGCCGCCGATGCCGCCCGCAGCACGGTCCCGACGTCGGAACTGTCAGCCGGCCCGGTCACGCCGGTAGCCGTGCTCGGCGGCGTTTTTCGCTCATCCGCGGCCACCCGGGACGTCGAACCGGCCGCGACGGGGCGGGCCGAAGGCGCGGACTCGGCCGCTCCGGCCGGGACCGCGGTGCTCAGCAGCATCGCCACGAGACGGTCGTCGACGGCGTTGCCGCCCGCGTCCGCGCTCCACGTCGTGGCGAGAACCTCCGCGCCGTCCGGCCCGGTGCGCAGCACGCTGACCTCTCCGGTGGCGCCGATGTCGCAGACCAGGACGTAACGGGGTGAGGTCGTACCGGCGAAGGGGGTGTCGGTGGAGAGCAGGGCCGCGACCGGCGCCTCGATCAGTTGCGGACGGCCGAGGCCGGCCTGATGGGCCGCCTGGCGGAGCCAGGTCCGCCGGGTGGGATCCCACCCGGCGGGGACGCTCATCCGGATGTCGGCCGGCAGCAGGCCGGCCATCCGGGACGCCTCGGCGACGATCGGCCGCAGGGTGGCGGCGACCAGATTCGTGACATCGACGGTACGGCCGTGGACCCGTACCGTCCCGGTCCCGGCGGCCAGCGGCGACGGCACGAAGCCGTCCGGATCCTTTTCGGCCAGGCGCCAGGCCGCGGGTCCGGTGGTGACGGTGCCGTCCCGGGCGATGTGCACGGCGGTGGACGGCTCCGCCGTACCGTCGATGATCAGTGCTTGCCAGGGTCCGTCCGGCCAGGCCAGCACCGCCCGGCTGCACGAGGTGCCGTAGTCGATCGCCAGGCGCGGACCGGTCTGCATACGGTCAGTGAAACAGAAGAGCACCGATCAGTCGATCGCCGTCGATCGAAGGGGGCTGGCCGCGCTGACGCCGGGCCGCCCCGAGTCGGCGGCCCGGCGCCTCGTCGCGCTGCCGCCCGTTAACGGCTGGGCGAGGCCGAAGGCGTCGCCGACGTCCGGACGCCGGCGGACGAGCTGGGCCCCGCGCCGTTGGGCGCTGTGCCACTGGGCGCCGTACCGATGGGTGCTGGAGCGCCGGGGGCGGAGCCGGCCGGGGACGGGCCGGGTGGCGCCACCCCCGGATCAGCCGGAGACGGCGACGCCGACGGTGACTGGAACGGGTTGCGCTCCGGGCAGTGCGGATACCCGCGCTGCCAGGTTGCCCGGGACTCCCCGGTGACCGGATCGGTGCAGTACATGCCGCCCATCTGGAGAGGCGCCCCGTTCTGGTCGTAGAGCTGCGCGTTCTCCACCGGCCGGCCCTGCCCGTCGTAGACGAACACGTCCTCCACGCTCCCGTAGCCGGAGCCGCCGCTGTAGGTGGCGTCGAGGTACGGAGCGGTCCGCGCGCCACTGTCCGCCCAGGAGAACCCGGCCAGCGCGAAGATGACCACGACCGCCGTCGCCGACCAGTACGCGTACCGCGGCCAGAATCGCACCGGCGCGCCACGGCGGCCGAGCCAGATCGAGCCCACGACGGCGGCCGCCAGCAGGACCAGGGCGACGAGGTCGCTGCCCCCGATGCGCGGCAGCAGTCCGATCGGCGCGGAGCCGCTGTCGAGCAGTTGGGCGATCACCATGGCGGCCAGGTAGCCGCGCAGCACCCACCAGGCGGGGCGCAGCAGGACCAGGAACTCGCTGGCCCGCGCATAGCCGAGCACGGGGCCGACCCGTACATCCGCAATCCGCAGCCAGCGGGCACCGCGCTCCCGCAAGTCTCGCAGCTGGTCCCGGCGCTTCGGCGGGCCGCCGGCCAGGCCAGCCGCCGCGAGCAACTCGGCGGCGTAAGCCGACGGCGCGCCGAGGCGTCCGGTCAGGGTCCCGTTGCCCTCGGCCAGCACCTCGGCCAGGTGCTCCGGAAGATCGTCGAGCAACTCCTCCCGGGTGCTCTCCGGCACCCCACCGAGGGCCGCGCGCACCTGCGCGACATAGCCGGTGATCTCGTCGTCTGCGATGTCGTTCACACGATCCCCCGGTCGCCGAGCAGGTCGTTCATGGTGGTGGCGAACTCACGCCAGGTCTTGCCGTTCCGCTCCAGCTCGGCGCGGCCGGCGGCGTTGAGCGCGTAGTACTTCCGGTGCGGCCCCTCGTCGCTGGGGACCACGTAGGTGTTGAGTAAGCCGCCGCTGAACAGGCGGCGGAGGGTGCCGTAGACCGAGGCGTCGCCGACGTCCTGCAGGCCGGCCGCCCGCAGCCGGCGCAGGATGTCGTAGCCGTAACCGTCCTCGTCCCGAAGGGCCGCGAGAACCGCCAGGTCCA
Organism: Actinoplanes siamensis; assembly: GCF_016862395.1. Taxonomy (GTDB): domain Bacteria; phylum Actinomycetota; class Actinomycetes; order Mycobacteriales; family Micromonosporaceae; genus Actinoplanes; species Actinoplanes siamensis. The sequence continues at coordinate 41,719 of NZ_BOMW01000024.1, read as the reverse complement.
GCACTCCTTTGAGGAGCTGCGTGGTATCCACGCACCGCACAGTACTGTGCAATCCGAAGTACCGTCAACGCCGCCATACCGCGGGTGGCCACAAAGGATCAGGGACGGTCAGAAGCCCGGCTGGAACCGCGGATCAGGCGAGCCGCCCTCAGCCCACAGCCGGGCCCCTCGGAGATCCACTCCGGGCACGTCGCGGAACATCACCAACGGGTCGACCAGCCCGGCCAGAGCCTGCGGCAGATCCGCCCGCAGCTCCTGCTCGCCCTGTTCCAGGGTGCCCGGCTCGTCGGCCCAGTCGATCTCCGCCTCCCGCAGCCGCCGCACGGCGAGCTCCGCGACCGCCGCGGGATCCTCGATCGACACCTCAACCCGGCAATACACCTGCATCACGACCGGTTCGCGCTTCGTCACCCGGGCAGGCTGCCAAATCAGGCCACCGTCGGCAACCGATTCAGCGAGCGGACCCACGCCCCCTTTCGAGATGATGGCCCGATGGACGATCGGGAGACGCTGACCGGCGGAGTCAACGAGGTGGTGCGCATCGGCGACAAGGTGCGCCGGCCCGCCGGGCCATGGTCGCCGCGGGTTCACGAGTTGCTGCGGGCACTGCGGGCCGCGGGTTTCACCGGGGCGCCGCGGTTCCACGAGATGACCGAGGACGGGTTCGAGATTCTCGACTTCCTGCCGGGCGAGGTGGCGAGCTACCCGCTGACGCCGGCCGCGGCCTCGCGTTCCGCGGTCGTGTCGGCGGCCCGGCTGCTCCGGGCGTACCACGACGCCACCTCGTCCTATGCGCGCACCGCGCCCCGGGACGGCTGGCAGCTGCCGGCCCTGGAGCCGCGCGAGGTGATCTGCCACGGCGACTTCGCGCCGTACAACTGCGTGATGGAGGGCAACCGGGTGACCGGTGTGTTCGATTTTGATCATGCGCGCCCCGGCCCGCGCAGCTACGACGTCGCCTACGCGGCCTACCGGTGGGCGCCGCTGACCGCGCCCGGCAGCCCCGATGCCCTCGGCAGCACGGCGGAGCAGGCCGAGCGTCTCCGCTTGTTCTGCGACAGCTACGGCCTCGACGCGGCAGCCCGTGCCGCCCTGCCCGACGCGGTCGCCACCCGCCTGCGCACGATGGTCGACCAGATGCGCTCGCAGGCCGCCGCCGGCAGCGCCGCCTTCGCGAGCCACCTGGCCGCCGGTCACCACATCCAGTATCTGGGCGATGCCGACTACGTACTGGCCCAGCGTCCGGTCTTCAGTATTTGAGGTACTGCCGGGTCAGCTTGGCGACCTTCTCGACCAGTGCCTTCCCGCTCTCCATCGACTTGTTGTTGTGGGAGAGCACCGCCACCGAGACGTCCACGTCGTCGCCACCCGTGACGCGGCCGATGGTGTTGATCGCCCAGAGACCGCCGTCGGCCGAGCGGGTGTCCCAGCCGTTCTTGACGGTGAACGTCTCGCCGCTCCTGGCGACCGCCGGCACGCCCCAGTCCTGCGCCGCGTCGACCGTGTTCATCAGCTTGAACGCGGTCTTGCGGGAATCCGCGTCGAGCGGACCCCCGGTGTCGACGAGCTCGGACAGCAGCTTGATCTGATCGTCAGCGGTGGTGCGGGTCAACCCCCACGAGGAATTGACGACGGTGTCGGTCAGCCCGAGCCGCTTGTTGCACTTGGTGACCGCCGCCTTGCCGCCGATTCTGCTGAACAGCGAGGTGGTCGCGTCGTTGTCGCTGAGCTGGATCATCGGCTTGGCGAGGGCCATCTCGCTCGCGCTCGGGTCACGGCCGGCGTCCTGGTCCTTGAGCAGCATGCAGGCGAGAACCTGCGCCTTGACGATGCTGGCCGTGTCGTAGTGCTCGTCGCCGCGATAGGCGTACGTCTCGCCGGTCTTCTTGTCCTGCACCGCGACCGAGAACTCCGGCGAGGTGGCGGTCAGCTTCTTGAGCGCGGTGGTGAGCGCCTTCTCGCGCTTGGCACGCTCGGCCTTGGCGAGCTCCTCGGGGCTGGGCCCGGTCGGTGACGGCGAGGCGCTCGGCGACGGCTCGCCGAAACGGAGCGCGCTGGGCAGCCCGATACCGCCGCCGGCGCCGCCATCGTCGTCGAGGCCCGCGAGGATCAGGCCGCCACCGCCGAGGGCCACGACCGCCGCGCCAGCCAGGATTCCAACTCGGTAACGCTGCACCCGTGCATAGTGCCGCGTCCCGGGCTACTCGACAAATCGCCACACTCTGGGCACGCATTCAAACACTTTCGGTGATCACCGAACGCGGTACGTTCCGAGCCGTTCACGGTCCGGCATTTCCGTGTGTTCGCGTTCGTGTTCCTGCGTCCCGGCGGGTTCCGGTTCCTATTAGGATTCGCCCGTGACGATCGACAAGCTCGACACCGGGGTGCCGCACCCGGCCCGCCGCTACAACTACTGGCTGGGCGGCAAGGACAATTTCGCCGCCGACCGGGAGTCGGGCGACCTACTGGCCAAGTCGTATCCCGCCGCTCGCATCGCGGCCCGCGCCAACCGGGCGTTTCTGCAGCGTGCGGTCGGCTTCCTGGCCGGCGAGGCGGGGATCCGCCAGTTCCTGGACATCGGCACCGGCCTGCCCAGCGCCGACAACACGCACGAGGTCGCGCAGCGGATCGCCCCGGACAGCCGCGTCGTCTACGTCGACAACGACCCGATGGTCATGGTCCACGCGCGGGCTCTGCTCACCAGCACCTCGGCAGGTCAGGCGCGTTACCTGGAGAAGGACCTGCGCAGCCCGGCGGAGATCCTGGACTCGCTCGAGATCCTGGACCTGTCCGAGCCGGTGGCGTTGATCCTGGTGGCCGTGGTCCACTTCCTCCCGGATCATCCGAATTCCGTGGAGATCGTCCGCACCCTGGTGGATGCCCTCCCCTCCGGCAGCTACCTGACGATGACCATGGCCACCACGGACCTCCTCACCCCCGAGTTGAAGGCGAACTGGGACGAGTCGCTGCGCTCCGGCCGCTCGGATGTGCACCCGAGGACGCGGGAGCAGTTCGAGCAGTTCTTCGAGGGCCTGCACTTGGTCGATCCCGGGATCGCCGCGATCAGCGAGTGGCGCCCGGACCCGGCGGCGACCGAGAACCCGACGCCGGTCGAGGCCTCCCTGTTCGGAGCGGTGGCCCGTAAACCCTGACCCGCACTCCTCTCGTCAGGCGGCAACGTCCCTCTGCCGCCCCGGCCACTATCGTTGCCCGAATGGAATCACCGCAGGAACAGAGCGCCCTCCCGGAATGGGACCGACTCCGCCTGCTCCGCGCCGAATCAGAATACGACGCCATCAAAAAGGACCCCACGATTGCGTACGGACTCTGGTGCGTCACCGGAATCTTCGGCGGCCACCGGTTCTATCTGGGTGACACCTCCCGTTCCATCCTCATGTTGTTCACTCTGGGTGGCCTCGGCCTCTGGTCCCTCCTCGATGTCTTCTTCATCGCCCGCCGAGTCCGCACGGTCAACCACACCCGGCGAGCCATGGTGATGGCCCGATACGGCGTCCTCGACGCATCCTGATCCGGCGGCGGGCCCCCTTGACGGGACCCGGAGGACTCCCTCTGGCTCGCCAGAGCCTGCGGGTCGTCAGAGGCCGGCTCGGGAGGTTGGGTCCGTTTCCCGATCAGGTGAATCTCTAGGCCCGCGTCTCGGCCAGGGTTTCGCGGATGACCAGGCGCGTTTCAGCCTGGCAGGTTACCTTCGACGTGTCTCGAGAGCGGGCAGGGGTTCCGCCCAGCATTGGCCTGTGTACCGCACCAGTACTTCGGTTACCCAGCCGATCGAGCGCTCACGTCGTTCCCCAATCAGCCTCCCGGGCGGCTCGAGCCGTTCGCCAGACCTCGTCGAACTCCTTGGCCGAGATGAGTTCGGCCCCGTCGTCGACGTCGGGGATCGGCGCCTCGGGTGCCGGACCGTACAGGTACTCGTAGGCCACGACAGCTTTAAGGCCACCGGTGTCCCGGGCGTGCAGCGTTTCGGCGAGAGACGCTGCCGCCTCGAAGATGTCGAGTTCCTCATTGAACGCGATGTGGCGCAACGACATCTGCTCCTCGTCGACCTCGTCGTAGCACTGGATCGGGAAGCCGAGCATGTGCCATTTGAGGTAGGTCAACACCGGGAGATCGTACGACCTCGTTTGCCGCCTGCCCCGTCAAAGGACGGCAGGAAAGGTTAGGTCTTTTTCGGGGCAAGAGTGAATATTCCGGTTTCCTTCTCGGTGAGGATCTCGCGGCTGACCATGCGTTTGAGTCGCGCCCGGGCGCCTTGAGGTGTTTCGGGACGGGGTCGACGCCGACGGCGATGCAGATGTCCCTGGCGCGCATTCCGGCTGGGTTCGCGGTGAGAACGGCGAGGATCTGCTGGTAGGGGGCACTGGTGATGGTGGGGCCGTCGTCGGTGAACTGGTCGGCGGCGAGGGCTTTCAGGGTGGTGCGGGTGGTCGCCAGGTTAGCCAGTTGGGCGTCGAGGCGGGCGAGTTCGGCGGTGAGGGCGGTGATTTGCTCACGGAGGCGGCCGGCGGCCTGCCCGGCGGTGGTCTCTCGTTCGGCGATCAGATCAAGGATCGCGGCGAGGTGCATGGTGGACTCACCGCCAGCTCGGGGTGCTGGTGCACTGCGCCAGCCGGCCGTCGTGGAGGAAGCGATGGGCACCCAGGCACTGGCGCTGCTGGCGACGCTGAACGTCGAGTGCGCCAGCGTCGATCAGCTCGCCGAAACTGCCAGTGCAGCGTTCCGCCAGCACCCGGACCATGCGATCGTGACCAGCTTTCCCGGCCTGGCCGACGTGACCGGTGCCCGCGTCCTGGCCGAGATCGGCGACGACCGCGCCCGGTTCGCCGATGCCCGCGCGTTGAAGGCGTACGCGGGCGCGGCCCCGGTCACCCGCGCGTGCGGGCGAAGCATCTCCATCACCCACCGCAAGGTGAAAACGACCGGCTCGCCGCAGCCGGTTACCTGTGGGCGTTCGTCGCCGCCACCCATGCCGAACCTGCCAAGCAGCACTACCAACGTCGACGCGACCACGGCGACCGGTATCCCGCAGCGCTGCGCAACCTGTTCAACCGGCTCCTCGGCTGCCTGCACCACTGCCTGGCAACCGGCCAGCTCTACGACCCCGCCAAGGCGTTCGCTCACGCAGCGTTGGTACCCGTAACGATCAGTCTGGTAGCGCCCGCGCAACTCGATCGAATAGGTCTTGGGCGCCGCCGCGGGTATCCGGGTCAGGATCGTCCAGCAGACCGTGCAGTACGGCTCGAAACCGCATGCGGTCCTGGGGCTCGGCGCAGGACAACTCAAACAAGGGGCCGCTCAGGCAACCGCTGAGATGATCCGCTTGCTCCGGTTCCGCGACATGCCATGCCGCAGCAAACAACCGCAGCGCGGTTGCGTCGCGACGCTGCAACAGCGCCTCGGCGGTCGCGTCGATGACCGCAGTATCCATGCGGTCGAGAAGCAGCCCGCGGACTGCGGCCTCTACCGGTTCGCGCCCCACGACAGCGCCCAGATGACGTCCGGCGGCGGCCCTGTCCGACCACAGCCGCGATCGAGCCAAGCGCAGGGCCTCATTCGTTTCCACCGCTACATCATTCCCGTTCTTGACGCATGCGGGAGATCGGAGGACTTATTGATCGTCCCCAGCCGGGGACTGCCCGGTCGCCCGGCCTGGCATGACTTACTGCCCCTGTCGTACGGATGATCCGGGGGGATTGTCGCCGGGCCAGGTGGCGTCGATGGACCGCTGATAGGGACATGGCCACCCGCAGGGTTGGGGTAGGCCTCTTCGTAACGTGGCTGCCGGCAGTCGACGCCAGACTGACGACCGAGACGGAAGGCGACGTCGCGGGGAGGCGATGCGGTGCACGGCGACTACCAGGTGTTTCTCGGTCTCGACGTCGGCAAGGACGGCCACCACGCCATCGCCCTCAACCGGGAAGGCAAGCGGCTGCACGACGCCGCACTTGTCAACACCGAGGCCAAGCTGCGGCAGGTCTTCGACAAACTCGCCAAGCACGGCCCGGTCCTGGTGCTGGCCGGCCAGCCGGCCTCGATCGGTACCCTTCCCGCCGCGGTCGCTCGTGCCTGCGGCCAGCAAGTCGCCTACCGGCCCGGCCTGGCGACCCTGCTCGAACTCGGGGACGGCAACTCCTTCGCCACCCCTGGCCACCTGGCCGCCTACGCCGGTCTTGCCCCGGTCACCCGCCGCTCCGGCAGCACCATCCGCGGCGAACACCCCGCCCGAGGCGGCAACAAGCAGCTCAAACGCGCCTTCTTCCTCGCCGCGTTCGCCGCCCTGGCCGACCCCGTCAGCCGGGCCTACTACGACCGCAAGAGAGCCCAAGGCAAACGCCACAACGCCGCCCTAATCTGTCTGGCACGGCGCCGCTGCGACGTGCTGTTCGCCATGCTCCGCGACAAGATCCCTACCAACCAAGACCCGTCGCATCCGTCGCTACTGCGTGATCGGCATGCTCTCCATCTCCACCACTACAGCAGTGATGTCCTCCACTGCTCTGGTTGCATGCTCGTCACCGGCCCGCCATACCACCGCCTGTCCGGCGCCGATCTTCTCCCAAGGGCCACCGGCAACCTGCACCTCACCACGACCCGCAGTAATCATCATGAGCTGATCTACGGGTGCGGGATGCCGTCCTACCTCACCACCCGCCGCTACATGAAGCACGGTGACAGCCAGCGCCTCACCGCGCACCAACGCCTGCGCGGTCACGCCCACACTGCCAAAGGCATCCACCGGTCTGCCGGTCGGCGCACTGAACGAGAGGATCTCCACGCCTGCACCATAGAGAGCACATCTCGCCACGTTGGCTCCCGCCCGAGCCACTTGACGAAACTTATAGGGACACCCCCGGTGGTGCTGCGCATCACCGCGGAGGAACTCTCTTCGCGGATCGCGGCGAACGCTGTCGACGCCATCGGCGCGTTCGATCAGAAAGCCCGATGTCGAGCGGGGTTGGGCGTTGTTCGTGACGCACCTCGACGAGGCCATCCCCACCCTCAGAACCGATCAGCGAACCCTGTCCTTGAAAGCCGGTGGGATCGGGTGACGCCGACCGGCATACGCGTCGGCGCGGAACGCCGGCCGGTGGCGATCTGACAGCACGAGCGCCGGGCGAGGCTCCGGGAAGGGCGCGGCCGGTGACCACACGTCACCGGCCGCGCGGTCACTTCGTCGTACAGACGGTGCCGTTGACGGTGAACACTCCGGCAGCACGTTGGGGCCGCTGTACGACCCGACGAAGCCAACCGAGGTGGTCGCCGAGGCGGCCAGGCTGCCGGCGCCGGCGTCAGAACCCTGCGGCCCATCAGAACCGTCCGGCCCGCCAGAATCCCCCGGCTTGCCAGAACCTCACGGGCTCGCCCGAACCCTGCGGCTCGCCAGAACCCCAAAGTTTAGACGTCGCCGATCGCCGACCGGGCGCGACAAGGCCTCCGCATCACCCCCTCAGCCGACGGGCTGCCGTGCAGCAGAGCGCCAACGCCACGCCGAACAGTGGCAGCCAGCCGACTCTGGCGGCGACCCACACCCCGCTGTCCGGGCTGGTGTGCAGCCCCGGCAACGGGCCGACGGACAACCGCATCAGGACGGTGACGGCGATCATCGCGGTCTGATGCCATAGGAAAATCGTCATCGCGAACAGGTTGATGACGACGACCACCGTCCACAGCGCCGGGCGGCGCATCAGGCGGCGCAACGGGTCGCGGAGCAGTCCGGCGAGACCGCACTGGGCCACACCGAAGGTGACCGCGGCCAGGCTCGGCGGCGCCAGATTGGAGAAGCCCGCGCCAGGCACCCCCACCATCGCGGCCGGATACCCCGCCCAGCACACCAGCAGCGCGGTTGCGGTTACGCCGCCGAGAAGCAGGGTCCACAGCATTCCCCGCGGGACGGTCCGCCAGCGCGTGCCCAGCGTGAACGGCACCAGCCAGCCAGCCGCCAAGTTGATCCAACCCACCCAGGCAGGCGCGTCCCATCCGAGCCGGAGCAGGTCGACCGTCATCACGACAGCGAGGGGAATGACCGGGTGCAGCCGCACCACCCACGGGGTCGCCGCGGTCAGAGCGGCGAAGACCAGCAGGAACCACAGCGGTGACAGGACGAGTGCCACCAGCGTGCGCACGGTTTCTGGCGAGACGCCGGTGGCCAGCAGGAAGCCGGCCATCACCGCCCACCCGGCGAGGACGACGAGTACCGGGCGGAACAGGCGTTTGAGTCGGTTGGCGAGCCAGTCCTCGTACGACATGGGGTGTCTCGACCAACCGGTCGCCGCGACTTGTCCGCCCACCAGGAAGAAGACCGCCAGGGTCTGAAACACCCAGGAGACCGGGGTGAGCAGCGGCAGCGAGCGAAGTGGACTGGCCCCGTGGACCGGCCCGTCGCCGAAGACCAGCGCGGTCACCAGCCAGTGCCCGAGGACCACCCCGAGGATGGCGATCGCGCGCAGCGCATCGACGGCGCGGTCCCGATCGGGACTGGTCAGGGCCTCGACCCGGAATGCTATGGCATGGGTTGCGACAACCATGGCAGCGAAGCTATGCGGTCCGGGCGACGGCCGCGTCAGACCTGGGTCTGAACTTCGGATTACCACCCTGGTCTGATGCATTGGCCTATCCAGCTGCGGCAGGATTGGCGCTCGGAGGGACCTGCCCGCCGGCCTGGCAGCGGCCGCCGAGTCGCCGGAGTGGGACGAGGCACTGCGCAAGTTCCACCACGAGGGCATGGACCCGGTCGGTGAGGACGTCGGCACCCGACGATCCACATCGACGGGGTCGCGTTCCTCGGCCCGGTCCTCAACCGGATTCCGCGTGGTGAGGAGGCCACCCGGCTCTTCGACACCGCACGGACGATGGCGAACTATCCGGGGTTCTTCGAGCTCAAGCGTACCCGGACGGGAGGGCTGAACTTCGACTGACAGCGGGCGGGCCCGGATCGCCGAGCGACCCGTGGCCGAAGCGAGCACCAGGACTTGGCTAGACCGAAGAGGACAAGCCAAGCTGACGGCGCCGCCGAGTGCGGGCTGGGCATGACCGTATTGCGCTGGGCGCGGGCACGCTCGGCAGCGTCGCGTTGGGCCAGGCAGGGCGGGACTGCGCCGAGCCGGACCGCGCAGCGCCGAGCCGCGTCGACCTGGGCCGAGGAGACCTGCGCCGACGGGCACCGGGCTGAGCCGGGCCTGACAAGCAAGGCTGGGCTGGACAGAGCCTGCGCAGGGCCGGGCCGGGCCGGGCCGGGCCGGGCGAGGCCGGACCGGGCTGGGCCAGCAGGGCCGGGCTGGGCCAGCAGGGCCGGGCTGGGCCAGCAGGGCCGGGCTGGGCCAGCAGGGCCGGGCTGGGCGAGGCCGGGCCAGCAGGGCAGGGCGGACTTGCGGAGAGCTAGCGCGACGACTCTGCGAAGCGGGGTGATAGCAGCGGGGAGGTTGGGAACTCCGCCGGCTGTGCTGGCAGCCGGCGTAGGCCGAGGTAGGTGATCAGGCCGACCGGGAGGATCAGCCAGAACGAGACGAGGCGATAGCCGAGTACGGCCGCTGCCGCGGTGGCCGGGGAGGCTCCGATGCTCAGGGCGGTGACCAGACTGGCCTCCACGAACCCGAGGCCGCCGGGGCTCAGCGGGATCTGGCGCACGACCTGGGCCACCAGGTACGCCGCGCCGACGGTCTGCCAGCTGGCCGGCAAGCCGCAGGCCTGCGCGGCGGCGACCAGGCAGAACGCGTCTGCTGCCCAGTTCAGCGCGGACCAGAGAAGGGCTGCCGCGCCGTCGACGGGGCGGATCGAGCGGGCGGCGGTCACGGCCGCCGTCCACTCCCGGCGCAGGCGGGTTCGGAATCTCCGCAGAGCGGAGGGTTCGGCGGTGCCGGGTGCGGGCCGATCGTGGCCGGGGCTGGGCGATCGGCGGGTACGGGGGCGGGAGCGCACCGCCGTGATCAGGGCGGACACCAGCACCGCCGCGGCGGCGACGGCCTCGTAGGACGCGGAATGCCACCAGCTGAGCAGCGGGCCCTGACCGAACGCCAGCACGCACACCGCCAGCAGGCCGCCCATCGACGCCGCCATGGACAGCACGGTGACCGTGGCGGCGGTCGGGCCGGAGGCGCCGCGCCGCCGGTACTGCTGGACGGCGTAGGCGGCCGACATGGCGGAGCCGGCCGGCAGGGCCAGGCTGATCGCGGAACGGGCATAGGTGATGGCCACGATCCCCACCCGGGAGACGGGCACCCCGACCGCCGCGAGGAGGTGGCGCTGCTGCAGCGCGAACGCAACCTGGGACACGACCTGCGCGGCCAGTGCCGCCGCCACCCAGCGGGCGTCCGCCGTACGCAGAATGGTCCACATCGCCCCTGGGGTCGGGAGGCGACCGCGCACCGTGAGCCAGACGGCGGCCGCGGCGACGGCGAGCACGGCGGTGCGCGACAGCCACTTCCAGGCCCGTCGCCGCGCCGCCGCATCCGCCCAGGTGCTCACAGCACTCAGCCTCGCCTTTGTTTGCACTCCAGGCAAGTTTGCACTTTGAGAAGTGGCTCACGTCGCATTAGGGTTGCGGTGTGGAGGAGAACCTCGGGCTGCGCGAACGTAAAAAGATGGCCACCCGGATGGCGCTGCACGAGGCCGCCGTCCGGCTGGCCGCCGAGCGCGGCGCCGACAACGTCACGATCGATGCCATCGCGGAAGCCGCGGGGGTCTCACGGCGAACGTTCACGAACTATTTCGCGAACAAGGAAGAGGTCTTCTACTACCGCGACGCCTATCGGATGCGCCGGCTGTGCGACTCGATCCGCCGGCAGCCGGCCGCCGATCCGTGGAACGTTCTCACCGGCACGGCCCTGGACCTGCTCACCGAGGCGTTCGCCGACACGGACACCTCCTGGCTGGTCCAGCGCCGCGAGCTGTACCACGACCCGAACCACCTGGCGCACCAGATCGCGGCCTACACGGCGATCGAACGCGACCTGGCCGCCGAGATCGCCGGCCGCTTCACCGGGCCGGACGCGGAACTGCGCGCCCGGCTGCTGGTCGCCGTGTTTATGACGGCGCTGCGGACGAGCGTGCAGCACTGGCTCGACCACCCGGAGACCTCCCTGCCCGACACGTTCCGCGAAGTCGCGGCGCTGGTAGCCCCCCGCCTCCTGAGCGACCCGGCGGTCCCGGCCGCCTGAACGGCGTCGCGATCCCGGCCTCCCTGAGGGAATGGGTGGTCCCGTGGCCATGGTGCGCCGTCCGGGCGGCGGCCCCGTGGTCCAGGAGCCCTCCGCCGGCGATTAGGACATCGCGGCGCCCGCTTGGCCAGCGCGCGGCCGGGTGCGAAGCAGTGCGGGAAGACCGACCGAGACGAAACGTACGGCCGGCGGCTTGCTCCGCCGCAGGGAGGCGTACGTCACCCATCGTTGCCCGTCGACATGCAGGATCCCCAGCGAGGGCGGGTGAGCAGCTGTGGAAACCCAGCACGTCGATCAGTGTCATGATCACGCATTATCGCTCTGCGTGACATCACCATCGCTACCGTCCGGCGTTATAACTATGCGCCAGACCACAAAAGCAGGGGCAGATCGGACGTTCTGTACCTCACACTGAGCTACCCCAAGCCCGTCCGATATCACCGTGTGCGGGTAACCTCCCGCACCATGCGTGGATCCACCATCGCAGCCGTCGCCACGTGCACCCTACTGGCGATCACCGGCTGCGCTAACAGCGAAGACTCCCCTGCGACCGCCACCGCGGCCGGGGCGGGACCGGACGTGGCCGGCCTGGACAAGGGCACCGCGGGCGCCTGCACCCTGGCCGACCAGGCCACCCGCGGCGAGAACGGGCGCGACCTGGACCTGGCCACCGCGGTCGACATCGTCGCTCTGGGTAAGACTGCCAAGAGCACGATCGTCACGGCGGCCACCGACGTGCTCGACACCTCGGTGCAGAAGGCGCAGGCAGCCGCCGGCGAGCCGGACGAGGCGGTCCTGACCGCCGAAGTCAGCACGGCGATCCTCAAGCTGCGGACCGCCTGCCAGGACACCGACGCGGTCAAGGCGAGCATCACCACGCCGAGCACCGGGGGCGGCGCCGGCTCGGCCGACCCCACCTCACGGGACCACGCCAAGGTCGGCTGACACAGCCGGTCATCTCCCGGGCCGGGACGCTGAGAATCTCAGCGGTCCCGGCCTGATCATTTTGTCGTAGGTCGCCACTACGCCCAGCGTTGGCCTGGGACGTTGTGTCGGCGCCCGAGCCGCTCCGGTGGCCCGCCTTCCCCGGATGCTCTGGCCACGCTCACGAGTTCCTGAGCCGCCAGGGGCGGTCGGCGTCGGTGGCCTTCGCGGCGGCGGCCACCTCGACCGCGTAGGTGGGCCGGTCTCCCGGGACCGGGCCGAGATACGTGTGCCCGGTCAGGTGGCACCAGGCCGGCAGGTCCAGCGGCGCGGCCGGATCCGTGGCGATCAGGTGCACCACGGCGCCGGGCGAAAGGGTCGAGATCAGCTTGCGCAGCTCGATCAGCAGCAGTACGCAGCGCCGGTCTCCGCCGTCGAGCACAACTTCCACCGCTCGATCATCCCGCACCGCCCGTCCCGATCATCCCGCCCCCGGCGCCCGACGTTCCGCCGACACATACCGAACACGTTCCGCCTCTTCCCGCAATCCCCCTCACCAGTCGTGCAGCGTGCCGTCCCGCAGCCGGTTGACCGGCAGGGCGGCCGGGCGGTACGGATACCGCGCGGCCAGCTCCTCGTCGATGTCCACGCCCAGCCCGGGCGTCTCGGACGGATGCAGGTAGCCACCCTCGAAGTGGTAGCCGTGCGGAAAGACCGCGTCCGTCTCGGCGGAGTGCGGCAGGTACTCCTGCAGACCGAAGTTGGGGATCGCGATGTCCACGTGCAGGGCGGCGGCCATGCACACCGGCGACAGATCCGTCGCGCCGTGCGAGCCGCTGCGCACCTGGTGGATCGCCGCGAGGTCGAAGATCCGGCGCAGGTGGGTGATGCCGCCGGCGTGCACCACTGTGGCCCGGATGTAGTCGACGAGCTGCTCGGAGATCAGCTGCCGGCAGTCCCAGAGCGAGTTGAACACCTCGCCCACCGCGAGCGGCGTGGTGGTGTGCCGCCGGATCAGCCGGAAGCCCTCCTGCAGCTCGGCCGGGACCGGATCCTCCAGCCAGGTCAGCGCGTACGGCTCCAGGCTCCGGCCCAGACGCGCCGCCTCGATCGGGGTCAGCCGGTGATGGACGTCGTGCAGCAGCTTGAGACCCGGCCCGAACTCCGCGCGGACGTCCGCGAAGACCCGCGGGAGGTGGTCGAGATACCGCTCGGTGTCCCAGACCGCCTCCGCCGGCACCGGGGACGAGGCCGGCTCGTAGGTCACCCCGGGCGTGCCCACCCCGTAGACCGACGACAGCCCGGGGACCCCGGACTGGACCCGTACCGCACGATACCCGGAGCCGGCGTATCGCGAGATCTCCGCCAGCAGCCCCTCGACCGTCTCCCCGTGGGCGTGGCCGTAAACGGTCACCCCTTCCCGGGATCGACCGCCGAGCAGCTGATACACCGGCAACCCGGCCACTTTCCCCTTGATGTCCCAGAGAGCGGTGTCCACGGCCGCGATGGCCGTCATGGTCACCGGCCCACGCCGCCAGTAGGCCCCCTTGTACAGGTACTGCCAGGTGTCCTCGATCCGCGCGGCGTCCCGCCCGATCAGCACCGGGACGACGTGTTCGCGCAGGTAGGCGGCGACCGCGAGCTCCCGCCCGTTGAGCGTCGCATCGCCCACCCCGGTGACCCCGTCCTCCGTCACGATCTTCAGGGTGACGAAGTTGCGCCCCGGACAGGTCAGGATCACACGGGCGTCGGTGATCCTCACTCCGGGTCCTCCTTCACCCGGGCGACGAGTTGGGTCGGATTCACGAACCGCAGTGCCACCACCAGCAGGACCAGCATCATCACGCAGTAGATGACCGCCATCGCGTCGACCGACTGCTGCGCCCGGATGCCGGCCGCGGACATCGAGTAGAACAGCGCCACCACAAGCGTCTGCGAATCCGGCCCGGCGGTCAGGAAGGTCAACTCGAACATGCCCACCGTGCGCACCACGACCAGGATCGACGCCGCGAGGATGCCGGGCACCAGCAACGGCGCCAGAATTCTGCCGAACACGTGCCGCGTCCGCGCCCCGCACATCCGCGCGGCCCGCTCGATCGTCGGGTCGATCTGCTCGATGAACGGCGTCATCGTGAGGATCACGAACGGCACCGACGGCACCAGATTGGCGAGCACCACCCCGGACAGATGACCGGCGAGCCCGTACTTGTAGAGCACCGTGGCCAGCGGGATGCCGTAGGTGATCGGCGGCATCAGGATCGGCAGCAGGAACAGCAGGTGGAGCAGCCTGCCGCCGGGGAACTTGCGACGGGCCAGCACGTACGCCGCGGGCACCCCGACCAGCACGGAGATGCCCGCCACCAGCAGGCAGACCAGGAGCGTGACGGTGAGCACCGGCAACAGGGTGAAATCCGTCCACGCCTGGCCGTACCACTGTGTGGTGTAGGACTCCGGCAGCCAGGTGTCGAACCAGCGCACGCCGAACGAGTTGACCACCACCGACCCGATCACCCCGGCCAGACCGGCGAAGAAGACGGCCACCAGGCCCCACACCACCCAGGCGCCAGGGCTGGCCACGATCCGGCGTCTCATCCTTTTCCTCCCGCCGTCGATCCGGTGTAGAGCAGACTCCGCAGTCCCAGAACGATGCTGATCACCACCAGTTCGACGGCGCCCATGACGATCGCGGCGGCCGACGCGGCGGCGTAGTCGTACCGCACGTAGGCGGCCTCGTAGGCGGCGACGCTGATCACCCGGGTGCTGCCGGACGGATCACCGACCAGGATCGCCGACGGGAAGACGCTGAACGCCAGGACGAAGGTCAGGCAGAACGTCGTGGCCAGTCCCGGGGCCAGCAACGGCAGCGTGATCCGGAAGAACCGTTGCGCCCATCCGGCTCCGAGCGTCGCCGCCGCTCTCTCCAGGCTCGGATCGATCCCGGACAGGTAGGAGAGCACGAGCAGGAACGCGAACGGGAACCCGGTGATCACCAGCGAGAAGAACACACCCCAGTAGTTGTGGGTGAGCGTCACCGGCCGATCGGCCAGCCCGGTGGAGAGCAGCACCCGGTTGAACCAGCCGGTCGGCCCGAGGAAGTTCAGCAGGCCCTCGGCGGTCAGCACGGTGCCCAGCGTGATCGGCACCACCAGGATGATGGTGAGCAGCCGCTTCCCGCGGAACCGCCCGCGCATCCGGTAGGCGATCGGCACGGCGGCGAGCACGTTGAACAGCGCCGCCGGCAGCGAGATCGCGAGCGTCGTGGCGATCGTGTCGCGCTGGTAGGCGTCGGTGAAGAAGGCCCGGTACGCGGCGAGCGCCCCGCCCTGCGCCGGCTGCAGCGACACCGCGATGCCGTAGCAGAACGGGTAGATGAACAGCGCCACGACGAACACCGTGGCCGGGATCAGCAGGAACAGTTGCGGGTCGATACCCCGCTCGGCGAGGCGGTGTCGGGCCGCGAGGGTGGCGGTGCTCATGCCGGGAACACCAGCAACCGGTCGGCGGGCAGGTCGACGCCTACCTTGTCCCCCGGGGCCAGCCGCTGCGACGTGCGCAGGTGCAGGGTCAGGCCGTCGGTAGTACGCACCTCGGCGGCGATCTCCCGGCCGTGATACTCCGCGACCTCGACGGTGACCTCGAACCCGCCGGGCCGCAGCAGCACGTCCTCGGGGCGGATCGCCGCCACGACCGGGTCGCCCTTGTGGATCTCGCCCACGGACGTGCCGGACACCCGTACCCCCAAGTCGTTGATCTTGAAATGGTCGTCCACGGAGCGGCCCGGCAGCAGATTGCGGAAGCCCATGAAGTCGGCCACGTGCCGGTTCGCCGGCCGGGTGTGCACCTGCTCGGGCGTCCCGATCTGCTGCACGCGCCCGGCCCGGAGCACCACCAGGCGGTCCGCCATGGAGAGCGCCTCCTCCTGGTCGTGGGTCACGTAGACGGTGGTCAGGCCGAGGTTCTGATGCAGGCGGCGGATCTCGGTGCGCATCTCCAGGCGCAGCTTCGCGTCGAGGTTGCTCAGTGGCTCGTCCATCAGCACGAGCGACGGCTCGACGACCACGGCGCGGGCGATCGCGACCCGCTGCTGCTGACCGCCGGAGAGCTGTCCGGGCAGCTTGCCGGCATGCTCCTCGAGGTGGACCAGACGGATCGCGTCCTCGGTGCGGCGTCGCGCCTGGGCCCGCGGCACACCGCGCATTTTCAGGCCGAAAGCGACATTATTTCGTACGGACAGGTGCGGGAACAACGCGTAGTTCTGGAACACCATCCCGAATCCGCGGCGCTCCGGCGGCAGCGTGTCGAGCCTGGTCCCGTCCCGCCAGATGCTGCCGTCACTGAGCGGCAGCAGCCCCGCCAAGCAGTTCAGCGCGGTGGACTTGCCGCAGCCGGACGGCCCGAGCAGCGCGATGAACTCCCCGCGCCGGATCTCCAAGTCGAGCCCGGTCAGCGCGTCCGCGTCCCCGAACCGGCGGGTCACCCCGTCCAGGCGCAGCGTCTCGAAGCCGGTCACTTCTTCACCTTGGCGCCGCCGACCTCACGGTCCCACTTGTCGAAAGCGGCCACCAGCGCCGACGCCGCCAGCGGCACCTCGACCGGGTTGCCGGCGATCAGTTCCTCGTACTCCGGCCGCCCGTAGTCCTTGATCGCCTGCTGGCTGCCGGCGGGCGCCATCGTGATCGGCACGTCCGCCACCGCCGGACCTGGGTAGAAGTAGCCCTTGTCGTACGCCTTGGCCTGCTGTTCCGGGGTGAGCATCCAGGCCAGCAGGTTCAGCACGGCGGACTGCTTGTCGGCCGAGACACCCTTCGGCACCACCGCGTAGTGCGCGTCGGTGACCCAGTGGAAGCCCTCCAGGGTGCCGATCGCGGCCTCCTTCGGTACGGTCCCGAGCACCCGAGGGTTGATGTCCCAGCCGGTCGTCGACGCGATGATCTTGGCTGAGCCGTTGGCCAGGTTCTTCATGGTCTCGCTGGTCGTCGACGGGTATAGGGTGATCGACTCGCCGAGCCGCTTGAGGTAGTCCCAGGTCTTCGCCCAGCCGTCGACCGGGTCCTTCGGGTCGGAGTCACCGAGCAGATAGGGCAGGCCCATCAGGAAGGTGCGGCCCGGTCCCGAGTTGGACGGCCGGGCGTACTGCACCGCGCCCGGGTTGGCATTCGCGTACTCCAGCAGCGCCTGCGCCGTCTTCGGTGGGTTCGGCACCTTAGCCGGCAGGTACTCGATCAGCGGCCCGGACGGATAGTAGGTGACGGTCACGCCCTCGTTGCCGGCCAGCTTCTGCATGGCGGCCGCGCCGGGCAGGTAGTCCCCCATGCCGGAGAGACGACTGGCGTACGCCGGCAGCAGCGGCACCCACAACCGCTGATCGATCCCGGCGGCCAGGCCGTCCACCCCGGTCAGCACGAGGTCGACGTCCACCCGGTTCGCCGCCTGCTGCGCCTTGATCTTGCCGACCAGCTCCGGGGCGGTCGCCTTGGTGTACGTGACCCGCTCGACCACCGCGCCGTTCTTCGCCACGAAGTCGTCGATCATGCCCTGGGTGAGCTGCAGGTTGCCGGCGACGTCGAGCACGTTGAGGGTGACCGGTTTCGACGGCCTGTCCGGGACCGGACCGGAGGCGCCGGAGGACGGGCTGTTGTTCTCCGGTGGGCTGCAGGCGGCCACGGTGACGGCGGCGGCGGTCAGGGTGAGGAATTGACGGCGGCTGGGCGACATCTGTGGTTCCCTTCTACTTCTGCCGGGCGGGCCCCGTCGAACCACGCACGATGAGCTGGGTGGGCAGCACCCGGCGGGCGGTGCCGGTGGAGTCCCGGGAAGCCGTACGCCGGCCCGGCGCGTCGGCCGGCAACGGACCCGCGCCGCGGCCCAGGCCCACGGACCGGGCCGGCGCGGCGGGCATTCGCGCAGCCGCGCGGCGGCCCGGGCCCGCGGACCGGGCCGGCGCGTCGGCCATCAGCTCCAGCAGCAGGTCCACCCCGACCCGGCCGATCTGCTCCTTGCCGATCGCGACAGTGGTCAGCGGCGGGCCGACCAGCCCGGCGACCGGGATGTCGTCGAAGCCGACGACGCTCACCTGCCCGGGGATCTCGGCGCCCCGGGCCTGCAACCGTTGGATCAGGCCGAGCGCGATCAGGTCGTTGTAGGCCAGGACCGCGGTGGCCGGGGTGGCGAGGACGAGGTCGGCGGCGGCCGCTCCACCGTCGACGGTGGGCGCGACGTGACCGATCTCGACCAGGTTCATCCCGCGCGCCGCGGTGGCCGCGCGCAGGCCCCGCTGCCGGTCGCGGTTGGACCAGGAGGTGCGAGGGCCGGCGACGTACGCGAGGTGGCGGTGCCCGAGCGCGTGCAGATGCGCCACGGCCTGCTGCATCCCGCCGGTGCTGTCCGCGGTGACCGACGGGAACGGCGTGATCCGCCGGTTCAGCACCACGATCGGCTTCTCCCCGGCGAACGACCGCAGATCCTCGTCGGGCGCCCGCGGCGAGCAGAGCAGGAACCCGTCCACCTGCTTGGCGAGCGCCCGGATGGCGGGCACCTCGACCGCCGGGTCCTCGTCGGTGTCGCTGAGGAACACCGCGTAGTCGAATCGCCGCGCCTGCGTCTGGATGGACTTCACCACGGACGGGAAGAACGGGTTCGCCAGGTCCGGCAGGACCACGCCGAGGTTCGCGGTGCGCCCGGTGATCAGGCTCCGGGCCACCCGGTTGGGGTGATACCCGAGCTCACGCGCGGCGCGCTCGACACTCTCCCGGGTCTCCGGGCGCACCCGGGCGGGATCGGCCAGCGCCCGGCACACCGAGGACGGCGAGACCCCGGCGAGCCGCGCGACGTCCTTGATGGTCACCGCCACGGCCGACCCCCTGATCTTTCGATGTCGATCGATCGGTTGAGCCAGTCTGGAATCGTTTCCAGAAAATTGTCAAGAAGTTGCCGGAAGCCTCCAGGTCCGCTCGCGTCCGGCCGCGACGAAGGCCCGGACCGGCCCAGCGGCCGGTAAGACCGGCCGCTTCGGACGCCCGACCGGCCCAGCGGCCGGCAAGATGGGCCGCCACGGACGCCGGACCAGCCCAGCAGCCGGCAAGACCGGCCGCTTCGGACGCCGGGGTCAGTCCAGCTGAACGCGATCGATGAGACCCGCCTCGGTGAACGCCTTGACCAACTCGTCACGGCCCTCGGTGAAGTGCGCCCAGCTGTTGAAGTGCACCAGCACGACCTGGGTCGCCTGCAGGATGTGGGCCGCCTCGGCGGCCTGCCCGCTGTCCAGAGTGAGCAGCGCACCGTCGAACAGGCCGGTGCGCACGGCACCGGCGAACAGGATCGCGGTGCCGATCGGGCCGAACCGCTCGGCGATCCGCTCGACGATCGCCAGGGACGCGTTGTCGCCGCTGACGTAGACCGAGGGCAGACCGGCGGAGGTGAGCACGAAGCCGGTGACCTCGCCGGTGACCGGTTCGCAGCCCTCCGGGCCGTGCTGGGCCGGGACAGCCGTCACGGTCACGTCGCCGACCCGGAAGGACGCCCACGGGGCCAGGCCGCGGGCGGTGCCGCCGAGGCGCTGGGCGCCGCTGACCGTGGTGAGCGTGAGCGGGACCTCGGCGAGCAGCGCGCGGCCGGAGTCGTCCAGGTTGTCGGGATGCTGGTCGTGCGAGAGCAGGACCGCGTCGACCCGCCCGAGGGCCTCCGGCCCGGCCGCGGGTGGGGCGAGCTTGGTCAGCGTGGTGCCGCTCGGCGACGCGTAGCTCTGCGGCTGGTCGAACGTGGGATCGGTGAGGAACCGGACGCCCCCGAACTCGAAAAGGGCGGTCGGGCCTCCGAAGGCCTGGACAGTGATCATGTGAACCTCACGGATGGGATCGGTGATATCCGTGAGGCTATCGGGTTGTCACGGATGAGCGCAAGGCGTACCGTGAGGTCCGTGAACGACACCGCGCCCGGGGCGGACCTGCACCCCGGCCTCGATCTGGCCAACAGCCGCGTCACCGCGCCCGGCGGTCTGGTCACCGACCTGATCGACACGCCGGCCGGGGCGACGCGGTGGCTGGCCGAGCGCGGGCTGATCCCGGCCGGCGCCGAGCTGCGCGAGGCATGTGCGAGCCGGCTGCGGTCGATGCGGGAGCAGATCCGCGCCCTGCTGAACGCGCGGGTGGGGCAGTTGGAGCCCCCACCCGCCGCGCTGCGCGAGATCAACTTCGTGATCACCCATGTGCCCACCGCGGCCGAGTTGCACTGGGATCCCGCCCTCGGCCTGCACCGGGCCAAGCCGCACCCGACCGACCAGGTGGTCGACCACGCGCTCGGTGTCCTCGCCGCCGACACCGCCGACCTGCTCACCAGCGCCGACGCGGAGCGGCTGGCCGCCTGCGAGTCCAAGCCCTGCCAGCGGTTCCTGCTGCGCACCGGTCGGCGCCAGTGGTGCTCGGTGCGCTGCGGCGATCGGGCCCGTGCCGCGCGGGCCTACGCACGCAAGGCTAGGTTGGTCCCATGACCGAGCAGATCGCCCGTGAACTGGGCGTCACCGCGGAATTCGACGCCGCGCAGGAGATCGAGCGGCGGGTCGCGTTCCTCGCCGACACGCTCACGCGCACCGGCGCCCGGGCATTGATCCTGGGCATCAGCGGCGGCGTCGACTCGTCCACCGCCGGCCGCCTCTGCCAGCTCGCCGTCGAGCGCTCCCGCGACGCCGGCCACCAGGCCGAGTTCATCGCGATGCGCCTGCCCTACGGCATCCAGGCCGACGAGGCCGACGCCCAGGCGGCACTCGGCTTCATCCAGGCCGACCGGGTGCTGACCGTCGACGTCCGGCCGGCCGCCGACGCGGCGCTGCAGTCGCTGCTGGCCGGCGGACTGACCACGCGCGACGCCGCCGAGCAGGACTTCATCCTCGGCAACATCAAAGCCCGCGAGCGGATGATCGCGCAATACGCGGTCGCTTCGGCCACCCGCGGCCTGGTCGTCGGCACCGATCACGCGGCGGAGGCGGTCACCGGCTTCTTCACCAAGCACGGCGACGGCGCCGCCGACGTCGTACCCCTCAGTGGTCTGACCAAGAGGCGCGTCCGCGCCGTCGCGGCAGCCCTGGGCGCGCCGGATCCGCTGGTCCGCAAAGTTCCCACCGCCGACCTGGAGTCGCTGCGCCCCGGCGTCGCCGACGAGGACGTGCTCGGCTTCAGCTATGAGGACATCGACGACTTCCTCGAGGGCAAGCCGGTGAAGCCGGAGGTCGCCGAGGCCGTCACCGCACGCTTCCACCAGACCGCGCACAAGCGCTGCCTCCCGCCCGGCCCCGCCTAGGGTCCGGACGCACGCCGGCCGCGTCCCACCACAACCACAAGCTCTGCGTCCGACCCGGCCACGCCCAGGGGCCGAACGCACGCCGGCCGCGTCCCACCAACCATCGGCCTTGGTGGGACGCGGTCCTCGAGCCCTCGCCGCTTCGCGAGTCCGCGGCAGAATCCGATCGTGCGCTCAGCGTTGCCGCTGACCGAGGCGGCGACCGCGGAACCCCGGCGCGGGACTGATCGCAATCGGCGTCGCATCGCGCAGCGGCTTCACCGCGAACGGTAGGTGGCGCCGGCAGATCTGTTCGTCTGTCCCGGCACGGACTTTCCCCGGCAGGGCCGCCCAGACCTCCTCCGCCACAGCGGACATCATCGCTCGCAGGCCACGCCGTCGCTGTCCCGGTCCAGCGCCTTCCGGTACCCGGGCTCACCGGCGTAGATCGGCGCGGCGCCGGCCGCGCGGGACCGGGCCGGTGCGGGCACTTCCCGCACCGGCCCGTGACGTCACGCCTTCTTCTTGGTGTCCGGGACGACGATGACCTCGCCGGCGGCCGGCTCCTTGATCTCGGCGAACTCCTTGTCGAAGTCGGAGAAGACCATGTTGCTGCCGCCGATGTCGCCGACCTTGAGGACGTACGGCTGGCCGGTGGTGGCCACGTAGACAGACGTGCCCGAGTCCGCGTCGCTCAGCAGGATCGTCGGCGTGCCGTTGAACTCGGACAGCGCGCCCTTGGACAGGCCGGGGCTGGCGGCCGTCTCGTCCAGCAGCTTGTCGACGTCGACCGCGTCGAAGAACTGCGCGAGCGACTTGTTCTCCTGCCCCTTCGGCGTCTTCATCCAGCGGTTCTTCATCTGGGCGGCCATCTTCTTGCCCAGGTCGGCGCCGAGCATCCGGGTCCAGAACGACTTGTCCATCCGGGCGTACTGGCTGCCGCCGACGACCAGCATCTCCATCTTGCCGCCATCCATGGTCAGCGAGCCGATCTTGTCCTTGCCGGCCACCTTGAAGTCGAACTCCATGGTGGAGCCGTCATTGGTGATCTTCCCGGTCACGTGGTACGACTTCGACGCCTTCACCTGGTTCGACCCCCGCTTCAGGATCTCCGCCGCCGTCAGCGCCGGGATGCCGTTGGTGATCGGGGCAGCCGACGCCGACGCCGTGGGCCCGGCCTGCGCCTCGGCGGACTTGCCGGACGTGCATCCGGCGAGCAGCAGACCCGTCATGGCCACCGCGAGGGTGACCCGCTTCTTCATGTGCACTGTGTCCCCGTCGTACAGAATCAATAGGTTGTCAGGATTTTTTGGTCTTCTGCGACGGCACCTGGAAGACGTTGCCGGCATCCGGCATCGCGATCTCCGGGAACTCGGCGCCGAACTCCCGGAAGATCAGGGAGCCGCCATCGGAATCGATCTTCAGCGGGAGCGGCTCCCCGACCGTCGACACGTACAGGGCGTCGCCGGTCTCCGGGTCCTTCAGGACGATCGCCGGACGACCGTCCGAGACGGTCGCGTCGCCCTTGACCGCCTTGCTCGTCGAATCGAGCAGGGCCTCCACGCCGAAGTCGCCGGCCAGCTTGGCGAAGCTCTGGTCGTCGGGCGCCGGCCGCAGCCACATCCGGTTCAGCGCCGACGCCGGGACGCCCAGATTCTGCGCGCCGGGCACGAGGGCCGCCATCTTCTGGTTGACCCGGAAGAACCGCTGGTCACCGACGGCCAGCACCTCCATCCTGGCGCCGCCCATCGTCAGCGTCCCGAGGAAGTCCGCGCCGGCCCGCTTGAGGTCGAACGTGTCGGTCCCGCCGTCGCCCTGAAGGGTTCCGAACACATGGAACGACTTCGCGGCGGTGAGCGCCTGCTTCGCCCGGACCAGGATCTCCCACGCGGACGCCTGCGCCATGCCGTTGCCGGCCGGCGACGGCGAGGCCGCCGCGGCGGCGGGTCCGGAAGGCGCCTCGCTCCCGGAGGCGCACCCGGCGAGCAGCAGGAGGCCGGCGGCCACCGAGGCGGTGGCCGATCTGAGAATGTTCACGTGTGGTGGTTCCCCCGCATACGCTGAATCGAGCGAGGGGGACTGTAGCGCCTCCGACGATCTTGGCGCGCGCCGGTTATCGTGCTGCGATGAAGCGCACCGCCCTGGTCACCGGAGCGTCCTCCGGTATCGGCC
This sequence comes from Actinoplanes siamensis, assembly GCF_016862395.1. GTDB lineage: Bacteria > Actinomycetota > Actinomycetes > Mycobacteriales > Micromonosporaceae > Actinoplanes > Actinoplanes siamensis. The sequence continues at coordinate 18,179 of NZ_BOMW01000024.1, read as the reverse complement.
TCGCCACCGCCGCGGCGCTGGCCGCCCGCGGCTACCGGGTCATCGGCACCAGCCGGGACCCGGCCTCGATCGGACACCCGCCCCGCGGTGTCGAATATCTCGCCCTGGACCTGAGCTCGGACGAGTCGATCGACGCGGCCGCCCCGCTGCTGAGCGGCGTCGACATCCTGGTCAACAACGCCGGCGAGAGCCAGTCCGGGCCGTTCGAGGAGCTGCCGGCGGACGCGCTGCGCCGGCTCTTCGAGGTCAACGTGCTCGGCCCGGTGCGGCTGGCGCAGCTGGCGCTGCCCGGCATGCGCGAGCGCGGGTACGGCCGGGTGGTCATGGTCGGCTCGATGCTGGCGTCGTTCCCGCTGGCGTACCGGTCCTCGTACGTCGCGTCGAAGGCGGCGATCAAGGGGTTCGCGAACGCGGCCCGGCACGAGTACTCACCGTTCGGCGTGTGGCTGACCACCGTCGAACCCGGGTCGATCAACACCGGGATCAGCGAGCGGCGGACGAAATACGTCAGCGGGGACTCGCCGCACCGCGCCGACTTCGAGCGGATGCTGACCGCTCTGGACCGCAACGAGAAGGCCGGCATCCCGGCCGAGCGCGTCGCCGCGACCATCGTCACCGCGATCGAGGCGGACAAACCCCGGCAGCGGTACGCCGTGGGCAGCAACGCGCCGTTCGTCTTCGCCCTGCGGCGGGTCGCCCCGGTCCGGCTGGTCGAGAAGATCACTCATCGCCGGCACGGCCTGGCGCGCTGACCGGCGCACGTTGGCCTTCCCCGCTCCCGGGTGGCAAACTCGCAGGGTGTCGCGTACGGGTGGGCTGCTGCTGGTCCTCGACGGGAACAGCCTGCTCCACCGGGCGTACCACGCCAGTGACGGCTCGCTGGAGCCCGCTCCCGCGCTGCGCGGGCTGATCGGCTACCTCGCCCGGGCCGCGGCGCAGCTGCGGCCCGACGCGGTGCTGGTCGGCTTCGACTGCCCGCGCGACTCGGCCCGGCGTGCCGACCACCCCGGCTACAAGGCGCACCGCCCGGCGAAGCCGGCCGAGCTGAGCCGGCAGCTGGAGATCGCGCCGGACCTGCTGCGGGCGGCCGGCGTGGGCACTGTCGTCCCGCCGGCGTACGAGGCGGACGACGTCCTGGCCAGCTCCTCCGCCCTGGCCCGGGAGCGGGGCTGGCAGTCCGTGCTGATGACCAGCGACCGGGACGCGTTCGCACTGATCGACGAGACCACGTCGGTGCTGCGGGTGCGCAACGGCGGCTTCGGCCGCTCGGTGCTGGTCGACGCCGAGTCCCTCCCGGCGATGTACGGCGTGCACCCCTGGCAGTACACGGACTTCGCCGCGCTGCGCGGAGACCCTTCGGACAACCTTCCCGGGGTACGACGGTTCGGCGCCCGTACCGCGGCCCGGTTGTTGAGCACATTCGGCTCGGTCGACCAGGCCTGGCAGGCGGACGTCGCCGCGCTGCGGGAGGCGGTCGGGGAGCTGGCCGCGACGAGTTTCCGCGACCCCACGTCCCGGGAGATCGTCGACCGCAATCGCCGGCTCATGCGGATGCGCCGTGACCTGCCTGTCCCCGGCCCGGAGACGGCCCGCCTGCCGCTGGACTACCTGGTGATCCGGCGGGCGCTGCGCGAGCACGGCATCAACCTGGGGCCGTCGCTGTGGGCGCTGACCGGGGGCGACGCGCCGGTCGAGACGCCCGACGTGCCGCCGGAGCCGGCGCCGGCCTGGGCCGGCACGTTGAAGCCCCGCGTCCTGCACGGCGCGATGTCCGGCCGCCGGGATCCGATCCCCGGCCAGACCGCCCTGTTCTGACGCGCGCCCGGTCCACGACCTGCTCGTGCCCCGGTCACGGTCGCAGGGCGCGCCTGGTGAGCCAGGACATCACGTCCAACGCGTGGGAGGCCGGGTCGCGGATCGGGTGGAAGACGTGTTCCGCGACGTCGTCGGTGATGATCAGAGTCAGACGGTCGTAGAGGGTCAGATCGCCCGAGGTCAGCGTCGGCAGGCCCGCGGCGCAGGCCCCGGACTTCTTCAGGCGAGGCAACGTCCGGCTCCCGGGCGCCCGAACGGCGGTGCCGCGCCACGCGGCGATGTGGTTCGTGCCTTTGACGTACGACCGGATCACACCTCGCTGTCCGCTCCGGAGAGTAGGGCCAGGCGCAGTTTTATCTCGTCGTCACTATCGGGGGCGGCGCTCATGATGACGATCTTCAAGTCCGCGTCGCCGTCGGTAAGCACGTCGCAGTCAACTGCAATCGGACCGACCCGGGGGTGGTCGATTATTTTGTGGTCGCTGCGGTGGGCGCCAACAGCGCCGTGCGCCCAGAGCATCGCGAATCGGTCGCTTCCCGCGATCAGCTCTTCGATCAGCGCACCGAGGCGGCGACTGTCCGGGAAACGGCCGGTCGCCCGGCGCAGGTCGGCTACCAGGGCGGCCTCCGGCGCTCCCGCCACCAGCGACGTCACGCCGTGCTTGTTGAGCCGCGGAACGCTGGCCAGGAAGGTGTCACGGACAAAATTGCGCAGGTGGGGCGGCACCTCCGACGGATCACCGCACAGCGCGGCCCAGCCACGGTTCCACCAGAGGAGCTGCCAGTCGGCTGCGAAGATCGCTACCGCTGCGTCATCGAGGCGCCGGACCACGCGCTGAACGCTCGCGGAGACGTGGTCGGTGATCTCGGCGGCACCGGGAGCATGGAGACCGGCGAGCCGGTAGAGGTGATTACGCTCGGCGCCGGACAGCTGCAACGCTCGGGCCAGCGCGGCCACGACCTGCTCCGACGGGCTCGTGAAACGGCCCTGCTCGAGCCGGACCAGGTAGTCGACCGAGATGCCGCTGAGCTCGGCAAGTTCCTCGCGACGCAGGCCCTTGGCCCGGCGCGTCCGGCCCAGCGGAAAGCCCACGGCGGCCGGGGACATCCGGTCGCGCCACGCGCGAAGGGTTATACCGAACTCGTTCATGCCTGCGAGTCTTACGCACCCGACGAGAATCTGGGTGGTAGCGCTTTTCCCTGGATACGGGGGCGGGACCGCGGCATGGTGGCGCCATGACGACCACTTTCATCACTGGCGCTAATCGGAGCCTCGGCTACGAGACGGCCCGCCGGTTGATCGCGGCGGGCCACACGGTGTTGGTTGGCGCCCGCGACGAACACGCCGGCAAGGTCGCGGCCGATGAACTCGGCGCGCGTTTCGTCCGCATCGACGTCACCGACGACGTCTCCGTGGCAGCCGCGGCCGCCGATGTGGAGGCCCACGAAGGCACACTCGACGTCCTGATCAACAACGCCGGCATTCACGGGCCGGCCGGCGACCCGAGCACCCTGACCGGCGCTGACGTGCTCGCGGTCATGGACGTTAACGTCGCGGGCGTGGTCCGCACGACGACCGCGTTCCTGCCGCTGCTGTCCCGCTCCGCCGACCCGGTCATAGTGAACGTGAGCAGCGGCATGGGCTCCCTGGACGCGACCCACGACCCGTCCCGACCCGAGTCGACCTACCTGGCACCGGTCTACACCGCGTCCAAAGCGGCCCTGACCATGCTGACCACTCAGTACGCGAAGGCGTTCCCCCACATCCGGATCAACGCAGCCGACCCCGGATACACCGCAACCGACTTCAACGGCCACTCCGGCCCACAGACGGTCACCGAGGGCACCGACGCGGTCGTGACCCTGGCCACCGAGGGCCACGGCCACAAGTCCGGCCGCCTCGTCGACCGTCATCGCGAGATCTCCTGGTCATGACGCCTCGATCAGCACTGGTCGCCGTAAACAAGCCACGAATCGGCCCAAGAACGCCGACCCGCGTATCTGCTTTCCCGAGCAACACGGCTTGACGAGCCCGCACGGCCGGACGAGGCGGCACGATCGCAGCGTCCGGCCGGAGACATTGCCTAACCAGCACGTGGGCCGTCAACTCGCCTGCCGCCGGGTCACCCTGCCGGCTTGATGACTGCCCTACAGCGCGATGGGGTTCGGCCGGTCGCCGCCTCGTACTCCGACACCTGCCGCCCCCAACCTTCGACCGGGTGCGATCTGGTATGCGTGAACACGGGCGTCACCGTGGCACACCGGAAGGTTGATCGTGGCGAATGTATAGTCGGGTGATGTCACCGAAGAGGCCGACGTTGGCTGACGTCGCCACCGCGGCGAACGTGTCCACCGCAGCGGTCTCCCGGGTCCTCAACAATTCCCCGGGGGTGGCACCGCAGACCCGCGAGCACGTCCAGCGGGTGATCGCCCAACTCGGATACCGGCCCGATCCCGTCGCCCGGGCACTGGCCTTCGGCCACGGCAGCGTGGTGGAGCTGGTGGTCGTCGATGACGCCGCGGTCTTCGGCGACAGCCCGTACTACGGTCGAGTTACCGCCGGGATCCTGCAGGAACTCGCCGGCGGGGAGGCGCAGTTGCGGGTCCATGTGGTCGACGAGTCCGGCGCGGCCGCCCTGCTGGCGAAGATCGCCGACACGGTGAGCGTGGGTGTCATCTTGATCAATGTGGCGCCGGAGCTGGCGGCAACTTTTCATGCGCGGTGTGAACGGGTGGTCTCGATGGGTCCGTCCGCCCCAGGGGTCCCGTTCGTCGACATGGAGAATGCCGACGGCGCGTACGCGGCGGTCGTGCACCTGCACGAGACCGGGCGCCGCCGCATCGCCGCGCTACACGGCCAGGAAAGCAACCCGTGCGCCGAGGCCAGGCGCGAAGGATTCCGGCGCGCGGTGCGTGACCTCGGGCTGGCCGACATCTCCGCGGTCGGCAAGTTCCGCCGGGAGGCGGGCTACGAGCTGACGCTGCGCCTGCTGGCCGAGGAGGCGGACGTGGACGCGTTCTTCGTCGGCTGTGACCTGATGGCGACCGGAGTGATGCAGGCCTTGGCCGACACGGACCGGCGGGTCCCCGAGGATGTGGCGGTCGTGGGATTCGACGACAGTGTGATCGCCGTCTGCACCACCCCGCCGTTGTCCTCGGTGCGTCAGCCGGTCGAGACGATGGCCGCGGCGGCCACCCGTGCGCTGGTGAATCGGCAACTCGCGCCGTACTGGCGGCGGGTGTTCCCCGCTGTCCTGCAAGTGCGCCGGAGCTCCGCCGAGGCTGACCGCCCCGGTGTCGTCGCCGCCGGGCGCCGCGAGGGTGCGGATCGGCCTACGGGCGCCGGCGTGGCGATTTCGCCAGGTAGCCGTGTGGGTACGGCAGCGGCCGACGATCCCCGGCGACGGTGAGGCTTTCCATGTGCTTGTCGGTGAGCGACCAGCCGGACGCGCCCAGGTTGACCGCGAGCTGATCGACCGTACGGGCTCCGATGATCGGTGCGGTGACGCCCGGCCGCTGCATCAGCCATCGCAGCGCCACCTGCGCCGGATTGCGCCCCACCTCATCGGCCACGGCGAGCAGAGCGTCGGTGACCGACCAGGTGCGCTCGTCGACGCTGTTCCGCCAGTTGCCGAGCCAGGGCTGCTTGTCCGCCTCCCACCGGGTGTCCGGTGGAGCCGAGGTCATGCCGCGCCGATACTTGCCGGTGAGCCATCCGCCGCGCAGCGGCGCCCACGGGATCATGCCGACGCCCTCGTTGCGGCACACCGGCACCAGTTCGTGCTCGACGTCCCGGTCGATCAGGTTGTACAGCGGCTGCAACGCCACGAACGGCTCCCAGCCGCGGTGCCGCGCCACGTCGACCGTCTTCTGCAGCTGCCAGCCCGCGTAGTTGCTCACTCCGAGATGACGGACCGTCCCGGCTCGCACCAGCCCGTCGAGAGTCGACAGGGTCTCCTCCAGCGGGGTGGACTCATCGAACGCGTGCACCTGGTACAGATCGATGTAGTCGGTGCCCAGCCGTCGCAGGCTGGCGTGCACGGCCGCGATGATGTGCTTGCGCCCCGCGCCGTGGTCGTTCGGGCCGCCACCGGTCGGCCAGAAGCACTTCGTGGCGATGACCAACTCGTCACGGGCCCGAGCGGCCAGCCAGCGGCCGATGATCTCCTCGGACGCACCGCCGCCGTACACGTCGGCGGTGTCGATGAAATTGCCGCCGGCATCGACGTACCGGTCGAGCAGTAGCCGGGACGCCGCCTCGTCGGCCTCGCCCCCGAACGTCATCGAGCCCAGACACAACTCACTGACCAGCAGTCCACTCGCACCCACATATCTGTGCTCCATGCTGCCATTCTGGTTGGTTGTGAGCCCGCCGCTGCCCCGTAAGCGCTTACGACTTTCGCACCATGCCGATGCTCGGCAAGCCCACACGGCGGACCACAGCGCCAAGTCCGGGCCCGTACGAATAACGGCGGATCTCGATGTCTAGGGAGACGCTCTGATGACGACCGACTACCCATCGAGCAGGACCCGGCCGTTGAACCCCTGGCATAGGTATCTGACGACCAGCTGGTGGCGATGCTGGTTGACCGGGCTCGCGGTGAGCCTCAGGTGATCCGCTCACACTCGCGGCCGAAGACCTCCAACGACAATCCGTACAGCGAAGTCTGGTTCAAGACGCTCAAGTACGCGCCGGCTTTTCTGCCGTACTACGCGATCTTTGCGTGGCCGCCCTCTTCAACGTTCCGGTCACTTGGATTGTCGTTCTGACGAGATCCGAACGTCGTCGCTGATCGACACCCAGGTGGTCAGACGGCTGTCTTCCCAGAAGGTCTACCGGTTGGCTGACCATGTGGGGCTGATCGGCGGGTTCGCGCGTCCGCTGGAGCCGATGGCGACAACAAACTCCGGCTGGCGAGAGACGCGTAGAGTCCGCCGGCGACGACGAGGTGGTCATGATCGCCGCGTTCGGCGATCTGCCCGTGATCGAGTACCACTATCTCGTCCGCGCTCCGGATGGTGGACAAGCGGTGCGCGATGATAATCGTGGTGCGCCCGACCGAGAGCCGGTCGAGGGCCCGCTGAACGGCGTGCTCCGTCTCGGCGTCCAGCGCGCTCGTAGCTTCGTCCAGCACCAGAACGGGCGGGTCACGAAGTAAGGTGCGGGCGATGGCGATGCGTTGTCGCTCTCCGCCGGAGAATCGGTACCCCCGCTCTCCCGCGATGGTGCTGTATCCGTCCGGGAGCGCTTCGATGAAGTCGTGGATCTGAGCGGCTTTTGCGGCGGCCTCGACCTCGTCCGAAGTAGCGCCCGGCTTGGCCAGACGGAGGTTGTCCCGGACCGTGGTGTGAAAAATGTGGGTTTCCTGAGAAACGACGCCGACCGTATCGGCGAGAGTTTCGAAGCTCAGATCACGAACATCAACCCCGTCAATAGCGACACGACCCCCGGTAACGTCGTAAAGACGGGGCACCAGATAACCGAGCGTTGTCTTTCCGGCCCCGGTGGGGCCCACGATCGCCAGCCGGCCACCGGCCGGCACCTCGATGTCGATTCCGCTCAGTACCTGCTTGTCGCCATAAGAGAAATGCACGTTCTCGAACCGGACGTTCCCGCGAGCGCGGCGCAGCGGGACGGGGTGCTCCGGCGCCGGAATATCGATGGGCAGGTCAAGATACTCGAAGACGCGCTGGAACAGTGCCAGTGAGCTTCTGACAGCGATTCCCACTTGCATGAGCTGTGCCACCGGGCCGAAAAGCCCCTGCTGGAGCGCGGTAAAGGCGACCAGGGTGCCGATCGATATGAAGGTGCCGGTGTGGTGGGCGACGAGTCCGGCGCACCAATAGACCATGACGGGCATGGCCGACATGACCACCTGCACCCCGCACTGTCGCCATCGCCCGGCCATTGCAGACCGGACGCCGAGGTCGGCAAGGTCTTTCGAGTGTCTCCCGAACTCGGCCACGAGGACGGGTGAACTGCCCAGGGCACGAGTCAGCAGGAACCCGTTCACGGAGAGGGATTCCTCGAGGAAGGCCGAGATCGTCGCCAGCTTCTGCTGTCGCTCGAGAGTGATGGCCCTGCGTTCCTCCCCGACACTGCGACTTATTAACGCGAAGACCGGAAGCAGCAGGATCGACAGCACCGTCAGCCGCCACTCCAGGATCACCATGGCAATGAGACTGGCCGCGACGGTGGCGAGACTCCCGACGACCGTGGCTGCCACACCGGTGACCGCGGCGCTCATCCCGCCGACATCGTTGGTGATCCTTGACTGTATTTCACCGGTGCGGGTACGAGTGAAGAACGCCAAGGACATACGCTGCAGATGGTCGTACACCCGCTTGCGCAGATCGTTTATGATCTCCTGTCCCACAGTCAGCGACAGATATGACTCGATAACCGCGGCGACTCTGATTCCTACGGTTGCGAGCAGCATGCCGGCGGCCAGCTCGGTGAGCAGGCCGATCCGGCCATGAGGTAGCGCCACATCGAGGATCTGACGCAACAAGAAAGGTGGGGCAAGTGACAGCACCGCCCCCAGCACGATCAGAATCAACACCGTTGCGAGCCGGCCTCGGTGAGGCGAAAAGAGTCGCAGGATTCTGGGCAACTGCATCTACGACGACTCCCTCGCGTGCGCACGGGCTATGACGTGGAAGAGCCGACCTCATCAGGCGGACAGTGATCAACCAAGAGTGAGGAAACCTTCACGAACCAGGGCCCGTATCAAGACCTGTCGGCCCGGGCTGTCCAGATCACCGGGGATTTCGGCGGCGGCGAACCCACCATTACCGTTGTGTTCCGCAACAAACCGAACCTCGTCCGCCACCCTGGCGGGAAACTGAACCGTCTTGTTGTGAAAGTCCAGCGACACCGCATCCCGGGTGACCGTCGTCTTCCACCGCAGGTCCGGCCGACGCCGCACGAGCGTGTCGACGCCGACCTCAGCGACGTCCTCGAGGTCGGAGAGATGATGACGCAATGCGGGCGGACCGAGTGAGGCGGCCCGTTTCAATGACTGCTCCACCATGTCCGGCGGCGACAGTTGCTGCCACAACGAGCCAAGCAACTCCTCGATCGCCTTCTGCATTTTATGTCGCGCTGCCCCGTCGGACGCGAACCCGATAGGCAGTCCCTTACGGAACCGGACGTCCGCGGCGAACACCTTCTTGATTTCCGCCTGTATCAGGTCCGACCACAACAAAGGATGCGCACCGATGGTGACGTGGACTGATGTGCCCTCGTTCGACTTCGCAGAATGAATGATTCCTCGCGGCAGATAAAGGACGTCTCCGGCATGCAGATCGAACTCCTGTTCCGGATCGCCCGGGCTCGGTCCCGACTTATCATATGACTGGCCCCGCAGAGGAAGCTGCAGCGGCGAAGCGTACAGCCGCCAGCGTTTAGTTCCGTGTACCTGCAGTACGAAGACATCATGCATGTCGTAGTGCGCTTTGAAACCCTGCGCGCCGGCCGGGGTGATATAGACGTTCGCCTGAAATCTGCTACTGGTTTCCGTGCACAGTGTTCCGCAGAGACGCTTCAGTGGTTCCCATCGCCGATCGAGTGAGTTGAGGATGATGGTCGAGCCCTTTCGGTAATACGCGTACAGCGCCTCAAGTGCGTTCATCGGCCCGTTCGGACCGCCTGAGAACAGGCTGGAGACCGGCGTCTCGTTGCCATCCAGAACCACCCGCAGCTCATCGGAAGTCAGGCTGGACATGGACAATACATAGTCGACATCGTCGAGCGTCAGCAGATCTGCGAAATATTCAGGATCGCCTCGGCTCACGACGAGCGGGCGCTTCTCCCAATGATCACGTACGAAGGTGTCCACATCAGTTGGATGAATTAGTCCGGACAACGCCGATGATGCCTGCCCGGTCTCCGGCGAAGTCATTCCTCGGCTAACGGCGTCAGCCATTGCTCGTGTCCCTATTCCGCCGGTTCGGCAGGCGCCCGGATCAGTCGGTGTCGTCCACGTTGTTGTCGCGTCGGCCACTGTCCCACCAATCGTCGTCGTCGGCAGGTCCGACGTTGGGGTCGTCCTTACGGATGTCGGTATCCATTGGGTGAATCACCGTTATGTCGTCGTCGTTCAGCGAAGTCGCCATCGCCAGCGCCCCTCTCGGCCCCCGGACATCCTCCTGATGACCGTATAACACCTGCACGCGCACACGCACACGCACAGGAACAACTCCATTCAACGGTACGCCTTCATGGGCTCGGCGGAGGACTTCTTCTTGGAATGGTTCTTCGGGATCTCGGGCCAACAACCCGGGGTAAAGGTCTGGCAATCGCGAGGCGTGCGGGTCCGGGGAAGCGCTCCCGGACCGCCGAGTACGGCCGAGGACCAACAAACTCAGAGCGAGGGTTCGTCGGTATACGGCGACTGGCTCGGCGTCGATGCCCACGGTGCAAGCGCCCCGCGGCGGGGAACTTATCCGGCCGCCAGCGGGGAGAAATCCGTGGCCGCCAGCTGGGACAACTACTGGCCGCCTCTGGGGCGAATTGATTGGCCATTGACAACCCCGGCCGGGACCCTGCAGGAATACGTGCACCAGGGCCGCGAGTATTACGGGAGCCTCGGTCTGCGATCAAGCGGACCCTCCACCCGGATGTCCCCGGACCAACTCACCGCCTGGCTGTCTCGGCGCCAGTCCCCGCCGAAGCGCTGCAAACTCTGCGAACCGGCCCTGCCGGGCGCCTCAGCCCAACACGGGAGCCGGTATGACAGGTGCAGCGTCACGTGCCCCGGTCGAGACGGCCACGACCAGATCGGCCGGCACGGCCAAGGCATGCATGCCGTACTAGCTGACGCGGGCGAGGTCGCGCAGCGCAGCCGGGGTTGGTGTGCAGTCGGAGTCGGCGATCGAACGCGAGCATCAAAGCCCTCGCACGATGCGTGCAACGTAAGTTCGTTCATCAAACCGTACCTGCGGAACAACTGGTCGAGCCGGTTCGCGGTTCAGAGGCCACTGCCACGCCGGGGCGCCCGCTGACGTCATGCAGCTTCAGCAAGCAGGTCAGCGAGGCGCTGTGCTTCAGCGAGGTTCCGGTCGCTGGCGGGCACGCTGGCGTACAGCTCGGCCGCGCGCTGTCGAACCAGGCCGGCCCGGTAGCTGCCGGGTCGTCTCGTAAGCGCGTCGACGGCGGCCTGACACCCTCCGGCAGGGTCGCCGTCGTGGCGGACGCACATCGCACCGTCCAGGAGCAGCAGTGTGCGTGTCATGCCGGTCTCGCTGGACAGGGCCAGGCCAGCCTCTTGGCTCTTCGCGGCGAGCGTGCTGGCCTTCAGGTGGGTCAGGGCCTGTGACCGGTGCACGAAGTGCTTCTGCAGGCCGTACCCAAGCCATGTGTCCGCACTCTCCGCGACCGACAGCTTGCCCGCGATCCGGTCTGCGTGCTGCAGCGCGTTGTTCGCGTCCTTGGTGGCGCCGGCGATCGCATGGGCTCGCGCCGCGACCGAGGCTGCGAGCGCGGCCGCGGCCGCGGCGGTGTCGGCCCGGCCGGCTGCCTGTCGGGCCTGCCCGGCAATGCGGGCGGCGACCAAGGGGGCGCCCCAGTTGAGCGGCACCATTGCCTTGCGCGCCAGCACCCAGGCGCGCAGACTGCGGTCGCCGGCCTGCTTGGCGGCTTTCTCGGCGGTGGTGAAGCAGGCCAGCGCGTCGCGGCTGCGGCCCATGTCGTGCAGCACGATCGCGGCCATCCCGCCGAGCTGCCCAATCGCCCGGGCCAGGTCGAGTCTGTCCTGACGCGGGTGGTGCAGCCTCATCAGCGGCCCGGCGCCGGCCAACTCGTCGACGAGCTGGCTCAGGACGTCCTCCGGCGGCTGGCCGTTGTAGCCGCGGCTGATCTTTTCGACGGTGGTCTGCAGCGAGGTCAGATCCACCTCGCCGTCGTACGCGAGGGCGGCGTCGGTGTCGGCCAGAACCCCGGCGAGGAGTCCGGCCGTGCTGGTGGCAACGGTGCTACGGAGGAATCCTCGACGGTCCACGGGGGCGGTCTCCCTCCCGGCTGCGGCTCGCTCGGTCGCTTCCCACGGTCGTGCGGCCAATCCCAGCATGGCACCGGGGATGTGTAAACCGTCAGCGGTGCACCGTCCACCTTGCCCCCGCGGGAACCGCACCATGTCGTCCTACCCGCCAGATCTCTTTGCCCAGCCGAACCTGTACCACTCGCCGAACGCTTCCGCAGGCAGCGCTCGAGACGCTCCCGCCGCCGGCCCCGCTGCTACCCGGTCTCACCGTGGGCGGCGAGATCATCGCCGGTGAATACGAGGCAGCCAAGCATGTCGGCCAACACGGTGCGCTGGATGTGCGTCAAGGTGTTCACAAAGATCGCGGCGTTGACGTCTGACTTCCGGCACGCCTCAGCGATCTCGCGGACCTTGCCGTTCGTCAGCAGCGTCCGCCGGGAGAAGGGTTGAGACATCCGACCCGCTCCGCCGGGTCGCTCGTTCCACCGGTCGGAGGCGCCGCGGCGTTGAACGTATCGGCCCACCACCCGGCTACCACGGGCTTCGGCGAGGGCGGCAAGCTCGTCGAGCCTGACCTCGTACCGCTTCTCCTTGGCCGAGAACAGGCCGATAAGTACAACGTCGGCACCGTCGAGCGGGTCATCAAGGTTCCGGTACTGCTTCACGCTGACATGATCGCTATACCGTGACTTCGGGGCCAGAGCTTTCCGGCCCGTTTGACGGCCGTTGGCCCCATTTCACCCCCGGCCACGCTGGAAAGGCTCAACACCTTGGACGTTGATCATCGTTGATGCGGGGAGGGCATTCGCGGCTCGGGGCCGGCCAGGGTTGTCGCCGGGACAGTTATCACTGGTGCCAGCGTTGCAGTTCGCCAGCGATCTGACCGATCGGCAGGCCGGCGAGGCGGTGCGGGCCCGGATCGAATGGAAGTACTGCCTCGGACTGGAGCTGGACGATCCGGGGTTCGACTTCAGCGTGCTGTCGGAGGACTTATAGTGACACCCCCGTATAGCAGCAGCTCAGGGCACCCTTGCCTGAACACGAAAAGACCCTGGCCGCGGCGACCGGCGGATAACGAGCAAAGAGCTCACCTCGGGTGCCCGGCCGGAGTACCGTCAACTTTTGCGGGTTCCGCTTCTATGCCGGACTCAGCGGTGTGGTCCAACGCCAGGATCCGGTACGACAACGGGGCCGGTGCCGTTCAGGTCGCCGTGTCGGCCGAGGCTGTGTCGACAGCCGCAATGTATCCGGTCGATGTCTGCTCCGGGCGTATCATCCACCTCCTCACCTGTCGAGAGAGTTTCCCGTGAGCCGTTCTGGTCGATCGCCGGGCTGAGACAGCTCGCTATCCCAAGATTGCTTCGTGCCCGGTTCTGTATGGGGGATGGCGGCGTCCGGCACACTGAACGGTTACCAGGAAAACTAAGAATACGGTCAGATTCTTACGTCGATCCGAAAAACGAACGCGGCTGTTGTCCCGGCACCGCTGCGGCTCCCCTGTGTGGCGGAAACTCGCTGAATCAATCGAAAGAGAACAGGAGAAAACCATGCTGAAGAAGACCGCAGTAATTGTTGCTCTCATCGGCGGTGTGTTGTTCGCGCCTGTCTCGTCTGCCGTCGCGTCACCGACAGCGCCCGCCGGCCAGCCCTGCCCGGCCGGCAATATATGTTTCTACAAGGACATCAATTTCGAGGGCCGGCTGTGGAGTTGGAACAGGGGCGAGACCGAGCAGTGGCTCAAATTCACGGGCTTGGACGAGGAGGCCTCGTCGATCATCAACAACACGAGCATGACCGTGCGGGCGCACCGCCTGGAAGGCAATCGTGGAGACTGGGTTTGCGTTTCGGCGAACGGCGGTCAGATCCCGGATCTTGGGGCGCATAATCTAAATGACGCGATATCGAGCTTCCAAAGCAGCGACTATGCCTGCATCCCGTGAAGGTCTGTCCGAATAGTTGGATCCCGGGGGCTTGATTCTACCGGCAAGCCCCCGGAGCTCTATTCAGAACACGGTGGTCGCTTTTCTCGCGGTCCCGCGTCAGGGTGACGATGCGTAACGGCGGCCGTCCGTCGAGGGTTCGCCTGGGTTGTGTGGACTCAGGAGTACCTCGGTGGACGGCCGCCGCGTAGTGAGCGTATGACCGGGATGCGTGCGGACCAACTCGCGGCACTGATTCTGGCGGTGTCCACCCTTGTGGGTGACTGGCAGCCGAGGAAAGGACGTCGCAAGGCTGTGAGCCCGCACCGGGCGGTGGTGCTGGCCTTGTTCCTGCGCAGACACGACAACGTTCAGGACGTCGCGGGTGAGCTGTTCGGGTGTTCACAGGCGACGGTCTCGCGGGTGTTCCGCAAGGTAAGGCCGCCGCTGGAGCAGGCCGCCGACGACACCCTGGCCGAGCTGGAGGTGCTGGTCGGCTACGACGATGATCCCGCCGGCGAGGTCACCCGCATCACCAACCGCATCCGCGGCCTGCTCACCCGGATCCACCCGCCGCTGGGACGGGTACCCGGCCCAAAAGTGCAGCGCCGCAACGCCTCAGCCGACCCACACCGGGCGACGCCGAAAAGGACGCGAACGAGACATCGTGAGGATCGTCCAGTAAGCGATCAGATCCTCAGATTCCCAGCCACGACGCATGCATCGACCAACGGCCCGTAACCCAGGGTTGAGGAAGATCGGTACAGCGGTAGAGATGATCTTGCCCGTTGGCCGAACCGCCAACGGACCGCTGACCCCGGTGCCGCGGTGACCAGCGGCGCGACCTGTCTCACACAAGGTGTCCGGTGATCTGTCCGGTGAGGGGGGCTATCCGTTACCGATAGGCTCACCGGCATGACCGCCGTGCTGATCGGCTACGCCCGCTGTTCCACCGACAAACAGGACCTGGAAGCCAACCGGCAGATCCTGCTCGACCTCGGCGTGCCCGCTGATCAGATCTACCTCGACCGGGCGTCCTCCGGCAGGGCCCCGAAACTGTCGAAGACCCGGCAGGCGCACCTGCTCAAGCTGCACGCCGCGGCGAACACACCATCGCCGAACTGGAAGCTGTTCGAGGTGTCGCGCCCGACGGTGTACCGAGTCCTCGAACGCGCCAGCATCACCACAGCTACAGCGGATGCGGCATGACCGCCGCAACCACGTACGCCGCCCCGGCCTGAACACCCCCATGGGAAGCGAGCACCACACCGTGTCGATCACCGCTGACAGGACCGTCCTCACCGACTCGGCCCGGCTGGCTGCCGTACGCCGTTACGAGATCCTCGACGCCCCCGCCGACGGCCAGTTCGACACCATCGCGGCGGCCGCCGCCGCGGTGTGCGGCACCCCGATCGCCACGGTCAGCATCGTCGACGCCGACCGGGTCTGGTTCGCCGCGGTCAAGGGACTCGATGGCGTCACGCAGGTCGGCACCGAACCGGGACTGTGCGCTTCGGCGTTCTGCGCCGAGGGCCCGTACGTGGTCAACGACGCGGTCACCGATCCGCGCACCTTCGAGCATCCGTTGGTACGCGGCGAGCTGGGGCTGCGGTTCTACGCCGCCGCCCCGGTCGTCACCGCCGACGGGCACCACCTCGGCACCGTTACCGCGATCGACGCCATGCCCCGGGAGTTGACCGAGGCGCAGACGACCGTGCTCGGCCATCTCGCCGACCAGGTCGCGCAGCACCTGGAGCTGCGCCTGGCCACCATCAAGGCGGTACGCGCCGAACGCCAGTTGCGCGACGAAGCCGAGCAACGCGCCGCCGCCGCCGCCGAGCTCGCCGCCCAGATGCGAGCCGCGGCTGCTGTGCAGGCCACCATGCCGCACCCTGAGCACTGCCAGCTCGGCGGCACCGCCGGCTGCACCGCGCCGGCCGAGATCAAGATCGCCGACTCGTGGGGCGACTCGGCCTGGGGCTGCACCACCCACGTCGAAGAGGCCATCCTCAACGTCCGTTCGGTGTTCATCGCCAGTGAGGAACTCGGTGGCCTGGCCACCTACCTCAACCGTTGACCGTCACCACGAACCCACCGTCGGGCCGCCCGTGCGGTACCGGCAGCGGGGTGACGGCCCGCCACGCGCGTGCACCGTCGCCATGCTCGTGCGTCGTGCTCTTCGGCTCCGCTTCTCCTCCACAGAATGAGCAGGCTCGCCGGCGACCCCCGCTCGTAAGCGGGGGTGACTCACAGAGCTGTCAGGGCGGTGTGGGCACGAAGGCGAATACTCAGCGAGGTGACGGCGCCCCGTACCGTCCGGTGGTGATGGTCAGTGCGGCCGCCGCCGGGCGAGTTCAGGCGATGGTTCCGCCTTGCCGGGCCGCTACCGAATGACTCCCCACGGGCGACTGGTTTGCGATTATCCCGGATTCGGAGGCGCCGATCAGGGCGGCTGTGACTGTCCCCGCTTCCGCCGATGTCGTGGTGCCCGGTGCGACCGCACGGGTAGGCCGGACGCCGCTGCTGGCGGCCGCTGCCATCCCGCTGGCCGTGACGCTGATCTACCTGTACGCCGGTCATCAGCTGGGTGCCCGGCTTTCTGCCCGCCGCCCCGGTGGCCGACCCTCACCCTGCCACCGCGTTGAGGCCGCTGCCGCGGTTGGTGGCCGCGGGCGTGCCGGTCACCATCAACTCCGACGACCCGCCCATGTTCTCCACCACCCTGAATCGGGAGTACCAGGTGGCCGCAGACCTGCTCGGTCTGGACGAGCACGGTGTCGCCGAGCTGGCACGCCAGGCCGTGCGGTACTCGTTCCTCGACGGTCCAGGCAAGGCCGCGGTGCTGACCGAGATCGACAACTATCTCAAGATGTCCTCGTGCCGCGCTCGGCCGTTCGGTTGCCCGTGGCCGACGATCGGCCATTTTCATGGGCGCGCGCCCCTTCACGACGGCTACGAAGTGTGGATGACCAACGAGGTAACCATTCCCCTGCTGCCCTGCCCGTCGATCGACGACATCGTCGCCTTTTACGCGGTGCTGGGTTTCCACACC
Organism: Actinoplanes siamensis; assembly: GCF_016862395.1. GTDB lineage: Bacteria > Actinomycetota > Actinomycetes > Mycobacteriales > Micromonosporaceae > Actinoplanes > Actinoplanes siamensis. Next base: position 1,411 of record NZ_BOMW01000024.1, on the reverse strand, counting down.
ACTTACCAGCAGCGCAAGCCCAACCCGGCCGTGGGGCTGCAACGTGAAGATCTGAATCTGCAGTTCTTCGAGATCGCGGGGTTCGATCCGACGCAGTCCTACGGCTCGTGCATTGTGCTGACCTCGGACACGGGGCAGCTGTACCGGGCTTTCGCGGCGGGAATGCGCGCCGCATACGGCAAGGTGTTGGTCTCCGGAACGCCGCGGATGACCCGGCCCCGGGCACGGAAGAACGCCGACGGGCTCAGCGGCTTCAGCGTCATCGACCCGGGCGGCAATTGGATCCGCGTCTTCCAGAACGCCCCGGCCTCCCCTGCTCCGGCGCCGACTGGACGGCTGGGCAAGGCGATGGCGAACGCCGTCGTGCAGTCCGACTCCAGAGGGGACGCCCGGCAGGCAGCTCGGATTCTCGACAGTGCATTGGCCCATCCTGAGGCAGATGACGACCCGGTCGCGTTGGTGGAGGTGCTCGTCTACCGCGCTGAGGTTGCGATGGTCCTGAACGATCCGGCCACGGCGGTCGAGATGCTGACCCGTGTTGACCGTGTCGCGTTGAGCGCGGACGAAGCCACACGAGCTGCTGCCGCGCATGAGGCCGCTACCGATCTTGCGGAAGTACTGTCCTGACATCATCGACGCACACGGGCTCGAGTCCCCCCTCGGACACTTTTAAGTCGCATTCGTGTCCCACATTGGTGTCAATGTGGGACATGATAGCCGCAGGCGATCTCGCTTGGCCAGGCTGAAGAAGAAGTAAGTATTGAATTCAGCTTGGCTGCTTACTTCTAGGTGCACACAGGCCTCTGGCCTGGATCTTTGCTAATTATGTGATCCCAGTCACGCCAATGATGCGTGGCTTCCTCGTCGGTGCGCAGGATTAAGGTGCCGCTGGCACTTTCGCAACGCTACGGGATTCAGAGACGCGCTCGGCATCGCTGCCCCGTGCAACCTTTCGGCAGCCAAGGGACGTGTTTGTCGGCGAGCGTTGCGCCCTGCTGGACGGTCTGCGGTGTTCGCCGTGCGCCGCGCCTGTCCCTGACCTCACGCTTGCGTGTTGCCGGTGGAACCGCCCGGCTCAGCGGTGCGCGCGAGCGGCCGGGCGGCGAGTGTGTCGATGAGTTACGCGGTGGGCACTGTGGTCACGTCGATGGCGGGGACGGTCCCGAACAGGGTCCGGGTGATGGCGGACAAGGGTGGGGTTGTCAGGTAATCGTTGACTGCTGCGGTGACGGTGACGGTGACGGTGACGTCGCTGTTGCTGCTGGTCGTGTAGTGCTCGACGCGGCGTACGCCGTATTCGGTCGCCCAGTAGGTTCTCGTTCTGACACCATTCCATTTGATGACGTTCCGGGCTCCTTCGACGGCCTGCCACGCCAGCTGGAGAACCTGTGCCAGGCTGTGTTCTCGGAGT